>JAZDFZ010000071.1:0-107237 GCA_043807425.1 Actinomycetota bacterium
CCCACCCCGTCGAACAGGCTGCCGCGGAACAGGAAGAACCCCGGCAGGAAGAACATCAGGGGAAGCGATATGATCGCGCCGACCAGCTTCAGCGTCACGGGCGCTCACCCCCGGACCTGCGCTTCAGGTAAGGCGCTACTCGTCTTACGGTGGATGAGACGCCTTCACTCTTGAGGTAGTGCCTGACCTTGTCCCGGAGCGGCGATTCCGGGGTGAGCGCCGGCTTCAGGGCCGCGAGCGTCGCCTCCCTGGCCTCCACGCGCATCGCCCTTCGATCCGGGAAGTCGGGAGAGTGCGAGGGGTCGCGTACCCACTCGAGCAGGGGCGGCACCGTGCGCTCGAACGAGTAGCGCTCCAGGACCATATCGGCAAGCCCATCGGAGACGTGGGCCAGCTTCCCCCGGTCCGATTCGAGCTCGAGGATGCGCTCCGCAAGGGCAGGGGCATCTCCAACCGGGATGGTGAAGAGCTTCCCCTCCGAAGCCATCTCCCCGGTAAGCTCGCACAGGTCCGTGCTGATGGCCGGAAGGCCGGCGAGGGCCCACTCGAGCAGGCGGTTGCGGCTCCCGAAGGTGACCTCGTAGTGCCGCGCGTCCAGGTTGATGCCAACCGAAGCGGCCCCGTAGTAAGACATCGCCTCGCTCCGCCTCACCCAGCCCTTCAGGTGGAAGCGGTCCCGGAAGCGGCTCGAGGAGACCAGCTCCTCGAAGCGCGGGTAGGTCAGCTCGTCGTGACCCTCGATGGTGCCCCCGGTCGATACGAAGTGGATCCCCGGCGATCTCTCCATTGCCGCCTCCAGCCCGGCAAGAAGCGTGTCCACGTCGGTCCAGGTGTTAAACCCGCCGCTCCACAGCACGATGAACCCGTCCGGCCCCGCACGCCCCCCCGTCGGGTCCGCCGGGGCAGGGAACTCCATCGGCTGGACGCCACAGGGAATTGGGGAGACGAAATCGTAGCCGATGGTCCCGGAGGTGAGCCGCTCCATGATACCGAGCTGCCCGACCAGCTCGTAGGCCTGCCTTCCCGATACCGCGCTGAACCGGTCGGCCACCACCAGGATGGACTTGCTCATGCGCACGAAGTGCTCCATGAACGAGTCATCTCCATAGGCGGCCGCCTTGGCCTGGGCCTCGGCCAGCAGGCTGCCGAATACGTCCGCCCAGACCGGTATCTCGCCCGCCAGTATGGCCGCGATGTATGACGGGTAGGCGGTGGCCCCCACGAGGCAGTCCGGGCCGACCTCGTCGATGATGCGAGCGGCCTCGCCGCCCACCTCGAAGGCGGTCTGCTCGACGCGATAGACCACGCAGCCGTTTTCCTCACCGCGCTCTACCGGCTCGCAGTCATCGGGGTACACGAAGGGTATGCGCGAGGCGACCACGGTCACCTCGTGGCCGTCGGCTACGAGGGGGCCGGCGAACTGCCAGGTCCGTGTGCCCGGTCCGTAGGACCTCGTCAGGTCCTCGTGTGGAAGAGGACAATGCCCCAGCACCACCACTTTACTCATCAGTGCCCCACGTCCCTGTCACTCCTGCCACACCATCTCTACCGCCACCCCTATCCTCCTGCGGTCGCCGTTGTGCACGGCCTCGTCCGGCACCACCGTGTTCTCGTTGACGATTCGGACCTTCAGGGTATCGCTCTCCCCGGGCGGCTTGGGGAACACGAACTTCTGCGGTGCGCTTTCGGTCACCCGGAATGAGCCCGCCAGCTTGTCGTTGATATACACCCTCCCGGAGCCTTCCCCGATACCCGGCGGCAGCCACAGCATGGAGACGGCCAGGTTCGGCTTCGAGGGGTCGTTCTTTATCTCGAGGGACGCCTCACGCTTGGTGAAGCGCAGGTTCCCCGTCGAAAGCTCGGGCGCCCACCAGCCATCGTCCAGGTAGTCCGCCGGCGCGGTGAACAGCCAGAGCTGCGCCGGCATCCGGGCCAGTCTCTCCGCCGGCGTCAGCAGCCCGACGGCGGCGGAACTGGTGGCGACCAGCTGGTGGAAGATGCTCTCGGTGGGCTTGAGGATGGCGTTGCCCTCGGCGTCACGTCCTTCCGCCACGGAAGGCACCTTGCTCGCGATCAGGTTGCCGAGCTCTGTGATCTGTTCGGTGACCTCCTCGTAGGCGGGCGTGCCGGGCTGCAGCCCGGCCTTCCTGTCCTCGAGCTCCTTCAGCCTCGGCATGAGCGTCAGCACCCATTCGGCCGAGCGGGACTCAGCCCGCTGCGCGTTCCTGATCTCCACCGAGTTGTCGACCTTGCTCATGCCTTCCAGTCGCCAGGAGACGAGCATCGCCGAGGCCAGGCGGCCAGGAGCGCAACGGCCAGCGACACCTGTATAGCGGTCTTCCTCATTCCTGCCAGATCCTCACCACCCCGACACCGAGATCCCTCACGTCGCCGTTGCCCAGCACCTCGTCGGGGATGAAGGTGGAGTCGTTCTCGATCCGGACCTCCAGGATCTCACCACTTCGAGCCGGCTTGGCGCACCTGAGGCCGCTGTCCCATTCGGTCAGTCGAAACCGCGTCCCGTTTTCCCCGTTGACGACTATCGATCCAGTGGCCAGCCCGGCCTCGGGCGGAAAGGCCAGGACCCGGACCATGACGTTCTCGGCCGATCTATCGTCGCGCAGGTAGTAGGTAGCGGTGCCGCAGGTGTAACGGAAACCCAGGCCGGCTTCGTTCTGGGCAGCCCTCCAGCCCTTGTGCGGCGGACCGCAATCGACCTCTCCCATTTCAGCACTCGACGCGAAGCGCCTGGGGTTCAATAGGGACCTGTAGAGCGCCCGCAGCCGCTCCTCCTCCTGGGGAGTTCTCAGATAGAGCTCCTCCGGGCGGGCAATGATACCGTCCGTGGATACCGGGCGCGGTCTGGGCACCACGCGTTGCATGCGGGTGCCGGTTATGTTCGCGGAAGCGCCGGAGAACAGCAGCTTGAACGAGTGGCGGAAATCCAACCGCTCCCCTTCGGCGAAGTGCGCGGCATGGGATACACGGAATGCCCGTAAGACCTTCTGACCCCTCCCGAGAACGCCGGGAAGGTAGCAGGTAACCGAGACGTCCCTGCAGTGGAGACGCATCGGGATAGTGTAGGTGGTAACGGGTAACACCCTCTCGTTCAGGCGCTCCTCATAGTCGAAGATGCCGTCCAGGTAGTCCTGACGGCGGTCGAGAATGGACCTGATCGGTTCACTCGTGAGGACGACCCTCCCACCCGGCCTCGTCACCCGGGCCATCTCTCCAATGGCATGCCGGGGGGAGTCGAGGTGGTGGATCGTGCTCCGACAGTAGGTCAAATCGAAGACGCCGTCGGTGAAAGGCAGGCGGTTGGCGTCCGCCATCACGGGCACCACCTCACCGGGTTCGAGGGACTTCAGTCGCCCCGGACCAGCGAGGCTGCCACCGGTCAGGACCCCCTGCAGCAGATCTGGAATGAACACGTCTGTCGCAACGACGGAGGCACCCTTCTCCGCAAGTCGACGGGCGGTCGACAGGTTCGCGGCGCCCACATCCAGTACCATGGAACCTCTTCCGATCCCGAGGTCCGAGAACGCGTCCTCGAAGAGCCTGTCCATGAGATCGGCAGTGACCTCGTGGTAGGCATCGGCTCTCTCCCGCCTGTCTGTCTCGACATGCCCCCCGACGCCGGTCTGCCGTAATATCTCGGCCTTCGCGATGGTCTCTGCGATCATGGGCCTCCAGGAGCGGTCCACCGTCACGAGAAGGGGTACGCCCGAGAGGATCGGAAAGCCCCTGCCACACGACTGACAGCTCAGGGACCCGGCGGAGACCTCGAGTAAGCCGAAGCAGGCCGGGCAGCGGGATATCTCGTCCACTGCCACCCCGGTGCCGGAGAGCCTCTCTCGGGTGCTCATTCCTGCCAGATCCTTACCACCCCGACCCCGAGCTCCCTGCGATCCCCGTTGCCGAGCACCTCGTCCGGGGTGAACGTCCTGTCGTTGCGTATCTCGATCTCCAGGATCCCGTCGCCTGCGTGCGGCTTGGGGAAGGAGACGTTGGAGTCCGCCGCGGTCAGCAGGAACCGGCCCACCTCCACCCCGTTCACCAGCACCGACCCGCCGGCCTCTCCGGCCTGGGGCGGGTACCCCAGCATGCGGATGGTTATCATGCCCCTCGCGGAATCGTCCCTCATGTAGCACCGCGCGGTCTTGTGGGTGTAGCGGAACGACGCCACCGGCGAGCGCTCCGGCTCCCTCCAGCCCCTGGAGAGGACCTCCCTGCCCTCCTCCGCCGGTTCGATAGTCCCGGGCAGCGACCGCGGCTTCAGGCAGGAGCGATAGACGGCGCGCAGCTTCTCCTCTATCTCCTTGTCGCGGACCAACAGCTCGTCGGGGCTTGCCAGTATCGCCTTCTCGTCGAGGCGCCGGGGCTTGGCGGGCGAGTGCTTCTTGCGTGTCCCGCCGACGTTGACCGAGGCCCCGGAGACCAGAAGCTTGAACGAGCGACCGAACCCCAGCGTCTCGCCGTCGTGGAAGTGCTTCTGCGGATCCACGCGGACAGCGGCGAGCATCCGTCGGGTGCGCTCGCGCCCGGACGGCTGGAAGTACCGGACCTCTACCCGCCGGCAGTACCGGCGCATGGGAAGTGTATAGGTCGTTATCGGCCAGGTCCTCTCGTTGAGACCTTCCTCGTAGTCGAATATCCCGCGCAGGTACTCGATCTCCGGGTCCAGCCTCGAGCGCACCGGCTCGCTGACGAGGAGCACCCGCCCGCCCGGCCTGGTCACCCTCGCCATCTCCTTTATCGCTCCCCCTACGTCGTCCAGGTGATGCATGGTGCTGCGGCAGAAGGTGACGTCGAAAGTGGAGTCCTCGAAGGGGATCCGGTGTATGTCGGCCATTACCCGCGTGAAGTAAGAGCCGTAAACCACGGGGTTCCGGATTGGAAGCGGGCAGCCCTCCACGTACACCGGGTCCTCGGGCCAGAAGTTGGCGGCCAGCAGGTGGGAGAGCTCGACGTCGGAGGCGACCACCTCGGCCCCGGTATCGGCGATGGCGCTCGCCGTCTCGCACAACCCGGCCCCCAGGTCCAGCACCATGCTCGAGCCATCGAGCTCCACGCCGCGCATCGCGTCGTCGAAGAGCGTGCTCATTACGCCGGACGCGGCCTCGTGGTACTGGTCTGCCGCCTCCTCCCTGTCCTTCTCGAAGCCGCCGTCCGAGAGTACGCGCTGTGTGATCTCGGCTCTGGACAGCACCTCGCCTATCATGGGCTTCCAGGTGCGATCGATGGCGGCCAGCAGGGCCACGCCCTGCTCCACGGGATAGGTGGCGCCGCAGGAGTGGCACTCAAGCCTGCCGGCGCTGACGGTCCCCTCGCGCTCCGCCGTCGTCACGAGGTCGAGCGCCCCGAAGCACCGGGGGCACCTCATATGTTCTGTCATTTCCGCCTTCATTGCTGTTCCCTATCTTAACCCAGGCGCCTCACTGCGCCCTCGACTCGATGTAGAAGAACTCGAGGTCGAAGGGCTGAACGCCGAACTGCTTCGGCCTGGAATGATACTTCACGCTGAGCCTGGGGAACTCGATCCTGTCACCGAAGGCCCTCTTGACCTCCAGTACGTCCAGAATGGCCGGGTCGAAGGCCGGGGCCCCGCTGCCGCTGCCCTCCAGGAGCACCTTCTTCCCCTGGGCGGCGTACTTTTCGACCATCTCCTCGAGCCCCTTCGCGTCCCCGAGCCAGGTCGCCACCCTCGCGTCGACCCCGTACTGGTAGCGCAGGGGTATCCCCAGCACGTCGCCGAGGAACGGGTCGGTGAAGAGGACCACGTTCCCGTCGACCTGCTCTGCCAGCCGGGCGACCTGAGCGTCTATGCCCCTGTACTCGACCTGGTCAAGGACCGGGGCGGCGAAGAAGGCGAACAGGGCGATGAACCCGGCCGCCAGGCCCGCGACCAGGACCTTGAAGCCGACGTTCTTCTTCCACAGGTATGCCGCGGCGTAACCGGCTCCCACGAAGAGGAGGGGCACCACCGCCGGCATGTACCTCCTGGTCAGCCAGGGCAGGTAACCCGATGTCAGCCGCTGCTCCGTGAAGGCCACCGTGTAGAGCAGCACCACGGAGCCCAGCAGGAACGAAGAGGCCGCGTCGCTCTTCAAGACCAGCAGGCAGAACGCCGCGCCGAACACGAAGATACCCACGCCGCCGAAGAAGATGGACAGGTCGTGGAAGAAACGGTGGGGGTCGTTCACGGTGGTGGCGAAGCGCGGCGCCACGAAGTAGTAGTAGGCGAACGCCGCCATGAGCAGAGCCGCGACGGCCGCCTTGAACGCGATCGTGATTGAGGCCGCCCGCGCGCCGGCCGCCTTTTTGAGCCTCTCCCCCATGCGCTCCAGCAGGCGCCGCAGGGCCCCCAGGTTGAATACTACGAAGCCGGCGGCGATCACGGCGAGCACCGATAACCAGACCGCGTTCATCCTCGCGGTGCTCCTGGACACCTTCAGCAGGTAGAAGGTCACGCCCATGAAGTAGGCGAACACGGCGAACTTTATGTAGAGCCACACGTACACCAGCCCCAGGAGCAGCGCGTTCATGAACACCCTGTCCACCCCGCGGTAGCGCCCGGCCATCATGTCGTACACGATTATCGCGACCATGGGGATGACTACCAGGAAGCCCTCGGGCCGCGCGCACGCGGCGGAGACGAGCACACACGCGCAGGCCACGGCCAGGGCCCGATCGTCGGACTCCCTCATCTGGAGGAAGAACAGCAGCGCGAGCACCAAGAAGAACTGCGTGAACGTCTCCGAGACCGGGTAGCGGGAGAACCATATCTGGGGGAAGAAGAGCGCCAGGAGGACCGCCCCCAGCAGCGAGCCGCCGACGCCGGAGTACCGGCGCCCAAGCGCGAACACCGCCAGCATGGAGAGCATGGCGAAGACGGGCAGGACGTAGAGTCCGCCCATCCTGCCGAACAGCATTATGAAGATGCCGATCCAGACCGGGAGCAGGTGGTAGAGCAAGGGCAGTATCTTGCCCAGTTGCCGGCTGCGAAGGTGGAACGGGGTGAACTGCATGATACCCCTGGAGTACGAGGCGTTCAGCTCGAAGTCGCTCATGGACGGGACCGACTCCTCGTAGATGGCGACGCTCCCGGTCGCGGCAATGTGATAGCCGTTGTTGAAGTAGTAGCCCGGGTCGCTGTCCCCGATGACGTACTCGGCCGGGCGGAAGAAAAGTACCGCGCACAGGACGGCGAGGGCGAGACACGCGAGCAGCTCCCACCGGGCCGGGCCGGGCGCGCGCAACGAACGGCCCGTGCTCCCCAGCAACAGCCGCCCCAGGAGCGCCACGCACGCGAGCATGAGGTCCAGCAGCCAGATGGACAGGTGTCCCGTCTCGGCAAGGAACAGCGCGATCAGCGAGGTGGCCGAGGCGGACACGCCGACGATCACGAGCGCCTTCCCGGGCCAGGACATCCCGGGCGAGCGGAACAGCCTGCTGCGGAACAGGACCCAACCGGGTACGAGGAACATCAGGGGAAGGGAGACCATGGCCCCCAGTGCCTTGAGGGCCATTACCGGCCCCCCTTGCGCTCGCGAAGGCGGAACGCCGCCCACCACGGGTACTTCCATGGGCCGCGGCTCCGCAGGATGGACCGCTCGCGCTCGAGGTACTCCAGGACCGCCTCGTTGGCCGCGACGGCTGCGGAAGCATCCTCACAGAGCTTCACCAGGTGCTCCCGCGCCTCGTACGACTCGGCCAGCCTTCGCTCCAGCCGGCCCAGCTCCATCTCCTGCAACACGGCGATATCGTCTACGGCCGTCCGCTCCCCTCCAACCCCGGCCCGCAGCTCGCCGCGCTCGAACACCTCCACGTGCAACCTCGGCCCTCCCAGGCCGCGGCCGGCGAGTACGCACTCGACGTAGAGGCCCAGGGCGGCCACCGGCAGCGCCATTTCCCGGTCCGCCCCGGGGGGCGGTTGCGGGTCCGGGGCGATGCGCGGTCTCAACGGGAACCAGGCTTCCTCGATACGGACGAACCCTGGTGCATCGCGCGTCGAGCCTCCCTCCGGCGGCAGGGACAGCCTGACGAGGCGCCCTCCGTCGGCCAGTGCGCCGTCGATGGAGCGCGCCGCGCCGGCAGGGTCCTCGGCGCCGGCAGCCCAGACGACCATGTCGTAAGGGCCGTCACCGCCACCGACCGCGGGCCATTCGACGACGATCTCTCCGCCGGGCTCGAGCCGCGCCTGGGTGGCCCGCTCGCAGGCGCCGGATGCCTCGCAGGCCGTTGCCATCCCCGGCTCCAGGCCCAGGAGCAGGGCGGAGCCCGAAGGGCCGGACGCCGCCGCCAGCCACAACGCCCAGAGCGAGACGCGGCCGCTCGAGGCATCCCGGGCGTAGGTCTCGACCGCCCTTGCCAGCACGCTGCGCGGCCGGTCCTCGACGAGGACGGGCGCCGGCAGGAACGGGTTGACTTCGGCCTGCGGTGGCTCGACCGGTCTCACGCCCTCATCGGCCCTCGCCCCGCCCACGGCAAGCCTCTTCAACACCCTGGCTGCTCTGAACGGGGCGGTCGACTTCAGCGCGGTGTTCTCCTCCAGCCGCTCGCGCACCGCAAAGGACTTCGCCTTGTTCTCATTTACGAGCCGATCGAACTCCTCGACCAGGGGCCTGTTGACGTCCTCGGCCTCCTCCAGCTCGCGGTTAAGCTCTACTATCCGGGCTTCCTGGCCGGAGACGAGGGACGCCCGGGCCGCCTCGAGCTTCTTCGCCCCCTGCCCGCCGAGGGGCTCGGACCTCCTGCGGTAGACCTCGAAGTTGAAGCATGACGGCAGCGCTCCCGCGTCGGTCAGGGCCTCGTCGAGCCGCATCGCCAGGTCGATGAACGCCCTGTCCGGCCCGTCGTCCTCGTCGAAGTTGGCGACGATACCGGTGAGTAGCGGGAACAGCACTCCGCCCCCGGCCTCCCAACGGTCGATCCTCTCGAAGTACCGCTCCACGACCGCCGTCATCTCGGCGGAGCGCACCGCTTCGGAGGGGTCGACGGATATCATCCCGCTCAGCGCGGGCCGCCTGAGCTCGTACTCCGTCCGTCTCGGCAGATGGTTGAAGCGGTAGCGGGGAGGCAGGAACCCGTAGATATCGCCCGCCAGCCGCAACTGCCCGGGCGTCCACTGGAAGCGGGAGGGCCCCACGTACTCGAACAATGCAAAGATGCCGCCCTCGTCGATACTCTCGTAGAGGTTTGCGAGAAAGCCGCCCAGGTTGTTTATGTGGTGGAGGGTGGCCACGCAGAACGCCAGCGGGAACCCGCGGGGCAGGGGCTCGGACTCCAGGTCGAGCCGGATGTACTTCAGGGGCAGGTCCCCGGCCAGTCGCACCGCCATCTCCAGGGCGCCCTGGGAGACGTCAACGCCGACCACCTCGTCGCAAACCCCCTGCTCCAGCATGTCCCGGTCGACCGCCCCGCTCCCGCATCCCAGGCTCAGCACCCTGTGGACCCTGGTCCCAAGGGTGTCGGCGAGGCGCCCCACCACGTTCCTGGATGCGGCACCAGCGATCCTGCGGTTTATCATCTCCTGGACGGGGTTCCACTGGTTCCACTGCACGCGGGACTCGGGCAGGTTCTCAAGGTTATCTTTCGCGTATGCGGCCCAGTGCTCGCCGACCTTGCTCGCCCTGCGCTCTCCGGCCTCCGGAGAGCCTTCACCTGGTTCCGCCAACCCGTACTTCCCCTCTAACACAACAAGCGGAAGCATGGCTTCCGCGCGGTCCTACCCTGACACTCTTCCTCTGATACGGTCTTCCTGGCACTTACCGTGCAAAAGGGCCAGACCCTTTTGCACATTCTACTCGCGCTCGCGCGGGCCCCGGCGCGCCACCACCGAGTAGTCGCTGTGGCTGAACAGGATCCTGTTTATCCGGCCGAAGTTCTCGTTCACCTGGTGGAAGAGCTCCTGCTGGCGGGGGTCCAGAAGGGCCCCGCTGGCGGTGAGCTGCAGCTCCTCGAGGCTCTCCTCGGGGGGCAGCGGGTTCAGGAACATGACCGAGGGCTCCTTGAACCCGTAAGAGACGCACAGGAGCTTCAGCGTCTCGGGGTGCAGGGGGTGCATCCTCGAGGAGTCGTCCAGGGCATAGCTCGCGACCGCGTACAACGAGAAGGGGTTTGGCGTCTCTATCACCAGCGCGGCTTCCTCGGCCAGCTTCGCGCGGCACAGCGAGAGCATGCGAAGCAACCGGGCGGGAGGCTGGTGCCCCGCGAACCGCGAGAGTACGATCCCGTCCAGCGAGGCGTCCTCGCTCGCCTCGAGGTACTCCAGGGGATCGACCCTGACCACGTCCAGCTCGTTGTCCCTGCAGTAGTCCACCAGGGTGGGATTGGTGTCTATACCTTTCGCGCCTATCCCCTGCTCGCGGAACAGCTGCAGGAGCTCGCCCCGGCCGCACCCGACGGCCAGGACGTTGGAGCGGCCACGGAAGAACGGGAGGTAGACCTGCTGCCGGTCCCTCACCACCCTGGGGGAGCCGTGCACCCGCTGCTCCAGCGCGAGCACGTCCAGGCTTCCCACGAACTCCCCGCCGTTGCCGCCGTTGTCGCCGAGCGACGGACCGGTACCGGTGCTCTCGCGGGACCTCAGCACCACGATCTCGCTCTCGAAGTCGAGCATCCGCCGCTCGAGGTACCTGTTGATGAAGAGTATGTTCGAGCGGAACAGGGAGAGGTCCCTGTGGATTATGGTGCTCAGGATGTCCTCGTTGATCTGGAGGTGGTCCAGGTACCGCTTCATCTCGTTCACGCTGCGGACCGTGTAGGCGTTGAACAGCCTCTGGCTCTCCAGCGCGGGCTCGACGTACCAGCCGACCAGCTTCCTGACCGTCCGCTTGCAGAACGCGTAGAACGAGCCCAGGACCTTGCGGTCGCTCGCCGGCCTGCCGGTCAGGTTGCGGTCGTAGTGGGCGTTCGCGAGGTGGAGGTTCTCCATCAGGTGGGAGTCGTCGAAGGTCTCGATACGGTGGCCGTTGGGCGACTTCCCGCGCAGCTGCTCCGAGAGCTCGGCGAGGGTTTCCTCGCGGGCGGGCTCCAGGGGCGCTCTCCTGCTCGATCGCTTCCTCGGCATCACTGCATCCTCTGAATAAAGTCGGGGTCAGGCACCATTCTATTCACCACATCCGGTATGGAGAATTATAGCACAGCTAATCAGCTCGAAATCTCCATAAGTCGCGTCTTAATGCGCTCCGCGGCGTTCAGCCAGGTCCACTTCTCGCGCGCCTGGACGCTGGCCCGCAGGCCCCTGGCCCGGGCCTCTTCCCTGTTCGCGTACACCTGCCTCATCAGGGACGCCAGGTGGTCCGGGTCGGGGTCCGCCCACTCGAACCCGGTGTAGTAGGGGCACTTGGCGACCGCCGGTATCAGGCGCCTGATCTGGACCGGGTAACCGACGTCCTCGTTGAAAAACTCTGTCTGAGCGCTCCAATGCGTGCTGATGACGGGCAGGCCGCGGGCCATAGCCTCCAGTGTGGGCATCCCCCAGCCCTCGCCGCGTGTGGGCAGAACGAAGCAGTCGCTGGAGCAGTAGAGCGAGCCCATCTGGTAGCTGGGCATGTTCTGGTTCACCACCATGACGACCGGCGCCCGGTCCCCCCGCAGTCTCATCGCCTCGACCTGGCGCTCGATGTTCACCGCGGGGTCGGTGTTTATGACCTTGAGCAGCAACAGCACGTCGTCCTCGGCGCTGAACTCCTGGTTGTACGCCTGGATGAGGACCTCGGGGGCCTTGCGCTCGCCCCACTCGAAGACCGACAGGAAGACGAAGCGGTCCTCGAACCTGCGGGTCCTGATGAAGGGGTGGAAGTAGTTCGTGTCCACCCCGAGCGGCATCACCTTGATGGGACGGCTCACCCCGCTGGCCCCGAAGGTGTCCCTGTTGAACTGCGACGGCACCCAGACCTCGTCCAGCGCGTTGGCCTGCTCCACCCAGTCGGCCGGTATGCCCGTGACCTCGAGCATCGAGTAACCGACCCGGTAACGGCCGCTGTTCTTGAAGAACACGTCACCCTGGCCGTAGACGACCTGGGTGATGTCGAGGTCCTTGGGCTTGCGGCGCACCTCCATGATGCGCTCGTCGTCGTTGGGGGGTTCCTCGACGCCGTAGACGTACCCGTAGCGCACGTCGACGTCCAGGTCCTCCAGGGCCAGCACCAGGTACTGGCTGGAGACGGCGTAACCGGTCGGGGCGTTTATCCAGGAGTGCCACATCACCCGGCTGTCGTAGCGGTCCCGGTAGTACGGCTCCCAGCGGCGTCGGTACTCCTCCCTGGCCGCGTCGCCAGACTCCGGCTCCAGGGCCTGCCCGGCGAGCACCACTCTCGCGCCGCCGGCGCACGTCACCGGCAGGCCCGCCTGCTTTACCTTGAGGCAGTAGTCCAGGTCGTCGTAGGCCCCCGAGAGCGTCTCGTCGAAGCCCCCCGCCGCTAGAAGCGCGCCCGAGCTCACGTACATGCAGGTGGAGTCGACCCCCTCCACCTCCCGGGCGTAGAAGTACTGGTTGATGTCCCGCTTCCCGCCACCCACCGCGAAAAGGCCGCAATCCGGCTGCAGCACGTGGTAGCCGGCGTTCACGATGAACCCGTTAGTATCGGTGACCTTTCCCCCCGCGACACCCTCGCCCCCCATGGAATCGATGCCCTCCGCCAGGTTCTCCAGCCATGACGGGTCCGGGACACCGGCGCGGGCGCTCAGGAGCACCAGGTCGCCTCTCGCGGCCCCGGCCGCCAGGTTCTTCCGTGCGCCCGGCGGGGCGCCTTCCGCGGCGGACAGCAGCTCGAAGCCCAGCGGGGAAAGGGCCGTGGAGGCGGCCGACGCCGCGCCCTTCGATACCACCGCCACCCTGTGGAGCCCGGTGGTCGCGGGATTGTCGTTCAGGGCGTGGGCGAGCGCCACGGCGCTCTCCGAGGCGTCCCAGTCGTGTATGGCTAATGTCACCTTGCGGTCCAACGGCATCCTCCACGCTCCACCATCATCCCGGCCTAAAGAGGCCGGGCTCAAGAGATACTGCTCACTTCCTGGCCACCGCGGCGTAGTCCATGTACGAGAAGAGAACAGAGTTCAGCTTGTCTACGTTGGCGTTGAGCTCCCCCACCCACGATGCGTCCCGCCCCGGGTCGTTGACCACCACCCTGGCCAGGCGCTGGTTGCGGGGCACCGGGTTGGTGAGCTTCACCTCCACCTCCCTGAAACCCGCCGAGAGCAGCAGGAAACGCATCGTCTCGGGGTGAATGGGCTGCACGTGCGAGAGGTCGGCGTAGAAGAAGCTGGCGAAGATGAGCAGGCACTGGGGGTTGGGGGTCTCCACCACCACGAACCCTCCCGGCTTCATCTTCGCGAAGGCGAGCCCCACCAGCTCGGTAATCTCGCCCGGCGTCATGTGCTCCACTACCTGCGAGATGAAGACGCCGTCCAGCGTCTCGTCGGGCAGGGCCGCCGGGTGCTCCAGCGCCTCCTCCTTCTCCGCCTGCAGGCCCGCGTCTATGCAGAACTGGACCGCGTCGTCCTCGATGTCTATCCCGTACCCGTGGATATCACGCTCGGCCATCAGCTCCAGGAACTCGCCCCTGCCGCACCCGACGTCGAGCACGTTCCGGCAATCCCTGAAGTACTCTAGGTACGGCTGTTGCCTGCGCTTGATCAGCTCGCGGTCGCCCCTGTGTATGCTCTCGAACCAGTAGTAGTCGAACTGGAACTGCGGGAAGTGGGTGCCCGGCTCCGGGCGGACCTTGTCCCTCCCGGCTGGCCTGTACTCGACCTGTGGCGCGCCCTCGGGGGCCGGGATCGCGGCCTCCGCGGATGCGCGCTGGCGCCAGGCCCGCTCCAGTCGGCCGATGCGCTCGTCGAACCTCTCGCCCTCCAGCGCGTTCAATCGCGCAGCGAGGTTATCCTTCTCCATCGCCTCGGTCCGGTCGCTGATGATGCGCAGCTGGTCGGCCATCTCGCGCAGGGCGCGCGTGGTGGCGGCGTGCATGCGGTGCAGCTGGGCCACCACCGGGTTCACGTACCAGTAGACCGCCTTCTGGATCATCCGCTTGATGGCGCCCTTGAACACGCCCGCGCCCCGGTCGGCGAACCCCTGCTTCTCCGAGGGCACGGGCGCCTCCAGCGGCGCCAGGGCCTGGTCCAGGGTCAGCAGGCTGGTGGTGATGTTCTGCCAGGCGCTGGGCATGAGGTACACCACGTCCTCCACCTCGCGCACCTCGGAGCGGTAGTTCTGGGCCCGGCCGGTCTCCCTCTCGCGAAGGACCCGCGCCACGTCCTGCAGGACGTCGTTCACCTCGACATCTACCGGGTTCATGGTATCGACCCCTCTACAGCGGGGTCACCGTCACCTCCGTGGGGATGTAGAGCAGCCCGGCATCGTCGATGTCGGAGTGCATGTCGAACGGGAACCTCTTGTCCAGCCAGTGGTACACGGTCTTCTCGTCACGCGAGTGGATGGCCACGCTCACCAGGTAGCGCCCGTCGAGCATGGGCAGGGAGTTCATCTCGAACTCGACCACGCCCTCCCCCGAGAGAGTCCCCAGGTTCATGCCCTTGAGCTTGGTGTTGGTGCCGTAGGCGGTGAAGCCGCGGTAGTCGTCTATGGAGAACCCGAAGACCGGATCGTCCACCGGCTCGCTGCACTCGTAGAGCACCCTCACCTTCATCGTCTGCCCGGTGTAGAAGTCCATCACGGCCTTGTCATCCTGGTCGAGCAGGGCCACGCCTTTGACCACTATCTTGCGGTTGCCGAACTCGGTGCCCGGCTCCTCGGTCTCCATGGCCATGTGGTAGTAGTTGACGACCTCCTTGGGGCTGCCTTCCTTCACCACCTCGCCCTGGTCCAGCATGATCACCTTGGTGCAGATCTCCTTGGTGATGTCCACGTTGTGGGTCACGAAGACGATGGTCTTGCCCGCCGTCTGGATCTCCTCGATGCGCTCGATGCACTTTCGCTGGAACGCCTCGTCCCCCACCGCCAGCACCTCGTCGATGATGAGGATGTCGGGGTCCACGCTGATGGCCACCGCGAACCCCAGCCGGATGTACATGCCGCTCGAGTAGTTGCGCACGTAGTTGTCTATGAAGCGCTCCATCTCCGCGAACGCCACTATCTTGTCGAACCTGCGGTCCACCTCCTTGCGCGAGAAACCCAGGATGGAGGCGTTCAGGTACACGTTCTCCCGCCCGGTGAGGTCGGGCTGGAACCCGGCGCCCAGCTCGAGCAGGGCGGCGATGCTCCCGTTGGTGACGATGGTCCCCTTCGTGGGATACAGGATCCTGGTCATGCACTTGAGCAGGGTGGACTTGCCCGAGCCGTTGGCCCCTATGACGCCGAGGGTCTCGCCCTCTTCCACTTCCACGCTGACGTCCTTCAGTGCCCAGAACTCCTCGAAGCCCCGCTTGCGGAAGAAGAGCACCTTCTCCTTCAGGCTCTGCACGTTCTCGTGGTAGAGCTTGAACATCTTGGAGACGTCATTAATCTCTATCGCGTTTGCCATTCAGCCCACGTCCCTATATCTGCTCGGCGAAGCCGCGTTCCTTCCTCACGAAGTACCAGTACCCGAATACGACCAGCAGCACCGACAGGACCGCGGTCCCGGTAATGCCCCAGAAGGAGAGGTAGTTGACCCGCAGGGCACCTACCTCGTATGACTCCGGGGCATAGTAGTGCGGGTTGTAGATGATGAACTGCCAGAGCTCGGTGATATTGGCCATGGGGTTCAGCAGGTAGAGGCGGAACCACCCTTTCAGTGCGTTCATGACCTGGCCGACCAGGTAGACGATCGGTGTCAGCCAGAACCAGGCCATGGTTGCGACCTCGACGAAGTGCTGCACGTCGCGCAGGTAAACGTTCGCCGCCGAGACGAACAGGCACAAGCCGAGCGTGAAGGCGACCTCCAGCAGGAACACCAGGGGCAGGTAGAGCAGGTAGATGGAGAAGTGCCACCCGATGGCGAGCAGGAAAACGAATAGCACCAGCATCTGCAGCGCGAAGTGGAAGACGTTGGCCCCGATGGCCGCCAGCGGCAAGATCTCCCGGGGGAAGTAGACCTTCTTCACCAGGCCCGGGTTTCCCACCACGGTCCCAACCGACTGCATCAGCGAGTTCACGAAGAACAGCCATGGGAAGAGGCCGGCTATTATGTAGACCACGTACCATTGCATCACGCCCTTGCCTGCCAGGATGGCGAACACCAGGGCGAAGACCGCCAGCATCACCAGCGGGGTCATGAAGGACCAGAAGAATCCCAGCACGGAGCGCTTGTACTTCACCTTGAGCTCCTTCTTGGTCATGTTGTAGAGGAGCTCCCGGTGCTTCATGAGGTCTTTGAGCCTGTCCAGCATAGACGTATTTCCCGTGATCTGCTTCATTCGGCCGCGGTCCGGATTCCGCGTCCATCAAAGGTCAATCGCTAGATTTTACCAGACTGTACGCGTTCAAACCCGCTTTCAGGCCCCCGGTGAACGGCGGCCCCGGGGGTGAGCACGCGGGCCCACACCGGGCACCGGAGCCGTGAACGGGGCCCTTCGAGACACTTTTTCGCGTATAATCCGTTATATATTCCGGTGAAGGGCGGCGTGCGGGGAGAAGAGTCAGATCTCCGCGCCAGCGCTGCTTTTCGCGATGGTCTGACACGAGGGGATAGACAATCGCCGCGAGCGACGTGCTCGCGTGATCGTTCTTGGGTTGAACAGCAGATGGACATGGAGGTCTCACAATGAGGACCAGGTCACGGGGTAGGTTCCTTTCCTTGATGCTGGCGGTGATTCTCGCCTGCGCCTTTGTCCCCGCGTTCACGCAGACGGCCGCGGCCCAGACCGGCTCGGTCTCCGGGAACGTGCAGTCCTCGGCGGGCGGGCCGGCTGTAGGGGTACTGGTCGAGGCCTACTCCGAGGACAGCCAGACCCTCTACGACAGCACCACCACCGACGGCACGGGGAATTATCAACTGGATGACATAGCCACGCCTCCCGGCACCTGCAAGGTGCAGTTCGCCAAGAACGACCCCACCTTCCTTCCCGAGTGGTACAACGACAAGGACGAGGCCTCCAAAGCCAACGTCATCGACGTCGAGGACGGCGCTATCACCCCCAACATAAACGCGGTCGTCCAGGTCGGGGGCTCCATCAGCGGCACCGTGGTTGGTGACGTGGGCGCGGTCCCGCTGGAGGGGTACGGCGTCGAGATCTACCGGATGGTCTGGGACGCTCACGATTACGTGCTCACCCTGATCGAGACGGTGCTGACGGACGTCGACGGGGATTACGAGTCGGTCACCCCGCTCAACGGGGGGTCGTACCTGATCCATTTCAACGAGCTCCCGGGGGATCCCTGGTATAGAGGCGAGTGGTACAACGACGCCCTGGAGGAGGAGGAGGCCAACCCCGTGGTCGTACACGCCGGGGTGGAAACCCCCAACATCGACGCCATGCTCGAAAAAGGCGGCCGCATCTCCGGACGCGTGACCGATACCGCGGGCGCAGACGTCGAGGACTGCTCGGTCCAGGCCCTCCAGTTGAACGAGGACGAGGAGTGGGAGGTGATGGCTTCGGGGACCACCAATCCCACGGGACAGTTTGTCATCGGCCCCGTCTTCGGCCCCAACTGCGTGGTGTTCTTCGATCCCGCCACCGGCCCCCTCGGCTTCAAGACTCAGATCGCGGAGTACTACAACAACAAGGGGTCCGTCGACAGCGCCAACCCGGTCACTCTCCTCAAGGGCCAGGTGAAACCGAACGTCAACGCGGCGCTGACCAGGGCGGGATCAATCTCCGGCGAGATCAGGATCGACTGCCAGAAGCACAATTACCCGCTGTTCGGGGAGAACGACATAGGAATTCTCGCCTTCAGGAAGGTCGGCGAGACCTGGACCACGATGGGCGACACCAAGACGGATGAAAACGGGTCGTACTACATGGGGGGGCTCGCCCCCGGGCAGTATTCCGTGTCGTTCACCCCCGACCGGCCCCTCTGGGTGCCCGAGTGGTACAACGACAAGCCACTGCAGCAGGACGCCACGATAGTCACCGTCCAGGAAGCCAAGAACACCGCCGACATCGATGCCCGGCTGGCGTTCGGGACGCCCGGCAGCGAGCCCGGGGACATAGACCCCCTCCCCGAATACGGGGTCATCGACGGTGAGTTCAGCCACTACAGCGTGGTACTGGACGGGTGCGGCCTTGACGGGGCTGCTCTCAGGTTCATGGACCTCACCAACACATGTCTGATGGACGAGTTCTCGTCGGTATTCGTAAGCTGCTCTTCCCAGGCGCTGCACAACTACGATGACCTGGGATCTATGTCGGTGATCAAGAGCTATCTTGACGATGGTGGTCAGCTCTTCCTCAGCGACTTCGCGGGATACAGGATCATCGAGAAGTGTTGGGGGACCTCGAAAGTGGAGTTCGTCAAGACCGTCGAGGGTGACGCCCAGCAGGGCAACAAGCAGCAGGTCACGGCCAACATCGTCGACAACGGCCTGAAGTCCTATACGGGCCTGTCGGCCCAGAAGATCACCTACGACAAGGGCGGCTGGATCGTCGTCAAGTCGGCGAAAAGCGGTGTGAAGAAGTACCTTACCGCCAACGTGCAGACGTTCTACCAGGGACAGGCCAACAACTCTCCCCTGTCCGTTTCGTTCCCCGTCGGCAAGGGCACGGTCTACTACAACTCCTTCCACGACGATCTCCAGGAGGGATTCGGCGAACTGCTGCTCTCCTACCAGCTCCAGCTCCAGGGGAACCAGAACCGCTGGTACCTGGCCGAGGGCTGCACGAACGGGGGGATGCAGACCTGGGTCCTGGTGCGGAACCCCAACACCACGCAGGCGAACGTGCAGTTGACCTACATGACGGACACGGGTGAGGTAGCGGGCCCGTCGGTGGTCATCCCGCCGGAGTCGCGCATGACCTTCAACGTAGCGGATACCTGCCCGGACAGGTGGGACGTCTCCACCATGGTCTCCAGCGACCTGAGCATAATCGCCGAGCGCTCCGTCTATGGCCCGGATCAGGTCTATGCGACCGAGTCGATCGGGGCGCGCCTGCCGTCCAAGACGTGGTACCTGGCCGAAGGCTGTACCAACGGCGGCATGGAGACCTGGATCCTGGTCCAGAACCCCCAGGCCGCCATCGCGACCGTGACCCTCACCTACATGACCCCGGCGGGTCCCGTGCCGGGCGGCACCGTCGAGATACCGGAGAAGACCCGCAAGACGTTCAACGTGTCCGAGTACGTCCCCGCGGAGTACAACGTATCAACCAAGGTGACCAGCGATATCCCGGTGGTGGCGGAGCGCTCCATGTTCGGCAACGGCAGGGCATGGGCGACCGACTCGGTCGGCGTGGTGTCGAAGAGCAACAACTGGTACCTGGCCGAAGGGTGCACCAACGGCGGGATGGAGACCTGGATCCTGGTGTAGAACCCCAACGAGGGCGCGGCCACTGTGACGCTCGAGTACATGACCGCCGAGGGACAGGTGGACGGCCCCACGGTGATGATGACCGCCAACTCCCGGCAGACATTCGCGGTCAGCGACACCGTCCCCAACGCCTGGGACGTCTCGACCAAGGTCACCTGCAGCCAGGGTGTCATCGCCGAGAGGTCCATGTTCGGCAACGGCCGGGCGTGGGCGACGGACTCCATCGGCGCCTTCGCGTCGGCCAAGGTCTGGTTCCTGGCCGAGGGGTGTACCAACGGCGGGATGGAGACCTGGGTCCTGGTGCAGAACCCGTCCACCACCACGGCTACGGTCAACCTCACCTACATGACCGCCACCGGCCAGGTCGAGGGTCCCAGCGCCCAGATCCCCCCCAACTCGCGCATGACCTTCAACGTGTCGGATACGGTCCCCGACCAGTGGGAGGTATCCACGAAGGTGACCAGCAACCAGAACGTGGTTGTCGAGCGTGCCATGTACGGGGCCAACGACACCTGGGCCACCGACTCGATAGGTTGCCCACAGTAACCCTGAAAGATCACCTCAGACCAGAACTTTCACCTTGAAAGAAATGGTTTGAGGTTTTCCTCTGCAATATGGAGCGGTGTCGCACGTTTGCATTGCGTTGTGTCCTCGTCTGAGTCGGCGTGATCCAACTGCAACGACAAACGTCCGACCCCACGGTTGTAGACGTTTGGCGGCTGGCAAGCGGGGATGTGGCGCTATCGCTTGAAGCGGAACTTCACCAGGGTCCAGACCGCCTCCAGGCCGTCCGTCCAGCGGATCTTCTTGCCGGCCTCGATGGTGCGCGCGTGGTAGGAGATGGGCACCTCGACCAGGCGGAATCCACCGCGCAGGGTCTTTGCCGTCACCTCCGGGCAGAACTCGAAGCGCTCGCAGGACAGGTCGAAGGAGCGCAGCAGGTCGGTGCGGAGCACCTTGTAACAGGTGGCCTCGTCGGTCACCCGGTGGAAGAACAGGATGGTCGCGGTCCAGGCCAGGATCTTGTTGGCCAGCCAGTGGGGGAACGCCATGTTATCGACCGAACCGGCGAACCGACTGCCGTACACCACGTCGGCCCTTCCCTCCACGATGGGCGCGATGAGCCGCGGGTAGTCGCCCGGATCGTACTCGAGGTCGGCGTCCTGGATTATCACCATGTCGCCGGTCGCGCGCGAGAGCGCGGTCCTTATGGCGGCGCCCTTGCCCCGGTTGGTCGGGTGGGTGACAACGGTGACGTCGGGATCGCCCCGGTAGGCCTCCAGGCGCGCGGCGGTGGCATCATTGGAGGCGTCGTCCACCACTACGATCTCCTTCTCGACATCCCCCAGGTCGACCGCGCGCACCCGCGCGATTATCTCGTCAACGGTGCCCTCTTCATTGTGGACCGGCATCAGGACCGACAGCTTCAACGGATGCTCCAGCTCTACGCCTGCGGAAGAACCACAAGGCCAACCTCACCAGCAGGTAGAGGACTACCGCCCCGGCCGCCGCGAGTGACACGACGATCCCCATCCTCAGGGACCGGGGGCGGAAGACGAACTCGACCTTCGACTGCCCCCCCTCGAGCATCACGCCCCGGAAGGCCAGGTCGGTCTTCAGGATCTCCTTACTCAGGCCGTCAACGTATACTTCCCAGCCCGGATAGTATACCTCTGAAACGACCAGGAGGCCCTTTGCCCCCGGGTCGACGTCCAGCACCAGCCTGTGCGGCCCGCGCCAGGATGCGGTCACGGGCCCTTTCACCGCCGGGATGAACGAGCTCTGTTCGCCGGGAGGGATACCCTCCGGGTACACCACGTACGCCGTTTCCCGGATGCCGTCGCCCCGCGTCCTCACTAGCTCCTCGTAGACCTGCTCGTTGTCGCGGAAGGCGATCGCGTCGCTCATCCACGCCCTGGGCAGCGCCGTCCTGTTCCGGTAGACGTTGACGGTGCCGTAGTACCCCAGGTAGTCGTACTTCCCCTCGGCCAGGACCGGGGGCATCGGCTGGCGCATCATGAAGTAGGTGTCGTTCATGACGTCGATCATCGGCGAGAGCACAGCCCCCTCGTACATCAGGCTGGGCTGGACCCCGGGGTTCACCTGCGGCACGATTATCTCGCGAAAACGGTCGTAATCCCCTATGACCAGAGAATCGTCGCCGCACGACTTCTCCAGGCCGTACAGCGCCCCGTTGTCAAGAGAGTCGTACATGGTGTGCGCGTCGGTCTCCACCCTGAAGACCCCCGGCCGGCTTGCGACGTACCCCGAGGCGCCGCGGTCACCATACAGGTCGTCCGGGTTCACCTGCACCATCACCCATGGCATGTTCATCAGCACGATGTCGATGATCACCAGGGCCACCAGCCCCGCACCCAGCCACTGTTTCCCCGCATCCGAGAAACGCGCCAGCAGCAGCACGCCCAGCAGGCCCGCCAGCAGCACCAGCGGGAAGATCATGCCCTTCATGGCGATCAGGGCCTCCGGCCTTCTGTTCGATCCGCGGGCCAGCATGACCACCGAGAGGGCCGCCGCGGCCAGCAGCACGGTCACCGCCACGGCGATCACCACGTGGATGGCGGAACGGAACCGTACCTTCTCAGGCTCGTCCACCACCGAGGTCAGGTGGTCGGCCCCGAACCCCGCCAGCATGGCGCCCGCGAACCCCACCACGACCAGTATCCTCGCCGGGTCGTGGAAGCGGTTGAAGAACAGGCGCGCGTTGTACAGCAGGGTGAACAGGCCCCCGTCGGGGCCCCAGGCGAGGATGATCGCCAGCACCAGTACGGCCCAGAAGAAGATGACCCAGCCCTTGCGCCTTCGAAGCCACGCCACCACGCCCAGGGCCAGGGCGACGATCCCGAAGTAGCCGTAGGTCTCCCACATGGCCCAGCCGCCGAAGTAGCTCTCGGGGCTGGAGCCGAAGAAGTGCGGGAAGAGCAGATTCACCGTCTGCCAGCGCGGCAGGCTGCCTCCCTGGGCAATGGCGTAAGGTATGTGGCTTCGGGTAGACATTCCGATGAGCTCGTAGGTGGGCACGAGCTGCGCGGCCGCCAGCCCCGCGGCCAGCGCCACGGTCACGGCGAGCAGACCGAGCCCCATGAAGAGCCCGCAGGTGTGGGGGTCGGAGCGGTGGTGCTGAACCGCCTTGAAGACCACCAGGCCCAGCAGCAGGCAGCACAGGTAGAAAACGGACTGCAGGTGGCCCGCCAGGAGCGCCACCGCCATCGCCACCCCCGCCCCCACCGCGTACCCCAGCTTCTTGCGGGATAGCGCGCGGTTGAAGAGCAGGAACACCAGGGGCATCCACGCCGCCGAGCTGACCTGGTTGATGTGCCCCGCGTGGGCGGTCATGAACCCGGCGAACATGAAGGTGACCGCCGCCACCGCCGAGCCCGCGCGCCCCACCTCCAGGTCGCGCGCGAGCAGGTAGGTGAAGATCCCGGCGAGCCAGAGGTGGAACACCACGAACGCGCACTGGACCTTCAGGCCCCAGGAGAGCCCGAACGCGGCGTAGAGCCCGAGCACCCCCAGGTTGGGGGGATAGAGCATCGCCGTCTGGAACGAGGCGAAGTACGGCTGCCCGGCAAGCACGTACGGGCTCCAGAGGGGAAAGGTCCCCTGGCTGAGCATGTCGGCCGCGTACACCCGGGCCGGGTAGAACTGGCGCAGGAAATCGACCTCGACCCCGAATGACCACTGGCGGCTGAACAGCACCTTCGACCACGCCAGGACCGCGAGGCCGGCGAGGCCCAGCAGCACAAGCCAGTCGTACTTCGACCAGCGCTCCCTGAGACTCGAGGTCAAGGAGCCCTCTTCAGGACCAGGACCCCGCTGTCATCGAACACGGTCTCGTACCGGCCGCCGGCCAGGATCCGATCGATGACCTTCCCGTACTGCTCGCCGTCGTCGGGCAGCGGAGAGAACGACGTGGCCCTGTCCAGCACGACGTACTCGGGAGGCGTAACCTTCGCCCCGCGCTTGACCCCGGGAAAGACGATGCTCTTACCCTCCCCCAGGTCGTCGTAGTACTCCCTGTCGACGAAGTCGGGGAACGGGTTGGGGAACATGTAGAGCTTCTCGCGGGTGGAGAGGTGCGCCAGCAGGAACACCTGCGCCGACACCGAGGCGTCCAATGGTATGTCCTTCAGGGCAGCCCTGATGGTGTCGATGTGGGCGTCGGATGTGTACGCCTTCGTGCGCCAGCCGCCGGCCAGCGGGCTCGGTCCGAAGAACACGGCCGAGGCGAAGGCGCACAGCACCATCACCGCGGCGATCCCGCCCAGTATCTTCCGCGCGCGGAACGCTCCATCGGACCACTTCTTGAACCTCTTGATGCCGAAGATCGCGGCGATGAAGACGAACGGGATTATGGCGGCGGTGTACTGGAAGGCGATGGTGTGCTGCGGCTCGAAGTCGCTGATGATGTTGATGACGAACGCCGGCAGCGCCGGGAGCAGGTAGACGGGCGCGAGGAAGCACAGGAACGCCACGGGCAGCGCCAGCTCCAGCACGTAGGCCAGGTTCTGGCGGGTCGCCAGCACCGAGAAGGTGTGGAGCGGGTGAAGGATCATGTTCTTGACGGCCTCGACCGGCGTCTTGCCGAACTGGCCGAGCCTCCCGGAGTACTGGTACCCCGCCGGCGCGAACGCGGGGATGATGAACAGGACCGTGGCCATGAAGTACACCGCCCCCGCCCCCGCGACTATCCAGCCCGGCCTCTTGTCGTACAGGAAATAGACCAGTATGGCGAGCACGATGACCGCCAGGACCATGTCCTCCTTGCAGAAAGCCGCCAGGCCGCAGAAGACGTAGAACCAGCCGAAGCGCCGCCTGTCGGCCATCAGGAAGGCGAACAGCAGGAAGCACAGGCCCAGCGCCTCGGGGTGGAAGTCGAACAGGTTGAGGAAGTGGACGGCCGGGTACATCAGGTAGGCGATGACCAGTGCCAGGGCCACACCGCGGTTCTCGAGCTTGTCGCGGGCCAGCAGGTAGATAGGCAGCGCCGCGACCCCCAGGGCGACGGTCTGGACTACCAGGAGGGCGGGCGCGTTGCCCTTGAGCCAGTAGAGGGGGACCAGCAGGACCAGGATGGGGGCCATGTGGTCGCCGTACAGGTTCATCCCCCGGATGCTGCTCACCGGGGCCCTGAAGCGGGACATCAGCCAGATGGCCTGGCTGAATATCGCGGTGTCCAGCCCGGAAGCCCGGAAGTTGGCGTACCGCAGCAGGCAAAGCGTGCTGAAGAAAACGATGTAGGCGCAGATGAACGCGATGACCACGCCGAGGAATATCCGATCCGAGCGCCGCTTCGCGGCGTCGTCCGTCTGAACGGATTCCGGTTCCGGCTCCTCGGCCGGTTTACAGGCCTCAGCCTCTTCGTCCACTGCCTACCTCAATGACTAAGAACGGGGTCAGGCACCATTCTATTCAACAGACCCGGGCAACCGACCGGCCTACTAAAGGTTTCGCCCGGGTGGTGGTTTCACCTCGAAGATGACCGTCTGCACGTCCACCGGTGGCGCGAACTCGGCTCCGTCCGCCTCGAACTCGTAGTGGTTGACCCAGCTCGCAACCGGCGTGAGCCAGGCGGTATAGGGCGGGACCAAACCGAATATCGTCAGCTCCTCTGACACCGGCCGCTCGCTCACCCCGATGACGATGTAGCGCACCCCTCGCTCGTAGAGCCTTCGGGCCGTGTCCACGTACTCGACGTCGGCGGTTTCCACCGGCAGGTCCCAGGGAACCGCCCGAAGGTACAGGACGTCGCCCGGGTAGTACTCCCAGGTGAAGTATGGACCCGCGTCCACCGCCACCACGCGGCCTGGGGCGTTCGCCTCCAGCCAGTCCGCGGCCTGCTTCATACCGACCCCGCCGTGGTCGTCGGCGAGAGCCTGGTACTGCTTAGTGATCTCGCTGGACGCGCGCGCCATGCCGTGCCCGAGCAGCCCGGCCAGGACGAGGGCCAGCACCAGCCAGACGGCGGTGACGGCCAGGATCGAGGTGGGATTCCAAGGCCTCTCGTCCGCGGACTGAAGTCCGCGCCCAATCGTTGATGATTGGGCCGGGACTTCCACCCCGGTCTGTCTATGATGGAGCCAGGGGAAGACCGTCTTCGGGCCGGCGGACTGAAGTCCGCCCCCAATCGATGAGTCCTCCAGCAGGGGGGTGCCGCCCGGCTCGAACGCCCTGTATGCCAGCACGGCGAGGTCCACCAGGAGGAAGCCGATGGCCAGTGCCACCGCGGGCGCGGCCGGGGCCATGAACCGCTCGTAGGCGTAGTACCAGAACATGTGCATCGCCACGAACAGGCTGAACCAGCCTCCGACGACCAGAAACGCCTTCCACTTCCAGCGCACCAGCATCCACAGCGACCCAAGGGCGAAGCCCACGGGGAAGAGGGCGTCGGACATGCCGTTCCAGCCGTAGACCTTCAGTCGGTGCTTGAAGTCCGCGAACGAGATCTTCGTGCTGTACTCCCGGTACTCCCCGATGTAGTGGGATATCTTGCCCGTCGCGATCAGGTTGCGCGTGACGTAGATGCCCATCGGCAGGGCGAAGACGCCCAGCATGACGAAGGGCTCCCATGCCTTGAGCTCGGAGCCGCGGAAATAGATGAGGACGATCAGCACCATCAGGGGAAGGAACAGGATCCCCTCCCACCGCACGGAGAAGGCGAGGCCGCCCAGCACCGCCCCCGCCAGGCGCCTCGGGGGCGAGGCCCGCTTGCACCCGGTCAGCAGGAGGTACAGGCCCGAGGCGAACAGTAAGGTGAACAGCCCCTCGGTCATGGGCAGCACGGTCCACTTCAGGAAGGTGGGCTGGAAGGCGACCAACAGGCAGGCGACCATCCCCACGTACTTGCTCTCGAAAAGCTCAGAACCCAGCCCGTAGGTCACCCAGACCACCAGCGTGGCTCCGAACACGGAGATCAGGTTCGCCGAGCGCACCAGCCCGCCGGCCACGTACCCGAACAGCCATATCGCAACGGGGTATCCGGGGAGGTACTTGGTGTGCGTCACCCCCCGGACCGTGTAGGTGAAGGTGTCCCTGATGGAGCGCGAGAGGGTGAGGAAGTAGTATGAGTCCGCGGTGTACATGGTGTGCTTCGAGACGTAGTAGCGCCTCACGAGAAGGGCGGCCAGCATCACCGCCAGCACGAACAGCACGGGCCAGTGGTCCCGCGCGAAGCGTTTGAGTGTCTCCGGCCGGTACCACTCCCGGCCGGCCGCCGCGCTATCCTGTCCTGATGCCATCGAGTATCTTTACGATTCCCGCAGCGGTTTTCTCCCAGGTGCGGCCGGCCAGTAAGGCGTCCGAGGCCTCGAGCGCTTGTCCGCGCATCTCTTCGGCCGACCCGAACGCGTCCCTGAGCGACGAGCGCAGGGAGTCGTAGTCCGGCTCGGCCCAGCGCCCCCCGCCCGGGGCCGGCACCATCGAGGCTTTCACCCCCCGGCACGCCCCGCCGTCTATCAGCTCCTCGCTCGAGCCCCAGGCCGTGCACACAACCGGCACCCCGCAGGCCAGGCTCTCGGCGGCGACCGTCCAGCCGTCCGCCGCGCGGGACGCAAGCACAACACAGTCTGCCGACCTGTACACGCTGCCGGACTGGTAGCGGGGGATGTCGTGGTCCATGACGAAGACCACCGGCGCGCGGTCGAGGGCCAGGGACATGGCCTCCACCGCCTCCTCGACCTCGGCGCCGGAGAAGGCCGCAGGGGTCTCATCGACCCCTGGCGGCACCGGGGCCGAAGGCGGGCGCAGGAGGACCACCAGCACCGCCTTCTCACCCGCGGAGAACTCGTCGGTAAATGCCCGCAGCAGCGTCTCAGTCGCGAACGACGGCCCCCACTCGAGCGGGGCCAGGAAGGTGAAGCGGTCGGGCAGCGGGTAGGCCTTGATGTCCGGGTTCAGGTAGTCGGGATCGACACCGGGTGGCACCACCTCGACCGGCCTCTTGACCCCGGCCGCAAGGCAGGCCTCCCTGTGGAACCCCGAGGGCACCCATACCATGTCCATCCGGTTCAGCGCCGAAGCCTGCTCGGGGCTGAAGCTGTCGGACCGGGTGAAGACGTAGGCGATGTTGAAGGCGCCGTCGGCCTCCCCCAGGCGCTCCGCCGGGCCGAACACCACCTGCGGGCGCCCGCGGTCCGCCTCCCTGTTCTTCATGTCGTTTATCTTGAAGTCGGCGAGCTCGGCCCGCTCGACCCCCTCCAGGAACGCGAGGTCCAGCTCGACCCCGGCCGCGTCCAGCGCCCATGTGAGCTTCGCGCTCGCCTGCGAGTAGGGGTCCTCGCCCGAGATGAACGACCGCCAGGTCAGACTCCTCGTGTACCTGGCCTCGCAGGTCTCCTTCCACTTGGAGAGGAAGACCTCACGGCTCTTCCTGAAGGTGCCCGAGAAATCCATCCGGTTGACGTCCGTCGAGGCGTTCTCGAGGTGAAGGACCGTGGCGGACCCGCAGCACATGGTCCGGTAGCCCGCCTTCCGCGCCTTCAGGCAGTAGTCGGAGTCCTCGTAGTAGGAGAAGTAGTCCTCGTCCAGCAGCCCGACCTTCTCCATGACCTCGCGCTTTATGTAGGCGCACGCGAAGATGACGCCCTCGACGTCGCGGTCGCGCGAGTACTGGGCGATGTCCCGCTCGTTGCCGGGGTACTCCTGTCCCCAGAAAGAAGGCATCGGCATGTAGGTGCCCACGTGCACGAGGTTCCCGGCCGCGTTCACCAGCCGGCACCCGACCACGCCGACGTCCGGCGCCGAGTACGCGGTGTCCTGGATGCGCTCCAGCCAGTCGGGCTGGGTGATCTCGGTGTCGTTGTTGAGCAGGACCACGTCGCGGTCGGTGGCCGCCAGCCCGACGTTGTTGCCCCGCACGAAACCGAGGTTCTCCCCGTTCTCTATGAGCCTGATGCCGCCCAGACCGCGCAGGTACTCCACGGTTCCGTCGGTGCTGCCGTTGTCCACGACCAGCACCTCCAGCTCCGGGTGGGTGGTCTTGCCCAGCAGTGTGTCCAGGCAGCGGCGGGTGACCTCGAGCCCATTCCAGGTGAGGACTATCACGCTGACCGGCCGCCTCACGGCGCTCAACTTCGCCCTTTCCCGTCGCCCTCGAGGCGCTCGACGCGGCGTGTGAGGTCGGCCATCCTGTCTTCGTCCTTCTCCAGGTGCTCCACGCGCTGGGAGAGCTCGTCGAGGTTGTTGGCAAGGTCGTGCAGGGTGCGGGTCACCAGCATGTTGAACTTTCGCACCTGGTGCACGATGGGGTTCACGTACCAGCGCAGCAGCGAGCGTGTCAGCCGCTTGAAGGAGACCACCAGCCCTCCGACCGCGCGTCGCCGGGATCCGAGCTCGAACTCGGGCTCTATCTCCCAGTTGCGGCTGACGAGGTCCAGGTTCACCAGCAGCGTCTTGGAGTACGGGGGGTAGATGAAGGCCAGGTTGGGTGCCTGCGCCCTCTTTTCCCTCCAGAAGTCGGCGAGCAGGGTGTCCGGGGCGGCCACCGCCCGGTTTACCTCCTCCATCACCTGCTCGGCGTCTACGCCCCTTCGCTGCATCCGTGTCCCCGCTCTCTACTCCGGCGCGGCCGTCAGGCCGGTCAGCTCCTCGTACAACCCCCTGACGACCTTGTACTTCTCGTCCCAGGTGAACTCGGCCAGCACCCGCTCACGCCCCGCGGAGCCCAGGCGGCCGGCCAGCTCGCTGTCTGTAAGCAGTTTCTTGATAGAGATGGCCAGCTCCTTGACGTCCCCGAACGGGACCAGCAGGCCGTCCGTACCGTCGTGCACCAGCCCCGGGATACCACCCGCGCGGGCGCCGACCACCGGCTTACCGTAGAACCACGCCTCCAGGAAGACGATACCGAACGAGTCCGACCGGGAGGGCAGCACCAGCATCGAGCAGGCGTCCAGCAGGTCGCGCTTGTCCCCGTCGTCCACGTAGTCGAGCATCAGGCACTTGGAGCGCACGTTCTCGGGGAGCCCCGCGTGGAACCGGCGGAAGTCCTCTATGTCGGTGCCGGCGAGCACCAGGGTGGCCGGATCGCCCGCGGCCCAGAGCTTCTCCATCGCCCTCACCAGGTTGAAGGTGCCCTTGTCATACGTCTTGGGCCCTATGTAGCAGACTATGGGGCCTAAGATGTCGTGCTTGCGGCGGAAGCGGGCCCCCTGCCCGCCCTCCAGCTCCCAGGGGTTTATGCCCATGCCCAGCATCAGCAGCTTGCCCTCGTCGAAGCCCTGCTCCAGCAGGAAGTCGCGCTCGATGGTGGTCTGGACCAGCACCCTGTCGGCGCTCTCCACAAGGCGCATCTGGTGGGGCCTGGTGTAGTGGCGTCGCACGTCGTCGTTGGCCTCCTCGCCCAGGTGGAAGAAAGGCGAGACGACCAGCGGGATGCCCTGGCGCTCCGCGATGCGGTGCGCGGTGTAGAGGATGGAATCGTACGGGAGGGCGGTGGCGTGGACGATGTCGAACTCCCTGTCCTTGTAGATCTGGGCCAGCATCCCCGGGACCAGCGGGGACGGGAAGGAGAAGACGCTCCTGGCGGGCAGGCCGGGCAGCTTTCCCAGGACGCGCAAGGCCTGCGCGTGCTTTGGCAGCCTGCGGACGGTGAAGCGCCTCACCTCCACGCCGTCGTGGAGGTCGTACGGGGTATCGATGCGCTCCTTACCCGGCAGCCAATAGTGCTGGATGTCGATGGCGTCGGTGGTGAAGACGGTCACCTCGTTACCGTCGGCCACCAGCCGCTCGCTGATCTCGATGATGAACTTCTCGGAGCCGCCGCGCGCCGGCCAGTAGCGGTGGATGACGTGAAGGCACCTCACGGGTCCCCCTCCCCCGCCTCCCAGGCGGGCAGGTCCCTCAAGAGGAAGTCCTCCAGGGCCTCGTGGTAGTGCCGCATCGGCTCGATCCCCTGCATCTGGAGGGCCAGGCTCCTCATGACCGAGTATCGCGGCCGGGCGGCCGGGCGGGCCAGGTCCTTCGTGCTTATCATGTACACCCGCGTCTTTATCCCCATCAGGATGAAGATGTCCCGGGCGAAGCGGTTCCAGGTGCAACTGCCGGAGTTGCTCGCGTGGTAGTAGCCGTAGGCGCCCGTGGCGGCGATCTCCAGCAGCTTGGCGGCCAGGTCGCGCGAGTAGGTGGGGCAGCCCATCTGGTCGTCGACCACGCGCACCCCGGTCTGCTCGCGCCCGCGCTTGATGATGGTCTTGACGAAGTTCTTGCCCGCGGTCCCGAACAGCCAGGAGGTGCGCACCAGGTAGAAGCGGTCCAGCAGGCCGCTCACGTACTGCTCGCCGGCGTACTTGCTCCGCGCGTACACGCTCCTGGGATCGGGGCGGTCGAACTCAGTGTAAGGGGCGGTGGCCTCGCCGTTGAACACGAAGTCGGTGGAGATATGCATCAGCGGCACGCCCGTGGCCTGGCATGCCAGGGCCAGGTTCTGGGGCCCCAGCGCGTTGACCCTGTAGGCCACCAGCTCGTTGGATTCGGCGCCGTCCACGTCGTTGTAGGCGGCCGAGTTTATCAGCAGGTCGGGGCGGACCTCGGCCACCCTTTCCAGCACCGCGGCCCGGTCGGTGATGTCCAGATCGGTATCGTGCGCGATCACCTCGTGGACCCCGTCGCAGACCAGCCTGAGGTCGGTCCCCAATTGCCCGTTGCACCCCGTCAGCAGTATCTTCATCACGGCAAAAAGTCTAACACACCCGGTAAACGCCGTTATTACGCGGTTTCGGGTATAATCCACCTTGTTTCCGATGCTACGTCCCATCTGTTCGGAGGAGCCCCTGGAACCGGGATTTGTCGAGGGTAAAGCCATAGACTCCGAGGCGCTGGAGGAGGAGCTGCGGCGAAGGGTCGAGGAGAGAAGGGCTTCGGGTGCCTACTCGCACGAGGTGGAGTCCGCGCTGGCCGAGAGGCTGCCCGACGAGCCCGATGCCGAGGCGCTCCCTCCGGCCGCGGCGCTCGACTACGCGGCCACCCGGGCGATGTCCTCCTGGGAGGTGACCGCGGCCTACCCCGTGGCCACCGACCGCAGGCTGCTGCGCCCCTTCATCATCTTCGCCAAGCGGCTGGCCCGCCTCTGGGCCCGGATCGCGGTCGGCCCCATCCAGCGCGAGCAGACCGCCTTCAACCGCCACGTGGCCACCGCCCTGGAGGCCCTGCGGCGCGAGGCCCTGGAGGAGCGCTCCCGGGCTCTGGCGGCCGAGGAGGACCTCTGCGCGCTGGCCTCGGCGATGACCGGTCCCACCCCCGCAGGGCTGGGGGAGGCGGTCTCGGGAGCCCTGCGCGGCACCGGACGGGTGACCGTGCTCGGTCCCGCCGGGCCGGGCCTGCTCGACTCCCTCAAGGCGGGCGTCTCCGTCATGAAGGTGTCCCCTCCGACGGCCTGGGACGAGCCCGGGCCCGGCGCCACGGTGCCCGCCGGGCCGATCGCCTTCATATCCCAGATCGCGGAGGGCTCCCTCGAGGCGGTCCTGGTGAGCAACATGGCCTTCTGGCTTCGCCCCGAGCGGATGGTAGACCTGGCGCGCCGCTCCTACCTGGCGCTCTCTGACGGCGGCCGGCTGGTCGTAGCCGTGCAGACAGGGGGCGACCCCTCGCCCGCCTGGTGCACCCCCGCCTCGGTCGGCAGGGCGATACAGCTCGCCGGGTTCCACGGGGCTGAGACCGTCGAGGACGAGGGCGCCTCATCCACGGGCTGGTTCGTGTCCGTGGGGCGCAAGGGGTAGCGGGGGCGGCCTTGATCGCCGACTCCACACAGGACTTTCACCCGGCTTTCGTGGTGCCGCGCTACGGCGAGGAGGTCGTCGGGGGGGCCGAGGACCTGGCCCGCCGCACCGCCGAGGAGCTGGCCTCCCGGGGCTACCCCGTCACCGCCGTCACCACCTGCGCGCTGGACCACCACACCTGGCGCGACCACTACCCGGAGGGCAGGAGCGAGCTCAACGGCGTCGAGGTCCTGCGCTTCTGCGCGTTGACCAACATTGCAGACCCGTCGCTCCACCACGTACTGGCCCGCCTGCAGGCGGGCAAGAGCCTCTCCCGCGCGGAGCAGATGGTCTGGCTGGAGGGTATCGTGACCTCCCAGGGCCTGCTGGACCACCTGGCGGAGGAAGGCGGGCGCTACAGCCACCTGGTCTTCCTGCCCTCCCTGTTCGGCACCACTTACGTCGGCTCGCTCATCCACCCCGAGCGCTCCTACATAATCCCCTGCCTGCACGACGAGCCGTTCGCGCACCAGGAGGTCATCCACGAGATGCTGGGGAGCGTCCGGGGCCTCATCTTCAACAGCCCCGGTGAGAGGAGGCTCGCCTCGAGGCTCCTGGGGATGGAGGACCCGGGCCCGGTCGTGGGAATGGGCTTCAGCCCCCACCGGTCAGACCCGGCGGCGTTCTGCGACCGGACGCCGGTACGCGGGCCCTTCGTCCTGTACGCGGGCCGGCGCGAGGAGGGCAAGAACACGCCGCTGCTGGTGGAGTACTTCAGGCGCTTCGCCATCGAGCACCCGCGGGCCGCCGGCCTGGTCCTCATGGGAGCGGGCGAGGTGCGCATCCCGCCGGACTCAAGCCACGTGATACTCGACGCCGGCAGGGTGAGCGAATCCGAGAAGTGGGACGCCTACGCGGCCGCCTCGGTCTTCTGCCAGCCGTCGGTGAACGAGAGCCTCTCCATAGTCCTGCTCGAGGCGTGGCTCGCCGGCACCCCGGCCCTGGTCAACCGTGCCTGCGAGGTGACCCGCGAGCACGTGCGGACGAGCGGCGGCGGTCTGACCTTCTCCGATTATCCCGAGTTCGCCGAGGCCGTGCTCATGATCCTGGAGGACGAGGGACGGGCCCGGGCCATGGGAGAGGCGGGGCGGCGCTACGTGGAGACGGAGTATAATTGGGACTCCGTCATCGGGCGGCTTCAATCCGCCCTGGACCTTGATGTCATGGGGCTGGCCGGCCCCGCGGAAGCGAGGGAAAACGCTTGAGGGTTCACCAGCTGTGCGCGCGGGTCGAGTTCGGCGACGCCGTCAGCAACCACGTGATAGAGATAGACCGGGCCCTGGCCTCCTGGGGGTACGAGACCGACGTCTTCGCGAGCACCATGGACGCCTTCGGCGCCGAGGTGGCCTCCCCTGACGAGGGCTACTCCGCGCACATCGACTCGCCCGGCGACATCCTCATCTACCACTACTCCCTGTTCTGCCCCAACTACCGGCAGTACCTGGACAGCAGGAACCGCAAGATACTCATCTACCACAACATCACCCCGCCGGAGTACTTCGCGCCCTACGACAGGGGCGTGGCCGAGTTCTGCCGGAAGGGCCGCGGCATGCTTCCTGAGCTCAAGGCGTGCGACCTGGCCCTGGGCGACTCCGAGTTCAACCGCCTGGAGCTCGTCCGGGCCGGGTTTGATCCGGACCGGACCGGGGTCCTGCCGATCTTCGTTGACTACCAGGGACTGCGGTCCCTGGCCGCGCGCGAGGGCGGGGCCGGCCGCGGGGACGCCTTCGAGGTCCTGTTCGTGGGCAGGGCGGTGCCCAACAAGCGGCTGGAGGACCTCATCCGCGCGTTCTACTACTATCACCGCTGCGTCAACGCCGACTCCCGCCTCAACCTGGTGGGCGCCTCCTGGGTGGACCGCTACGACGCCCAGTTGCGCTGGCTGGTGGACTCGCTCGGCCTCTGGGACAGTGTGTACTTCCCGGGGCGGGTGGGCGACGCGGAGCTTGCTGCGTACTACTCGAGTGCGGACGCCTTCCTCTCGATGAGCGAGCACGAGGGGTTCGCCGTGCCCCTGGTCGAGAGCATGGCCTTCGACCTGCCGGTCGTGGCCTACTCTTCCACTGCCATCCCCTACACGCTCGAGGGGGCCGGGCTCTCCTTCCGCCGGAAGGACTACCCGATGGTCGGGGAGCTGCTGGAGTCTCTTCGCACCGACAGGGCGCTTCGAGAGAAGGTGCTCGCCGAGCAGCGCTCCAGGCTGGAGGCTTTCTCGCCGGACGCGGTCCGTGCGGCCCTGAAGGAGGCCCTCCGGCGGGTCGAGGGGGCCGCGGCGTGACCCCGGAGGCGCGCACGGGCAGCGGCATAGACCTCGACCTGCCGCGTGCTACCCGGGGGGACAGGCTGGTCATCACCGTGTTCAGCGACCCTGTCTCCTCGCGCGTCGAGGAGCTCGGCCGCTGGGTGTTCTGCGAGCCCGCAGGCGGCGCGGCCACCGTCTTTCTGGACTGGTCCGCTCCCGGCGCGGAGATGCTCAGCCTGGCCTCCTCGGAGGGCACCGCCCCGTCGCTGGTGGAGTCGTCCCGCGAGGACGGGGTGCCGGTCAGGCCGCGCATGTTGGTCGAGGTGAGGTGCGGGGGGGAGCGCCTGGAATTCCCCATACAGGTGACCGACACGCGGGCGCTCGAGGAGTACTACGCGTCCGAGTCCCACCAGGACGCCTACGTGGTCGAGCACCCGTTCTTCCACTCCTTTCACCAGGCGCGCCTGCGCACCATGGGCAAGCTGTTCCGAAAGCATATCCCGCCGGGCAGCCGTGTCCTGGACGTTGGCTCCGGCTACAGCATCTTCTTCCTGATCACCACCGACTGGGATTACGAGATTACATGCTGCGACCTGGACGCCGCCGCCATGGAGAAGATGCGCGGCCTGGTGCCGAACTGGCGCTGGCTGGTGTCCGACGCCGTGACGCTCCCCTTCGAGGACGGCTCCTTCGACTCCGTCTACGCCGGGGAGATAATCGAGCACGTGCCCGAGGCCGCCTCGGCGCTCTCGGAGTGGACGCGCGTCCTGAAAGGCGGCGGGACCCTGATCCTGACCACCCCGAACCGGGACCGGCTGCTGGCCCGTGCCAACCGGAGGGCCGCGCCCGTGCACCCCGAACACGTGCGTGAGTTCACCCTCGGGGAGCTGAGAGGCATGCTCGCGGCCGACGACCTCGTGGTCGTCTCCGCCACCGGCATCTACCTGGAGTGGATGCTCAACTGGTACCGCCCCGCGGGCCTGAGGGTGGACATGCTGGTGTCCCTGTTCTCGCGCCCCGTCTACTCGCCCATCTACAGGGCGTCGATGTGGATGGGCCGCCTGGCCCCCGGTCGCGCGTTCGACCTGGTGATGGTATGCCGGAAGAAGTGACCACGGACCAGGCTCCTAAGACCGAGGCGCTGAAGGCGTGGGCCGGCAGGGCGTGGATCGGACTGCGTAAGGGTACGCGGAAGGCCGACTCCGCCTGGCTGCGGCTGGACAGCCGGGCGCGCATGGCCGTGGTGGTCTTCCTGCTCTGCCTGCTGGTCTTCACCATCGTGATGCTGCTGGTGCCGCGCTACAACGGGGTGCCCACCACGCAGGGGGACGAGCCCCACTACCTGGTGATAACGAGGAGCATCCTCTCCGACGGCGACGTCTTCCTGTACAACAACTATCAAGCGGAGCAGTTCCGTCCGTTCTACGAGGACGACATATCGATGTGGCACGTGGTCCAGGGCCGGTACGGCCGGTACGTCTCCACGCACCCGATGTTCACGTCCCTGCTGGTGCTTCCCGGGTTCTGGCTGGCCGGCTACAAGGGCGCGGCCTTCACCATGATCCTCATCACCTGCCTGGCCGCCGCGTTCACCTTCGCGCTGGCCGACCGGTTCGTGAGCCGCACCGTGGCGGTGGCGGCGACCCTGCTGCTGTTCTTCACCTATCCCCTGCTGTTCTACTCCCGCCTGATATACCCGGAGACCCCGGCCATACTGGCGGTCGCTGCGGGCACCTGGGCCGCCTGGAGGCTCAAGGAGTCGGGGTGTAAGCGCCACGCCGTGCTGCTCGGTGCCTGCGCGGGGGGCGCCATGCTCCTCCACCCGAAGTTCATAGCCATCACCATCGCCTTTTCCGTGCTCTTCTTCATGGTCACACCGGGCAGGAATGCGAAGATGCTCGCCGCGTTCCTCGTGCCGGTCGCGCTCCCCGTACTGCTCCTGCTGGCGCTTACGTTCATAACCTACGGGCCCAACCTCCTCAAGGGCCTCACAGCCTCGGGGGGCAGCAAGTTCTCCGGCGGGTACTGGGGCACCAACTCGGTCTGGGGCGTCCCGGGCCTGTTCCTGGACCGGGCCTGGGGCCTGTTCATCTTCGCGCCGGTGTACATGCTGTTCATAGCCGGGCTGGCGCTGCAGCCCACGCGGCTGGAGTGGGACCGCTGGTGGGGGTTCTTCGCGCTCATCATCGGGCTCCACGCGCTGGTACTGGGGGTGTTCCAGTCCTGGAACGGCGGTGCCGCGCCGGTGCAGAGGTACATGGTCCCGCTGGCCCCCCTCTTCGTCGTCTGCATCGCCCTGCTGCTGGACCGCGTGCGGCACTGGTTGTGCTACACGGTGGTGTTCGGGCTGGCGCTCATGCAGCTGGTGACCACCATATGGGCGTTCCGCTTCATGGTGGGAGTCTACGGCATGGAGAACACCGACAACATCTTCCTGGTGCACTTCCTGCGAGAGAACCCGGTCAAGCGGTTCATCCTGCTGGTCTTCCCACTGTTCCACATGGCCAACGCCTGGTCCGTGTTCCTGACGGTCCTCTGGGTGGGATTCTTCATCCTCACCGCCTGGGCGGCGAGACGGTACTACATGAGGCACGGGGGCGGGAAGCTGTCACCCCTGCTGGACATCAGGCCTTTCGGCCGGACTGTCGTCTAGCCCGTGCAAAAGGGTCAGACCCTTTTGCACAACTCAGCGTTTTCCGACCAACCTCGACCCCGCTCCCAGCGCAACGAACAGCGGCATCAGCGCCAGGAACGCCGCGACCTGCACCTTCTTCCAGAACAGGTGGCGGTGATCGGCGTCGAGGTCGGCATACCCGCGGGCGTCGGCCAGCCAGCGCCTGAAGCCCTCGTTGGCGGTGCGTAGCGCCAATCTGATGACCCTCAAGTCAGGCCCCCTTCCAGCCCAGCGCAAGGAGCTCGTTGCCGTAGCCCCGGTCGTTCAATGGAGCGTCGGCGAGCTCGACGGCCTTCGAGACAAGCGAGAAGAGCGGCGGGCTGGAGAGCAGCGCGGGCACCATCCCGGGGAAGGACTCGTCCAGCATCAGGGAGTACAGCGAGTGCACCACCGCCGTCTCCGCGCGCTCCATCCCGGCTGCCAGCAGCATCTCCCCCAGTTCCTCGGGAAGCAGGAACGTCGCCGGGTCGTGTCCGGCCAGGTCGTCCACCCCGAGGTGGTAGCGCCCACCCGATGTCAGACGCTGCCACCAGTGCCAGGTCCAGCGGGACCGGGCGCTGGTGGTGTAGAGCATCGCGCGGCCGCCCTGCTTCAGGATCCGCACCATCTCGGAGACCATGCGCTCCCGGTCGGACACGTGCTCGATGACCCCGAAGCTCACCGCCACGTCGAACGAGCCGTCGGCGAACGGGAGGTTGAGCGCGTCGGCGACGTGGTACTCGTTTCCCAGGGGGTTGTGCTCGAGCGCCCGGTGGACGGCCCCCGCGCTGAAGTCGATGCCCACTCCCCCGGTCCCGAACGCCGCCCCGATCGCGGAGAGCATGAACCCGGTAGAGCAGCCGACGTCCAGCACCTTCTCCCCGGCGCGCGGGGCCAGCACGTCGAATGCCCGGCGGTACTCCAGGCCCAGCCAGTTGGGTGCGAGCAGCCCGTGAGCGCGCGCCGTCTCGACGTAGGTGTCGGTGAGGCCCCTGGCCACCTCCGGGTCCAGGTATGCGCCAACGCCCTGCTCGGCGACCCTGCCCTCGTAGATGTCACGCTGCCTGGCCGCCTGGGCGTCCAGGTCCGCCTCCCGCGTGAAGTCGACCGAGCCGCCCTCGAGCGGGTACGCGACGCCGCACGAGCGGCAGGCGAGGCCCGCATCGGCTTCGTCGAGCGCGCCACGGCACGCCGGGCAGCAAAGGATAGTCATGACGCAAAGAATACTAGAAGCGACTCCCGGTGTCAGACGTTTGAATCACATATTCAACAGAAGTTAGCAATATGAGTCAGATACCACAGAAATTACCTTGGTGGGGCTGTCTGGACCACTCAGACTGTTATTTCAGTTGATAATAATAACTAAAGTTAATACTAGTTAATTATTGTTATTCAAACGTCCGACACCAAGGCGAGGGGCCGTCTCTATGCCTCCCCCTCCCCTCGGGGGAGAGGGGGGGGTGAGGGGGGACCCGTGGGATTCAGCCGCGCTGTATCGTCTTACAGTAGCAGGTACAGGTTGCTACAATAGAGTGCACTCGAGAAGGGGGTACTGCAATGTCGAGGGGAACGCGCGCAACGGCCACAGTCCTGGTCATCCTCCTGCTCGCAGCCGCGGGCCTCGTCGCCTTTGGCGGCATTGCTTCAGCGACCGGGGCTGAGATGACCGAGTTCAACCTCCCGACCCCCGGCTGCTGGGCGCGGGGCATCGCCCCCGGGCCGGACGGAAATATCTGGTTCACGGAGACAACAGGCAACCAGTTCGGCCGGATCACCCCCGGCGGCGTGGTGACCGAGTACGGTCTGTCGAACCCGGGGTCTCAACCGATCGGCATCACGGCGGGACCCGACGGGAACGTGTGGTTCGCCGAGTCCGGCACCGACGCCATCGGGAAAGCGGACATCAACGGAAACGTGCTCAACGAGTACCCGACCACGACCCCGGGGAGCATTCCCAATGACATCACCGTTGGCCCGGACGGCGCTCTGTGGTTCACGGAATGGGCGACGGGCATGATCGGGCGCGTCACCACGGCGGGCGCCGTCACGGAGTACCCGCTCCCGAACCCCGGGTGCCAGCCGATGGGGATAACCGCCGGCCCGGACGGCGCCCTGTGGTTCGTCGAGTGGGCCGACAGCAAGATCGGCCGCATCACCACCGGGATCGCCGTCACTGAGTACAACACCCTGACGGCCGCGGCCGGGCCCCAGGACATATGCGTCGGACCCGACGGGAACCTGTGGTTCACGGAGTCGGCGCTCGGGCGCATCGGGAGGATCGGAACCAACGGCGGCATGACGGAATACGCCCTGCCCGATCCCGGCTGCCAGCCCTCCGGCATAACCGCCGGGCCGGACGACGCGCTCTGGTTCACGGAGTGGGCGACCCGCAAGCTGGGTCGCATAACCACGGGAGGGATCCGCTCGGAGTTCAGCACCCCGAGCGCCATGGTACAGCCCAACCTCATAACGCTCGGGCCGGACCGCAAGCTGTGGTTCAGCGAATCCGCGGGCGGGGCGACGACCAACAAGATCGCTCGAGCGGCAGTTACACAGCCCGCCTGGTACCTGGCCGAGGGCTCCACCGCCTGGGGCTACTCCTGCTACATCACCATCGAGAACCCGCAGACCTCCCAGGTGCACGCGGACGTCACCTACAACACCGCCGGCGGACCGGTCGCGGGCGGCACATTCCCACTTCCCGCACAGAGCCAGTTGACCATCAACCCGGCCGACGTCGTGGGCCAGGCGGATTTCTCGACGAGGGTGAACTGCACCGAGGGCAAGACCATCGCGGTGGACAGAACGATGACCTGGACGGGAGGTGAACTGGACAAGCACGACGAGGCGCACAACTCGGTCGGGGTCACAGACCCCACCTACGAGTGGTTCCTCCCGGAAGGCTCCTCCACCTGGGGGTTCGAGTGCTGGCTGCTCATCCAGAACCCGAACGGCGTTGCGGCGACCTGCACGGTCACCTACATGATAGAGGGAGAGGCGCCGCAGGTGCGCAACCACACGGTGCCCGCCAACTCCAGGGCCACCTTCAATATGTTCGACGAGATCGGCGCCAAGGATGCTTCGATCATGGTGCAGTCCGACCTGCCGGTGATACCGGAGCGAGCGATGTACAGGTACTCCCGGAGCGAGGGCCACGACTCAATCGGGACCATCCTCCCCGCGTACGACTATTACCTGGCAGAGGGCACCACGGCCTGGGGGTTCACGACCTACATCCTGATACAGAACCCCAACGCGAATCCCGCGGTCGTGACCCTGGATCACATGACCGACACCGGGCCGGCTCCTCCACACGTGCTCAACATACCGGCGCAATCCCGCGAGACCGTCCGCGTCAACGACTACCTGCCCAACAGGGACTTCTCCACCCTGGTCACGGGCGACCTGCCGATAATCGCCGAGCGCGCGATGTACTGGTACTCGGGCGAGTTCGAGGTCTGTCATGACTCGATCGGCATGAGCACGCCGCACGACGCCTTCTACCTGCCCGACGGTCAAACCTCGCAGGGGCGCGAGACCTGGACGCTCGTGCAGAACCCCAATACGGATGCGGTGGACGTCCAGATCGATTACATGACCCCCACGGGGGCGGGCAACGTTACGAAGATCGAGAACGTCGCCGCGCAGTCGCGCAAGACCTTCAACATGCGCGACCACTCCGGTATCGACGGGCGGGCCGCCATCGTGGTCCGCTGCATCAGCCCGCGGAGATCGATAATGGTCGAGCGCGCCATGTACTGGAACTCCCGCGGTGCGGGTACCGATACGATAGGCGCGTACACGGAATAATTGCGAAGTGCCCGTAGATCAACCCTTGGACGAACCGGGGGCTAGTTACCCGTGTAGCCCTCAGCGAAGTACCAGTCGTTTGCCGGGCCGGGGACACCCACCACGTCGTGCCCGCCCGTCCAGCCGTTGTAGTTGAAGTACATCGGGCGCTCGGCGATTATCGCGGTGTTGTTGGTCGTCTCGACCTTGCAGGAGAAGTCGAACGCCGGGCTGTTGCCCTCACCCAGCACCTCCTTGACCCGTACGGTGCGCCGCGATCTCGCGGGGATGGAGAGGGTCTGCTCCTGGTTACCCCCGTCGCCCTTCATGTAGGTTATCTTGACCGCCGCGGCGGTGCCCCCGGGATTCTGCAGGCACAGGTAGGGCTCGAAGTTGGGCCGGCAGGTGCCCTCGGCGAAGTAGAAGTCGGCCCCTGGAGCCAGTGCGCCCATCACGTCGTGGCCCCCGGTCCAGGCACCGGCGTAGTTGAAGTACATGGGCCTCTCTACGATCACGTCGTGATCGTTGGTGGTCTCGACCTTGCAGGAGAAGTCGAACGCCGGCGTGTTGCCCTCGCCCAGGACGTCCTTCACCCGCACGGTCTGGCGGGAGTTCTTCGGCACGCTGAGCGTCTGGTCCTTCGTGGTCCCGTCACCGAGCATGTAGGTGACCTTTACCGCCGCCGCCGAGGAACCGGGGTTCTGGACACAAAGGTAAGACTCGAAGCCCGGCCGGCAGGTGCCCTCGGCGAAGTACCACACCGGCGCCGGATTCCCGGCCCCCATGACGTTGTGGCCCCCGGTCCAGGCACCGGCGTAGTTGAAGTACATCGGCCTCTCGACGATGACATCGTGGTCGTTGGTGCTCTCGACCTTGCAGGAGAAGTCGAACGCCGCGGTGTCACCCTCGCCCAGCGCGTCCTTCACGCGCACAGTGGAGCGCGAGTGAGCGGGCACGTTGACATCCTGCGCCTGCGTCGCGCCGTCACCCTTCATGTAGGTTATACGGACCGCCGCGGCGCTGCCGCCGGGGTTCTGGATGCACAGGTACGGATCGAAGTTCGGCCTGCAGGTACCCTCGGCGAAGTACCAGGTCTTCTGCGCGCAGAGGGCCCCCATGACGTTGTGGCCGCCGTCCCAGGCGCTCTTGTAGTTGAAGTACATGGGCCGCTCGGCGATTATGGGCACGTCCGAGCTCACCTTCGCGCTGATACCGGCCCCGGGGAGCACGCTGTTCACGTGCAGCGTCGAGCGGGAAAGAGGCTCGACTGTCCACTTGACCGTGGTCTTCTCCCCCTTCTCGTTCATGAACTCGATGGTCACGTTCGCCTTCCGGGTGCCCGGGTTCATCATGAGGATGTACTCGTGGAAGTTGGCCGGGGGCGGAGGGGGCGGAGGCTCGTTGCCGGTGAGGATGGACCCGTTGTGCGCCGGGTCGTGGTGGAACATCGGCCAGGGGAACAGGGCGGCGTCCCCCCCGTTGACCTTCCGCTTGGTGCCGCAGTCGAACACCCAGAAGCTGCCGGTGCCGCCGTCACCGCCGGTGCCGACCGCCGTCTCCACCCGACCGTCGTTGTCGAAGTCACCGACGCAGGGGCTGGTCACCACGAAGCTGTCCAGCACCTGGTTCCAGACGCAGGCGCCGTTGACCTTCCAGGCTCCTATCGCCTGGCCGCTCCCCAGGATGACCTCGGGCTGTCCGTCGCTGTCGATGTCACCGAGGACCGGGCTGGCCATGTTGGGGCCGCCGAACGCCAGCTGGTCCCACATCACCGCGCCGTTGCCCTTGATCAGCATCAGGTGGTCCTCGCCGTAGAGGACCTTGTTACAGGCGATGGCTATCTCCTTGATGCCGTCGCCGTCCACGTCACCGATCGCGGGCGAGGACATGGTCGATCCCGCGGTCACCACCGGGAACCCGGCGCACATGCTGCCGTCCGAGTTGTAGGCATAGACCCGGAACCCCTCGGTGCTGAGGCGCCCCGTGGCCTGGTAGTAGTGCCCGGTCCCCACCACGATCTCGAAGTACCCGTCGTTGTCTATGTCGGCGCAGGCCGGCGAGGACCAGGTCACCTCGGGGGTCCACTTGGGGAACCCGTTCATGGTCACGCCGTTTCCCTTGAACGCCCAGAGAAGGCCTCCGGGCGGGTACGGCTAGCCGCTGCCGCCGGTGGAGTCGCCGCCGATGATTATCTCCTTGAGGCCGTCGCGGTCCAGGTCGGCCAGCGCCGGGGAGGACCAGATGGTGTCCGCATTGTCGAACATGAAGGTGAGACCGCCCGTGTAGTTCCAGGCCATGACGTGGTGGCCCCAGGTCCCGACCACGATGTCCACGGCCCCGTCGCCCTGGATGTCACCTATGGCCGGCGCCCCGTAGACGCCCACGAACCCGCCCGAGCCGGGGGTCTGCTTGGGCCAGCCCCACTGGGTGAGCATGACCCCGGTGCAGGAGAACCCCCAGACCACGCCGTTCATGTCGCCGATGAAGACCTCTTTCTTGCCGTCGCCGTCGACGTCGTAGCACGCGGCGCCACCCTCGAAGCGGGCGCCGCAGTAGTGGGACCACTTGACCTGCGCGTCGGGGGTGAAGCAGTAGAACCACCCGTTGTAGTTACCTGCCAGGATCTCTTTCTGCCCACAGCCGTCTATGTCGTCCGCCACCAGCTTGGAGTCGTAGAACGAGGACTGGACGTCGCATCGTCCCTGCACGGGCTTGGTCGGGGGGGCCGGCTGCGCGGTCGCAACCGCGGGCACTGCCAGCGCCGCGACCAGCAGGGCCAGCAGGACGACGGCCGGTGCGGCCTTCCGGCAGGCTTCGAGACGTTTCCGGGGCTCAGGCATACAGTCCACCTTGCAACATCAAAGGGCAGCCCGAATGGGCCGGCCCGCATCGGTCTCCTCGATATTATTATCGATGTATTTACGCGCGCCCTTTACAAGCAAGGACGCTTCACACCATTTATATGGTCGGAAACACACCTAATATAACGGGAAAAAGCCGCGTTTTGCTTGCTTTCGGCGGTGAGGTCAGGCCTTGAGGGGCTCCCACCAGGCCCTGTTGTCCACGTACCAGCGCACCGTCTCGGACAGCATCGCCTCGAAATCCGGGCGCGGCTCGTATCCGAGACCCCTGACCTTCGAGAAGTCCAGGGAGTAGCGGCGGTCGTGCCCGGGTCGGTCCGGGACGTGCTCGATGAGCGATTCAGGCTTTCCCAGCCCGGAGAGGATGCCTTTCGTGATCTCTGTGTTGGTGCGCTCACTTCCGCCCCCGATGTTGTAGACGCCGCCCGGCTCGCCCTCGTGCAGGACCAGGTCTATTCCGGCGCAGTTGTCGGCCACGAACAGCCAGTCGCGGACGTTCAGCCCGTCCCCGTAGAGAGGCACCTTCAGGTCGTCCATGAGGTTGGTGATGAACAGGGGGATGAGCTTCTCGGGGTACTGGTAGGGCCCAAAGTTGTTGGAGGAGCGGGTTATCATGCCGCCCAGCCCATAGGTCTTGAAGTAGGCCCTGACAAGCAGGTCGCCTCCCGCCTTGCTCGCGGAGTAGGGGCTGTTCGGGGCCAGGGGCGACTCCTCGGTGAACGACCCCTCCTCGATGCTGCCGTACACCTCGTCGGTGGAGATCTGCACGTACCGCCTGACGTTGCGGCGCCGGCACGCCTCCAGCAAGGTGAAGGTGCCGAACACGTCGGTCTGTATGAACTCCTCCGGCCCGGCGATGGAGCGGTCCACGTGGCTCTCGGCCGCGAAATTCAGCACCGCGTCGAACCCCTCTGTAATCAGCCTGTCCACCAGTGGCGCGTCGCGGATGTCGCCCTTTACGAAGGTGTAATCGCAGGAGTTCTCCACGTCGGCGAGGTTCGCCGGATTGCCGGCGTAGGTGAGCTTGTCCAGGTTGGTGATGGAGATGTCCGGGTAGGTCCCGAACATGTGACGGATGAAGTTGGAGCCGATGAACCCGCAGCCGCCGGTGACCAGTATTCGCAAGGCGGGCCCCTATCCCATCTTGATGTCCCAGTCGTAGGGAACATCGGGGCTGTCGAATGGGATGCGGTGCTCGTCGGGGTTCTCGTAGTCGTACAGCTCAGTGGGCATGTTGACTATGTAGGCCTGGTACTCGCTGATACACTTCCAGCCGTGGTAGATCCCGTGCGGGATATGGACCATGACGGGCTTCTGCTCGCCCAGGAAGATCTCCATGACCTCCCCCCTGGTCGCGGAGCCCTCACGGTCGTCGTAGAGTCCCAGCTTTATCATGCCGCGCACGCAGACCACGTTGTCGTCCTGGACCCGGTGCAGGTGCCAGCCCTTGACCACGCCGGGGTAGGTGGTGGTGACGTAGGCCTGGCCGAACTTCTCGTACACCTCGTCGTCGCTGCGCATCATCTCCATGAGGAACCCGCGCTCGTCGGGCACCACCCTGAGCGCCTTTATTGCGACTCCTTCAATCATCTCCGCCTCCCCCACGGGGTCACAGCAGGCCCACCCTGCTGTTGTCGCCGAGCATCAGGCGGAACGCGGCCGGCTTCAGCGGCGAGCGCGCCACCTCCACGTTCTGGCCGATGAGGCTGTCCTCGATGCGGCCCGGGATGTCGGTGACCGTGCTGTTCTCCAGGATTATGCTGTGCTCGATCTCCGAGCCGCTGATGGTGACCCCATAGTAGATAGCGGTGTATGGGCCGATGAACGAGTTTATTATCTTCGTCCCCTCGCCGATCACGGCCGGGCCCCTGATGGTGCTCCCGATGACCTCGGCGCCCTTCTCGACGACCACCCGGCCGACCACGTTCGACGCGCTGTCCACGTGCCCGTGGCTGGACGGCTCGATGTCCTCCAGCATGATGCGGTTGGCCTCCAGCATGTCCTCCAGACGCCCGGTGTCCTTCCACCAGCCGTTGATGACGTGCGGGTCCACCGTGAATCCCTGGTCGATGAGCCACTGGATGGCATCCGTTATCTCCAGCTCGCCGCGCCCCGACGGTTTGATGGCCTTCACGGCGTCCATGATATTACCGTCGAACATGTATACCCCGACCAGGGCAAGGTCGCTCGGTGGGACCTCGGGCTTCTCGACGAGGCGGACCACCTTGCCGCCCTCCAGCTCGGCCACGCCGAACCGCTGGGGCTCCGGGACGTGAGCCAGAAGTATCTGGCAGTTGGGCCGGTTTTCCCGGTACTGGTCCACGCAGGCCTTGATGCCGTCCCTTATGAGGTTGTCACCCAGGTACATCACGAACTCGTCACCCGCGATGTACTCCTCCGAGACCAGCACGGCGTGGGCCAGCCCCAGGGGCTTGTCCTGGAAGATGTAGGAGACGTTCAGGCCCCACCGGTTGCCGTCCTCCACCGCCTGCTTTATCTCGCGCGAGGTCTCACCGACCACGATGCCGACGTCGGTGATGCCGGCCTCGGCTATTGCCTCCAGCCCGTAGTACAGCACGGGCTTGTTCGCGACCGGGACCAGCTGCTTGGCCGTCGTATGCGTTATGGGGCGCAGCCGCGTCCCGCTGCCCCCGCAGAGCACCAGCGCTTTCATCGGGAATCCTTTAGTAGCCGTACGGACAACGTGAGAATGTTATCACCGGGGTATGGGTTTCTCAAGGAGGCGGGTGGCGGGGCGGGGCGGTCGAGCCGTTACTGGAGGAGGACGCCGGACAGGGTGGTCAGTTCGAAGCCGGCGGCGCGCAGGTTGGTGACGATCTCGGCGAGGGCCTCGACGGTGTGGGGGGCGCTCATGTGCATGATCACGATCTCGCTGCCGGCGAGCGCGGAGGAGGCTACGTCCCGTATCTGCTCGCGCGCCGCGCCGGACCAGTCCCGGGTGTCGCGGCTCCACATCGCGACGGCGTAACCGTTATCCGCTGCGACCTGCTGGACTCGGACGTCGGTGCTCCCGTATGGGGGCCGGAAGTAGGCGGCCATAGTCTCCCCCGTGAGGGCGGTGTACGCCTGCTCGGTCCTCTTCAGCTCGGCTGTGATCTGCTCGTTGGTGAGCGTGCGGAAGTCGGGGTGGCCGTAAGAGTGGTTCGCCATCTCGAACCCGCGCTGTGACGCCAGCCGGCACAGCTCGGGGTTACGCTCGCACCAGCGCCCGCAGACAAATAAAGTCGCGGGGGCCCTCAGGCGGGTGAGCTCGTCGATGACCGCCCTCGCGGCGGGCTCGGAGACGTCGCTGGAGTCGAAGGTGAGGGCCACCCTCCTGCTCGCCTCGGCGGCGTCGCTGCCGGAGCGTACGGTCCGCGCCGCCACTCGACCGCCCACGGGCGGCGGCGTTGGGAGGAAGACGGCCGAGCCGTCAGGCTCGAAGGCCAGGCGGTCGGGGGGCACGCTGTAGCCTTTGAGCATCCCGGCCTCGCGCATCGCGGCCGGTTCATCCGTAACGCCGGTCGCCTTGCCGGTCGGAGGCTGGTAGGAGAGTCCCCGGACCTCCACTTCCGGCGGCGGGCCGGTCCGCTCCGCGTCCGCCGCGGCGCTGTGCGCTGTGACGATCGCGGCCGGTCGAACGACCTGCCTGGGCGGTATCCACCAGGCCAGCTGCACCGCGGCCATCGCCAGGGCGAGCACGATGAGGAGCGCTCCGAGCTTTTGAACCTTGTCGCGGTGGGCTATCATCGAACTCCCGGTCAGAAACCCGTGTACCCCTCGGCGAAGTACCACGTGTTCGCCGGGGCGTTCACCCCGACACTGTCGTGTCCGCCGTCCCTCGTGCAGTAGCCGTCCGAATAGACGAAGTAGACCGCGCGCTCCGCGATGACCTTCACGCCGTTGGCGGATACGACCGAGGTGGAGACCTCCGCGTCCGAGAGCCCGGCGACCTCGTCGACGTGCACGGTGAACCTGGAATGGGGCCTTACCTCGTACTGCTGCACGCTGGCCCCGCCGCCCGGGGTGTTGAAGGTCACCGTCACCTGCGCGGCTTCCTCCTCCGGGTTCTCTATGAGCACCCAGGTGTCGAACGCCCCGCCGGTGTAGCCCTCGGCGAAGTACCACTGCTCGGACGGCTCGCTGACCCCCTGCCCGCAGGAGCCGTCGTCCAGCCCGCAGCCGTTGTAGTCGAAGTACACGGCCCGCTCGGCGATGAAAGGAACCCCGTTGGTCGCCTTCAGCCGCGTTGAGAACCCGGCGTTCTCCAGGCCCGGTATCTCGTCGGGGTGTATCGTGAACCGCGAGTGCGCTGGCACGGCGTACGACTTCCCGATGACCTCTCCGTCCTCTTTGAAGAACGACACGTCGATCCTGGCGACCTCGTCCGTCGGGTTCTGCACCAGCGCGTAGGTGTCGAACAAGCCGCCGGTGTAGCCCTCGGCCAGATGCCACTCCAATGCCGGGGCGCTCACGCCGGGGGCGACGTGGCCCCCGTCGCGCCCCTGGTAGTCGAAGTAGCAGGCGCGCTCGGCGACGATGTCCCTGCCGTTGGTGCTCTCGACACACGTCGAGACCTCCGCGTTCTCGAGGCCTGGGATGTCGTTCAGGCAGACGCTGACGCGGGAGGAAGCAGGCGCCTGCGCTATGTGCTCCACGGTTCCACCCCCGGGCAGCATGCATGTGAACTTCAGATCGGCCTGCTCGCCGCCGGGGTTCTGGACCAGGATGTAGGTCTTGAAGGAGCCACCGGTGTACCCCTCGGCGAAGTACCAGCGGGGCCGCGCGGCGGGGATCCCCTCCGAGGCCGTTCCCCCGCAGTAGCGCCCCGCCAGGTCGAAGTACATCGCTCGCTCGGCGACCACCGGCAGGTCGGACACCACCCGGGTCGATACCTCCTGGAACTGCATCAGGTCGTTGACCTTGAGGGTGAAACGGGAGTTCGCCCCCACCTCGTAGACCGCGTCCGAGCACGTGCCGTCCGGCTTCATGAACGTGAAGGTGACGATGGCGGTCTGGGGGTTGGGGTTCAGCACCAGAATGTACTCGTCGAAGTTCGAGCGCACCAGCCCGAACTTGGTGTTGGAGAACCCGAACATGGACTGCAGGAGGCTGCCCGACGGATACTTTATGGCGTCCGAGCCGACGATTTTTGCCGTCTTGACCCTGCCGCCGGGGGTCCTCATGTAATCGAAGTCCAGCACGTACAGGCTGCCCACGGCCGTCTCGGACCTGGAGTTCAGGATCGCCTCCATCTGGGCCTTGCTGTAGGTGGCGGACCACTCGTATCGGGGAGACCTGCAGCAGTACGGGTCGGGCTTGCCCCTCAGGTAAGGGATGGCGCTTCCGCCCCAGACGTCCTCGTTGTTCTCGGTGTGGCCGCCGCACGACCCGCAGTACGCCGCGGTGATGGGCTTGCCGCTATAGGTCATGATCTGCCCGGCCGTCGCGTCCACGGCGGCGTTGTTATTGGGGTAGGCCGCGATGTCCTTGTTCTCGTCGCACGCCTGGCAGCAGTCGCCCGAGGAGCAGATGTCGAACCCCTCGGCGGTGTGCTTGTTCCTGGCGATGCACGAGAGCGTGTAGGTGCGCGCGGCGATGTAGAGGGCCTTCAGCTCCTCGAGCGGATAGTTGTCCGGCTCCTCCTGGAGGTGGTGCAGATAGTCTTGCATGGTCCAGACCCGAATCTGGCCGTCCCTGCCCTTGACCCTGATGGGCTGGTTCTCGTCGCTCGCCGAGAAGGTGATACCGGTGTAGAAGTACGAGAGGATATCCTGGTAGCTCCATCCGTCCTCCGCCATGTAGTAGACGCCGTCCATGCACATCCCGACGCCGTGGGCGCGCCCGTGCCCTACGATGAAGTAGCTGGCGTCGGCCGAGCCGCTCGCCGGCCCCCCGGCGCCGCCCGGCGCCGCCAATCCCAGCAGCAGCATGGCCGTGGCGGCCATCACACCCAGTCTTCTCATTGCTTCAACCGTCCTCCGCGTGCAAAAGTGCCTGACCCTTTTGCACATCATTTGTTGTTGTTGTTAATAATAGTATCTTTCTGTTAATAAACAACTATTCCCGTTGATACTACCGTCCCGTGTACCCCTCCGCGAAGTACCAGCGGTCCGCGGCGTCCTCCACCCCGCCCGAGCACGTCCCGCCGCTCCTCCCCTGGTAGCTGAAGTAGGTGGAGCGTTCGGCCACCACCGGCCTGTCGCTGCTCACGAACGTACCGACCTCCTCGGCGGACAGACCGTCCACCGCGTCCACCGGTATGGTAAAACGCGAGCGCGGCGGTACGTTATACGTTTCATCAATGAAACTACCGCCGTTGAGCATGAACCGCACCGAGACGTTCGCCTCCTCGTCCCCCGGGTTCGACAGCAGGACGTAGGTATCGAACGCCCCGGCGGTGTACCCCTCGGCGAGGTACCACTGGTTTCGCGGCGCGGGTGCACCCGAAGCGTCGTGCCCACCCTCGATCCCCCCATAGTCGAAGTACATGGCCCGCTCGGCGGCGACCGGCTGCGTCGCGCGCAGGCGGATGGAGAAAGCCCTGTCCGACCAGCCACGGATGTCGTCGACGATCATGGTCCGCCGGGCGTGGGGCGCTATGCCGAACTCTATGTCGGCGGGGGCGCCGTCGTCACCGAACAGCGTCATGGTCACGTGGGTCACGAAATCGGTAGGGTTGGCGAGCAGCACGTAGGTGTCAAAGCCGCCCCCGGTGTAGCCCTCCGCGAAGTACCATTCGTTCGAGAGCGCCGTCAGGCCTGCCGAGCTGTGGCCCTCTTTGATGCCCTGATAGTCGAAGTACATCGAGCGCTCGACCACCAGCGGCCGGCTCGAGGTCACCCGGGTGGAGAACTCGGACTGCTCCATCCCGGGAACGGAGTCCACGCAGACGGTGTTGCGGGAGAACGGACCGACTGTACACTGCACGGCCACGGTGTTCCCCGACTCGTTCATGAAGGTGAGGGTTGCCTCGGACGCCTGGTCGGACGGGTTCTGCAGCAGCACGTATGTGTCGAACCCGTACGCGGTGCACCCCTCGGCCAGGTACCAGTCGTTGGCAGGTCCGGTGATCCCGGGGCTCGAGTGCCCGCCCGGGTAGGTGTCGAGGTAGCGGAAGTACATGGAGCGCTCGGCGATGATCCTGCCTTCAGTCGCGTCCACCACGGTAGAGAACTCCTGGTTGACCAGCGTGTCGTCCACCCTCACGGTCTCGCGTGCATACGGCTCGAGACCCACCTCCTGGGCGATCTGCCTGCCGTCCTTCATCTGGTAGGTCAGCCGCGCGGTGGCGGGGGTCCCGTCGGGGTTCATCAGCAGTACGTAGGTGTCGAAAGAGGCGGGCTCTCCCTCGCCTATCACCCGCTTGCCGCAGGCGAAGTGGCTACCCCAGTAGCCGCCGTCATCCAGGTAGTCGACGCTCACGCCGGCGTTGCTGCCCGTCGAGTGGATGAAGAGGCCCCGGCCTACGTATATCCCGGCGTGGCCGACGCTCCCGTCCCCGGAGGAGTCGTAGAAGAAGATCGGGTCGCCCGCGAGCAGCTCAGGGCGGCTCAGCGCGGCATAGCGCCCGTCGGCCGCCTGGTCGTCGGCGCAGCGCGTCATGGGGTAGCCGAGGCAGGACCCCAGCACGTAGTAGACCAGCCCCGAGCAGTCATATCCGCCCTCGGCGTCGGACTCGCCGCCCCAGACGTAGGGGTAGCCGATCTTGGCGAAGGCGCCCGCTATCGCCCGGTCCCGCTGAACGCCCATCAACGGCGTCTGGCAGCGCAGCCAGTTGAAGGTCTCCTCGATGTAATCCAGGCGCCACTCCTCCATCTGGTCCGCCTTCTGCAGGCTGTAGGCCAGCTCGGCGCGCGGGTAGAAGCCGGTCGGCAGCACCCGCGTATCGCGGTACTTCAGGTGAAGGTCGTTCGCCGCGATGGAGACCCCGGTGTAGGCGGGTCCCCAGGGGTAGAGGCCCTGGGCGTCCTCGGCCGCCCCGTCCAGCTCCAGGCCGGCCACGAACCCGGAGAGCGCGGCGGCGGCCGAATGCTGGCCGTACGGCTGGAACGACCCGTCCGGGTAAGGCTGGATGTAACCGTGCTTGACCGAAAGGTTCGCGTACCTGTAACCGGGATCGGTGTCGGGGAGGTCCGTGAAGTGGATACCCGGATCCGTTTCCTCCCCGTCGACGCCGAAGAGCCGGGTCAGCGCGCAGCAGTACTCGAGGCGCAGGATCGGGTCGTTCGGGTGGAAGTTCCCGTCGTCGCCGCCGTTCATCCAGCCCCTGGCCGTGACGTAGTCCACCGCCTGCTGCAGTTCGGAGGGCAGCCCGGTCGTATCGGGGAAGATCTCGGCGATGGCGGGGGCCGTCAGCCCGGCGGCGGCGGCCGTCAGGAGGGCCGCGACCAGCAGGGCTGCGACCGCGTGACGCGGCTGCTTCCTGCTGGGTACCCCATTCCACAGGTACGGTGTAGCACCGAGAACGGCGAGGCGCCGCTCATGCAAGGCGCTCGACCGAGCCGTACTCGGGAAGTACCGCGAGAGAGAGGAACGCAGCAGGTGCGGATGGCTCGACGTTCGAATGCAGGCGTACTTATGGAATGGGGTACGAGGCATCGCATCACCTCGTGCAGCCTTCGGCGAAGTACCATGCCTGGGAGGGTGCCTTCACGGCCATCGAGTTCTCGCCGCCGTCCTTGTTGTTCCCGTAGAGGAAGTATTTGGCCCGCTCGACCACGATGGGCCCCGTGCCGTACACGCAGGTGGCAAACGACGCGTTCTCCATGCCCGCCAGGTTGTTGACGGTGATGGTCCTCCGGCAGCCGGCCGGTATGGAGATGCTGGTCTCCGAGGTCGTGCCGTCCTCCCGGAGGAACCTCACATTGGCGCCCTGGTCGGTCTGCGTGGGGTTGGCGAGGAGGATGTATGTGTCGAAGCCCGGGCCGGTGTACCCCTCGGCGAGGAACCAGTCGTTGGCAAGTGAATCGGTCCCGGTCGAGTTCGTGCCCTCGGTGACGCCCCCGTACTCGAAGTACATCGACCGCTCGACCACCACCGGCCGGTCCGACTCCACGGCGAAGGAGACCTCGCTGTCCTCCAGCCCGGGCACCTCGTCCACGTGCACGGTCCTGCGGGTCTCGGCGGGGACCTCGTACTCGCCGGTGACGACCTTTCCCCCCGGCACCAGGTAGTTCACCTTCACACGGGCCGGCTCCCCACCCGGGTTCATCAGCAGGAGGAAGGTGTCGAACCCCGCACCGGTATAGCCCTCGGCCAGGTACCAGGTCGTAGCCGGAGCGGTGACGGCCGGCGAGTCCTGGCCTCCGGCCTTGCCGTCGTGGTTGTTGAAGTACATGGCGCGCTCGACAACCACCGGGTAGGCCGCGGTGACCTTTACGGAGAAGTCGGCCTGTTCGAACCCCTCCACGTCGGGGCACTCCAGGGTGAAGCGCGAGTGCGGGTCCATGGTATGGGTGAAGTCGGTGGTGTACCCGTCGGAGCGCATGAACCGGAGCGTGACCGGGTTCTCGTTGTCGTCCGGGTTCTGAACAAGGACGAAGGTGTCGAACCCCCAGTCCGTGGAGCCCTCGGCCAGGTACCACTCGCAGGCCGGGGAGGCGACCCCGGGCGCGGCGTGGCCCCCCCTCCCCCTCTCGAAGGAGAAGTACATGGCTCTTTCGGCGATCACCGGGACCCCGTTGGTGCTGCGAACGCACGTCGATACGTCGTTCACCAGGACGACGTCGTCGAGGTGGATGGTCCGTCTGCTATAGGGAGGCAACTCCAGCGACTGGCTCTGCACCACGCCGTCGCCCCGCATGTAGTCGAGCTGGACCTGCGCCGTGGCCTCGCCGTCGGGATTCGCCAGCAGCATGTAGGTGTCGAACCTGGCCGTGTCAGTAAAGTATCCGTGGACGCCCAGCGCGATACCCTCGGCGATCTTCTGCCTGAACTCCGGGTCGGACAGCAGCGCAGCCTCGGTCGGGTTGGTCAGGAACGCGCCCTCTACCAGGGACGCGGGCATATCTGTGTTACGCAGCACGAAGAAGTTGGCCTCCTTCACGCCGCGGTCCGGGCGCTCGCACATGAGGAGGACCTGCTCCTGTATGTAGGTGGCCAGCCTTCGGCCCTCGCCCGAGTTGTAGTAGCAGTAGGTCTCGGTCCCCTGGGAAGCCTCCGTGTAGGCGTTGTTGTGGATGCTCACGAAGATGCTGGCCCGCGCCGCGTTCGCCATGTCGCAGCGCTCCTGCAGGAGGGGCTGGACGTCGGTGGTCCGGGTCATCATCACGTCGTAGTTGAGCTTCTTCAACTCCTCGTGGGTGCGCAGCCCGATGTCCAGGTTTACGTCCTTCTCGAGGACCCCGTTCGCTACCGCACCCGAGTCGGCGCCGCCGTGACCGGGGTCCAGGCACACCAGCGCGGCACGGCCGCCCGCCTGCTCGCCCGCCGAGGCGCGCCCCGCTCCGAGCAGCGAGAGGAGCGCCGCCCCCACTATGATGGCTGTCAGTCTGGAACTCATCTTCAAGTTATACGCTTTCCCGCCGACTTCACTCCAAAGAAAAAGCCAGGCGTGCACGAAGTTATCTTCAGCTCCCTGGCAAAAGGATTATTCGGTTCGACTCAAGAGCTTAACATTACCTATTTCTTTAATCGACCCCGACCGCCCTTCCCTTGAAGCTCCGCCACATCCCGATTCCCAGCCACCCAACGTCGAAAACCGTGGGGTCGGACGTTTGCCGTTGTCGTTGGACTACTCTGATCACAACAAGGAGAAAACACAACGAAATCGTCCGACGCCACTCATCATCTAGTAGCCGCGGACACCGAGGGAGTCGGTGCCGCCGCTGCGGGAGTCGAAGTAGATCGCCCTCTCCACGATGATCGGGCCGTCGGCCGTCACCTTCACGCTCATCTCCCGGTCGGGCAGGAAATCGTGCACGTTGACCGAGAACCGGCTTCGCGGCTGGACCTCGGCGGTCTTCACCGTGTTGGTGCCGTTCGGCTCCATGTAGGTGAAGGTCACGTCGCGGACCTCGTCGCCGGGGTTCTGCACCAGCACGAACGTCTCGAACCCCTGGGCGGTGTACCCCTCGGCCAGGAACCAGGTGGAGTCGGGCGTGGGTGTGCCGATGCAGTCGTGTCCGTCGCTGCGGTCGTTCCAGTACATCGCCCGCTCGACCAGCACGGGGTACTCGGAGCGGACCTTGACCGAAACCTCGGTGGCCGGCAGGTACGCGTCCACCAGGATGGTGAAGCGGCTGGCCGGGGGCAGGACGTACTGCTTGACGGTGTTGGTGCCGTCCGGCTCCATGAAGCTCACCGTCACGTTGTTGTAGGAGTCGGCGGGGTTCTGTATCAGCACCCACTCCTCGAAGCCCTGGTCCGTGTATCCCTCCGCCAGGTACCAGGTGTCGCTGGTGGACACAGCCCCGATGGAGCAGGTGCCCGCCTTCATGTAGTTGAGATACTGGGCGCGCTCCACCACCACCGGGCTGTCGCTCTCGATCTGAGTTGAGACCGAGTCCGCGGGTACTATGTCGTCCACGTGGATGGTGAACCGCGAGTGCGGCCCCACGGTGTAGTCGCGCACCTCGTTGCCGGCCCCGGGCGTCATGAAAGTAGCGGTCAGGTGAGCGTCGGCGTCGCCGGGGTTCTGGACGAGGACGTACTCGTCGAAGTCCTCCGCCGTGTACCCTTCCGCCAGGTACCACGTTTCCGACGGCCTGGAGACCCCGATGGAGTCATGGCCCGCCTTGCGGCCGTTGAAGTACATGGCCCGCTCGGCGGCCACGGGCCTGTCCGAGAGCAGGTAGGTGCTCACCTCGGCGTCGGGGAGGATGTCGTCCACTGTTATGGTGAACCGGCTGGAGGCCGGCACCAAGTAATCGCGGGTCACCGTGCCGCCCCCGTTGAGCATGAAGGTCGCGTGCACCGCGGCCGGCTGCGGGTCCGGGTTCTGGATGAGCACGTACTCCTCGAACTCGCCGCCGGTCTCGTTGTGCCCGGTGAAGCCCTCGGCCAGGTACCACTCCGTGGAGAGGTCGGGAATCGACGAGTTGACGTAGACGGGCGTTCCCGCGGGCCGCACCTCGTATGCCGTGTTGCTCGCGGCGCTGTCCATCCGGGCCGTGTACGTACCATCGGGCGCGGCCGCCCCGCCGTCCACCTTCCCGTCCCAGTCGAACTGGTGGGAGCCGGTGGCCTTCGACGCCTGTGCGTAGGAGCGCACCTTCTCGGCCCCCTTCCAGATGGAAGGTGTGACCTTGGCGTTCACCGGCAGGGCGTAGGTCACGGTGGCGTGCTCGTTCACGGCGTCACCGTTGGGGCTTATGGCGTGCCCCCCCGCGCCGACCCCACTCAGGTCGCGCATCCTGCGGTCCGCCACGGTACCGGGAAGCAGTCCCGGGTTGGTGACGGTCGGCGCGGCGGTGGAGCTGGGGAAGTACAGCGTTGGGACGCGGGCGGCGGGATCGGCCGCTTCCCAGTCCGCGCGCGAGAGCACCGGCACGCGCACCGGCCATGCGCTCGGCTTGTAGTAGAGCTTCCCCGCCCCCGCGTCCAGGGTCAGGCCCGCCACCGCGTCGATGAGCCCGAGGGACGCGGCCCCTCTCGGGTAGTAACCCAGGGTCTGGGCGTATGTGGATCCCTCCCCGGTCCGGCCCGATCCGTCCCGGGACGCGCCGCCCGGGAAGACCGGCGGTCTCATACCGCTGTCCACCGAGGGCCCGCCGCCCGAGCCGCCCGGGTACTCGAGGGAGTCCCACCAGCAGCCGTTCATCGCCGTGGCGAAGTAGACCTCCAGGTCCCAGTACCGCGCGGACATCGCCAGCGGGTTTGCTCCGTTGAGGTTCACCCGCAGGTAGGACGCCACCTCGTCGCGCCACAGGTTCTGCGAGACCCACTCGGTGTAGGGGTCGTAGCTGGTATGCGAGCAGCCGTACATCTTCAGGGTCTTCAGGGTGGACTCGGCCAGATCGGTCTTCAGGTAATCCGTGTTGGTGGTGGTGAACCCCGGCGTGCGGCCCCCCGACAGCAGGTAGAGCAGCCCGTTGCCCGGGTAGATGCTGTAGGCGTCGGCGTCCTCGATGGCCATGTCCTGGTCGATGCATACCGCGTAGTGGTCGGAGCGCCAGAGGTCGTACTCCAGCGTCTGGTTTATCAGCTCGACCTGCCCGCCGCACTTCGTGGCGTAATTCGCGTCCGGTGACGGCAGCGCCAGGGCCATCTGGCGGGCGGCCTGGTGCGCGGCCAGGCACTTGACCCCCAGGTACGCCTGGTCCTTGCCCCTCTGGATGGCCAGCGATCCCTGGTCGATGGTGTTCTGGGTGTACTGGTCCGGGATCCCGTTCGCGTTGTCGTCGCAGTTGATGATGAAGTCCACGAACTGCCTGACCAGCCCGAACCGCTGCTGGACGTAGGCCAGATTCCCGGTGGTCTTCCAGTACTTGTAGAGCAGAAGGATGAAGTTCGCGTTCTCCTCCACCGCCATGTTGTACGGGTAGGACTGCCCCGCGGCGTAGTCGACCGCGCCCATGTCGTGTGACAGGTAGGTCCCCTGCTGCGCGGTCTTGAGGTACAGCGTCCACTCGTCCATGACCGTCTTCAACAGATCGGGCCAGTACGAGAAGTAGAACCAGGCGTGGTTGTACTCGACGTCCACGGTCCCGTGGTAGCGGCAGGTGGAGCCCTCCCAGACGCTGAACCAGTCGCGGTTCATGTCGCTATGCATCCACCAGGTGTTCATCAGGTAGCACTGGAAGGAGTAGGCGATGAGCTTCCTGACGTCCTCGGAGTAGGCCGAGGGGAGCTTGAGGTAGGAGTCCGACGAGATCGTCGAGTCGAAGAAGTCGGACTTCTCCTTCAGCATGTCCCCCGCGTCCCGGTTGGTCACCGCGTACCCCGCGACCTCGTTGACCGTGGTCCACTCCTGCGTGTAGCGGAACCTGAAGGTGGAGTCCGAGTAGGCGGAGTTAGAGGCGCCGAAGACGTAGCCGGGCACGTGACCGGCCAGCACGAAGTGCTTCTCGACCTCCTCCCCGGGGGCGAAGGTCTTACTCCAGACCGCTCCCGAGTAGCCCCTCGGGTAGAAGCTGAAGGTCGGCTTCTTGTAGTCGCTGTAGGTGGTAGGGTAGCCCGAGGGCGAGGCCACGCCCCAGAGCGTATCGGCGGTGAAGTTTGAGAACTCGGCTTCAGCCGAGCCGCGGAAGTCCACGTCACCCACGGTAAACTCGTCAATGGGCAGGGCCAGCGCCTCTGTCGCCGACCTCACCTTGAAAAGGTTGTACGACTCGTCGTAGTAGTTGTAGAGGTCCCCCCACGTCATACCAGCGGCGTCCGCGTTCGAGTACTCGGCCGGCGGGCTCTGGGCATAGGTGCGCTTGTGCGGGCGGGCCAGGACGAACTGCGCGTCGACCGGCGTGGTGCTGTCGTTGTTCTTCACCTTCACGTCCACGTAGAAGAACGGGGCGATGGACGCGTTCTCGTTCCCGGGGTAGAAAGGCGCGCGGAACGTCACCGTCTGCTCCAGCGTCGTGGCCGCCGAGGAGCAGGTGAACGTCTGCGAGGTCATGGTCATGGTCTCGGTGAGGTTCTCCCAGACGGGGTAGCGGTCGGTGAGCGGCAGCGCGCGTATGTTCACGCCGTCGCTCAACGCCAGCACCATGTCGGCAAGGTCACCGGTCCCGTCGCCCAGGCTGGAGTAACGGGCGCCCAGCCTCTGGGGCGCCAGGTTGAGGCTGGCTCGCGAGCCCAGCCGGCCGAGGGCGGTCTCGAAGGCGTCCTGGCCCGACCCGCCGGCGAAGCGGATGGGGGCGCTGGAGTTCAGTCGGCTCTCGAACCCGCTTATCTCCACCGCGTTGACCCCTGCCTTGAAGATCCGGATGGTACTGATGGCGGCGTTGTCCTTGCACCCGCTCTCGTCCGAGCGGAGCTTCACGGTGAGCAGGCCCTGGGAGTTCGTGACGGCCGAGAAGGTCCGCTGGTAGGCCCTGTTGGCCCCGGGTGCCGATGCGTAGACGTCCAGCTTGGAGAGAACCTTGGAACCCTGTATGTACACGTTGAAGATCCGCTTGCCGGAGGAGGTGAAGTAATGCTCCACGAAACTCAGTTCGACGGTGTAGGTGGTCGAGGGCTGGAGGTTGCCGACGGCGTAAGAGAAGTAGCGGCCCACCCGCTGCCTCTGGAACTTGTACGCCTGCTTCGTGACGGCGTCGGTCCCGCTGATGGCCTGCCCCGTGAACTGGGTGGGCACGGTGAGCCCGTTGCCGCTGTTGTCCTGCAGCTCGACGACCGGCTGCCCCGGGCCGAACGCCATCGCCGACCCGCCTGACAGCAGGCATATAAAAAACAGCGCGGCCACCGCTGCGCCGGCGACCAGCGAGATCCTGAGTACTCTGTTCATATCCCCTATAACGATAGAACAACCGGGGCGCAACTGCCATGGGGAAAGCCCAAGGCTGTTCCCCACCGGGGCGCTACTGCCATTGGGGAAATCCCAAGCTGTTCCCCACCGGGGCGCAACTGCAATGGGAAAGCTCAAGGCTGTTCCCCACCCGGTGGTAACCGCCATCGGGTGAATACCCCGGAGCGGCCCCTCCGTCTCTTTTACGCCGGCGACACCCGATTGACGCCGGAACCCCGCCGGTGTTCTTCTCCAACCCCCGTACTATAATGTCCGGACGATCCGGACTGCGAGCAAGGGGGGCGCAAGATGGAAGAGAAGGCGATGGATCCGAGCGTGCTCGTCGCCAGGCTCGTCTGCTGGAGCCTGGTGGGCTTCGACCTGCTGCTGGGAGGGCTGTCGCTCGTCGCCCCCCGGCTGGTTCTGAAGCTGTTCGCGCCCGGTGCCGAGCCTGAGGGAGCACCGCTACTGCGCAGGGCCGGCTCCATATGGTTGTTCTTCGTCCCCGTCCAGGTGTGGGCCGCGCTGAAGGCGGAGGACCCCACCGCGCTCCGGGCCGTCTCGATCCTCCGGCTCCAGGAGGTCGGCGCGGACCCCATGTGGCTCGCCACGGGCGAGGGTTTCGGGTGGTTCGGACAGCTAGGGCTGGTTTTCGCGCCGGTGTTCAACCTGGTGGTGGGAAGCTACCTGTGGTGGCTCGCCCGGAAGCTGGATGAGACGGGTTGAGGTCGGCGAGAACCCGTTGTTGACACCGCGGAACCCGCACACCTAGACTTAGCGCCGGTACCGGGTATATTTTCTGCGGTCTCCTGCGACCGTGGTTGTTTCGCAGATGCTCAAACCGAAGGATTCCAGGGGAGCTGCCCTTGAAGTACCGGAAGCTGGTAGAAGACAGCCTCGGGATCATTCCCCTCGCTCTGGTGCTGTTCGTGCTCTGGATAGTCTTAACGGGAAAGCTGAACTGGCACCACCTGCTCCTGGGGGCCGTCACCTGCCTGCTGATCTCCGCGTTCAGCTTCTACCTCCTGCGTGGCAGGCTGGACCCCCACCTGGACGCCCGCTTCAGCATCCGGTTCCCGCTGTTCGCGGCGATCCTCTTCTGGGAGATCATCAAGGCCAACTGGGACGTGATGAAGAGAATAATCGCCCCCAGCTTCCCCATCAGCCCCCAGATCGTCGATTTCGAGTCGTACCTCGAGTCCGACATCGCAAAGACCGTGCTGGCCAACTCCATCACCCTCACACCCGGGACGGTCACGGTCGATATCCAGGGCTCGCGCTTCTTCATCCACTGCCTCCACGACGACTTCACCGAGGACCCCGGCTCCGGGAAGCTCCAGCGGATGACCGCCTGGCTGTTCTCCGAGGGGCCGACGGATATGAGGAGCCTCAAGTGAACACCTTTATCCTGGCCCTCGCGGCCGCGATCATGGTGAACGCCTTCCTGTGCCTGTACCAGGGCGTCAAGGGCCCCGCCGTCCAGGACCGGGTCATCAGCATCAACATCGTCAACACCAAGACCCTGGTGGTGCTCCTGCTGGCTTTCTACGTGTTGGGCGACGAGGCCATGTACCTGGACATCGCGATCGTCTACGCGCTGTTGAACTTCGTGGTAACGATAGCCGTATGCAGGTACCTGGAGACGGAAAGAGAGAGCCTTGGCCGGAGCAATACGTAACACCCTGACCGTGATCTTCGGGCTCATCGGGCTGTACTTCTTCGTGGTCGGCACGGTGGGCCTGCTCCGCTGCCCGGACCTCTACGCCAGGCTCCACCCCTCGACCAAGTGCGATACCCTGGGCGCCTGCTCGGTGACACTGGCCCTTATGATCCAGCTCGGCTTCTCGATGGTGACGCTGAAGCTGCTGGTTGTGGTCTTCTTCCTGCTCCTCTCGAGCGCGGTGTGCGGCCACGCCATCGGCAGGAGCGCCTTCAGGACCCGGGTGGTACCGTGGCACAAGGATGGCGTTCAGCCCTGGCCCGCGGAGGAAGAATGAACTGGACGCTCAACCTCCTGATCATGATATTCCTGCTGGCGACCGCCATCGCGGCCATCTCCGTCCGCGACCTGCTCGCCGCCGCTGTGGTCTTCAGCGCCTACAGCCTGATGATGGCGATCCTCTGGACGCAGCTGCGGGCGCCGGACCTGGCGCTCACCGAGGCCGCCGTGGGCGCGGGCGTTACCACGGTCCTGCTTGTCATCACGATCTTCAAGACGGTCCGCCGGGAGGACAAGCCGCAGCGGAGGCGCATCCGTGAGTCCCGGGAGGAGGAGCGTTGAGGCGCCTGCTGGTGGTGCTGGCCCTGGTCTGCCTGGGGGTCATGTTCCTCTACATCATCGGCAACATGCCCCCCATGAACAACAGCAGGACCCCCGACAAGCAGCACGTGGTGCCCCGGTACCTCGAGCAGGGCGAGGAGGAGGGCGGCGCACCCAACATCATCACCGGCATCATACTCAACTACCGAGGATACGACACCATGGGCGAGGTAACGGTCATCTTCAGCGCGCTGTGCGCCGTGGTGGCCCTGCTGGACCGGGAGAAGAGGGGCAAGAGCAGGTCGGCCGTGGACGTATCGAAGGTAAAGAGCAGCGTGATCATACGCACGGTGGTGCGCGTATCCGTCCCGGTCATCATACTTTTCGCCGTCTACACGATCCTGCACGGCGAGACGTCCCCCGGCGGCGGGTTCCAGGGCGGCGCCATCGTGGGAGCCAGCATCATTCTGTTCACGCTCACATTCGGCCTCCCGGAGTCCACGGACCGGATGCCGCTGGGAGCGCGCATCCCCATGGAGAGCTCCGCCATGGTGGCGTTTCTCTCCATGGGGTTCCTCGGCCTCGCGTTCGGGGTCGAGTTCCTCACCTACCTGCTGCCCGGCATCCACGGGCAGGCCGCCGAGACCATCCGCATGCTCATGCTGATGGTGATAGAGATCGGGATAGGGGTCGGGGGGGGCATCATCTTCATCTCGATAGTCTTCATGATGTTGCGAGAGGACCGACATGAACTTCAGCAGGATACTGCATAACCTGAACTACGTCATAGCGGCCGTGCTGTTCCTCATCGGGCTGTACGCGGTCACTGTCAAGCCGAACATCATCAAGAAGCTCATCGGGCTCAACATCATGGAGACCTCGGTATTCCTGCTCATCGTCTCTGTGGGGATGGTGGACAACGGGGTGGCCCCCATCGTCACCGAAGGGTACAAGAGGGCTCTGGAGACCGGCAGGATCGTCAATCCCATACCCCAGGCCCTGATCCTCACCGGGATCGTCGTCGCTGTGAGCACCACCGCGGTGGCGCTCTCCCTCTGCCTGCGCCTTCACGAGAAGTACGGCACCCTCAACGCACCCGAGATACTCGGAAGGGACGTGCTTTGAACCTGGCGGCCAGGAACCCGGTGCTGCTGGTAGCGGTCCCGCTGATCTTCGCGGCCACCTGCCCGCTGTGGGGGATGTGGAAGCGGCGCATCTGCTTCTACTGGGCGCTCGGGGGCATGTCGCTCACCGCTTTTCTCGCCTGGTCCCTGATTGGAAAGGTCTCTCAGAAAACGCCGCTCACCTACAACGTCAGCGGATGGCGGCCCCCGTGGGGGATACAGATCCGCATAGATACGGTGGGTCTGCTTCTGGCGTGCACGGTGACGGCAATGGCCATACTGCTGCTCCTCTACTCGTACCGGTACGTGGAGAAGGAGATACCCACGCAGCGCATCGTCTACTACTACACCCTGCTCCTCCTGATATTCACCGCCATGATGGGCTTCTCCGTCACCGGGGACCTGTTCAACTTCTTCGTGTTCATGGAGATATTCTCGATAACCTCGTATGCGCTGGTCGCCATCTCCGGAGAGCGCAGGGCGATAAGGGCGGCCCTCAAGTACCTGTTCATGGGCGCGACCTCCAGCCTCACGGTCCTGCTGGCCATTTCGTTCCTGTACAGCGTCACCGGCAGCCTCAACATGGTGGACATCGGCCAGGTGCTGGAGCGCATGGGCAGGACGTCCTCGCCCTACGTGCCGGTCGCGGGCGCGGCGATGATATTCTTCATTGCGGGTTTCGCGGTCAAGGCGGCGGTGTTCCCCGTCCACGTCTGGCTCCCCGAGGCGCACTCCATCGCGCCCTCGCCCGTGAGCGCGCTGCTGTCCGCCCTGGTCATCAAGATGGGAGCCCTGGGGATAATCCGGGTGCTCTTCGTCATCTACGGCAGGTCGTTCTCCTCCTGGTCCGAGGTATGGGGAGCCCTGGCGACCGTACTCTCCTGGGCCGCGGCGCTGTCCATACCTGTGGCCGCCATCATGGCCATCATGCAGACGGACCTGAAGGTCATGATCGCGTACTCGTCGGTGGTGCATATCGGGTACATTGTCCTGGGCATCAGCGTTCTCTCGGTCCAGGGATTCGCGGGAGGCCTGTTCAACATAGTCGCTCACGCCATGGGCAAGGGCTGCTTCTTCCTCGTCGCCGGTATCATCATCTACAAGCACGGCTTCCGGAGAATAGACGATCTGAAGGGACTGGGCAGAACTATGCCCATCACCGCCGGGGCCTTCGCGATCGCGTCCCTTTCCATCGTCGGTCTCCCGCCCTCGGCGGGCTTCATAGCCAAGTGGAACATCCTGTACGGCTGCCTCCAGCAGTCCCAGTACATCCAGGTCGTTCTCGCGCTCTTCGGAAGCATGCTGTCGGCCGTGTATTGCTTCAGGGTCGTCTACTATCTGTTCTTCACGGGCAGCAACGTCGGGGCGAAGATGGACGAGGGCCCCACGACCATGCTGATCCCGGTAACGCTCCTGGCCGCGGGCACTGTGTTCTTCGGGATCTTCTCGGCCCTTCTCATGCCCGCACTGAGCAACGCGGCCCGGGTGCTCCTGGCCAGGTAAAGGGAGGATGTTTTGGGCAAGGTGACCAGTTCGGTGCTTCCGTCGATAATCGTGTTCACGCCGTGGCTGACGCTGCTGGTGGCCGCCGTATGGGCCCGGAGCAAGCCCAGGACGTCAAGGGGCCTCTATACCGCCATCACGGTGGCGACCGGCCTGCTGATCCTGCCCATGTACGGGATCGCTCTCGATGGGGGGGTCGTCCGCCAGCACCTGGTTAGGGTGGTCCCCGGCATCGACCTCGCCTTCAGGGTCGACACCGTCGGCTTCTACTTCGGGCTGCTGCTCGCCGTCCTCTGGATAGCGGCCGGCGTATACTCGCTGGGTTATATCCACGAGCGCCACACCCGCTACTACTGCTTCCTGGCGCTCAACCTCTCGTTCTGCCTGGGCGTGGCCTTCTCGGCCAACATGTTCACCCTGTTCATCTTCTACGAGCTGATGAGCCTTGCCACCTATCCGCTGATAATCCACGAGGAGACCGCGCTGGCCAGGCGGGCCGGCCTCAAGTACCTGATCTACTCGATCAGCGCGGGGGCGGTGATCCTGGCCGCGGTCCTGCTGCAGTACTTCTACGGGGACACGCTGTCATTCCTGGGCCATGGCACGCTGAGCCTGGCCAAGGTGAGCAAGCCGGTGCTACTGACCATCTTTTCGGTGTACATGCTGGGATTCGGGGTCAAGGCATGCATCATGCCCCTGCACGGCTGGGTTCCCGACGCTCACCCGGCCGCCCCCTCACCCGCCAGCGCCCTGCTCTCAGGGGTCATCCTCAAGGTGGGGGCCTTCGGTATCATCCGGGTGCTCTACGACGTGTTCGGCATCAAGCTGCTGCGCGAGCTCGGGGTCGGCCTGCCCATGCTGTACGTGGCCAGCTTCACCATCATCGTCGCGTCGCTGTTCGCCATACCGCAGACGGACCTCAAACGCCGGCTCGCATACTCCAGCGTGGCCCAGGTCTCATATATTATCCTGGGCCTGTTCATGCTCTCGAGCCAGGGTGCCGTGGGGGGTCTGCTGCAGATAGCCCACCACGCCTTCATGAAGGGCACGCTGTTCCTCTGCGCCGGGATAATCATCCACGAGACGGGTAAACGCGATATAGCCGACCTGGAGGGGATAGGCTCGAAGCTGCCTCTCACCATGATGGCGTTCTCCATCGCCGCCCTGGGCATGATGGGTACACCCGCGACTTGCGGGTTCATCACCAAGTGGGAGCTGGGGCTGGGCGCGATCCAGGCGCACCGCGGCTACTTCATCATAGTGCTGCTGATAAGCGCGCTCCTCAACGCGGTCTACTTCCTGCCGATAATCTATCTCGCCTTTTTCAAGAGCAAGGAGACGCTCAAGTTCTCGAAACGGGAGACGGGGCTCAGCATGCTGGTCCCCACGCTGGTCTGCGGGGCCATGGTCATAGTCCTGGGCATCTTCGTTGCCGTCCCTGGCTTACCCTACTCGCTGGTCAGGGTCGTGGTTAACGCTATCTTCTAAAGGGAATCGCGATGATGCTGGTTCACGAGGCCGGTTCGGCCACGATAGTGAGGTCCGCGCTGCCGGGCGTGGCGGTGCTGGTGCCGCTCGTCGGCATGTTCGTGGTGCTCGCGGTGGGTGACCGCGCCGAGAAGGTCCGCAACTGGCTGGCGGTGGCGTTCGCCGGGGGCGCTTTCGTGGTGTGCCTGGCGATGTTCCCGACGGTTATATCGCGCGGGCACACCGCCGAGATGCAGCTGAACATCTTCATCCCCAATCCCGTAAACGTCGGCACTCTGGCGAAGGTGGGCAACTTCCGCATGGCCGCGGACCAGATGGGCCTGCTCTTCGCCCTTATCGCGTCTGCGGTCTGGCTGGCCGCGACGCTGTACTCCTTCAACTATATCGGGCACGAGGAGCGAAGGACCTCGTTCTACGTCTTCATGCTCCTGTCCGAGGCGGCCTGCCTGGGTGTGTTCCTCGCCGCGGACTTCTTCGGCCTGTTCATATTCTTCGAGTTGATGGGACTTGCCGCCTACCCGCTGGTGGTCCACAGCCGCACCTATGAGGCCAGGCGCGCGGGCGTCAAGTACATCTTCATGGCTGTGTACGGGGGCCTGAGCCTGCTGCTGGGCGTGCTGCTCTACTCGAACTACGCGGGCGTGCTGGGGTTCACCGCCCGCCCCGAGAGCACCTACCTGACCACCGGCGCCTGCTTCATCGTCGCCGGGCTGATGATGTTCGGCTTCGGCATCAAGGCCGGCATGGTCCCCCTCCACGTGTGGCTCCCCCTGGCGCACCCCGCCGCGCCCTCGCCGGCCAGCGCCCTGCTCTCGGGGGTCATGATCAATGCCGGGGCGTTCGGTATCCTGAGGATAGTGCAGACGTTCCAGGCACCCGCCTCCGAGCCCGTCGCCAGGCTGGCGGCCCGCTACGCGACGGAGGCGCCCGCGACAGAGCACCTTGCCGCCTCCTGGCAGTACCTGCACGACCTGGGCTGGGTGATCATCCTCCTCGCCCTGCTCACCATGGTAACCGGGATGATGCTGGCGCTGGTGCAGGACAACGTCAAGCGGCTGCTGGCATACTCCAGCATCAGCCAGATGGGCTTCATCCTGCTGGGAGTGGGTGTCGGCGCCTACCTGGGCCCCGAGGGGGGTATCGGGCTGGCCGGGGGGTTGTACCACATACTGAACCACGCCTTCTTCAAGGCCCTGCTCTTCCTCGGTGTCGGGGCGGTCTACTACGCGACCCACGAGCTGGACATGACCAAGCTGGGGGGGCTCTGGCGCAAGATGCCTTTCACCTTCGCCTTCACCCTCATCGGCGGGCTCGGGATAATGGGCATCACCGCCTTCAACGGCTTCGTCTCAAAGACCCTGCTGCACCACGCGGAGATCGAGGCGCTCAATGTTGCCGGCGGCGCGGCATGGCTGCGCGTGGTCGACATCGTGTTCATGATCACCGCCGGCGGGACGGTCTGCTACATCGCCAAGCTGATATGGCTGACCTTCTTCGGCCACAGGCGTTCCGCGCACGCCGAGCAGGCGAAGGAGGTGCCCGCGTTCATGCGCGTCGCCATGGGCGCGCTGGCGGCCATGGTTCTCGCGGTGGGGCTTTTCCCCGGCTGGTTCATGCGCACCTTCATCATCCCCGCCTTGAGGGTGTTCATCGGCCTCGACCCCGAAGCCGTGGCCCACCTCGGGGAGCTGAAGTTCTACACGCTGGACAACATGCTCGCCATCCTGCCGCCGCTGGCCATCGGGGTCATCTTCTTCATGGTGATGCGCCGTTGGGACCTGTTCCGCCTGAGGCTCCCGGAGGCCGCGGGCGTCGATTACTATTACACCCGGACCGAGGTGGGGTTCCTGAGGCTGTGCTTCGCCGGGTCGCGCAGGTTCGGCCAGCTCAAGGCCAAGTACTACCCGCTGGCCAGGACGAGGGCGGAGTACCTCCTCGACTTGTGGCGATACGCGAACGAGGAGTACCGCCGTGCCCGAAGAGAGGTGCTCGACCGCGCCGCCGGGTTGCCGATGGATATCTCGGGGTTCACCGCGTACGTTCGCGCGGTCCAGTTCACCGGCGATATCGTCTACGGGGTGATAATCTTCGCGGTGGTGATCGCGGTGCTCGCCTTGACCCTGCTCCTGTAGGCGGGCACGCGGCGGCTCAGCTCCTCCTGGAGGGGCAACCGGGGGGTCTTCTCGTCGGAGCGGTTCTTCAGCGACGCCATCAGCACCAGGCCCAGTATCAATATCAGCAGGATGGCCACGGTGATGGCGATGCGCAGCAACAGGGAGCGGCTGAACAGCCGGTGGGAAGCCAGCGACCACGGCGCCCGCTTCGCGGTCTCGGCAGGTGTCTCCTCGGCGGCCGCGGGCTCGTAAGGCGCGACCCGGCCGGCGCCCGGGGGTTCCCCTTCTCCCCTTGCCGGCAGGATATCCCCCTCATCCCTGATGGGTTCCTTGCACTCGGGACAGAAAAACTTCTCCTCGTCCACACCCGTGCCACAGCTCGGACACTCCATGCCCCTACCTCCCTGGTCAAACCGCTTTGGGATATTCTACTACCTCGGCTCCCCGGCTCCTTCACTTGAGCATCCGGGAGCGGAATTCTCATCAGAGGGGCGATTGCGCCCTCGCTTCACTTCGAGGACCCTTCCGTATATTATTTCCGCTGTAGTGCCCCGTATCACGGCTACGGCATCGTATCGGACCGGGAGGAACGCCGGAGGTATCCAGCGAGCATGAACATTCTGTTCGTGGTGAAGGAGTTCCCGCACAGCAGGGTCATCGGCGGGCCTATCATCATCTACAACCGGGTGAAGTACCTTTCCCTGGCGGGACATGCCGTCTCGCTGGTGGCTTTCAAGCCGTACGAGCCTACGCTTGAGCAGGTGGAGTCGATCGCGCGCTACTGCGAGGACCTGCGGCTCATCCCCCCGGTCCCGCGGCGTGGAGCTATGCGTCGGGCCCGGGATTTCTTCGGTGGCCCGGTACCGCCCTACTTCATGCTCAACTACTCCGAGGAGATGTACGAGGCCATCCGGGTAATGGTGCGTGACCGCCCCTGTGACGTGGCGGTCTCCGAGTACTCGATGGTGGCGCAGTACCTGTACCGCAACCCGGACCTCGAGGGCATCAAGCGGGTGATGTCCGTGCACGAATGCTACTACCTTGCCAGGCGCAAGGTCCGGCAGGTGCGGGGGCTGAGCCGGGAGGGCATCGCCGCCTGCCTTCAGCTCAAGGGGCTCAAGGAGTTCGAGTTCGACATGTACGCCGACGCGGACAAGGTGCTGACCCTGACCGAGGAAGGCAGGGACGAGCTGCTCGCCATCAGGCCGGGGCTGGACATCTCGGTGGTCCCGCACGGAGTGGACACCGAGGGGTTCCGTCCCGGGGAGCGCCCCCCGGGTCCGCCCACGGTCATGTTCCTCGGGAACTACCTGCACGACCCCAACCGCGACGCGATGGTCTGGTTCGCGACGGAGGGCTGGCCGCTGGTCAGGAGGGAGGTGCCGGACTGCCGCTTCCTGGTGGTGGGGCGCGGACCGACTCCGGACATGCAGGAGCTGGCCCGGCGCGACCCCTCCATCGTGCTGACGGGGACCGTGGACGAGGTGCAGCCCTATTTCGCCGAGAGCGACGTGTTCATCTGCCCGGTCCGGATGGGCGGAGGCTTCAGGGGCAAGGTCCTCGAAGCGATGGCCTGCGGCGTCCCCGTGGTATCGACCTCCCTGGGGGCCGAGGGGCTTCCGGCGCGTGACGGTGAGAACATAGTGCTGGCGGAGGACCCCGCGAGCCTCGCGGCTGAGGCGGTCCGGATGCTGCGGGACAGGGAGGCGGCCTCGCGCATCGCGGCGAACGCCAGGCGCCTCATGGAGGAGATGTACTCCTGGCAGCACGGGGTCGAGATCCTCGAAAAGGTCCTGGACGGAGTCGTGAATCAAGGTGGTGACAGGTACTTTTAACACGAAACCGGCGTAGCGTGGGCTTTCGTCAGACAAGAAAAGGTTAAGGGGTTAACGGAGAGTATTAAAAGTACCTGTCACCGCATGTACAGCACTATACAGAGAACGGCTTTGCGCGTCTCGTTCCCCTGCGTGTATCGGATCAGGTCCGCCGGCAGGAGCCAGCACTCGGCCTCGTCACCGCGCAGCATCGGCGAGCGTCCGGGGTATATGGCAAGAAGCTCGACGTCGGCCTCCTCGCCGTTGACCAGGGGGATGAGCTGCATGAAGGTCGCCTCGGCGCCGTCGGTGGACTTGACCGTCTCGGAGACGGCGACCCTGCATCTCAGGTGGATCGGCCGACCGGCGAACTCCGTGAAGTCGCGCTCGATCTTCCTCGGGTCCTCCTCCACCGCCATACCCGCGACCTGCGACTGGTCTGAAGCGGGCAGCAGCTCGGGGTGGGCCTCCATGAAGGCTGCGGCCTGCGGGTCGAGCTCGGAGTTGAACCCGTGGAAGAACCCCTTCGAGGCGAGGGTCTCCACCAGGTACTCCAGCTTGCCCACTTGATCCCCGTACTTGCAGGTGTAGCAGGTGCCGTCGATGGTCTCCACCGCGTACTGCTCTTTCTCGGCCCTCTTGACCTCGAACCTGGCGATACGCGTCCTGTAGACCTTGCTACAGCGCACGCACTTCCACTCCGTCCCCGCTTCCACGGTCACCATGCGGGACAGCTCGATCTGCCTTGACACGATGTAGCTGGTCACGCCTGCCGCTATGCCGAGGAGGATCACCACCACGGCCACGAGCATGGTCGTCCGGTGGGGGTCCCTGGCGGACTCCCGCTCCGGGGAACTGCTCTTCTCCGGCCCCCGGAGCTCGTCGAGAAAGCTGTGACCGCACAGGGGACAGAACAGGTTCGTGTCCTGGTTGCTGGTGCTGCAGTCCGGACACTCCTTCATCCACATTCCTCCCTCGCACAGGTTCGACGAAGCGGCGGGCCCGGTTGTTCTCGGACCTATCTAACGATAGCGCAGTCTATCGCAAGGTCAAATGACGGATGCGAATCCACCTTGCGCCCGACGACCCACTCCTCTATTATTTAGCACTACGAAATAAAGGACAATGGTCGCGAGTATTAAACCAATTGTCTGACGTCCCTCACTATTAGAAAGGACGCGTCCTGGTAGACGACAGTAGAGCGCTGCTGGCCGAGGAGTTCCTGCAGGTGATACGCCTCATCATGCGTACCACCTTCCTGATATTCCACGACGAGCTCGAGAAGCACCAGGTCACCCTGCCGCAGTTCCACGCGCTGAAGGCGCTCAGGGCACGCGGGGAGGTCAGGGTCACCGAGCTTTCGGAGTTCATGATGATCTCCGCCCCCACCGCCAGCAGGATGATAGACGGGATGGTCGCAAAGGGCCTTCTGGCCAAGGACAGGGACCCCTCCGATCACAGGGTGGCCCTCATCCGGCTGACGGAGAAGAGCGACACGCTCCTGGCCGACCTGCTGGCACAGCAGAACGAGTTGATGGCCCAGGTGTTCGAGGGTGAGTCCACCGAGGAGCTGGAGCGCACCGTGCGGCATCTCGGAGCGATAGGAAGGCACTGGTCCGAGATCAGCGAGGAGAAGGCTTCAGGAAGGGAAGGGAAGTGAAGTGAACGACGGAAACATCGTCGAGGTAAAGGAACTGGTGCGCAGGTTCGACGAGCTGGTGGCGGTGGACGGCGTGTCGTTCGACGTGAAGAAGGGTGAGGTGTTCGGCTTCCTCGGCCCCAACGGCGCCGGCAAGACCACTACCATGAACATGCTCTCCACGATCATCGCTCCGACGTCGGGGACCGCCGTGGTCAACGGCTACGACATCGTCGCTCAGAAGAACGAGGTGAGGGAGTCCATAGGGATGGTGTTCCAGGACCCGAGCCTGGACGACACCCTCACGGCCAGGGAGAACCTGGAGTTCCACTGCGTGGTCTACCACATCCCGCGTTCCGACCGCGTGTCGCGCATGCGGGAGGTCCTGGAGATGGTGAGCCTCACCGACCGCGCCGACGACCGGGTGGAGACGTACTCAGGCGGGATGAAGAGGCGCCTGGAGATAGCCCGGGGGCTCCTTCACTACCCGAAGGTGCTGTTCCTGGACGAGCCGACAATAGGACTGGACCCCCAGACCCGCAACTACATCTGGGAGTACATAGAGGGCCTGAAGCGGCGCGAGGGCATAACCATCTTCCTGACAACGCATTACATGGAAGAGGCGGAGCACTGCGACCGGATAGCCATCATCGACCTGGGCGTCATAATCGCCCTCGACACCCCGGATGCGCTCAAGACCCAGGTGGGCGGCGACATCATCAAGATCACCACCGATGATGACGACGCCGCGCTCATCGAGCTGCGGGAACGCTATCCGGACATCGAGATGCTCAAGGACCCGGAGTGCAAGCTCTGCTTCGAGCGGGAGCGGGGCGAGGAGTTCGTGCCGGAGCTCATCCGCGAGTTCGGGGTGCGCATCGTGTCGATAAACGTCCACAGACCTACGCTCGACGACGTATTCCTGAAGATGACGGGAAAGGAGATCCGCGACGAGGCGGGCGACCGCAAGGAAACGTTCATGAAGCTCGTCGGGAAGATGGGCGGACCCCCCAGGCGCTGATGACGTAAGGGCCAGTGTAGCAAAAGGGTCAGGCCCTTTTGCTACACTTCTATTGCATCGGGAGAAGAGGAAGGCAGATGGAGGAAGAAACCGCTACGGAGATAAAGCCGGACGAGCCGGGGAGCGAATCGGCCGAGGAGTACCTGCACAGGACCAGCTTCGAGCGGTCGCTCACGGGCATCTACATAGTATGGCTGCGCGACTTCAAGCGTTTCTGGAGGGACACCCCCAGGAGGCTGGGCCTCTTCGTGCAGCCCCTGGTGTACCTGTTCCTGCTGGGGACGGGCCTGCAGGCCGCCTTCAAGGTGTTCGGCGCCGGGGACACCAAGTACGTCACTTTCATGTTCCCGGGGATACTCGGAATGACCATCCTGTTTACCTCGGTGTTCTCGGCCATCTCGATACTCTGGGACCGCCAGTTCGGCTTCCTGAAGGAGATCCTGGTGTCGCCTGTGCCCAGGCCGAGCGTCGCGGTCGGCAAGGTGGTGGGTGGTGCCACCCAGGCGGTGCTCCAGGGAACGGTCCTCCTGGTGTTGATGTTCTTCCCCAACATATTCGGCCTGCACTGGAGCACGCTCTGGAAGGCGCTGGCGCTGATTCCGCTGATGGTGCTGCTGGCGCTGGCCATGACCAGTGTAGGTGTCGCCATCGGCGCGCGCCTGAAATCTTTCGAGGCTTTCCCGGTGCTCATGAACTTCATTCTACTGCCGCTCTTCTTCCTCTCGGGTGCCATGTTCCCGCAGCAGGGCCTGCCCGGCTGGATGAACGTCCTGACCAAGTTGAACCCCTTGAGTTACGGGGTCGACATGCTCAGGGCGGTGGCGCTCAAGGGGGTGACGCTGACCAGCACGACCAGCGCCCTGTCCAGGCTGCCGGCGGACGTCGCGACGAAGCTGCAGCAGAACCCGGAGCTGGCCGCCGCGCTGCAGAAGGTCTTCCCCAAGGTACCCACCGTGAAGACGCAGATCTACCCGCTGTGGCTGGACGTGCTGGTGGTCGCCGGGTTCGGCGTGGTGATGCTGGTAATCGCCATCTGGCAGTTCAGCCGCCAGGAGTAGGTTCGTCCAAGGGTTGATCAACGGGCACGTAATAGTAGACAAGGGCTAGCGTGCTCACCAGCATCATTATCGCCAGCATGCCCGTCCCCGTGTCCTCGAAGAGCATCGCCACCAGTCCCCCCACCAGGATCGCGTAGAACGCCGCCGTACGCGTGCGCTCGCGCTCCCAGAGCCCCCGCCAGAACGGGCCGGGGCCCCTCATCCAAACAGCCAGCAGCAGAACCGCCGCTATCAGGACTATCGCGAACGGGAGCGTGGAGGTGGTCTGTCCCAGCTGGATGGCAAGCCTCTGCTTCATGAGGGCGGCGATGCGCCCGGCGCCCCCCGTCGCGGCCCTGGCGGCGTGGGTGCGAACGAAGAGGGCGTCGGCGGCTACCATCACCACCGTCACCGCGGCTACCGCAACTGCGATCCCGGCATCGAGCCACGCGGTGAAACGCCTGCCGGCCGAGCCGAAGTAGAACACGAGGCCGGTCGTCACCGCGACGATCACACCCCCCGCGTTGGCACCGAGAAGGCCGAAGCCGATCACGAATGTCAGCGCTCCGACGCCGGCAAGCAGGACCCACCTCGCTCCGCCCGGTCGAGCGAGCCGGTCCCTTCCCAGGCCGGCCGCCCCCCAGACGCATACGGCCACGAGCAGGCCCGCCACCGTGTTGGACAGTCCAAAGAACCGGCTGCCCTCCATGGCGTTGTCCCCCAGCAGCGGGAGCATGAAAAGCCTGCCCCCCAGCGCGGTGTCCACCACGATGATCCCGGCGGTGAGCCAGCAGATGGAGGCGAACGGGTCCGCCCCGGGCCTCCAACCGGGCAGCTTCCAGGCGCCCAGCCCCACCGCCAGCGAGAAGGCGAAGCAGAATCCCAGCGGCAGCAGCACCGACTCGAATCGAAAGACCGAGGCCAGCAGGAAAGACACCGGGGCGGCGGCCAGCACCAGGGCAGTTGGGCGCAGCACCCTGCTCAGCATCGCGGCGTCGTATGGCCATCCGAGGAACTCCGCGACGGGGGCGAGGCTGAAGACCCAGAGTATCAGCAGGAGGAGCGACAGGAAGAAGTAAGGGAACACGACATACCAGCGGACCTGCCGCGTCACCGCGTACTGGGCGTCCAGGTCCTGCAGGTGATCGACCTGGAAGGTGGCGGGCACCGTCCTCATGGGCGAGCCGGTCACCTCCGCGGGAATGGATATCCCGAAGAACTCACACACCGTCGGCAGAAAGTCCCCGTTGCTCACGAGGCCCGGCCTGCGGGTGGATGCCGAACGCAGGAGCCCACGGCTGAACCCTTTCCCAGCCGCGATGAACGGGGTCCAGTAATCACCTTTCCGGCGTGCCTCGGACGGTGCGGACGGCGAGACGACCAGCAGCAGCGAGGCCTCGAGGTCCAGGCGCCCGGTGAGGCGCTCCACGAGTCCGTCCACCTCGTGCAGGGCCACGCGGGTGCGTCCCGCCGAGAAGTAGGGGTTGGAAGCGGCCCCGTCGCGGTCCAGCCGCCCGGTGACTCCGGTGTCCACGACCACCATGTCGGCCTCGGCGAGGTACCTCTCGCTCTGCTCGGCGAGGGCGTCGAGGCGGAACGGCTGCCCGGTGTCACGGGGGTCCATGAAGCCGCTCACCCGCCCCAGTGGAACGGTGCCGGAGGCGTCGCAGCAGATCAGGGGGGACAGCCTCAGGGGGCCGTCGTACCCGTCACAGTTGCCAACGACCGCGGTACGGAGGCCGGCCCTTTCCAGCTCTCCGCCGAGCAGGCCCGCGTTCTCCTCTAGCGACCCCGATTCCATTGCCCGCCGGATCTCCGGCCATCGCATGCAGACCACCCCGGCCTCGGGCCCCGGCGTGCCGCTGTAATCGTGGAAGACTTCCCCCGCGAGTTCGCTGCCGCCGAAGCCGGTGAACCGCTCCGTGCTGTCGAAGGAGAGCCCCGCGCCGGTCGCCCCGTAAGCCCTCATGCCGGCGCCCAGGGTCACATACTCCGCGCCGGTCTCCAAGGCGGCCGTTCTCGAGGGAGCCTGGGTCCTGGTCGTCATCAGGCCCGTGGCCCAGCGGTCGGCGAGCGAGCGGCAGAAGGGGGTCTCGTTCCCGGGGAATTCCGCGATGCCGACGCGGTCCACGACCACGACCACCAGCTTACCTTTCAGGCCGCCGCCTGCCTCGGGCGGGGCGGCCGCCGCGCGCGGAAACGAAGAGACGGTCACCGCGGCGATGAGAAGGAGCACCACGGCCGCGGTCCTCGTCATCGCACCCGACGTCCCGCATGCCGCCCGCAAACCTACTCCAGGGGTTCGCCGGCCGGAACGCGCCGGATGCCGGCGCCCAGCGACGCCAGCTTCTCCTCGAACCGCTCGTAGCCGCGGTCGATGTGCTCGATATCGTAGACCTCGGTGGTGCCCTCGGCTACAAGCCCCGCCAGCACCAGGGCGGCCCCGGCGCGCAGGTCCATCGCCGTCACCGGGGCCCCGCTCAACGCGGGGACCCCCCGGACGATGGCGTGGTGCCCCTTGGTGCGTATGTCCGCGCCAAGCCGGTTCAGCTCGTCCACCACCATGAAACGGTTGTCGAATATGTTCTCCGTCACGAATGATGTGTCGCCTACGGTGGCGAGCAGCGTGATCATCTGCGGCTGCAGGTCCGTCGGGAAGCCGGGGTACGGCAGTGTTGATATCTCCACCCCATGCAGCTCACCGCGCACGGCCGTGGCCACGCTGTCACCAGATACATCCACGGTGCAGCCCGCCTCGCGCATCTTGTCGAGGACGATCTCCAGGTGACCCGCGTCGATCCCGGTGACGGTCACCTCTCCGCGCGTCACGGCGCCCGCGAGCAGGAACGTCCCCGCCTCGATCCTGTCACCGATGACGGTGTGCTCCACGCCGGACAGTGTATCGACCCCTTCTACGACCAGGGTGGACGTGCCCGCGCCTTCGATCCGGGCTCCCATCCCGGAAAGAAACGCCGCCAGGTCCACTATCTCGGGTTCCTTGGCCACGTTCTCTATCACCGTGCGACCCTCCGCCAGGCACGCGGCGATCAGCAGGTTCTCCGTGGCACCGACGCTCGCGAAATCGAGGTAGACGTGGGTACCCTGCAGACGCTCGGCAACCCCCTCGATGTACCCGTGAGAGATTCCGAGGCGGGCTCCCATCTGCGTCAATCCCTTGAGATGCATGTCGATCTGGCGCGACCCGATGTTGTCCCCGCCCGGCATCGCCACTCTCGCGTGGCCGTACCTGGCCAGCATCGCGCCAAGGACGTCCACGGCTGCCCGCATTTTCTGCACCAGGTGGTACGGCGTCTCCAGCCTCGGCTCGGAGGCCGGCATCATGTCGAGGACGCCCCCTTCAAACTCAACGCCCAGCCCGATGCGGCTCAATACCTCGCACATGATCCGGACATCGGCTATGTCAGGCACGTTGCGGACGCGGCAACGGTCGCCGGACATTATCGCCGCCGCCATCAGCTTCAGGCAGGAGTTCTTGGCCCCGCCGGCCCTGACCGCGCCGCGCAGGCGGCTACCGCCCTCTATTACGTACTTGTCCTTGGTGGGATCGGTGGTGTAATCCATCGTTGAGATTGTAGCACGGGGTCAGACCCCGCTTGACTATCTTCAGGAGCGTTTACGGGCCAGGATCTTGCTCTTGACCTTCTTGAGGCGGAAGTGGTCCTCGCGGGCGCGCTCGTCCAGGGCGCTGAATATGAACTTCACCTGCTCGTGCAGCTGCGGGATGACCGTGTTCTCCAGGGCGTTGACCCTGCGGTTGGTCCTCTGGAGCTCCTCGCCCAGCCTGCGGAGCCGGGTCTCTATGTCCGCGCTCTGTATCATCAGGTCGATGATCTCCTCGAACTTGGAGGCCGTCTGGTCCACCCGGGAGCTGACGCCCGTTATCGAGTAGCCGCGGGTCAGCTCGGTCTTGACCGGGGCGCTGGACTTGCGGATGACCGGGATGGGCACTCCCATGACGTGGGTGCCGAAGATGTCCACCAGCACCTCGCCCTTGGTGGCGAAGCCCACCGAGCGCAGCACGAACTTTCCCTCGACCGCTTTCGCCAGCGCCAGAGCCTGCTGGGCGTCGACGGTCGCGCGCTCGAGGCGCAGGGAGAGCTTCATGGTCTCGTCGATGATCGGCAGGAACTCCCGCAGCAGGGCGTCGCGCTTCTTCTTGAGCAGCTCGAGTCCCTGCTGGGCCAGGGAGATCTGCTGCCTGCGATAGAGCAGCTCGCTCCTGGTTGGGTTTACCTTTTCTTCCACGTCACACGGCCTCTATACGTCTACCTCGCGCCCGGGCTGAAGCTCAGCGGGCTCCTCGTCCTGGTCATCCTCGACGGTATCTTCGACCTCCGTATCCTCCCCCACCGGCCTGGACTGGAGAACGCCCTCCGGCGCCTTCTCCTCCGTCTCCTCCTCCGCCACCACGTCGACCTCGCCCTCCACGGTCACCTCGCCGGGGTAGTAACGCTCGATGTACTCCACCTTGAGCCTCTTGAGCTCGGTGGAGGGGAGCATGGCCAGCAGGTTCCAGCCTGTGTCCAGGGTCTCCTCGATGTCCCTGTTCTCGTCACCCTGGTTGAGGAACGCCTCCTCGAACTCGTCGGCGAACTTCAGGAACAGCCTGTCGGTCTCGGAGAGTGCCTCCTCACCGATGATGGCGACCAGCCGGCGCAGGTCCATGCCCTCCGCGTAGAACGAGTAGAGCTGGTCGGCGACCCCGCGGTGGTCCTCCCTCGTCTTTCCCCCGCCTATTCCCTGGTTCATCAGCCTGGACAGGCACGGGAGGACGTCGATTGGCGGGAAGATCCCCTTGCGGTGCAGGGCCCGCGACAGCACGATCTGGCCCTCGGTGATGTACCCGGTCAGGTCCGCGATGGGGTGGGTGATATCGTCATCGGGCATTGTCAGGATCGGGACCTGGGTGATGGAGCCCTTCCTTCCCTTGATGCGCCCGGCGCGCTCGTAGAGGCTCGCCAGGTCGGTGTACATGTAACCCGGGTAACCGCGCCTTCCCGGCACCTCCTCGCGGGCCGCCGATATCTCGCGCAGCGCCTCGCAGTAGTTGGTCATGTCGGTGAGGATGACCAGCACCTGCATCTCGTACTCGAAGGCCAGGAACTCCGCCATGGTCAGCGCGCAGCGCGGGGTGATGATCCGCTCGACCGTGGGGTCCTCGGCCAGGTTCATGAAGAAGCAAACCCGCTCCAGGGCGCCGGTCTCGGCGAACGCCTGCTGGAAGAAGGAGGCCTCCCGGCGGGTGATGCCCATGGCCCCGAACACGATGGCGAACTCCTCGCCGCTTATGACCCGGGCGTTCTTCACTATCTGGGCGGCGACCTCGTTGCCGGGCAGTCCCGCGCCGGAGAATATGGGGAGCTTCTGTCCCCGCACCAGCGTGTTGAGGCCGTCGATCGCCGAGATGCCGGTCTGGATGAAGTCCCTGGGATTGTCGCGAGTGAAGGGGTTGATGGGCGCCCCGCCCACCTCGAGCTCACTCTCCGGAAAGACCCTGCCGCCGCCATCCCTGGGCTCTCCCAGGCCGTTCAGCACGCGGCCGAGCATGCTCACCGAAACGCCCAGCTTGATGACCTCGCCCTTGAAGCGGACCTTGCCCCGCTCCACGTCCAGGCCGGTGGTGGTGCCGAAGACCTGCACCACCGCCAGGTCGCCGTTGAGCTCGATGACCTGCCCGTTACGCACCGAGCCGTCCGCCGCCTCGACCTCCACCATCTCGCCGAACGAGACCCCGGTAACTTGCCTCACGAACACCAGGGGGCCGGCGATATCGTGTATGGTCCTGTACTCCGCGGTTACCAGCCTGTCTCGACCCATTACCTCTTCTCCCGTCCTGTAAATCTCCACTGCTTGGGGGCGGACTTCAGTCCGCCATACATCCTGCGCGCTTGGGGGCGGACTTCAGTCCGCCATCCCTGTCTATCCGGGACTGAAGTCCCGGCCCAATCGTTCCGATCCGGGTCAATACCGTATGAGCTTGCGCAGCTCTCCCTGCATCTCCGCCTCGAGCGACTCGAGCTGCTCGGTGGCCTCCTCCGCCGGGACCTCCTTCATCCGGGCGATCCTGGAGCGGAACGGCACGTCCAGCGTCTCCTTGAGGGTGACACCCTTCACCAGCAACTCCTGCACCAGGTCGTAGTAGCCCACGATGACCTTGAGCATGAGGAACTGCTTGGAGGGCTCGCAGTAGGCGTCCACGTCGCTGAAGGCGAACTGCTGCAGGTAGTCCTCCCGCAGCATGCGCGCGACCTCGAGGGTCGCCCTCGCGAAGTCGGGCAGGGCGTCCGGCCCGACCAGCTGCACGATCTCCTGGAGCTCGGCCTCCTTCTGGAGTATCATCATCGCCTTGTCTCGCATCTGCTTCCAGTCCATGGCCACGTTGTTTGAGTACCAGTCCTCGACCTGATCGAGGTAAAGCGAGTAGCTTCGCAGCCAGGAGATCGCCGGGAAGTGGCGCCTGTGGGCGAGCGAGGTGTCGAGCGCCCAGAACGCCCCGGATATGCGCAGCGAGTTCTGCGTCATCGGCTCGGAGAAGTCGCCGCCGGGCGGTGAGACGGCCCCCACCACGGTGATGGAGCCCGTCCGCTCGTCTGACCCCAGGCACACCGCGCGGCCGCACCGCTCGTAGAAATCGGCGATGCGCGTGGCCAGGTACGCCGGGTAGCCCTCCTCGCCGGGCATCTCCTCCAGGCGTCCCGACACCTCTCGCAGAGCCTCGCCCCAGCGCGAGGTGGAGTCGGCCATCATGGCAACGTCGTACCCCATGTCCCGGTAGTACTCCGCCATGGTTATCCCCGTGTATATCGAAGCCTCCCGTGCGGCCACCGGCATGTTGCTTGTGTTGGCGACCAGGATGGTGCGCTTCATCAGGGGCAGCCCGCTGCGGACGTCCTCCAGCTCGGGGAACTCGGTGAGCACCTCGGTCATCTCGTTTCCGCGCTCGCCGCACCCCACGTATATGACCACGTCCGCCTGCGCCCACTTGGCCAGGGTCTGCTCGGTAACCGTCTTGCCGGTCCCGAAGCCCCCGGGGATTATGCTGTAGCCGCCCTGGGCTACCGGGAAGAACGTGTCGAGGATGCGGGTCCCTGTAACGAACGGCAGCTCCGGGTCCAGCTTGGTCACCACCGGCCGCGCGATCCTGGCCGGCCACTGCTGGCTCATGTGGAACTCGACGCCGTCCTCGGTCACCGCGACCACGTCGGTGACCTTGAGTGCTCCCTCCCTGACCTCGGTGAGCACACCGCCCTTGCCGGGAGGCACCATGATCAGGTGCCTGATCACCTCGGTCTCCTGCACGTACCCCAGGACGTCGCCCTCCGAGACCCTGTCCCCAGCCTTCGCGCGGGGCTCGAACTCCCAGGTCTTCTCGTGGTCCAGCGGGTCGGAGACGGTGCCCCTCGTGATGTAGTCGCCGTATTCGGCGGCCAGCTCGGGCAGCCTCCTCTGAACACCGTCGTAGATCGAGGAGAGCATGCCCGGTCCGAGCTCGAGCAGCAGGGGCTCCCCGGTGCACACCGCAAGCTCTCCGACCTCGAGCCCGCTGGTGTCCTCGTACACCTGGATGACGGCCGTCTCGCCCTCGAGCCTGATGACCTCCCCGATCAGCCTCAGCCGGCCGACGAAAGTCACGTCGTACATCCTGGCGCCGGACATGCCCTCCGCCTCGACGACGGGCCCCGATACCTTGGTTATCCGCCCCTCGATCACTGGGTGCTCCTCTTCTCAGGGGCCGCTCTCGCGGTCCTCACTCGCTGCTGCCCAACGTCACGTCGAAGCCCACCGCGCGGTGCACCAGCCTGGCCAGGAAGGCCTTGCGCTCACCGACCTCGCCCAGCTTCTCCTTCACCGGCAGCGAGACCACGATCGGCCGGTACGACGCCTCTATGCGCGTCTTGACGCGCTCGTCCACCGCGGCCAGGAATCCCTCGTTGACCGCAAGGATGCCGGTCCTGTCGTCCTCCAGCAGCCTGTTGATCTGGGTCCTCGCCTCGTCCACGTCGTCGGCTTCGTATACGTCGACCCCGGCAAGACGGAACCCGTATGCCGTCTCGGGGTCTGTGAGTATCACTACTTTGTACATCTAACCCAGCTCACTAAGCCTGACCTTCCGCGCGCTCGACGAAGAAGAGGTCCGAGCGGATCTGCGCCTGCGGCCGGTCCATGGCCTTGCCCCGCAGCAAGATGCGCAGGTTTATGACCTCGTTGTTCTTCTGCCACATGAAACCAATGATGACCCCGATGGACAGCACGTCCAGGTTGCTCATCGCCGCCCCGCGCCGGGTCATCTCGTGCTCCAGCTCCCGGTCGAACGCCACCAGGTCGATCTCCTGGTACTCGGCCAGGGCCTTCTGCAGGACCTTGCGGTAGCGCGGGTCGGGGTAGTCGCTCACGATGCGGACTATGTCACCCAGCCTGTCCAGGTGCAGGAACTCGTCGGCGGAGAGGGCACCTCCGGGGATGCGCAGGTTCTCCACCTCCTCGTCGTCGAGCCTCACACCCCTGATGCGAACCAGGGTGGAGATATTCCTCATGTCCACCTCGCCCACGAGCATCTGGCGAACCATCTCCGTGTTTGTTCCCTTTCCCTTCAGCTGCTCTATGGCGTCACGGTAGAAGTACTTGTCCAGCGCCAGCTCCAGCACCGCGAGGTCGTGGTCCTTCTTGGTGAAATCGGGGTAGGCGTCAATCAGCGGGCGAGCGTACTTCATCTGCTGGGACTGCATCGTGTTGATCACGTCCCGGATCTCGCGCTGGCCGGCGAGTACCTCGAGCTGCTCGAGGCGCAGGGAACCGACGGGCACCAGGATGTTGGTGATCTCGCTGGTGGTGGCGTCCCCGTGCTTGCCCCTGAGCACCGACTTTATGTTCTGCACGTCGTAGCGCGAAAGCAGGATGTTCACCAGGCGGCGCGGGTCTCCCCCGACCGCGTCCAGGATCTTTCGGAAGGCGGCGATGAGGTTGAGGGTCAGGGCCTGGTCATAGTCAGGTCTCACCGGGTTGAGTAGAAACGCCTCGTTCACCTCGCGGCGGTAGATGGTCTGTTCCAGCAGCGCGTGAAGCGCCTCGAAGTTATCGGCCTCCACCAGCCGCATGAAGAAGTCCCTGGTGAGCAGGTGCGAGCGCATGCCGCGCACGCGCGCGTTCACGTATACATAATCGTTGAGGTCGACCCTGGCCATTCAAAACCCCGTTCGAGTGTGGTCCGTGTCTAGGACCCGTCGCCGAACAGCGCGCTGGAGATCTGCAGTCGCAGGTGGTCTCTGGCCTTTACGAGGCGCGATTCGAACGTGTTGGAGACGACGACCTGGCCGTCCGAGGAGCTGACTATCAGCCCGCCCGACGCCCCGAGTGACTCGTCGACAACACGGTATCGCATCGGCCCGGAAGCCATGAGACGCTCGACGATATCGCGGTCGTCGGCCCTGACCTGCAGAAGTACCTCGTCGGCCCCCGGGAAGAACTCGAGGCACTCCAGAAGGAGCGTCTCCAGGATCCCCGGGTAGCGCGGCTCACATGAGACCTCGGCCAGCTTCTGCTCGGCGATACGGAACGCCTCGTCTACCGCCTCTTCCTGCGCCTTGATGAGCTGGTTCTTGGCCTTCAGGGACGCGGAGTAGACGATGGCGGTGGCCTCGCTCCGGAGGGCGTCCTCGACCTTCTTCAGTCTCAGGCGCTCCAGGCGTGCCACGTCCCGGTCGACCTCGGCGGCGATCTCATTGGCCCTTTGCCGGGCCTCTTCCTTTATGGCCTCGACCCGGGCGTTCGCCTTTTCGTCGAGGGCGCCGAGGATATCTTCTAGTGCCAATCGGGTTCACTTCCCCGTGGGTGCGTATCTTACTCGGCGCTCTTCAATGCGGTGATGAGGAACGCCACCACGAATCCCAGGATGACCATGGTCTCGGGTATCGCCACCATGATAATAGCGCTACCAACCAGCTCGGGACGTTCGGCTACCGCGCCGGCCATGGCGGCTCCGATGCGCGACTGTGCCATAGCGGTGGCGATGGCCGAAAGCCCGATGGCCAGCGCCGCACTTATCGCTATAACTCCAATCTTGACTGCTGACTCCACTACTCTTCACCCCCAGTTTTCTTGAAAGGCTCGTACCTGTATTTGGCAGGCTCGAAGAACTTGCCGAAGCTCTCCACCAGGTGGAGACGAAGGCCGTGTATGGAGGGGCTGAACACACCTATCACGATGTTCAGCCCGTGAAGCAGGATAAATACCACGATCCCGATTATCACGCCTATCCAGCCGGACTTGGCCTGCTCCCTGGCCAGCTCGTTGGCCACGTTTGCCATGATCACCGAGGCCAGGCCGATGGCGATGAGTCGGGCGTAGGAAAAGAGGTTGCCCGCCCCTACCACACCCTCGACCAGGCCGCCCATGCCTCCTCCGATGGCCGCCGCTATCAGCCCCCCGACGGCCAGCAGTCCCCCGATGGCGGCCGCCCAGATCGGCCACCAGCCGAGCCCGAACTTGGCGATGATCATCATGGCGCCGAGGAGCACGCAGAGCAGCCCGCCCTTTTCCATGGCGTGCTTCTTGTTTTTCTCCTTGAAACCGTTGATCACGCCGAATATCAGCCCGGTGCCCATGTGAATGAACCCGATGATCAGGCATACCGCCAGCATGAAGGTGAATCCCTCCAGGCGGTCGATGGGATACTTGAAGACGGACTGCTCGCTGCCGAGGATGTAGTTGACGTGTGCTTCCCCGTTCGCGCTGACGGTTATTACCCCCAGCCAGCGCGCCAGCCAGTCCCCGAAGAACTCCAGGTACAGCGCGCCGAAGACGATGGTCCAGGCGCCGCCCACGGTCATTATGTAGCCGGCCATGTTCGCCAGAGGCTTCTGGCCCCACTTCCTGTGAACCACCCAGCCAAGCACCATGATGATGATGCCGTATCCCATGTCGCCTACCATGAGCCCGAAGAACATGGGGAAGAAGACCGCGAATATGACGGTCGGGTCGAGCGTCCCGTAGCGCGGGTACTTGGAGAGCATGTAGATGATCTCGAAGTAGCGGACGAACGGGTTGTTGCGCAGGGCGACCGGTGTCTCTTCCTCCTCGGCGTGGTCGTGCACGTCGATCACGGTCAGGATCACCTTGTTGCCGAACTTGTCTCCGAGCGACTTCTCCATGGGCTCGACCGACTCCTCGGGCATCCATCCGCTTATGATGAACACCTGGTCGGTCTGGGCGAACTTGGGGACCGCGTCCATCGCCTCGAGGCGGTCGTGGATGGCGTTGCGGGCGGCGATGAGCTTCACCGAGTATCGCTCCGTGACCTCGTTGAGCTTGCCCTCCAGGCCGTCGAGTTCCGCGGGTATCTGTGCGATCCGGGCCCTCACCTCGGCCATGGCCTCGTCTATCGGCTTGCGTGCCAGGTCGGAGGGCAGGCGGACCTGGTTCACGTCCTGGACCGCCAGGAACTCGTGCACCTGCTTGAGGTAGTGCCTGTTGAACACCACCAGCGCAGCGGTCGACTCCTCGTCGACGTCGGAGGCTACCACCTCGCACTCGCCTCCTGTTATCTTGCTGATCTCCTCGTTGAGGTAGTTGAGTATCGCCTTGTACTTCCGCTCGATGATGAGGGCGATCGAGGCCATGTCCTGCATGCGGGACACCCGCTCGGCCAGCGGCTGGACCTTGGCCATGATGGGCGCGTACTTCTCGAGGCGGGACATCTCCACCATCAGGTCGTTCTTACGTTCGACCGTCTCGCGGGTGTCCTTCTCCACATCCGAGAGCATCCGCTGGATGCGGGCGATCATGGTGTCCACGTTGTCGCTCCAGAGTGCCTTGTACTCTACTGCGACCTCGGCCTGGTTGAGGGTCTCCACCTCGGGCTGGAGCTCGCGGATCATGTCGCCGACCTTCGAGCGGAGGTTGTTGAGGGTGGCCTCGTGTTCGGACGCGCGGGGGTCCATCTCCATGCGGGAGACCCGTTTGCCTTCCATGGCCCCGATCTTCTCGGCGAGGTCCTCTATATGGAGGGTCCCCTGGTCGTGGATGACATCCACCGCTTCCAGCGCGATGTCCTTCAGCCCCAGTATCTCGACTTTGGCCATTCGTTCTATCATCTAAATGACCCCTTCCACCGATTCCGGCCGGCTAGTCGGCGGGGGCGCGGGGCGGCAGCACGCCCTCGATGACGGTCTTTATGGCCTCGTCCACGCGCTGAAGGCCCTTCTTGCGGATCTCGTCCGCCTGCGCTGCTATCTCCGCGCTGATTCGCTCGGCCTCTACCCTTGCCTTCTCGAGCTCGCGATCGCGCAGCTCGACACCCACGTCGCCGCCTGTGGCCTGCCTCTTCCGCGCGGCGGCGTCCAGCTTGGCCTCCTCTATCACGCGCTGGGCCTCGGTCTCGGCACGGCCTATCTTTCTCTTGGTCTCTTCTTCCTTGAGAAGGATGGCCTCCAGCATCTGCTCTCCCACGGAGAGCTCGGCCGCCTTAACCTCCTCTTCCTTCTCCTTTGCACGCTTGCTCATGAGCAACGCTCCCGTGTGCGAAAAATACCTGCGTACAACAAAAAGCGCCATTGTATCAATGGCACCGCGGACAGCCCGATCAGGGGCTGATCCGTGGTGAGTATATCACAAAGGGCACCCCCTGGTTGTCAATCCAAGGTGGGTGTTATACCACCAGAACGGTAGGTTTTGCTCGGTACCGGTCGGGGTGTTACTTCTTGGTGATCATGTCCTCCAGGCCCTTGTCCCGGAGGAGCGCCTTGTACTTGTCGTACGCCGGCTTGATGACGGGCAGCAGCTTCATGATCTTGGGGATAGGCCCCTTGGCAACGATCTGCTTGCGGGTCAGCGCCACCATGAGGTTGACGTTGCCCAGCCAGAACTCGTGGGCCATGTCGGCCTTCATGGACATCTCGACCTCCGCGGTCAGTCCCTCCGCGGGCCCGCAGATGATACCGATGTTGTCGGGGTCCTTCTTGCTCGCGTCAAGCCATATCTCCGCGTCCGGTTCCGTGTACTTGAACTGGATTGTCAGCCCGCTGGCGGCGAACTTGTCGGCGATGACCTTGTCGCCCGTGAGGTCCTCGAACAACCCCCCCAGCAGCTCGTACATCTGGTCCGCGTCTTTGTAGACACCCATCTCGATCCCCCTTTGCCGGTGGTTTTTTCCCTTCAACCGGACTGCGTCAGCCCGGGCGATTCCGCTGATATATTAACTTGAGACCCTCGAGCGTTAATAGAGGGTCAAGGACGTCCACGCTGCGGCATTCGCCGACCACCACTTCAGCGAGCCCCCCCGTCGCCACCACGCGGGCCTCGGGCCCGAGCACCCGGCGGAACAGCTCCACCAGGCGGTCCACCTGGCCCGCCGTCCCATGGATTATGCCCGATTGCATGGACTCCACGGTGTTGCGGCCGATAGCGTTCTCCGGCGGGACGAGCTCCACCCGGGAGAGCCGGGCGGCGTGGCTGAACAGGGCCGCCGCGGATATCTCCACGCCTGGGGCTATGGTTCCGCCCAGGTAGCGCCCCTCGGCATCGATGGCATCCCAGGTGGTGGCCGTTCCGAAGTCCACCACGATGCAAGGTGTGCCGTACCGTGCGATAGCGGCCACCGCGTTGACCAGCCGGTCCGCGCCCACCTGCCTGGGGTCCTCGTAGAGAATGGGGACACCGGTGTCCGTGTCGCTGTCCACGACCAGCGACTCGAGGTCCAAGATGTCTTTGGCCATGTGGTCCAGCGCCCGTGTCATCTCGGGGACCACGGACGAGACGATTATCCCGTCTATCTCGCTGAGGGTGTGCCCCACGAACGCCATGAACCCGCCCAGCGTGAGGGCGACCTCGTCGGCGGTCCGCTCGCGCTCGGTGGAGATGCGCCAGTGCTCCAGCAGCTCGTCCCCGGCGAAGAGCCCGATGACGGTCTGGGTGTTGCCGACGTCTATGCCAAGTAGCATGAGAATTCACCTCAACCATTTATTCTCATAGTGAGAACTAACCTCAACCATCTCTTCTCATCGAGGGATCACCGGGGCCTCTACTTCCAGCGACAGGTCCGCCGCGGGTGCCGAGTGGGTCAGGAACCCCAGCGAGATGGAGTCCACCCCCGGCATCAGGTATGAAGCGAGGTTCTCCGGGCCGACACCGCCGGACACCTCGGTCCTCGCGCGTCCGTCTATCAGCGCCAGCGCCTTTTCTATGGTCCCGGGATCCATGTTGTCCAGCATGATAATATTCGCTCCCGCCGCCACCGCCTCCCGTACCTGCGCGAGGGAGGCCGCTTCCACCTCGATCTCGAACCGGTCGCCCAGCGCGTTCCTGGCTTTCCTGACGGCGGGCTCCAGGCCCCCCGACGCGGCGATGTGATTATCCTTGATAAGGACGGCGTCGAAAAGCCCCATGCGGTGGTTGACCCCACCGCCCATTGCCACCGCGTACTTCTCCAGCGCCCGCAGGCCCGGCGTGGTCTTGCGCGTGTCCAGTATATCTACCCCGTGCGGCCGGGCCATCTCCGCCAGCCGTGAGGTCACCGTGGCGATGCCGCACATGTGGCACAGGAAGTTGAGCGCGGTCCGCTCGCCGGTGAGGATGCCCGCCAGGGGCCCCCGGAGGCGCGCCACCGCCCGGCCCGCGGCCGCGTCATCACCGTCGGGCACCAGCGTCTCGAACGAGATCTGAGGTTCCACCAGGGCGAATACCCGTTCGGCCACCGGGCCCCCGGCCATCCGGCAGGGGGCCTTGGCCACGATATGCGCTGTGCCCTCCATGCCGGCGGGCACCAGCACGGCCGTGGTCACATCACCCCCGGTGCCGAGGTCCTCGGCCAGGGCCAGCCTTATCGCACCCTCCGCCATGTCCGCGATGTCCACGACGCTCCTTCATCCGGTGGTGTAGGTCTTCAGCTCCTGTGGAGGCTTTGACGGCTGAGGCCGCGTATCGAAGGACGCGTCCCCGTCAATGAGGCGCATATCTATGTGCCGCCTCCAGTTCCAGTCGTCGGGCTCGGGGTGATCGCGCCTGCGGTGACAGCCCCGGCTCTCGAGGCGTTGCACCGCGGCGCACGCGATGAGGTAGCCCACCGTGAACATGTTCTTCAGCTCCATCCCACTGACGTCCAGGTACTCGGTACGAAGCACCCCGGCGTTCGCCTGGAAGAACTCCAGCGCCTCCCGCAGACCCTTCTCGCAGCGGACCATCCCGACCGAGTCGGTCATCACCTCGCGGAAGTTACCCTTGAGCAGGTCCTCCCGCACGTGGGGCCCCGAGGCCTTCACCCTGGAGGTGATGCTCCGGGATGCCGCCGCGCCCGGGGCGGAATCACGCATAATCGCCTCGGCGATCCTGTGCGAGAAGACCAGGCCTTCCAGCAGCGAGTTGGACGCCAGCCGGTTCGCCCCGTGCACGCCGGTGCATGCCGCCTCTCCGCAGGCGTAGAGGCCCTCGATATCGGTCCTCCCCCACAGGTCGGTCAGCACGCCGCCGCTCATGTAGTGTGCCGCGGGGCTGACCGGTATCCTGTTCCGGGTGATGTCAATCCCGGCCTCGAGGCAGTGCTCGTAGATGGTCGGGAATCGAGATCGCAGGACGTCGGGATCCATGTGTCGGACGTCCAGGTAGAGGTGGTTCCGTCCCTGCTCCTTCATCACCTCCACCATGCGGGCCACCACTATGTCCCGGGGAGCCAGCTCCGCGAGGGGGTGCACCCCCTCCATGACCCGCTCGCCCTCGAAGTCGACCAGCAGGGCGCCCTCGCCCCGCAGCGCCTCGCTGATGAGGAACTTGGGCTCCTCGGGGATGTGCAGCGCCGTGGGGTGGAACTGGACGAACTCCACGTCGCTGACCCGCGCCCCGGCCCGGAAGGTCATGGCCACGCCGTCTCCCGTGCAGACCGGCGGGTTCGTCGTGACCAGGTACACCTGGCCCATGCCCCCCAGGGCGATGACAGTCGAGCGGGAGCGTACCACCGCCAGGTTCTGACCCCGGTCCACCGAGACAAGGGCCCCCACGCAGACCCCGCCCTCCACCAGCAGGTCGACCACGAATCCGTTCTCCATCACCCTGGCCCGCGATTCGCTTTCCAGTGCCCTGCCCAGGGCGCTCTCCACCTCGGAACCTGTGGCGTCACCCCTGGCATGGACCACCCTGGCCGTAGAGTGACCTCCTTCCCTGGTGAGGTCCAGGCGCCCGTCGAGGGTGTCGAACCGCGCGTCGAACTCCCGCAGCAGCTCCATGACCCGCTCGGGCCCCTCCTCCACCAGCACGGCGGTGGCCTCGGGGTCGCAGAGTCCCGCCCCCGCCACCAGGGTATCCTTCACGTGCGCCTCGATTGTGTCGTGCTCGCCCAGCACCGCGGCGATGCCCCCCTGCGCCACCCTGGTGGTGGAGTCCTGGAGCCCCGACTTGGTGACCAGGAGCACGTCGGCGGAGCGGGAGGTCGCCAGCGCGGTCGAGAGACCAGCCACGCCGCTGCCCGCGACCAGCACGTCGCACTCGATGCAGGGCAGGGAATCGGTATCGAAGGAGAGCAGGTAGCGTGGGATCATCCCAGGGCCAGCATCCTTTCCACCGCCCCCAGGGCGCGTACCCGCGTCTCCTCGGGGACCGTCACCCGCGGCTCCAGCGTCTGCAATGCCCACAGGACCTTGGAAAGGGTGGTCAGCTTCATGTTGGGGCACAGCGGCTCGGGGGACGGGGAGTAAAAGTGCTTGCCGGGAGCGGCCAGGCCGAGCGGGTAGAGCATCCCGACCTCGGTCGCCACGACGAACTCCTCGGCGTCAGACCGCAGCGCCGCGTCCAGCATGCCGGATGTGCTGCGGATGTGGTCCGCAAGGTCGAGGACCTCACCTCGGCACTCGGGGTGGGCTATCACCTCGGCGGCCGGGTGGGCCTCCTTCGCCTCGATCACCTGCGTGGGGGTGATGTTCTCGTGGGTCGGGCAGAACCCGTCCCAGGCCACCACATTCTTGTCGACGCGGCAGGCCACGTAGGCGGCCAGGTTACGGTCCGGGACGAAGAGGACGGTATCCGATGTCACCGCCTCGACCACGGGCACCGCGTTTGCCGACGTGCAGCAGTAGTCGCTGACCGCCTTGACCTCCGCGGTGGTGTTGACGTAGGAGACGACCATCGCGCCGGGGTTCTCCTCGCACATCCTGAGCACCCCGGGGGCGTCGGCCATGTCGGCCATCGGGCAGCCCGCCCTCATCTCGGGAAGCAGGACCACCTTGCCAGGGCTGAGTATGTAGGCGGTCTCGGCCATGAAATGGACCCCGCAGAAGACGATCACGTCGGCGTCCGTCTCCGCGGCCTTTCGGGCCAGGCCCAGTGAATCACCCGTGAAGTCGCCGATATCCTGGACCTCGGGGCGCTGGTAGTTGTGGACCAGGATGACCGCGTTGCGCTCGTGCTTGATCTTCAGCACCTGCTCCGCTATCGCGGCATCGTCAAGCAGCAGCTCGTCGATGGACTCGAAATGCCCCACCTCGGTGTCGTGATGCGTCATCGGCCCCTCGTCCGCGGGGGCGATCCCGCGGAAGTCGGCTAGCAGAAATCGTCCACTGTAAGGCGGTCGTCGATCATCTCGGGGCGGTTCCGCTCGTCCACGAAGACAACCTTCGGATGGTAGTCCGCCGCTCCGCTCTCCGGGACCGAGACGAAAGACGCGATGATCACGCGGTCACCTTTGTGCACCATGCGGGCCGCGGCGCCGTTCATGCAGATCTCACCGCCGTTACGCTCGCCCTCGATGACGTAGGTCACCAGGCGGTTGCCGTTATCGAGATCCCAGACGTTGACCTGCTCGTAGGGGACCAGGTCGGCGAGGTCCATGAGGGCGCGGTCTATGGTGATGCTGCCCTCGTAGTGGATGTCCGCGTCCGTCACTATGGCGCGGTGTATCTTGCTCTTGAGCATAGTCCTGAAGATCTGGTCCATTTATATCACTCGATCTCTAAGACCCTGTTGTCTATCAGGCGGGCCTTCCCGACCCGCGCGGCAAGCGCTATCAGCACCCCGCCGGAGAGCTCCTCCAGCGGTCGCAACAAGATATTATCACAGATGGCTATGTACTCAATGTTCACCAGGGGATAGGCGTTTATGACCTCTTCCATGGCCGCCGCGACGCGGTCCGCCCCGCGCTCCCCCCCATCCACCAGCTCCTGCGCCCTCTCCAGCGCCTGGTTGAGGGCCACCGCCTGGGCCCGCTCGTCGGGCGCCAGGTAGGTGTTCCGGCTGCTCATTGCCAGGCCGTCGTCCTCGCGCCTGGTGGCGACCGCCACGATCTCGACGGCGAAGTCGAGGTCGGCGGCCATCTTACGGATGATGACGAGCTGCTGCGCGTCCTTTTGCCCGAAGTAGGCGCGCTGGGCCGGCACGATGTTGAACAGCTTGGCGACCACCGTGGCGACTCCCCTGAAGTGGCCCTCGCGGCTGGCCCCGCACATGATCTGTGACAGCCCCTCCACCTCCACGTGCGTCGCGAACCCCTCCTGGTACATCTCGCGGGCACCCGGGTGGAAGATGTAGTCGACCCCGACCGAGGAGGCCATCCGGCTGTCGCGCTCGAGGTCGCGAGGGTAGGCGGCCAGGTCCTCCCCCTCGCCGAACTGGGTGGGGTTCACAAAGAGCGTCACCACCACCAGGTCGCACTCGGCGCGCGCGCGCCTCATCAGGTCGAGGTGCCCCTCGTGGAAGTAGCCCATGGTGGGCACCAGCCCCACCGTCCGGCCGGCGGCCTTCGCCTCCTCGACTATCCGGCGTATTGTGGCCCTCTCCTCGACTATCTCCACCTCGGATTTCACCTCTCCAGCAATCCGCGCATCTCCCTGACGACCTCGGGGTCCAGGTCGCCCCTCTCCTCGACCACCCTCAGTCCCCACAGGGAGACCGCCCTGTACATGTCGCAGAGGTCCGGGTCGAGCCGGTCCAGGGCCTCACAATGGGAGAGGATGGTCCCGAGGTCCCCCCTCACCAGGGGGCCTGTGAGCGCTCCGACGGCTCCAAGCCTCTCCACGTTGGCGGCGGTCGCGCCGACGAGGGGGGCGAGCGCATTGCCCGACTCGCGGTCGGTGAAGCCCAGTGTCCGGAACAGTACCTGGGCTCCGTACTCGACCATGGCCATGAGGTTCGAGGCGATGACCGCTGCCGAGTGGTAGAGCACACGGTCCGCCTCGTCGATCAGCATCACGGTGCCGTCCAGGTCCGCCACGAACCCCCGGGCCCACTTCTCCAGCCCCGGCGGGCAGGTGACCCCGAACGAGCTGCCCGGCAGCGCCTCGATGGCTCCCTCCAGGTCGGCGAACGTCTGCAGGGGGTGGATGCAGGCCACCCCGGCGCCGGCGCGCGCCGCCGGCTCGAGCGCCGCCAGGCCGAGGCTCCCGCTCATGTGGACGAAGACCTGGCCGGCGCGGTCATCGCCGGACGAGGCAATCCGTTCGCACACCGAAGCAATGGAATCGTCGGGCGTCGTGATGAGAACGATGCTCACGTCGCGGGCGGCCTCCACCGGGTCATCGGCCACCTGGGCCCCGGCCAGCCTGGCCGCCCTCTCACGCGAGTCCGGGGACGGGTCATAGACCCGGGCCACCTTGTATCCCCGCGACGAGAGGATGCGCGCCATGGCGGTGCCGACCCTCCCGGTCCCGACCACCGCGACGCTCGCGCCGCCCGCCGCTTTCCCTTCCATGGCTACAGCTCCCCCGCCTTCCACACCGCCTGGTCCGGACCCAGTCGCTCCAGGAGGGCTCCGGCCGGGGTCCCGTCAGGCAGCACTAGCTCCGGTTCGACCTCGATCAGGGGCTCGAGCACGAAGCGCCGCTCCTCGAGGCGCGGATGCGGCAGCGTGAGTGCCGGGTCGTCTGAGACGACGTCCCCCACCACGAGCAGGTCGACGTCGAGAGTGCGCGGCCCCCACCGCAGCAGCCTCTGCCTCCCCTGCCGGCGCTCCACCTCGAAGGCGAGGTCAAGCAGCTCCCGCGGATCGAGCGTGGTCTCGACGGCCACCACCGCGTTAAGGAAATCGGGCTGGTCGCACATCCCCACGGGCTCGGATTCGTAGACGCTTGAGACCCCCACCACGACCACGCCGTCGGCTTCCTTGAGCGCCATGACCCCCTGGCGCAGGTTCTCCATGCGATCGCCCTCGTTCGAGCCCAGCCCCAGGTAGGCGCGGGTCATCGGCCCGTCCCCCCGGGTCCGCCGGGTCGCTCCCTGGTGACCCGCACGCCGACGTGTGCGACCTCGAGCGGCATCGGGGCGTCGGGCTTGTAGATGGTGACCGTGGCCCGGCGGACCATCGGGTAGGAAAAGAGGTGGTCGAGCAAGCGCTCGGCCACGGTCTCGATCAGCTCGCATCGCGGTTCGGCGATTATCCCCTCGACGGCTGCGGCCACCTTAGCGTAATCCACGGTCGTCGCTATATCGTCGGTCCCCGTCTCACGCTCGAGGTCCATCTCGATGTCGATGAGGAAGTCCTGGCCATTCCGCTTTTCCTCGGGCGTGACACCGTGGTAGGCGAAGACCCTGAGCCCTTCAATCAGCACTGTTTGCAACAAGATGCCTCTCTCTTCTTTGCCACACACTCCTTTGAGGCGGGGCTCTCAGCCCCGCGACCATCCCGGCCCGAGAGGCCGGGCTCAAATGATGCGCCATCAGGGACGCCGGTCCGCCGGGTCGGCGCACTCACCGGCCGCCATGGCGTCGGCCATCCGGACCACCTCGACCATCTGCTCCACGTCGTGAACGCGGACCACGTCCACACCCTTCGCGACCGCGAACGCGAGCGTAGCTGCGGTCCCCATGAGCCGCCGGTCCACCGGCCGGTCGAGCACCGCCCCGATGAACCTCTTGCGCGACGTGCCCAGCACCAGCCGGTACGGCAGGGACGAGAACTCGGACAGGCGGTTCATGATCTGGAGGTTGTGCTCTACGGTCTTGCCGAACCCTATGCCCGGATCGACCAGGATGCGGTGACGGGGCACCCCGCTCTCCTCGGCGCAGGCGGCGCGCTCGCGCAGGAACCGGCAGATGTCGGCGACCACGTCGTCGTAGACCGGGTTCTCCTGCATGTTCCCGGGCTCACCCTGCATGTGCATTATTATGACCGGCACCTCGCGCCTCGCGGCCAGCCCGGCCATCGCGGGATCGAAGCGCAGGCCCGATATGTCGTTGATTATGCAGGCTCCGGCGTCCAGCGCCCTGGAGGCGACGTCGCTCTTGTAGGTGTCGATGGAGACGGGCACCGACTCGGAGGCAAGCGCCTCCACCAGCGGGACCGTGCGGCGCAGCTCCTCCTCGAGGCTCACGGGATCCGCCCCGGGCCTGGTCGACTCGCCGCCCACGTCTATGATGTCCGCCCCCGCCTCGATCATCCGCAGGGCCGCCGACCTCGCGTCGCCGGGGTCGTAGTTCGTGCCGGACTCGGAGAACGAGTCCGGGGTCACGTTGAGGACTCCCATGACCAGGGTCCTCTCGCCCAGCGGCAGCACGTGCCCGAGCACCTCGAGCCCGGTGGCCCGCCCGCCGTCCACGGCCTCCAGCAGCGCAGTTATCTCCCCCGAGAGCGCCTTGAGGCCGAACGGCTGCATGGAGAGGTTCCTGGCGGCGCTCCTGAGCTGGGAGGCCGTACCCATCATGACCACCGTGAACAGGTCGGTCCCGTCCGCGGTGAGCGCTCGGCGCGGAGTGGCGCACTCGCCGCCCCTGGACAGCAGCACCTGCTTGATTATGGTCGCGGCGCGCGCCTGGACGTTCTCGGCCGAGACGGCCAGGTGCACCATCTTGGGCGCCATTATGGTGACGCCCGCCTGGTCGCAGCCGAGCTCGGCCAGGAGGCGCCTGCCTTCCAGCGCGGTCGGGACGTCGATCAGGCGGAGGCTATGGCAGGCCCCCGCGGTGGATCCGGGGGCGGGCAATTATGAACTCCTGTTCAGAATCAGGGACATCGCCTCGGCCCGGCTCGCGGCGTTGCGGTAGAAGAGACCGCGCACCGCGGATGTCACCGTCACGGCGCCGGGCTTCTTGACCCCCCGCATGGACATGCACAGGTGCTCCGCCTCGATGACCACCAGCACACCCTGCGCGTCCAGGCCGTCCATCACGCAATCCGCGACCTGGGTGGTCAGCCTCTCCTGCACCTGCAGCCTCTTGGAGAGCGTGTCCACGACCCTGGCGAGCTTGCTGATCCCGGTTATCTGCCCGGAGGCGCCGGGCACGTACGCCACGTGAGCCTTCCCTATGAACGGCATGAGGTGATGTTCGCACACGGAGTACAGCGGGATGTCCTTTACGATGATCATCTCCTCGTGCTCCTCGGCGAACTGCGCCTGCAGCAGGTCCGTGGCATCGATGCCGATACCCGCGAATATCTCCTCGTACATCGACGCGACCCTGGAGGGGGTCAGCTTCAAGCCCTCGCGCTCTAGGTCCTCCCCGATCCCTTCCAGCAGCATCCGCACGCCGGCCTCGATCTTCTCACAATCCAACTCCGAAACCTCCTTGGGGTGAATCCACAACGACACAAAGAAGTATAGCGCGATTGCATAATATGGGGGTCTGTAACAAAAGGGTCAGACCCTTTTGTTACATTTGAATTGAATCGTGCCTGACCCCGATCCTAGTCGGTGAGGGCCTCCGGCTTGGGGGTGGCGGTGGGCTTGGGGGCCCTCCTGCTGCGGACGCGCCTGCCCTCGTCCCCGGCGAACGGCCCGGGCGTGAGGGATGTCTCCTCGCGGTCCTTCTCGCTGAGGAACCTCTCGTACACCTCGGCGGGATCCCCCTCGAGGAGGTAGAGAAGCTCTTCCTTGTCGACCGTCTCCTTCTCGACGAGTATCTTCGCGATGACCTCGAGGCGCTCGCGCTGGTCGGTGAGTATGCGGCCCGCCTCCTCGTGCGCCTCGTCTATGAGCCTGCGCACCTCGGTGTCTATCTGGTAGGCGACCTCGTCTGAGTAGTTGGGCTCGGCCACTATGTCACGGCCCAGGAACACCTGCTCCTGCTTGTGCCCCAGCGTCATCGGTCCGAGCCTCTCGCTCATCCCGTACTCCATGACCATCTGGCGCGCGACCTTGGTGGCCCGCTCGATGTCGTTCTGGTCCCCGGTGGTTATGTCGTTGAAGACCATCTCCTCGGAGACACGCCCTCCGAGCAGCATCGCGAGCTCGTCCACCAGCTCGGAGCGGGTGATGAGGTACTTGTCCTCCACCGGCAGGGTCAGGGTGTAGCCCAGCGCCCGGCCGCGGGGGATTATGGAGATCTTGTGAACCGGGTCGGCATTCGGCAGCGTGTGCGCCACGATGGCGTGCCCGGTCTCGTGGTAGGCGATGACCTCTTTCTCGCGGTCCGAGATGAGCCTGGTCTTCTTCTCGGGCCCGGCCACCACCCTGTCGATGGCCTCCTCCAGCTCGATCATGTCGATCTGCTTCTTGCCGTGCCGTGCGGACAGCAGGGCGGCCTCGTTGACCATGTTGGCCAGGTCGGCGCCGGTGAAGCCCGGCGTGCGCCTGGCGAGAACGTCTATGTCGATGCCAGGGGCCAGCGGCTTGCCCTTGGTATGCACCTTGAGGATGGCCCTGCGCCCCTCCAGGTCCGGACGGTCCACCACGATCTGGCGGTCGAACCGGCCCGGGCGCAGCAGCGCGGGGTCGAGGATGTCGGGCCGGTTGGTCGCCGCGATCAGGATGACCCCGGCCTTGGTATCGAAGCCGTCCATCTCTACCAGCAACTGGTTGAGGGTCTGCTCGCGCTCGTCGTGCCCTCCGCCGAGCCCGGCTCCCCGGTGCCTCCCCACGGCGTCGATCTCGTCCATGAAGATAATGCAGGGCGCGTTGGCCTTGGCCTGCTCGAACAGGTCGCGAACGCGGGCGGCGCCGACCCCAACGAACATCTCCACGAAATCCGACCCCGATATGCTGAAGAACGGGACCCCGGCCTCCCCGGCCACGGCGCGCGCCAGCAGGGTCTTGCCGGACCCGGGCGGACCGTAGAGCAGGACCCCCTTGGGTATCTTGGCGCCCAGCGCCTGGAACTTGGCGGGGTTCTCGAGGAACTCCTTTATCTCCATGAGCTCTTCGACGGCCTCATCAACCCCCGCCACGTCACCGAATGTCACCTTCGGCATGTCCTTGCTGATCTGGCGGGCCCGGCTCTTGCCGAACGACATCACCCTGTTGCCGCCCCCCTGCATCTGCTGCATGAAGAACAGTATCAACCCGATCATCAGCAGGAGCGGCAGTATCTGGATGACCACGGCGAGGATGCTGGTGCTGGTCTGGGGGTCTACCTCTATGGTCTTCACCTTGTCCTGCAGGGCGGTCGTGATGTCGTACTGCGTGGGGAAGTATGTCCTGAACTCTTCCTTGTTCTTGAGCTCGTACTCGATGCGCTGGTCGCGGTTGTAGATCTTCGCCTTGGCCACGGCGTCCCTGTCGACCTGGCTCATGAACTCGGTGAAGGACTTCTCCTTGGGCGGCTGGCGCCAGGGCGGATTGATGATGAGCATCACTATGAGGAACAGGATGACCACCCAGAATATGGCGGTCTTGGCGTACTTCTTCAAAAGCCCTCCGCTTGAACATCAAAAGAGCCGACAACCAGGTCGGCCCCGCTGCGCCTCAAATTGCCTGGTGCTATTTTAACATATTGTACCCGCGTCCCCTGCCGGCCGGAATGCGCTTCATCAAGCTAGAACATGGCGGTCAGCGACGTTTGGTTGCTTCTAGTCTGGGTGGGAATTCACCTCAACCATCTTTTCTCACCCTGCATGAGAAAACACCTCTGAGGTGTTTTCTCAGGGCTACGGGAACAGCCGGGGCGCGGGCGGCTCGCCTGCCAGCTTTTTGACGCTCGCGATGTAGGGGAGGTTTCGGTACTGCTCGGCGCAGTCGAGTCCGTAGCCGACCACGAAGACGTCGGGGATGGTGAACCCCTCGTACCGCAGCGGGAGGTCGACCTGGCGGGCCACCTCCTTGTTCAGCAGCGCGCAGATGGAGAGCGAGGCAGCCCCCCGCGCCTTCAGGTCGCGGAGCAGGTAGCTCAGAGTCAGTCCCGAGTCCACGATGTCCTCCACCAGGATAACGTGCCGGCCCGCGATGTCCGTGCTGAGGTCCTTGAGGACGCGCACCACGCCGCTGGTCTTGGTGCCCGACCCGTAGGAAGAGAAAGCCATGAAGTCGAACTCGGCGGGGACCCGGACCCGCCGGGCGAGGTCCGCCAGGAAGATGAAGGCGCCCTTGAGTATTCCGACCATCAGGGGTGCCGTACCCTCGAAGTCCCCGGTGATCATGTCCGCCAGCTCGCCGACCCTGGACGCGATCCGCTCCTCGGTGAACAGGATCTCCTGTATCTCGTACTTCTCGGCCAAGACCACCACCGATCCTCGAGGCGCCCGCCGGGGAGCGCCTGTCCAGCCCCTGCCGCCCTTCCTAGCCCGGTGGGTCTGGATTCTCCAGACCCGGTTGAATGTTATTAGCAGGCGTGCGCAAGCGCAACCGGACCGCCTCCGCGTCGTCCGGCCGCAAACCAGAACGAGCGTCCAGCCTGTGACCCACCACCCACACCACCTCGTCCCCACGCACCAGCACGGGGCACCGTTCCCGCTCGCCCCGTGGCATCTTTACGTCACTGAGGAAATCCTTGAGCTTTTTCTCGGCGGGAGCGCCGATCGGGTGGAGCCGGTCGGACGGTCGGGGGACCCTCACCTTCAGGCCCGGTCCCAGGTCGGGCCGGGTGAACTCGAGGAAGGGGTCCGCGCCGAATGCGACCTCGGCGCGGGGGACGAGCGCCGCCTCCAGGACCGTCCCGTCCCAGAGCCGCGCCTCACCCGGGACGTCCAGGGCCACCGGCGCCGGAGGCTCTCCGGGCCGGCGGCGCAGCACCACCAGGCCGTACTCGCGCTCCGCCACCACGCCCCGCGGCAGGTCAAGGCGCGCGCCGCTCCTCCCGTCCACCACCCTGGCGAGCACGTCCAGCACCAGGCGGTAGGGAAGGTTCTGGTGTAGTATGCCCTCGCCGGAGGGGCGGAGCTCCTCCCAGGCCATCCGCACCACACCGCGCTGGAGGGCCTCCGGAAGCTTCAGCATCAGCTCCCTGTCCAGGACGACTTCCTCTCCCCGCACCTCCCCGACCTCGCTGAACGCATGGACCACCTCGCCTGCCAGGAAATCCCTGTCCAGGGAAAGCGACTCGACCTCCCTGAGAATGACCTCCTTCACCCCCGGGCCGAACTCGGAGACCAGCAGGGGCACGACCTTGAGCCGGACCCGGTTGCGCAGGTACTGCTCGCTGAGATTGCTGGAGTCCAGGCGGGGGGTGACCCCCATCCGGCGGCAGTAGTCGTCGACCTGCTCGCGCCAGACCCGGATCAGCGGGCGCACCGTCCGCCCTGACACCGGTGCGATGCCCGAGAGACCGGTGAGACCCGCCCCCTGGACGACCCTCATCAGGAACGTCTCGACCTGATCGTCCGCGGTGTGCCCGGTCGCGACCCGGTCCGCACCCACCCTGCGGGCGTACTCCTCCAGCCGCCTCAGGCGGACCAGCCTGGCGGCGTCCTGCGGAGAGCGGTCGAGATCAGCCGTCTCACGCTTCACGTCCGCCTCGGCTACCTCCACCTCCAGGCCGAGCCTTTCGGCCAGCGAGCGCACGAATAGAGCGTCCTGGCGCGATTCGGCGCCCCGCAGGCCGTGCTCGAGATGGAAGACGGCGAGCTCGAGCCCCATCCGCGCCCTGATTCCGTCCAGGAACAGCAGGAGGGCCGTCGAGTCGGGACCGCCGGATACCGCGACTACGAGCCTCTCGCCCCCCGCGAGCATCGAGCACTCCTCGATGGTCGCGAGCGCCGTCTCCTCCAGCGTCTCTAGTTTCTTCGTCATGACCTGATCGTCCACACCTTGAGGCGGGGCTCTCAGCCCCGCATCATCTCCATTTATACCTGCGGCCAATCCCGGCCTGAGTGGCCGGGCTCAAGGACTACTCGAGGGGGACTCTCAGCACCACATCATTCCCGTATATCGGGCTTTATTGCTGCTTCGACGGTGCCGCGGGCTTCCCCCTGATGAACCCGCGCCCTTCGATCACCGACATCTCGGTGCCGAGCCCCTCGCAGTAGCCGGCGATGGTCGACAGCCACGAGGCACCGGCCTCCCCGCTCGCCACCACGGGGCGGCACCCCCGGATGAACATGGGGACGATCCTTGCCTGGACGAGCCCGTCGGGACCCATCATGGCGATGACGGTCATGGTCCTGGCGGAGATCTCCCTGGGCGGGCTGAAGACGTAGTTGCCCAGGCTGTAGGCGATCAGCCTGTTCTTATAGAGCTCCATGCCCTGCACGACATGGGGATGATGTCCCAGCACGAGGTCGGCGCCGCTGTCCACCGCCAGGCGCCCCAGGCGGACCTGGTCGTCGCTCGGGGTGGTCGCCAACTCCACCCCCCAGTGGAAGGAGGCCACCACGTAATCCGCCTTCTTCCCGGCCTCCCTGATGGTCTCGGCGACCTTATCCTCGTCATTACAGGTGGCCACGCCGGGGGTGGATGACCCCGCGGGCCACCCCGCCGGGTTGATGTTGCAGAAGGCCACGAACGCCACCTTCGCGCCCCCCGCCTCGAGCACCGCGGGTGAGTAGGCCTGGGCGGAGTCGGCGCCCCCTCCGCACACCGCTATCCCCGCTTCCTTCAGGTTGGCCAGCGTATCTGTGAAAGCCGCGGTCCCGTAGTCCTTGGAATGGTTGTTTGCCACAGAGACGACGTTGATGCCACCGTCCACCAGCGCGTTCACCGAGTCGGGCGGCCCCTCGAAGGTGAACTCCTTGCCCGGCACGGGGGACCCCCCGGACGAGATCGCGCACTCGAGGTTGACGAAGGCCAGGTCGCCGTAGGTGAGGGCGTCCTTCGCGTCGGCGAACGGGTAGTCCGTGCCGTTGGCGGTGAGCGTGGGCGTCACCCCGTCACCGAAGTTGACGTCCCCCCCGGCAGAGACCGAGACCATGCCACCGGCCTGCGCCCTCAAGCCCTCGAACGACTCCCAGAGGCCGGAGAGGCCCGGCTCCCCACCCGACTTCGACCCGGCCGTCCCGCACCCGGGAGCCAAAACGGAAACGCTTACGAACAAGCAAGCAATGACCGCAAACGCGGCCCTTGATCGGAGTCTCAAACTCATTATTGGCTTACTGAACATCATAGTCTCCCCGGTCCGACTTCGGCAGTTGATATGTTAGAACAAATAAGAGGTGATAGGGATGATGAAGAGGTGTTTGTTGACGGCCAGGATTCACATCGGTATAATGTATCTACAATTGTAGCTACATTGGAAATCAACGAGTAGGAGGCATATGTCATGGTCTTTGTGGGCATGAGGGAGCTGAAGAACAAGACCAGCGAGGTCATCAGCAAGGCGGAGAAGGAAGGGGCCGTCATCCTCACGAACCACGGCAAGACTCGTGCTGCGATCATCCCCCTTGCAGAAGAAGACCTTGAGGATTTTCTCGCGGCGCACAACCCGAAGATTCGCAAGGCCGTGATAAAGGGTATGGAAAGCGTGAGGGCGGGCGAGAAGGTATATACGCCCGAGGAGCTACTCAAGGAGCTTGACAGGGGCTAGGCATTCAAGGCGCTCTCACGGGTGCAAGAGGCGCGCCAGCTCCCCTTCGGCGCCTTTTTTCCTCGCTATCACGTCGGAGAGCGCTCCGAACAGCCTGGAGGCCGGAAGCAGCCTGATCTTTCTCCGGGCGGCCTCGCTTCGGACCTCGGGTCTCACAACGTAAGATCTCTCGTCGGGAGGGTACCGCCTGTACGGCAGGTAGACGACCAGGAGATCGTCGCCGCTGACCCTGTTCATGAATGTCCTGTTGTCGATCCCCTTCGTTGTGCTCCTGAACTCGATGCGGAGACCGTTGCCCAGCACGAGGTCATCCGTGTCCTGTGCCTCGCAGCAGAGCCCGGCATCCAACCCGGCTGAGAGGGCGCAGAAGGCCCTCTCGACCTCCTTCCGACTTCCCCCAAGGAGGGTCAGCAGTTGCCCCAGCTTCGACCTATCTTGTACAAGCTCATTGTAGTACGAACCAAGCGCGTCCAATCCCCTCTCCGAGGCCCGGTAGATGGATTCGGAGGATTCTTTTTCCGGCGCCTGCAGTGACTCCAGCTCCTCGGCAAACGTGAAACCCACCCTTTCCAGCTGGCCCGGAATCTCCGGTCTGGTCTTCGGGAAGACCTTCATCTCCAGCAGAAACGCCCTGCCTATTGCCGTTGCGAGTCTCACCCGGCAGATGTCCGCGGCGTTCCAGCTCCCGGCCTCACCCGCCCGGTAGTACTTCTCCCAGAGCGCCGATATTTGTGTCCTCGCGGCAAGAAGCGACTCCTCGGTAACCTCCACCCTGGGAACGGAACTCCTGTACCGATAGACCATGCCTCTCGGATCGGTGATGATTATGCCCCATGAGACCGCGCTTCTCACGAGGTCGTCCCCTCTCGTCCACGCCGCTTCGAAATCCGTCTCGGTCATCGTGGTCATGCTTGCGGTGAGATATGGGCTCGAAACGGGTACCGCCTCCTCGAGGACAGAGGGCGTAACGAGCAGCATGTCAATATCACTCAGAGGAGTGCGCGTACCCCTGGATGCTGACCCGAAGACCACGAGCGAGTACCCCCCCTCTCCCAGGTGCTCCTCGAGCGCCCGGTTCGCGTCCATGACCTCGAGGTAGGCCTCACCGTCCAGGTAAATGATCTTCTCGGAATCCGCGAGGGCCGCGAACGCTTCAACGAAAGGGTTCGTGGGTGCAACGGCATAGGTCGAACCGCGCTTCTGGACTACCCCGAGCCCGGCAAGCTGCTCGAGCGAACGGTAGATGGACGTCAAGCTCTTACCGGAGAGCAGAGAAATATACTCGGCGGTGGCTTTTCCCGGCCCGACGGCGAGTATCGCCTTTAACACGTCCGAATTCAGTGTTGTGATCGCCCGTAGTTCAGCCAGAGAGCCTCTCCTCCGTCTTTTTCAACAATCCACCAACTACCTCGTACAGCTTTTCGACCTCCCCTGGATTCCAGGGGGTCCGACCCTTGACCCCTGTATAGGGATGCTGCTGGGCCATCACGCGAAGATTGTAGATGCGGTTGCATGCCTTCAGCTCGGCCGAGGTTATCGAGCCCTCGCTGTAAGCCCGTCGAAGCACCCTCTGCTTCTCGTCATGAGACCTGGTCGCTTGTCCGTTTCTTGCATCCTTGAGGATGTTGGCGAGATGCTCCAGCACGTAGAAGAGGTTCGAGATACAGGGTCCCTCATCACCGGCGTCAAGGGATGACTTCGCCGACCTCAAGTAGGCCTTCGCTTCGTCGAGCGCGCTTGATGCTCTACTCAATCCGTTACCTTTATTGGTGATATATTACTTTTAATAGAGATAATTTCCTACTAATAACGGCTCTTGTCAATAGCTATCCACTTAATGCCCTTCTCTACCAACTATATCAATTCTTACAATTGACCTAATCATGGCACCAGGTATGCTAGGATAGTGACGGGGTGATCGCATGACGAAGAAGACGAGCGCGCTCGAGGCGAGGAAGAACCTCGGAAGGCTACTGGAGGAAGCGTACTACCGCGGTGATGAGTTCGTGATAGAGAGGGCGGGTAAACCTATGGCGGTACTCGTCCCCGTCCAGGAGTACAACCGGTGGCGCAAGCAGCGGGAAGACGACTTCGCGATCTTCGACGAAGTGCGTGAGAAGATCGGCGGGGCGGGGTCCGGGAAGGTGGAGCGCGACGTGGCCGAAGCGGTCGCCGAGGTGAGGAAGAAGGGTGCTTGAGGCCGTTCTCGACACCAATGTCTTCGTGAGCGGCACCGTCTCATCGTCCGGCGCGCCGCACCTGGTCCTCGAAGCGTGGCGAAAGGGCGCATTCGCAATCGTCACCTCTCCCCCGATACTCGAGGAAATCCGCCGCGTCTTCCAGTACCCTAGAATAGCGCGAGTATACGGGATCGACGCGACGACTGCCGGCAAGATACTGGCTCGCCTGGAGAAGTACTCCATAATAGTCCCGGGGAGCGTAGAGGTCGACGTGATCCACGAGGACCCCGCGGACAACATGTTCCTGGCAAGCGCCAGCGAAGCGCAGGCCGATTATCTGGTCACGGGCGACGAGCACCTTCTCGGTCTCAGGTCCTTCGAGGGCACGGCCATAGTCTCACCCCGGTACTTCATGGGAATACTCGAGGCCAGAAACGAGTGAGGGAAGGGGTGGAGCCGGCGCGCGGATTCGAACCGCGGACCTGCTCATTACGAGTGAGCCGCTCTACCGACTGAGCTACACCGGCTGGCACATATGTTAACGCTAGAGCGGGGGCATTGCCATACGCATCAGCATCGGCGTCTTCCAGTTTCCACCACTGATGCCCGGCCTTTGACACCCAATCGGGGGATGTCCATTTCACGCAAAGTACTGAAATGGCGGCTTATCAACCGCCGGGCCGTTAAGGCCCCCGTCAAGGGTGCCGAAGCATTGGCAGCGGATCAGCTTTACGCATCGGCATGCTCCAGTGGTCGACGTATGCAATGCGTCCTTATCAATAGATGAACCACAACCAAGTTCCCTACGAGGCTCGGCTCAAGTAAGATTGATCATAGCGACAACTGCGTTACCGCTTGCCGGCTAATGGCCGGGTACGTACAAGGGGGGAGTCGGAGATGACGCGGCGAGCACTGGCTGTATTACTTGTCTCTATCATGTTGGCAGCCGCCGGCCTTGCAGCAGGATTCCAGCAAGAAGCGCTTGCCGGCATGTACACGAGCATCGGCCTGGAGGGTGTTGACACGCACAACCTTGTCTGGGCAGGGCCCGATCTCTACGCGGGATGTGAGCAAGGCCACGTTTACCACTATGACGGAGGCACTTCGTGGACCGACGTAGGCCCAGCGGGCAGCGGAAACATGCGTTCGATGGTGTGGACCGGGGCCAACCTGTTCGTCGGGTCCTCCGACAGCCACGTGTATCGCTACGACGGAGGCACCACCTGGATCGATACTGGCCTGGTCGGTGGGGGGGACCAGATACGTGCGCTCGCGTGGCACGGGTCGAACCTCTATGCGGGACGCCATGACGGCCATGTCTACCGCTACGACGGAGGTACGACATGGACCGACGTCGGGCAATTGGGGCCGGGTGTTAACCATGTCATGGCGCTTCTCAGCGACGGAACCAACCTCTATGGAGGTGCCTACTACTACAGCATCTACCGTTACGACGGGGGCACCACGTGGACCCAGGTCGGAGATACAGGTGGCCACCACATCGAGACCCTCGGCTGGGATGGGACAAGTCTATATGCCGGATGCGGGGGTGATAGCAGCGCTTGGGTCTACCGCGACGACGGCGCCATGGACTGGACCTACATCGGCAATCTCTCGCACTTTGGAGCCCTTGACGTCGAAGCCCTTCAATGGACTGGGACCGATCTCTACGCCGGATGCAGTAACGGGCACGTCTACCGCTACGAGGGGGGCACGACGTGGATCGATACTGGACCTATCGGATGCGCCTTCATCGCCGACCTCGCCTGGGACGGGACCGATCTCTACGCAGGCGGTGACGGGGTTTACGTGGGCGACCCCGGACTCACACTGACCATTACATCGATCACACCCAACGCCGGCATCATCGGCAGCACCGTATCGGTCTCGAACCTGGCTGGCACCAACTTTGCAGCCACTCCGATCGTGAAGCTGAAGAAACAGGGGCAACCGGACATCACGGCATCGAACGTCACTTTCGTGTCATCAGGGAAGCTCACGTTCGACATCGTCCTCGATGAGGATACCGCCACAGGAGCCTGGGATGTATACGTTCAGAACCCCGATGGTTACAGTGTGACCAAACCAGGCGCTTTCACGGTGAACGAGCATCCCGCGCCTACCATCAGCTCCATCACGCCGGGGGGCGGTGTGCGGGGGACCACGGTGCAGATCTCCGACCTTGCCGGCACCGGATTCTATGGCACTCCGGGCGTGGAGTTGAGGAAGGGCAGCGATGGCATCGGGGCAGACGCTATCAGCGTTGTCTCACCCACGCAGATAACCTGCAGCTTCAACATACCGGATGCCGCACCAGCAGGAGCCTGGGATATCCTGGTGACGAACCCCGACGGGAAGACCGCGACGCTCGCCGGCGCTTTCATGGTGAACGAGCCGCCTGAGGGTGACTCGACCTGGTACCTCGCGGAGGGCACCACCGCGTGGGGTTTCTCCACTTATATCGATATTCTGAATCCGAATCCTTCGGAGCAGGCGGTGCGCGTCACCTACCTTTTTGCCGGTGGCGGGTCTCTCTCCGCGCAGTTGGCAGTCCCAGCGTTGAGCCAGACGACTCTCACCAACGACCATCTGACCGAGGTCCTGGGAGGCGGGGCGGACTTCTCCACGAAGGTCGAATGCATCGACGTTTCAAAGACCATCGCGGTGGATCGCACCATGTACTGGACAGGTGGGGCGGGAGCCGGAGATCCCCTCAACCCGACCCTCTCCCCCGAGGGGAATGGAGGGAGTCAGGAGGCTCACTCCTCTGTCGGTGTCACGGAGCCCGCAAGCACGTGGTACTTTCCGGAGGGCTCCAGCAAATGGGGCTTCGAATGCTGGCTTCTTATCCAGAACCCGACCCCTCATGAAGCGACATTGCACGTTACCTACATGATCGATGGAGAAGGCCCGACGGTGTTTGTGCACACCGTCGGTCCCAATTCGAGGGCAAGCGTCGACATGGCCGGGGACATAGGTGACAAGGACGCGAGTATCATGGTTGAGTCCAGCGTGCCGGTTATCTGTGAAAGGACTATGTATCGCAATCAGAGGCGCGAGGGCCACAACTCGACAGGGGCGACTGCTCCTGCCACCACCTACTACCTGGCCGAGGGCACGACAGCCTGGGGTTTCACCACCTACGTGCTGGTGCAGAACCCCAACTCCGCCGAGGCGGAAGTCACCCTGACCTACATGACCGACGAGGGACCAGAACAGCAGGCGCCCTTCACCATGCCGGCCAACTCCCGCAGGACGGTGAGGGTCAACGACGCGCTGCCCGACAAGGACTTCTCCACAAAGGTGGAGGCCGACCGCGGCGTAATAGCCGAGAGGGCCATGTACTGGGAGTCGGACG
>JAZDFZ010000072.1:0-4397 GCA_043807425.1 Actinomycetota bacterium
CGCCGCAGTCCGTGTTCTCCAACGGCGCGCTGCTGACCTGGAACGATCACCCGGGGGCCGGGGGGCACCTGAAAGCGGCAGCGGCGGCCGACGTCACCGCGACCGAGCCTTACCTGGACCTCACGGAGGCCAACGACGCCGCCGGCCCGGTCCCCGGAGGGCAGGCCGTCCATTACACGGTGGACGTCCGCAACAACGGGACCGGCACCTCCTACCAGAACGTCATGGTGACAACCCTGCCCGTCGGCCTGAGGGCGGGCGCGCCGGCGGTCACATCCGTGACCCTGGCCGGGGTCACCCTGACCGAGGGAGTGGACTACACGGTCGGCTGGAACTCCGGGACCGGTGAGCTGACCGTTGACCTGACCGCCGGTTCGGGCGGCGCGAAGAGCATCCTGACCGGGATCGGCAACAGGCTCATGGTCTACTTCACCGCGACACCCGACGAGGGAGTGGGCGCGGGCGCGACGCTGACCGACGTCTCTTCCATCGCTTACAACTCCTGGACCGACGCAAACGGCCGGGCTACGGCGCGTACAAGCAACCCGGCCGACCACAACACGGATGACTCGTCCGTCACCATCACCTCCGCAACGGTAACCAAGACGGAAGACTCGGGCGGCTTCGTCACCATAGGCAGCACCTACACCTACACGGTCACCGCCACCGTGCCGGCCAGGACGACCATCTACAACGCCCAGGGCACGGACACCGTTCCCGACGGGCTCACGGTGACCAACGTCTCGGCTTCCACGGGATCCGCGAATGCGTCGGAGAACCCCGACGGCACAACCAGCGTCACCTGGGATATCGGTGACTACACGAACAGCACCGGCGGCCCGGTGGACCTGACCCTGCAGATAGACGCGCGCGTGGACAAGCAGTACAGCGGCGGCGGGAACGTCTCCAGGGGTGATACGTTCGACAACACCGCGGACCTGGACTGGGACGACGCGGAGAGCGGTGGCACGCATCACAACGACTCGGGAGCGGCTGGCACCATCACCGTGAGGGAGCCGATTGTAACCGTGACCAAGGGCGCGGACGATCTCACCCCGGCCCCCGGGGATACTGTCACCTACACCATCGAGGTCGAGAACACCGGCGACTGGCCGGCCTACGACATCGTGGTAGACGACACGGTCGACGGCGACATGACCTACGTGCCGGGCTCCATCACGGGCCCGGGCGCGAGCGCCGCGGCCCCCGATCTGTCCTGGGACTTCCAGGCCGGCATACCGGGTCCGCTGAACCCCGGGATCACCGAGACACTGACCTACCAGGCGACCGTCAACGGCGGCGTCGCGCAGGGCACGGTCATACCCGACACCGCGCAGGTCCCGGCCTACTACAGCCTGCCGCAGCCGAACACTTACGCGCGGCAGTATGCCCCTGTGTCGGGGAGCAGGGACGTCACCACGAGGGCCCCCATCCTGTCGGTCTCCAAGGAGGTCGTGTCCGGGGGCAACCCCGACTGGGGCGACATCGTTACGTACAGGGTGACGGTGACCAATAGCGGTGACGCCGACGCCTACGAGGTGGGAGTGAGGGACACCATCCCCTCGCCGTACTTCGCCTACGTGCCGGGGAGCACCAGCGCAACCTGGCCGGGCGGCTCCTCGACCGCGGACCCGGCGGGGACGGCGCCGACCTACACCTGGAGCCTCGACGCCGACCTGGCCCCCACCGCGCAACTGGTCCTGGACTTCCAGATGAGCGTGGACCAGTGGGCCGCCTGGGGTAACCGGACGAATATCGGGACCGGGTTCGGTGAGGACGGCGGCGGAGCCGAGCTGCCCGAGGCCTCCGATACGGCGGACATCGACGTGCAGCAGCATCCGGCCCTGCAGGTCACCAAGACCCTCGACGACCCGGACCACTACGTGCCGATCGGTGAGCAGTTCACATACACCATCCGCGTGACCGACGCGGGCAACACCGGCATCCCCGTGTTGCCGCTGACCGACACCTACAACCCGGCGTACCTGCAGTTCGTGAGCGCGTCCATCACCCCGGACACCAGCACGCCGGGCGACCTCTCCTGGAACGACATCAGCCTGGGCACGGGGCTCGATCCGCAGCAATTCGCCGAGGTGACGGTGACGTTCCAGGCCCTGCAGGCCGGCCTGACACCCAACACCGACGACACCGCGTCGGTGGACACGGTGGACGACCAGAGCAACCCGGTGACGGGGAGCGCGACCAACACCGAGCTGATCATCACCAACCCGGGGATATCCGTGACCAAGACGCTCACCGACCCGGACAAGTTCGTGCCGGTGGGGGCCGTCGCCTCCTACACCATCCGCGTCGAGAACGTGGGAGACACCGCGGTGGTAGCCCCGGTCCGGCTGACCGACACCTACAACCAGGCCTACCTGGAGTACGCGAACGCGACACCGGTGCCGGATACTGTCGTCCCGGGTACGATCACCTGGAACGACGTAAGCGGAGGGACAGGTCTTGCCGTGGGGGCGTTCGTGGATGTCACCGTTGATTTCACGGCGCTCGCACCGGGCGCGTCGCCGAGCACCGATGATGCCGCGAACGCCGTGGCTTTCGATGAGCACGGGGTTCCGGTTTCGGGCCAGCAGACAAATACGGACCTGACCATCACCAACCCGAAGCTGACCGTGGACAAGGTCGTAAAGCCGGGGCAGAAGAGCCCGGTGAACGTCGGCGGCGATGCGGTATTCGTGATAACCGTGACCAACAGCGGTGACACGATAATACCGGCTCCCGTTCCGATGAGCGACACCTACAACGCGGCGTACATGGCCTACAGGAGCGCGACCCTGGAACCCTCCAGCACCGGCTCGGGACGGGTGTCGTGGGACGACGTCACCGGAGGCTCGGGCCTCGCCGTCGGAGCGCACGTCACCATCGAGCTCACCTGCGAGGCGCTCAAGCAGGGGTCGTCACCGAACACGACCGATACCGCGCGGATATCCGGGGTCGTGGACGAGCACGGCGACCCGGTCCCGCCCGCGCAGGACAGCGCCGCAGTCACCGTGGGGAAAGTGCTGGGCTTCAAGCACTGGTTCCTGGCCGAGGGCTCTACCGGCGGCGGCTTCGATACCTGGATACTGCTGCAGAATCCCGGTGAGGAGGTCGCCAGCACCCAGGTGACCTTCGCCACCGCCACCGGGCCGCGCGAGCCCATCCCGGTCACCCTCGAGCCGAAGACCAGGACGACCCTGCGCATCCTGGACTACGTGCCCGACGACTTCCACGTCTCCACGTTCGTGGACTCCGACGTCGAGGTCGTGGCCGAGCGCTCAATGTACTGGGACCGGCGGTTCTGGGGCACCACCGGAGTACCGGGCAACCCCCAGCCTTACGAGATGAAGGCCGGGCACTCCAACATGGGCGTAGCCCTCGACGAGAGCGGGGGCAACGGCGGCCCGGGTGCGACGGGCGGGAGCTACGGCACCAACCTGTACTTCCCCGAGGGCTCCACGGCTCCCGGTTACGATACCTGGATCCTGATCTGCAACCCGGGTACCACGGACGCGACGGTGCAGATCAAGCTGCATACGCCGGAGGGACAGAGGGACGGTGGCTCGGTGGAGGTGGCGGCCAGGAGCCGTCAGACCGTGCACGTCAACAGCATTCTGCCCGGCATGCCCGAGGTCTCGGCGCAGTTGACCTCCAACGTACCCGTCGTGGGCGAGCGCTCCATGTACTGGGACCCCGACGCGAGTGCCCTGCAGCCCTACCAGATGAAAGGCGGGCACTCCAGCCCGGGCTCCTCGGTGCTGAACGCGGACTGGGACATCGCCGAGGGCTCGACCGCGGTGGGGTTCACCACCTTCGTGCTGGTTCAGAATCCCAACACCCAGCCTGCGGACGTCAAGGCGACGTTCATGACCGCCGATGGTGTCGCGGCACAGACCGAGCTAACCATGCCGGCCGGCTCCAGGCACACCTTCCGCGTGGATGACTTCGTCGACGGCGACTTCCACGTGGCCACCCGCCTGACCGCGGACCGGCCCGTCGTGGCCGAGAGGGCCATGTACTGGGACAAGAGGATAGCTTCCGACGTGCCGCACATGATGGAAGGCCACTCCGCGGCGGGCGTTACCAGGGCCGGTACGAAGTGGACGGTGCCGGAGGGCTCGACCGGCGGGGGCTTCGACTCCTGGGTGCTCATCGAGAACCCGACCTCGCAGGACACTCCCGCGAGCGTGACCTTCATGACCGCCTCGGGACCCAGGGAGCCGGTACAGATAGACGTCCCGGCGAACTCGAGGTACACCATCCGTGTCAGTGACTTCGTGCCCGACGACTTCCACGTCTCGACGCTGGTCGAGACGGACGGGCAGCTCGTTGTGGAGCGCGCCATGTACTGGGACAGGAGGGTCGCGCCGGACCTGCAGCCCTACGAGATGATGGGC
>JAZDFZ010000073.1:0-10299 GCA_043807425.1 Actinomycetota bacterium
TCCCCCGGGGGGAGAGGGTCGGGGTGAGGGGGTCTTCTACCGGTCGACGGGCTCCCACATGTAGACGCCCTCGTAGCGTCCGCCCCGCAGCGCGGCGATCAAATCCGCTTCGCTGCCGATATCGTCCTCGAAGACGGTGTAGCAGCGTCCGACCTGGAACTCGTGGTGGGCGTCGCTGCCGCCCGTGCCCGGCAGGCCGAAGCGGCGGGCGAGGTCCTGCGCCGCGGCGTTACCCTGGGGCGTGCAGCCGCCGTTGTGGGTCTCCAGCGCCGTCACGTTGTCCAGCAACCACGCCACCCGCTCCTCCCCGTGGATACGCTCGAGCTCTCCGGTGACCCGGCAGGAGTGCGCCGGCACGATGGCGGCGCCCGCCTCGCGGCACCGCTCCAGCAGCCGCTCGAACGGCACCTTCCACCCCGGCGCGTCCTCGTAGAGCCCGTACACCAGCATGTCCCCCATGTCGGTGAACACCTCGACCCCGCGGAACACCGCGAAGCCGTACTTCAGACCGAGCTCTCGCGTGACCTCCGCGCCCCTTATCTCATCGTGCTCGGTGACGCATACCGCGTCCAGGCCTACCTCCCGCGCCCGCTCTACGAGCCGCTCCGGATCTATGAGGCTGCACGGGGAGGACACCGTGGTGTGGACGTGGAGGTCGATCTTCATCGGCCGGCTCCCGTGAGCTCGCAGAAGTGCCACAGCAACTGGGCGGTCCTCTCGGCCGCGCGGGACATCAGGTAGTTGCGCAAAGCGACCAGGTCGTCGAGGGCGATGCGCGGGCTGGACGGCAGCAGCCTGTGGTATGGGTAGTAAAAATCGCCTATGTAGCGGCCCTGCCAGCCGTCCTTCCGCCACTTCGGGGCCTCGTAGTACCTCTCCAGGATGTCGGCTATGTCGTTTCTCTCCTCGACGTCGAACGGCTCCCGGCCGCGGGAGTCGAGCCCCAGGGCGATGAAGAACCCGACGTGCGCCTCCTCCTGGCCCGGGAACGGGCCGCCCGCCGGCTCCCTGAGGTAGAAGCGCCTGGAGGTCGAGACCAGCTCCAGGTTGTCGGCGGTGCGGGTCTTCAGGCCGTGGGCGATGCAGAACGTGTGCGAGGGTACGGCCATGTCCTGCAACAGGTGGCAGCAGTATCCCAGGAAGGCGAACGCCTTGGGGTGGTTCTCTATCCTGTAGTGAAGGAGCGCGCGCTCCCAGTAGTCCCTGTACTCGTCGAGTGAGTTCGCTGTGGTCTTGTCCGCGATGCCCCTGCCCGCCAGGGGGTCGTACATGTGCGAGTAGTCCCACTGGAGCTTGCCGTACACCTTCCCACCGAGCTCGGTCTCCTTGATGTCGAGCAGGCCGCAGGACCTCTCCGTCAGGCGTCGGTGCTCCGCGAGGTCGCTGGAACGCGATACCACCTTCCACTTCAGGAGATGCGAGACCGCCTGGCGCGCGAGGTCCCGGTGGTCGTCGCAGTGCACGAACGGCGTTGCACCGTGGCGCATGTGCCCGAACCAGGGCAGCGTCATCGCCGCCAGCATGCGGCCCATGCGCATGAAGGCCGTACAGGTATGTATCGCGGAGCGGATCCTCATGCGCCATATCGTACAGCAACATCCACCGGGGCACGGCCCAGACCTGTGATAACCTGTCAGTGGTCCCTGTCAGTCGGCACGAGAGGACCGGGGAGGGGGGGACATGTACGTGACGGTCCAGGCGCAGACCGTTATTACGACCGGGCTGACCGGTTCATTCCTCACCAGGCTGATTCTGGGCATGGGGATGGTCATAGCGGCGGTTGTTTTCGGTTGGATGTGCTACGCCCTCGCGAAGACCGCCGGCTACCAGAGCATCGGCTTCTTTCTGCTCGGGTCCCTGGCGGGCCCTATCGCCCTGGGAATCGCGCTGCTGATGGACGAGGAGCAGTACTTCCTGGTCGGCTTCCTGGCGAGCCCCCTCGGGCTTGTCCCCGTAATCCTCGTTTACCTGTACGCCAAGCACAGGAGGGTCCAGACCAGGAAATACGGAGGCCCTGCGGAGACGTACTATGCCCTGGACGAGAATCCGCTGCTATCGCCGCAACAGCACGACGCAAGCCCCGGGGACCGGCAGGTATACGCGGAGCCCGGCGCCGGCACGCCGGTCCCCCTGACAGCCTGTCCCGAGTGCACGAACGCGACACCCGCAGAGGCGGATTTCTGCATGTTCTGCGGCAAGCCGCTCTGGGGGGAGCCTGAAGTCACAGGGTAAGGGTGTGTCATTGAAAGACCGGGCCCCTGTCAGGCGTTGAGCCCGGCGAGTCTTTCCTCGAGCGCAGCGAGCTCGTCGAAGCGCGGACCGCGCGATATCGTCGCCAGCTCCCTGCCGTCCTCGAAGGTCCGCTCCTCCGAGACGAAACCCAGGGTCCGGAAGCGCTTGAGCGCGTTCCTGAAGAGCACGCGCGAGACCGATTCCACCCTGTTTATCGAGCCGTCGGACAGCATCCGCTCGCCCTGTGAGATGAACCGCTCCGACATCTCGTCGCGCGAGACCCCGATGTCGTCGCCCATAGAGAGCGCGGTTCGTGCGGCCACTCGATAGCCCTCCAGGTACGGCTCGATCAGCGACGCGAGGACCACACGTGCGTGCCCGTCGAGCCTCTCCAGGTCGGCCGGGTCCCCGGCGAAGCCGGGAACGAACTCCTGGTCCAGCACCCGGGCCAGGAACTCGACGCCCTCACCGTAACGCGCCGCCGCCGCTGGAAGCGCGCCACAGAGAAAGTGGTGCAGGCAGATGTTCACGTTGTACTGCAGGAAACGCCGGCCGTCGTCACCTGTGTGAAAACCCTGTCGGCCGAACCTCACGTCCGGCGCGACGCGCCCCTCGGTCGCGAACCAGTCCACGGCGGCCATCACCCCGGGCAGGTCGGCCTCCGGCGTGACCGGCAGGCCCCGTCCCGCCGCGAACCTCACCAGGACACCCGCCGCTCCGGTGAGGTCCTCGGTCGCGATCCAGTCACCGCCGCCCGACAGCAGCGCCATGGCGGCCAGCGAGCGGGCCGTGACCGGCGTTATCTCGTTTATCCCCCGGCAGGCCTCCTCCGCGGCGCCCTGGATATCAGTGTCCCTGAGCAGCTCCTTCAAGCTGGCCGGCCTTCCGAACTTCACGTACGCCTTCCCCAGCCTGGTGTTCACCGCGCGGTAGAGCCCCGCGAAACCCTTGACGCTCTCCCCCACCTTGCGCCCGCCGGCCATCTCCCTGACGTGGGCCGCCTCCTCGGGGACCTTGTCGTAGCCCAGGTACACGGGTAGCAGGGTGACGTCCTGGCAGATGCCCATCCGGAGGGACTCGGACAGGATGTCGAGGAACCCTGTCCTGGGCCTGGCCAGCTTCCCGTCCCGGCTTCGCGTCCCCTCGATATAGACGACCGTCACGTAGTTCTCGGCGAGCAGGTAGCGGACGTACGCGCAGAACACCTCGCGGTAGAGCGTCTCGCCCGCGAAGCTACGGCGCAGGTAGAACGCTCCCGAGTGCCGCAGAAGCCAGCCGACCGGCCAGAAGTTGAGGTTGAGCCCGGCGGCCTGCTGGGGCGGGACCATCCCGGAGCGGAACAGCGAGTACCCGATCAGGAGGGGATCGATGTAGCTCTTGTGATCGCAGACCAGCACCACCCGGTTGCGGCTGTCGCACTCAGAGATGAACTGTATTCCCGCGCGGTCCACCTCCAGCCCCGTCAGGAAGCGGTCGAACATGTAATCGACCGCCCGGACGAAGTATCGCACCACGCCTATCCTGTAGTCCGAGGCGATCTCGTCCACGTGCTCCCTTGCCTCCTTGAACACGGCCTCGTCGGTCACGCCCTCGCGTAACGCGTACTCCTTCATGTATGAGGCCAGCAGCGGGTCGGCGAGCACCCTGCGTTTCACGTTCCGGCCCGAGACCAGAGCCGGGCCCGCGCAGGCTCGCTTCTCGGACTCCATGGCGCCGAAGAGGTTCCCTCTGAGCTCCCGTCCCAGGGAGGTGATGCCGCCGGGGTCCCTGCCGTCCAGCCAGTGGGCCAGGACCAGCGGCTTCGCGTTCTTCAGCCTGCCGGTACGCGTGGTGCGCACCAGGGAGGTGGCGGACCGCAGCGCGTGTAGCGGGGTCGCCCTGCCGACCCTGTCCGCCATCGATCCGGCCGGGGCGTCCGGTGTCAGCTGGTGCGACGTCACCGCGACCGGGACCAGTGTCAGGGAGACGTCGCTCTCGCTCTGGATGGCGACCAGGGCCTCGAGCGCGTCGGAGCCACGCTTCTCGGTACGCTTGAGCCCCGCGTCCCGGCTGTCCTTCTTCCCGCGGCCGGACGGGGAGCGCGATCCGGACTCGGAGCGCGGCACCTCGACCATGTTTATACCGCCCGCGTGCCGCAGCCTGGCCGCGAGGTACACCCTGCGACGGTATGACGCGCGCGGCACCACGAACACCGTCAGCGGTCCGGCTATCACCCAGCTCGACCGATGGGGCTCGCCGGCCAGCATACGGCCTTCGTAGGAGCCCTGCTCGAGGGGTCGCACGACCCTGCACAGGGTCTTGATCAGCAGGCGGGTGTGCGGCAGTGGTTTCCAGGCGCAGAACGCCTCGACCGCCCTCGCGGTCTCGTGGTAGTCGAGCCCGGTCCTCACCGCTTCGCGCTTCAGAGCCGTTTCCACCCTGGCCTCCTCTTACCGGTGCCTGGTACCTGTAACGCCTTCACGTATGACCCCGCCGCTTCCCCGCCTCAGGATAGAGGGGCGCGGCGTATAGTCCTCGCCGAAGCCCTCCCGCGCCGTGCCCGACCGGTTGCTCCACGCCAGGTCGAGCAGGGCCTCCAGCCTTGTCTGGACTCCCGCGCGTCCCGTCTGCTCGTCTATGCTCAGCGAGAGCACCGGGATGTCCATCTCCGAGGAGACCCTGGACAGGACCCCCTTGGCTATCACCTCGGGCATGCAGGTGAACGGCAGCAGGTGCACGACCGCGTCGAACCCCCGCCTCGCGAAGAGGACGGTCGCCCCCACGGAGAGGAGCCCGTCGCCCCCTACCTCGTGCGTCAGGAACGGGGCCGCCGCCCGGGCCACCCGCCTATCGCTGTGACCGAATACGGGGTTCCGCCCGCCCGGGTAGATGGTGTCGGAGATGCAGCAGGAGCGCTCCACCACCGCCCCCTGGCGGCCCAGCCAGGTGTCCACCTCGAAGTTGAAGTACGGCTCCAGGACCACGAATATCTCGCCCACCAGGCCCACCTTCAAATGCGGCTTTTCACGCTCGACCGCCACCCCCTCGAAGACCTCGAGTATCTCCTCGCGGGCCGAGCGCACCTCGCGCCTGCTCATCGCCGGGGCGAGGAGCCGCCGCGACTCCTCCAGCGCGGCATCCACGGAGGCCGGATCGGTTGCCAGGCCCCTGCATCCCAGTGCCCACTTCTCCATCTCGTCGAAGACGACCGCCTTTGCCATCGCCGCCGAGAGCTCCCGGAGCAGCGCGGCGGCGCCCGCCCGCCTGCGGGGGATGACTTCGCGGATCCCCTCGAAGAAGACCCTCAGCGACACCGACGGGGGGTCCACGATTATCATGCGGAACTCGCGGCCCATCCTGTCCAGGATGCGCTTCTGTATCTCGCCGTAGAAGCCGAAGCGGCACGGCCCGTGACCCCCACCCATCACCAGGGTGTCGGCCCCAAGGTCGAGGACCTGCACGAAGCTTCCCAGGACCGCCTTGAGGGGAAGACAGGCGAACTCGGGGGCGAGCGCCGCGCCCAGCTCCACGGTCTCCAGGTTGAAAGGGGGCGTCTCGACGTAGTCCAGGTCGAACCGTCGGGCCAGGTCCTCGACGACGAGCGGCAGGTTTCCCATGCGGGGAACTGCTATCTTCATCCGGATCCTCCCGGGTAAACCGCTGATGTAACAAAAGGGTCAGACCCTTTTGTTACATCGGAGCGTGCCGCCGAGCGCGACTGGTGCCTGAGCATGTCGGTGAAAGCCTCCAGGCGCGTGACCAGTCCGGCCTCCGCCGAGTGCTCGTCCAGCGTCACCGTCATCAGCGGCACCGAGCCCTCCCGCTCGAGCTGGTCCTCGAGCAGCGCCCCCACGATCGACCCCGGGCCGCAGGCGAACGACGTCACGAACAGTATCCCGGAAACCGAGGCTGTCCTGCTCCAGTGCAGCACCGTGCCGGCCAGGCGGCTCTCGAACCCCCAGAATATCTTGCGCGGCAGCGTGTCCGCGTGCCTGCGGGCGTGCTCGAGGGGGACCTCGTCGAGCGTCACCGGCTCGGCCCCCAGCTTGCGGATGCGCTCCAGCATGTCGAGCGAGACCCGCCCGTCGAACACGTTGTAGAGGTGCCCGGCGACACCTATCACCACGTCCGAGTGACGGGGCCGTGCGGGCGGGGGTTCCTCCAGCAGCGAGAGGGCACGCAGCAGCCGTGCCACCGCCACCGCCGAGGGTGCCCGGCGGCCCCCCAGCGTCCGTGCCACCCCGTACCATTCCCGTGCCCAGAGCGCGCGCCTGTCGCCCAGGTCCATCCGCGGTGAGAGGATAGGCGGCAGCTCTGGGTCGAGCGATCGGGCGAGGTCCGGGAGCCCCATGAACTTCGGGCAGGCGCACTTCCCCGGCTCCTGCCGCACCACCCTGGGTACCAGCACCGCGTCCACCCGGTCCTTGAGCTGCAGCAGGTGCCCCGAGAACACCTTGACCGGCAGGCAGGTCTCGTTGTCGGCCCGCGTCGCTCCGGTGGTGATGGTCTCGCCGCTGGTATCCTCCGTGATCACCGGCTCGATGCCCAGGGTCTCCAGGAACTCCAGCCAGCACTCGCCGTAGTGGTGGAAGAGCAGCGCGCGCGGGATACCTACCCTCATTCCGGTGCCAGCCCGAACCCGGGGGCGGCGCGGAGCGATGCCAGGCCGGCCGCTCTCTCGTACGGGCGAGCGTCGCGCGCAGCCTCCCCGGCGTCGAGTCCCATCGCCGCGTCCAGTATGGCCGCGGGCCTTTCGGCCCCTTCCATGACCGACCAGACGGCCTCCAGCAGTGGCAGGTCCAGCGACAGTGACCTGGCCCTGCGCGCGGCCTCTCTCGCTGTCTGCGCGCCCTCGCGAACGCCCCTGACGTCCTCGCCCGGCGCCATCCCTGCGATGGTCCGTCCCAGGTCGTGGTTGCGTGACAGCGGCGAGCAGCAGGTGGCCACGAAGTCCCCGACCCCGGCCGGGGTGAGGGCCACGTCCGGCTCCCCCCCGATAGCCGCGGCGAAGGACGAGGTCTCCGCCAGGCCGCGCCAGATCAGGGCGCCCAGGGCGTTGTCTCCCCAGCCCAGCCCCCTGGCGATGCCACACCCCACCGCGTAGACGTTCTTCAGGGCGCCGGCGGCCTGGGCCCCCAGTGGATCGCCGTGCGGGACGAGTGCGAGCGAAGGGCCACCCAGTCGCCTCGCGGCCGCGGCGGTCGCCTGGGGATCGGTGCCGGCAAGCAGCGATAGGGCCGGACGCCCCTCACGGAGCTCCGAGGCGAGGTTCGGACCCGACAGCACCATCGCGTCCCGCGTCCCGCGGCGATGAGAGGTCAACAACTCCTGCCTCCATACCTCGATGCTCAGCAGCCCGCTTCCTGTCTCGAGGCCCTTGGTCGCCAGGACCACCGGGACGTGCTCGGTGAGCATGGGCTTGATCGTCCCGGCGACCTGGCGGATGGCTGACGACGGGACGGCGACCAGGACCATCTCGGCGCCGTCGACGGCGCGCCCCATGACTCCGAACGGAAGAACGTTGCGAGGCAGCCGGTACTCGCCCAGGTAGCGCTCGTTGCTGCCGAACCTCAGTACCTCCTCGACCACGTCGGATTCCGGGGTGAAGAGGTTGACGCGAGTGAAGTTGCCGGCCTCGAGCGCCGCGAGGGTGCTGCCCCACGCCCCCGCGCCGATGACGGCGAGCGCCCCCCGCGCCTCCGTGTCCTTCCGCGCCCTCTCCGACCTGCTCCTCATCGCATGAACCTCTCGTTCTCGCTGTCTCGATGCCTCAACCCATCGTGGCGGCGAGGCCGTCATCCGGCCTGTGCCCGCCCGACCACCTCGAGATCGCGACCGCCGCGGCCACCGCGACGCCCACCCCTGCGGCTCCCGCCAGCACCAGCACGCCTCTCCGCCTGTGGGGCTGCCGCTCCCCGCCGGCCTCGGGGCGGACCGCTCCCATCAGGTATGCCATTACCGCCTCGAGCAGCTCCTCGGGGGCCGGGACCCTCTTCATCTCCCCGAGAGCGGCGAGTACCAGCCTCATCCTGTCCAGGTAGGACTCGCACTCGGCGCACTCCTCGACGTGGCTCTCCAGGAAGCGCACCTCGCGGCGGCTCACCTCGCCGTCCCCCATGCTCTCTATCGCGTCCGCGGCACGCCTGCATACGTCGTCGCTGCTCTGCTCCATCGCGCCCACGCTACATCACCTCCTCCAGGGAGTCGCAAAGGAGTGCCCGGGCCCTCATACCCCAGGTCTTGGCGGTGTTCCTGGGCACCCCCAGCACCCGCGCAATCTCCCTGTAGCTCATCCCTTCCATGTGGTGCAGGACAAGCACCGCCCGGTAGTTGTCCTGCAGCCCGGCCAGCGCCGAGTGGACGATCTCGGCCGTCTCGTTCGCGATGCTGACGTTCTCCGGTATCTCCGATTCCCGCCCCCGGAACTCGATGACCAGGCCCGGGCCGCCGCCCGGGTCCCGACCCGACTCGGATGTCATCTCGAACGGAACCTCCCTGTTCTTCCTCCTGCGAAGGTGGTCTATCGCAGCGTTGGTCGCGATGCGCAACACCCAGGGACGGAAAGGCCTTCGGGCCTCGTAGGTGTCGAGGGACTCGAACGCCTTGATGAACGCCTCCTGGGCGACGTCGGCTGCCTCATCCCGGTCACCTGTCATCCTGACCGCGACACTGTATACCGAGTCCTGGTACCTCTCCACCAGCGAGGCGAACGCCTCGGTATCCCCATCGCGGCAACTCTCGACCAGGCGAGCATCTTCCCGCCCCTCCCGCGAGTACCTGCTGCGCGGCATCTGTGTCCTGTTCTGTCCGGCCGGTGTATATGCTGCTTTATTCTTGCTATACGTTACGCACGGTCAAGTGGTTTCATCGGGGTCCTCCTACGATATGATTGACCCTGGCCGAAAAAGCCTGATGGAGGTGCGCATAGATATGAAGAAGACACGTGAGGAGACCATCAAGGGGTTCAGGGGAAAAACATACGACCTGCTGGTCATCGGCGGGGGGATAACAGGGGCCTGTATAGCGCGCGACGCGGCGCTGCGGGGCTTCAAGACGGCGTGCGTCGAGAAGATGGACTGGGCATGGGGCACGAGCAGCCGTTCCTCCAAGCTCATCCACGGCGGCATCCGCTACCTGGAGATGTTCGACTTCAAGCTGGTGTTCGAGGCATGCCGCGAGCGGCGCCAGCTCCTGCTGAACGCTCCGCATCTCGTGTACCCGCAGCCCTTTACCTTCCCTATCTACAAGGGGGACAAGAACGGCATCTTCATGATCGAGTCGGGGCTGCTCCTCTACGACATGCTGGCGCTGTTCCGCAACGTCCGCAACCACCGGATGTACCTGCACGACAAGGCCATGGAGCTCGAGGAGGGCCTCGACTCCGACCGCCTCAAGGCCGCCGGGGTCTTCTACGACTGCTCGACGGACGACGCCCGCCTGACTCTGGCCTTCGCCCTGTCGGCCATCGAGGCCGGTGCCGACTGCGCCAACTACATCGAGGTGACGGATCTCCTCAAGAACGGCGAGCGCGCCTGCGGCGCCCGGGTGAAGGACGCGCTGTCCGGTGAGGAGTGCGACATCGAGGCGAAGGTGGTCGTGAACGCGTCCGGCGCCTGGGGCGACGTGATCTGCGACATGGACGAGCCGGGGGCTCCCGCGAAGCTCCAGCTCACCAAGGGCTCGCATATCATGGTCCCGCGCGGCCGTGCCAGGACCAGGAACGCGGCGCCGGTCGTCTCCCCCGCCGACGACCGCCTCATGTTCGTCATCCCCAGGGGGAAGTTCTCCCTGATCGGAACGACCGACACCTACTACCACGAGGACCTGGACAAACCTTACGCGACGCGCGAGGACGTCGAGTACATCCTGGAGGCGGCCAACAGCGCGCTACCGCGGTCAAACCTGGAGACGATCGACATCGTGAGCACCTACTCCGGCCTGCGCCCCCTGGCCATGCAGGAGGGCGGCGAGGACGTGGCGGCCAGCAAGGTCTCGCGCGAGCACCGCATCTACCAGGGGCGCTCCGGACTGCTGACCATCTCCGGTGGCAAGCTGACCACCGGGCGCTCCATGGCCGAGGAGATGGTC
>JAZDFZ010000074.1:0-2563 GCA_043807425.1 Actinomycetota bacterium
TCGCGGCGACGCTCCAGCTCCGACCGGAACACCTCCACCAGACACCTCCGCCTCGACGTCGAGACCGAGGATCGCCCCCCACCACCCACGCAGAGCGATGTCCTGAGGCCGCCGCGCTAAGCGATGTCCTGAGGTCAACCCCCTAGGCTTTCTTGGTGGCGGTACCGCGGAAGACGGCCTGCCCTACATGCACCACCACCCTGAGTTCGATATCGTCGAGAGCTGCCTGGCGTCCGGCGCTTGGGTGGAGGTCCGGATCATCGCCGACTACCTCGGCGGGAGGTGAGACGACCATGGACGGCAGCCTGAACGACATCCTTCCTGAGCCCATCGGTCCGGAGAACGAGAGAGTCCTGCTGGATCTGCTGAGACGCAAGATGATGGTTTCGTTGGACCTCGCCGTGGAGGTCCTGCACGCCATGGAGGCCCGCTTCGGGCCTGAGGCGCGCGACGTCATCCGCGATATGGCCAAGCAGCAGGAGTTCGAGGCACGAGATGAGGTAGGGGAACCTGAGGCGGATCTGCACGGCTTCTGTGCGATGGCAGACGCGGCGGCCGCAGGGTCACATCGCTGGCAGCGTGTCACCGACGAGCGAACCGAGATCGGCTACCAGTACACGCGGTGCATGTACGCCGAGATTCTGCGGGAGCTGGGCGAGCCCGAACTCGGTCTGGTGATATGCGCCCGCGACGAGCCCTGGGTTCGCTCCTACCACCCCAAGCTGGCCTTCCGCAGAACGAAGACTCTCATGGAAGGCGCCGACGTATGCGACCACGTCTTCTCCGTACGACGCTGAGCGGAGGCCCCCGCCTCATGGCGGATGCCCAGGCCGCCTGCCAGGAACCGGGCATTCTCAGCGAGCGGTGCCACAGTCAAGGGGCCGTGTGTTCCGCGCGGCCAGCAGCCCTCGGCCGTCACCGCGGTTCGTCCGGGACGACGATTCGCCCTGTCAGCCCGATCCAGCAAAGGAGATGAACTGTGCTGGTCAACATCGTCAGATGGCGCATCCCGAAGGAGCACAGCAGCAGGCAGCTCGAGCTCTGGCAGGAGATGATGGACTACCAGAGGTCACATCCGGAGAGGGTCTTCTACGCCAGGTCCCGCTTCTTCACCTCCAGCAAGGAAGGGGCCTCGGAGGAAGACTGGATGTTCCTCGACGAGTACGAGCGCCCTGAGGACTACGACAAATGGATGAGGGCGGTGCGGGAGGACCCGGAGCTGATCGAACTCATGGAACCGTGGTTCCCCAAGTGGGATGCTCTGATCATTCCCGGTTCGAAGAAGGGAGAGGTCTGGACCGAGGTTGACAGCCTCCGGGTCGAGCCGAAGCGGCCGTAAGACCGAGTGCCCGGGCGGGGGGAGGCTTTCTCCCAGCTCAGCGAGTAGCGACGGGGCGCCAGATACTGGCCGAGAAGGTCGTCGGCTCCACAAGCTGGTGGAAGCCGCCCTGGATGCCCTTCATCGTGGGGTCGGCGAAGATCCTCGCCGTGATCTCCTCCATCCCGGCCAGGTCGTCAAACTCCCACGTCTCGGCGTACAGCCCGGCAATCCCACCGTACTCCTGTCGGTAGAGGCCCCACGACCGTACGCCGGCGAACAGCTGAGGATTCGCATCCTTGAAGCGCAGGAACTCCTCAAGGGCGGGCTCGAACTCGCCCACCCTGTCCCCCTTCACCACGTAGGTCTCAACCACAACCACGCTCATCTCAATCTCCCTCGCCTCGCCGGTGGATCGAACGGGCGGGTTCCCACCCAACCGGGCAGGCGGTCCTCCTCGTTGTAGATCCCCGTGGGGAATCTACCCCGACCGGGACCACGACAACCGGTACACGAAGGCGACCCTGATGAACGTTCCGGGGGAGTCCCGAGGAGCAGTTGACGTCCCCACTGCCTGGGCGAGTGTGATGCCACTGGACTGTCGCGGTGACGGCGCGCTCTATGCCGTGGCGGGATGCTGCACCGCGGCCAGCACCCTGGCCCGTTCGGAACGCAGCAGCGGGCGGCCGGGGTGGCACCACACCGCGGATGCCAGGCACCCGGGAGGCACGACCCGGAGGCGCCCGAGCATGCCGTCGGCTCCGCGCGCCACGAGCACCGGGTAAGGGAACACGTCGATGCCCGCGGCGCCCAGGACCCGCCGCAGGTCGAAGGTGGCGGCCAGCGCCTGCTTCACCTGGTGGGTGACCTTCTTCCCCGCCCGGGATAGGCCGTCGGCAGTCAGGGTGGCAGGCCTGGGATCGGGGTCCAGGGACACGGCGAAGACCCCGTTGGGACCCACCACCACCCGGTCCAGCGTCCGGCCGGCCACCAGCACCGGGCCCACCATCGTCCAGTCCTCGGGCAGATGGTCCCGCCCGGCGGGAGATTCGACCAGGGTCAGGTACGGCGCGACGGGGAGGTCGAGGTCCGGGAGCGCCGGGGGCGGCGCCTCGAGGGTGGGGTCCCGATCGAGCGGGTGGACCTGCATGACGAGGGCATCGGCGGGTCGCGCGGTCCCCTTGAGGGATCAGGCGAACGGGCAGCCCGGCCGGCCGGCCGCGGTCGGCCGGAGAGAGTTCACCG
>JAZDFZ010000075.1:0-7929 GCA_043807425.1 Actinomycetota bacterium
CTATCGCGAAGCTTGCTGCGAAGGTATACCTCGCCACCAAGCAGAAGCAGTGGCAGCCCTCCGGCCAGGAGAAGAAAGAGGTCGAGAAGTCGCTCGCCGCGATATCCAGGGACCCCAACCAGAGCGTGAACACCCTGGTGATGGGAAGCGACCAGGGGAGCAACAAGGGCGAGGGCGGCTTGTGCCGCAGCGACGTGATGATGCTGGTCTGCCTCCAGGAGAGGGACAAGAGGGCGGTGGTGCTTTCCATACCGCGCGACACCAGGGTCGAGCTTCCAGGGTACGGCACCAACAAGATAAACGCGGCGCACTCCTACGGCGGTCCCTCGGGCGCCATCGAGGCCGTGAAGACCCTCACCGGGATCGACGTCAACCACTACATAAGCATGAACTTCGATGGGTTCAAGAAGATCATCAACGCGATAGGCGGTGTTCCCATACACCTGAACGCCCCTATAAGGGACCCGCACACCGGCTACCTGCCCGCCGGAGACCTGATGCTCGACGGCGAGCAGGCGCTCATAGTGGTGCGCAGCCGTAACCTGCCGCAGGGCGACATCGACAGGATCAAGAGCCAGCAGACGTTCATCAAGGCGCTGATGAATAAGGCGGAGGACATGAAGAGCGTCTGGAAGGCAAAGCAGGTAGTGGACATCGTGGCCGCCAACTGCCAGATGGACTACACCGCCGGGCAGCTCACCAACCTCGCGGAGGAGCTCCGCGGGTTCGACATCGAGAACGTGCAGTTCATCACCATCCCGGGGGTTACAAAGACCATCGGCGGGGTCAGCTACTACGTGGCCAACCCCGCGATGATAGCCAGCGTCGCGACCGAGGTGAAGACGAGCACCTCTCTCTCGCCCGAGCTCATCGCCGGGATGGGGTCCGAGGAGTCCAGGAGGGTGGAGCTGCTCTACGGCCCCAACGCCGACGTGACCACCGTGCTGGCCAGCAGCAAGGGCGGGACCGGCGCCGTGCCGGTGGTGGCGGAGGAACTCAGGCTTATGGGGCACGAGAAGGTCTTCGAGGGGACGGCAAAGCAGGCGCTGCCCTCGACAGTGATCTACTACCGCAAGGAAGCGAAGCAGAACGCGGAGACCGTCAAGAACTCCATCCCTGAGTTCGCCGACGCGACGCTGACCCAGGACGACCAGATAGCCGGGAGCTACAACTCGCCCGTGGTCATCGTCCTCGGCAAGGGTTTCGCCACACCGCCGATGATGTCAATATACGGTCGCGTCCTGCGCCCCGCGTTCGAGGTCCAGAACTTCGGCAGGAAGGTGAAGTCCTTCACTTAGTGCTCCATTTCATGAGTACGGTCTCGTAAGTAATCATGTGCCTGGAATCGTGTACCGAGCGAACCCCGGCACGACGAGGACCTCGACGATTGGGTGTCGGAGGTTTGCCTCTCAATACTTGACTGTTTTCCAAGCGAACAACAACAGCAACTCGAGTAACAGTGATTGCGGCCCCGGAATCGGACTCCGGGTTATTTCTGTGGTGTCTGATTCATATATTAACTAGTGTAAGTTTCTGAGGGGCAAACCTCCGACACGGGAAACCCTCGATACGCTCAGGCCAACATGATCTGCGATCTCCTTCAGCGTGTACCCGAAGACATGGTATGCGCGGCCGATCGCGTGATTCCTGGATTCCATCGAATCGCACCCGTCGAACAGCTCGGATAGAGTCGGTCGTGTCCGCTCCCTTACCCTGCACGCAGTGACAGGCTCGCTCGAGTAGTACCTGGACTTCATTTCACACTCTACCTCCGGTGACAACCCGCTTACGAAGTCGATGTAGGTATTCCGGGCTCTTCGCACGTCCTGTGAGAATAGAGACAAGACCGGCTGGACGCTCAGGAATTCACGACCGCGGATGGTCCCGGCGGTCGCGTTATAACTGCTCCATACCCACTCACCGGGATGGGCGCATATCCCGGCGTCCACGGGATTCCTCGCAACGTACTTCAGGGCATTGCGGAACCGGTAGTCGTCATCGATGCGATCACACATGCAATGCTCCCGAAACAGGCTGCCCCTGCGCTTGTGGCGGTCATTGAACCTGAGTGAGTAGACGCTGTGAAGAGCCTGAAGACCTCGCGACAGGCTCTCGGGGTCTGTGTCGACGATCAGGTGATAATGAGTGCTCAAGAGGCAGTAGGCGCAGCATATCCACCTGAACCGGTGGACGACGCTTCCGAGCAACCTCAGGAACGAGACTCTGTCGAAGTCGTCCAGGAATACCCTCCTCTCGCCTACACCGTGAGAGGACACGTGGAACACCCCGGGGAGAAGTTGGCTACGGGGCGGTCGTGCCATTGTTCCTTTTATCCTACGCGCTAACCATTACAAGTAAGTTATTCAATAGCATATCAAGCAACGTTAATTCCATCAAGTCGAAGGACCTGATTTACCAGGGCATCAGAGATGCAGTGCCCTGACGGGAAACATATGATCTCAGCACAGGGCGGTGTAGTTACATGGTTGCGGGAATTCGTTACTGTGATTGTGAGTTGGAGCACCAGGTATCTAGCGCTTCTGCGTGTCCGCACCAGATGACGAAGGGGCGGGCGGGCAGAGCGACACCGAGATCTCTCCCTCGCACTCCGCCTGCGCCAGTACCTCGACCTCGCCGGGGGAGACCAGCAGCGTGACCCTGAGGGGGCTTTCTGCGGATTCCTGGGGGTCGACCTGCGAGCTACCGGTTGTCGTGAGGACCAGGCGGTCGCGCAGTATCGTCGAGGTCGAAGGGGGATCGCCCCGGGTCACCAGCACGTCGACCCTGTCTCCGGACCTTATCAGGGGGCCGCTCGTACAGCCCCGGCTCGCGCTGAGGGAGTAGGCGCGGAACTCCTGGGGGATGCGCGAGGCGAGGGTGTTCCCCCCGCCGGCCCCCGATATCGATGTCTCGGTGAACGGCTCGCCGCGCGCGATGAAACGCACCGCGGTACCGCCCGTGACCTTCTCCGGCCCCGCGAGTGAGCCCGGGACGACGTAGCGCCGGGGGACCCTGCTCACGGCGACCATCTCACGCGTTACGCGCACGCCCACGTCTATGTCGTGGGAAGCGATCGGAACCGATACCTCGCGCCCGCCGCTCGCGCCCGCCAGCCTGGAGACGTAGCCAAGCATCAGCAGGACCGCGAGCGCGGCGAACGCCACCCCCAGCGCGGTGTTGAGAGCCGGGTGAGACCTGAAAACAGTTGCGATCTTCATGCCCTCTCCAATCAGCAGTTCAAGCAAATCGTACAGCAGAACAAGCAAACCGTCAAGCCCTCTTTCCCCTCCCGCGATTCCTCCCTCTCCCCTGGGGGGAGAGGGTTGGGGTGAGGGGGACCGTCTCTATTAATCCTCCCCTTGTGAGAGAGCGTCATGACGAGCGGGATCCATGTCACACCCCACCGTTACTATCAGAAGCATGAGATACCTGTGTGGATTGAGCGCGTGTACGATGTTCGTCTCCATCGCGGCGGCGGGGTCCTCCTGGCCCTGGTCGATCCTGGCGCTGGGGGCCGGGGCCCTTTCGCTGGCGGGGCTCTTCGTGAGCGCCGCCCGGCTCGGGATGCTGGATCCGATCCGTCAGGAGACGGCGGGCGAGAAGGAGGGCAGGAGGCTCAAGAGGGCGGCCTGAGGACCGCTATACCTCGAAGGACTCCACGGAGAGATCGGAGAGGTCCATGTAGAACATCCGGCCGCGAATCGGCTCACCCTGTCCGAGGATGACCTTGAGCGCCTCGGAGACCTGGAGCGCGGCCACCAGCGCCGGGGTCGTGGCCGGGTTGCCGGTCTCGACCTCGATGCCGCGGGCCTTCTCCTCGCTGGTACCCGGGTCGACCAGCGACTCGAGCCCGGCGTCGCCCGGGAAGATGGTCATCAACTGCAGGGACGAGCCGGCGATGGCGCCGTGCACCATCACCACGCCGGCCTCGCGGCAGGCGGCCTGGAGCTGCACCCTGTCGTAGAAGTTATCCAGACCGTCGATGGCCGCGTCCGCCCCTGAGAGCAGCCCGGGAAGGTTCTCAGGGCGTGCGGCCAGCCGGTGGACCTCCACGTTGACGTCGCAGTTTATGGTGGAAAGCCGGTCGCGCACGACCTCGACCTTGGCCAGCCCGAGCGTGTCCTCGGCCGAGAAGTTCTGCCGATTGAGGTTGGACTCCTCGAAGACGTCGGGGTCCACCAGCAGGAGCGAGCCAACCCCCATCCGCGCGAGCAGCTCGCACGCATTCCCGCCGATCCCTCCGGCGCCAACGACCACAACCCTCGAGCGCAGGAGCTTCGCCTGGCCGTCCAGCCCTATCGTCCCCACGTTCTTCCTGTACCGGAGCGGCAGGAACCCCGACTCCAGCGCGCGGGCCGAGGCCTCCCCCGGTGATATCCCGCTCGAGCGGGCTATTCCGTGGATATCCTCGATCGAAAGGACGTGGTATGTACGGCCCCCCTCGTCCAGCTCGACCGCCGCTGACTCGAACGCACCTTTCAGATCACCACTCATTGCCTGCCTCACCCTCCCGAGATCGCGGGGACTATGGCCACGTCGTCCCCGGGAGAGAGAGACCTGTCCAGGGGGCTGCGACGCTTGTTCACCGTGACCGAGCCGACAAGCGCCGGGGGGATGCGAAGCGCCTCGATCAGGCCGGCCACGTCGGCCCCCTCCGGCAGGGAGTACGGGAACGCGCTTCGCTCCAGCGGGGGGTCCGCCTTCTTCATCAGTATTGTGGCGACCCTGACCTCGACTTCCATCCGCCTCACTCCCGGGTCTTCATTCGGGCGTCCAGGTACCGGGACACCTCGTCCCTGGTGATGATGCCCAGCACGTTGTCGCCGTCCACGACCAGGACGTACTCCCTGCGGCCCAGCAGGGTGCGCAGCAGCTGGTCCAGCGGGGTGTCGGGAGCCACCAGTTGGTCGGGCTCGAGTGGCTGGGCCGCCCGGCCCGCGTTGAGCACGTCCCACTCCGCCCGGTTGACCGTCATGAGGTCGGACCTGCTCACGGTGCCCACCAGGCGCCCGGCCTCCGCCACCGGGAAAGCGGGCAGGTGATAGGTCGAGAAGTAGCGGGCGGTGAGCTCGGTGAGCGGTGTCAGGGACGGTATCACCGGCACGTCGGTGAACATGATGTCCTTAGCCAGGGTGTCCGACGCGGCCAGGCGCAGGAGGGTCTGCTTGTAGCTGCTCTTCGCCAGGAAGTAGACAAAGGTGCCTATCAGGATGAGCCAGCCGCCGGTTATCAGGTACTCGCGGTAGAGGATGATGATCGTCAGGCCCCCCGCCGCCAGCAGCAGGGCCAGACCCTGGCCGATGATGCTCGCCACCCTGGTCGCCTTCTGCAGGTCCCCGGTCAACTGCCACACCAGCGCCCGCAGCACCCGACCCCCGTCCAGCGGGAAGCCGGGCAGGAGGTTGAAGACGCCGATGAACAGGTTGGTGGCCGCCAGGTAGTAAAGCGGAGCCACCAGCAGCGCCCCCGCCCCGAGGTAGTCCGTCAGCCTGTAGAGCCCGTAGAACGCACCCGCCAGGAAGAAGGTCATGAGCGGACCCGCGACCGCCATCCTGAACTCCACCCCCGGCGAGGTGACGTCGCTCTTCATCTCGGCCACCCCTCCGAAGATGAAGAGCGTGATCCGGTTGATCTCCACCCCGTTCCGCTTGGCGATCAGGCTGTGGGAGAGCTCGTGGGCGAGCAGCCCCACGAACAGGATTCCAGCGGTGATGAAGCCGACTATCCAGGGCCACGGCCCGCCGGGGAACGGCTGGCCGTCGACGGTGGTCTGGCTGAGGAGGTCGCCGAAGGAGAATCCGACCAGCAGGAAGATCACCAGCCAGGTCGGGTTGATGAGAACGTCGATGCCGAAGACCCTGGCGACCCTGAAACCTGAGCGCGGGGGCAACTTGAGACCCCTACGGCTCGAACAGGGCGACCTGGCGGAGAACCAGGAATCGCCTGTCAATGTCGATGCGGTCGAGCGAAGCCATCCCGTCCACGCTGAAGTCCTCCACGCAGAACGAGGCCATGACCGTGCCGTAGATTATCGCCCTGCGGATGTTCTCCGGGGAGACGTCACCGGTTCCCGCGAGGTGGCCCATGAACCCCCCGGCGAAGGAGTCCCCGGCGCCGGTGGGATCGAATACCGACTCGCAGGGGTAGGCGGGCGCGCTGAAGAACCCCGCCTCGGTGCACATGAGAGCCCCGTGCTCCCCCTTCTTCACGATGACCGCGTCAGGCCCCATGCCCAGCACCACGCGCGCCGCTCGGATGAGGTTCGGCTCGTCGGCCAGCATCCGGCACTCCGCGTCGTTCATCACCATGATGTCCACCCGACTGAGGAGCTCGAGCAGCTCGGGGCGGTTTCGCTCTATCCAGTAGTTCATGGTGTCACAGGCCACCAGCCTGGGGCTCTCGACCTGGTCGAGCACCGAGAGCTGAAGCCCGGGGTCTATGTTCGCGAGGAAGACGAAGTCGCTCTCCGCGAGCGCCGGCGGGATGCTCGGCCTGAACGACTCGAAGACGCCCAGGCGCGTGTCGATGGTGTCGCGGTCGTTGAGGTCGTAGCCGTAGACGCCCGCCCATCGGAACGTCTCGCCTTCCTCGACGGTGAGCCCCGCGGTGCTTATGCCGCGGCCCGTCAGGAACGAGAGGTGCTCGGCGGGGAAGTCGGTTCCCACCACGGCTACGATGGCGACCTCGGTGAAGTACGCGGCCGCCACGGAGAAGAAGGTCGCGGCGCCGCCGAGGGCGTCACGCACCGTGCCGAAAGGGGTCTGGACGCTGTCCAGCGCGACCGAGCCTACCACGAGCACACCCATTGTCACTCCCCCGGGGGCAGGTACTTACCCAGCAGAAGTCGCAGGTCGCGCCGCGTCTCTTCGCTCACGAGGTCGGGGTTGGTGACGACGGCGGTCGCCATCGCGCTCCTGCAGCGACAGGGCCGCTCGCTGGAGATGCCGGCTACAGAGTCACGGATGATCGCCTTGGCCGTGTCCGCGCTCCTGCGCAGGTTCCCCAGGATCAGCTCGATGGTGACGTCCTCGGCCGTCGGCTTCCAGACGTCGTAGTCGGTGACCAGGGACAGGGAGGAGTAGCACAGCTCGGCCTCCCGCGCGAGCTTGGCTTCGGTTGCCAGCGTCATGCCGATCAGGTCCACGCCCCACGAGCGGTATATCCTGGACTCGGCCCGGGTGGAGAACCCGGGGCCCTGCATGGTGAGGATGGTCCCGCCGCGATGCACATCCGCGTTCAGGGCCTTGCCGGCCGCGTAAAGAGTGCCGGCAAGTATGGGGCAGATTGGGTCGGCCAGGTCGGTGTGAACGGCGAGAAAGCCCGCGAAGAAGGAGTCGGCGCGGCCCTTGGTGTTGTCGAAGTACTGGTCCGGGATGACCACGTCCGAGGGCTTGAAGTCCTCCCGCATGCTCCCGCATGCGTTGACCGAGATGAGCGAGTCCACTCCGAGAGACTTGAAGCCGTAGATATTAGCGCGGAAGTTGACGTCCGGAGCCCCCCACCGGTGCCCCCTCCCGTGGCGGGAGAGGAACACCACGTCCTTGCCGCTGAGTCGCCCCCTGACGTAACTGTCGGAGGGCTCGCCGAAGGGGGTCTGGACCGTTACCTCTTCCAGCACCTCCATCTCGGGCATCTCGTAGAGCCCGGAGCCGCCCATTATTCCGACCGGGGAAGCGTCCGCCATCTATTCCCTCCATCGTTCGCGTATAGGGATTGTAATACAAGAGGGACGGCAGGGTGACTCAAATCGGGGTCAGGCACGATTCAAGTCAGCCAGGTTGATTCAGCGGTCCTCTTGGGCCGCACACGACACGCGGGTCTTGTGCAGCCTACATCCACAGCAAGGATGTGACTTGAATCGTGCCTGACCCCTAACTCAGTCACACCTGCCGCTTGTCCTCGGACCTGGCCTCGGACTTGCTCTAGGGC
>JAZDFZ010000076.1:0-92963 GCA_043807425.1 Actinomycetota bacterium
GGGGTCGAGCTGATATTCACCGACGGGGCCCTGGAGCAGATCTCCGTGAAAGCGCTGGCGCGCTCCACCGGGGCCAGGGGCCTGCGCGCCATCATGGAGGAGTCACTGCTGGGAACGATGTTCGAGCTTCCGTCGCGCTCGGACATAGTCAAGTGCGTGGTGACCCGGGAAGTAGTGGCGGAGAACTTCAAGCCGACACTGCTCACGTCGCGCGCCGAAGCCGAGAGTGTTCCCAAGGAGGAGGGCGAGGAGGAGGAGACGGCCTAGCGGCCCCCGTCGGCCTCTTCCAGGAACCTGCCCGCGAACTCAGTCAGCCTTCCCGCCGGTGATTGCGTGGTCTCCTGCAGCGACTCGGCGATGAAGGCGATCCGTCCCGTGATCTCCTCGAAGGTCTCCGTGAGCTTCGTTCCGCGCCGGCTCATGCCTTCGAGCTTCTGCTGGGCCGCGGTCGCCTTGGAGGTCAGCTCGTTGACGTAAGGCTTCACGTCGCCGTAGGCGCGCTTCGCCACGCGGTAGGTCCTGCTCGCCGCGGTGCCTATGGCGAAGAAGACCAGGATGACGAGTCCCACCGGCAGCAGGTATATGAGCAGTAACGCGAGCCACATCCGGCTTTTCGACCTCCAGGCTTGGTAACGGGTCGGATTCTACCACAACCGCCAGCGGTACGGACGTTTCCAGCATGTTGCATTTGTGCCTGGCACTAATGCAACTACTGATGCAACTAACGCGGATGTTTTACGCTAGAATCTGTTATCGAGAATCCTTTACTTTTGAGGTGGTGAACGCTTTGCCCGAGGACCTCGGCGCTGACATGCCCAAGGCATACGAACCCGGCTCCGTGGAGGAGCGCTGGTACTCGTTCTGGGAGGACAACGGCTACTTCCACGCCGACCCCGCCAGCGGGAAGCCGAAGTTCTCGCAGGTCATCCCCCCGCCCAACGTGACCGGCGTGCTGCACATGGGGCACGCGCTGAACAACGGACTCCAGGACATTATCGCCCGGCGCAGGAAGATGCAGGGGTACGAGGTCCTCTGGATGCCCGGCACCGATCACGCCGGCATAGCGACCCAGAACGTGGTCGAGCGGGCGCTGGAGAGGGAGGGGACCGACCGGCATGCCCTGGGGCGCGAGAAGTTCGTGGAGCGGGTATGGGAGTGGAAGGAGGAGTACGGAGGCACCATCATCAGGCAGCTCAAACGCCTGGGGTGCATGTGCGACTGGGAGAGGACCCGCTTCACCATGGACGAGGGGTGCTCGCTCGCGGTGCGGACCGTCTTCAAGCAGCTCTACGACGACGGCCTGGTCTACCGTGGCAAGTACATAGTCAACTGGTGCCCGCGCTGCCACACCGCGCTCTCTGACATCGAGGTCGAGCACGCGGACAAGAGCGGCCACCTCTGGTACATCCGTTACCCCTATGCGGAAGGTGACGGCTTCCTGGTGGTCGCCACCACCAGGCCCGAGACCATGCTGGGGGACACCGCCGTCGCCGTCGCCCCGACCGATTCGCGGCACGCCGACGAGGTGGGCCGCGCGGTCATCCTGCCCCTTCTGGAGCGCCGCATACCTGTCATCAGCGACAGGTACGTGGACCCCGAGTTCGGAACGGGCGCCCTGAAGGTGACCCCCGCGCACGATCCCAACGACTACGAGATAGGCCTGCGCCACGGTCTCGAGGTCATAAACGTCTTCAACCCCGACGGCACCATAAACGAGAACGGCGGTCAGTACGCGGGAATGGATCGCTACGAGGCCAGGGACGCGGTGGTTGCCGACCTGGAGGCCCGGGGGTTGCTGGAGAAGACAGAGGACCACGTGCTCGCCGTGGGCCAGTGCTATCGTTGCCGGACCGAGGTCGAGCCGTACCTGTCCACCCAGTGGTTCGTGAAGATGGAGCCGCTCGCGCGCCCGGGCATCGATGCGGTCCGCGACGGGCGCATCACCTTTACCCCGGAGCGCTGGACGAAGATCTACTTCGACTGGATGGAGAACATCCGTGACTGGTGCATATCCAGGCAGCTCTGGTGGGGCCACCGCATCCCTGTCTGGTACTGCGACGACTGCGGGGACATGGCGGTCGAGCTCGAGCCACCCGAGGCCTGCCGCTGCGGCTCTGAGAACCTGCGCCAGGACCCCGACGTGCTGGACACCTGGTTCTCCTCGGGGCTCTGGCCGTTCTCCACCATGGGATGGCCGGAGAAGACGCCGGTCCTGGACGCGTTCTACCCGACCTCCGTGCTGACCACCGCCTTCGACATCATCTTCTTCTGGGTGGCCCGCATGATAATGCTGGGCCTGCGGTTCATGGGGGACGTGCCGTACCACGACGTGTTCGTCACCGCGCTGGTGCGCGACTTCGAGGGAAAAAAGATGAGCAAGTCCAGCGGCAACGTGATAGATCCGCTGGACATGATCGACCTCTACGGGACCGACGCGCTGAGGTTCGCGCTGGCCTCCATCGCGGTGCCGGGAAGGGACATCAACCTCTCCGAGGAGCGCATCGAGGGCAACCGCAACTTCGTGAACAAGATCTGGAACGCGGCGCGCCTGGTGCTCACCAACATCTCCGACCTGGGGGAGCCGGTCGAGCTCAGCCAGGCCGCGCTCGACCTTTCCGACCGCTGGATACTCTCCCGGCTGGCCACGACCGTCGAGCGCGTCGACACGGCGATGGAGGAGTACAACTTCAGCATCGCGGGTAAGGCGCTCTACCAGTTCTTCTGGGGGGACTTCTGCGACTGGTACCTGGAGCTGGCCAAGCTGCGCTTCTACAGGGGGACCGACGGCGAGCGGGCCGTCGCTCAGTCGGTCGCCCTCGCCGTCCTCGAGCTCTCCATGCGGCTCCTGCACCCGTACATGCCGTTTATCACCGAGGAAATATGGCAGCGCCTGCCAGGTACGGGCGGGTCGATCATGCTCTCGGCGTGGCCGTCGGCCGACGAGATCCCGGGCGACCCGGAGGCCGAGGAGGAGTTCGCAACCGTGCAGTCGCTGGTGGCGGGGATACGCTCGGCACGATCCGAGCACGGGATCCCACCGGGCGAAAAGGTCGACGCGACCCTGCTGTGCGAGAACGACTCCGTACACGAGACGCTGGCGATGTGGATCTCCTACGTCACCTCTCTGGCGGGGCTCGGGCAGGTCACGCTCACCCGTGAGCCCCCCGAGGCGGGCTACCAGATGCGTGTCATCGCCGACGGCTCGCAGGCGTACATCTCACGCGAGGCCGGGGTGGACGCGGCCGGGGAGATCGACCGCCTGGCCAGGCGCCTGGCGAAGGTGGAGGCGGACCTCGAGAAGACGGTCGCCAAGCTGTCGTCCTCCGACTTCCTGGACAAGGCGCCGCCCATGGTGGTCCAGAAGGAGCACGAGAAAGCGGACGACCTCCACGAGAAGAGGCGCAAGCTCACCGAGCAGATCCGGTTGCTGGAGGAGAGCCGTTGAGCGGTGACTGCGGCTTCGTCCGGGCGCGCGGGCGGGAGATCCATTGAAGTACTCCGAGGCGGTAGATTTCCTGGACGGTAGGATCGTGCTTGGAGTGAAGCCGTCTCTGGACCGTATCCGGGCGCTCTGCGGCCTCATGGGAAACCCCCAGGACTCCTTCGACGCCGTGCAGGTCACCGGCACCAACGGAAAGACCTCCGTGGGCAACATGACCGCCGCGATACTCGCCGAGTGCGGCTTCAAGGTGGGGTTGTTCACTTCGCCCCACCTGGAGACAGTCCGCGAGCGGATGACCGTCAACGGCAGGATGATCTCCACACACGCCTTCGCCGAGACCATGGAGGAGGTCGCGGGATACGTGAAGAGGGCCGAGAAGGAGGCAGGCGAGCAGCTCACCTACTTCGAGGTGGTCACCGCGGTAGCGTACAGGTACTTCGAGCGTGAGGGAATAGACGTGGCGGTGCTGGAGGTCGGGATGGGCGGTCGCTGGGACGCCACCAACGTGGTGGACTGCGACGTCGCGGTCATCACCAACGTCGACATCGACCACGTGAACGAGCTCGGCAGGACCAGGGAGAAGATCGCCTCGGAGAAGGTCGGGATAATTAACGAGGGCTGCGTCCTGGTGACGGCGGAGGCCCGCAGGGAGATACTGATGATCATGGCCGAGCGGTGCGAGGAGGTGGGGGCCGAGATGCGCGTCTTCGGCCGGGACTTCCGCCTGGACTTCCATATCCCCTACAGGGTCGCAGGGGAGGCCCCCTCCCAGATAATCACCGTGAGCGGGCTGGAGGGTCACGAGTTCAGGGAGATAAAGCTGCCCATGCTCGGCAAGCACCAGGCGGTGAACGCGGCCTGCGCCGTGGCCGCCGCGCAGGTATACGCGGAGCCCCGGGAGAAGGCGTCCGAGGAGGGGTTCCGCAGGGCGCTGGAGAGCGCCAGCGTGCCGGGAAGGCTGGAGATCCTGCGTGAGCGGCCGCTGGTGGTCACCGACGGGGCGCACAACGTCCTGGGGGTCGAGAAGCTGGTGACCTCTCTCACCAGCGAGTTCGACTTCGACCGGCTGCTGCTGGTGGTGGCGATACTCGGCGACAAGGACGCCCGTGGTATCCTCAGGCTGCTGGGGGCGGTGGCCGACGAGGTCGTGGTCACCGAGAACCGCAGCGCGCGATGCATCCCGTCCAGCAAGCTGGCGGCCCTCTGCCGGATGGACGGGATCAGGCACAGGGAGGAGCCGGACTTCGGGGTCGCGGTGAAGGCCGCGATGAATGCCGCGGGACTGCAGGGCATGGTTTGCATAACCGGTTCCCTGTTCACCGTGAGCGAGGCCCGGATATTCTTCAGGTATCAGAAGGCGTCCCGCGAGATGAGGCAGGACAGGTAACACAAGGGAGGAGAGATGGCGGTCGAACAGACGCTGATAATAATCAAGCCGGACGGGGTCGCCCGCGGCCTTGTCGGGGAGATCATCGCCAGGATCGAGCGCAAGGGGCAGCGGGTCATAAAGATAAAGGGCATTCACATTGACAGGGCCCTGGCCGAGAGGCACTACGCCGAGCACAAGGGGAAGCCGTTCTACGAGCCGCTCCTGGAGTACATCACCGAGGGGCTGTCTGTGATCGCTGTGATGGAGGGCGACAACGCGATCGAGTCGGCGCGAGTCATCATGGGGCCGACCGATCCGCTGGAGGCCACTCCCGGCTCCATACGCGGCGGTTATGCCACGAGTGTGACCCGCAACCTGGTGCACGGCTCGGACTCGCCCGAGAGCGCGGCCCGCGAGATAGCCCTCTTCTTTGGGGGTCAAACCTGAGATTTTGCATTTTTTAAATCTGGAGAATGAAAAACGCAAGAAACGCAAAATCTCAGGTTTGACCCCGGTTTTGCAATGTTGATTTTGTAAACTTGTGTTAAAATTGCGGGTGACGAAACCCGGTTTTTGTGCATAATGGGATACTTGAACGCTATGTGCCCCTGCCGGGGGCCTATTTATTGAGGTGATATTTACTCGTGACTTGGTTCGCCAGGATGATCGGCGCCGGCTCCTTCGGGAAGGACATGGCCGTCGACCTCGGCACCGCCAATACCCTCGTTTACGTAAAGGGTGAGGGAATAGTCCTCAACGAGCCGTCGGTGGTGGCCGTTAACACCATCACCAACGCCATCATCGCCGTCGGTGAGGAGGCCAAGCGCATGGTGGGGCGCACCCCCGCGCACATCGTGGCCATCCGCCCGCTGAAGGACGGCGTCATCGCCGACTTCGACGTCACCGAGAAGATGCTCCGCTACTTCATACAGAAGGTCCACCAGCGCCGCTCCCTGGCACGGCCCAGGGTGGTCGTCGCCGTGCCCAGCGGGATAACCGGGGTCGAGCAGAGGGCGGTCGAGGAGGCCACCATCCAGGCGGGCGCCCGCGCGGCCTTCATAATCGAGGAGCCCATGGCCGCCGCCATCGGGGCCGGGCTGCCGATTCATGAACCAATCGGCAACATGGTCGTCGATATAGGTGGCGGGACCACGGAGGTGGCCGTCATTTCCCTGGGTGGTATCGTCACCAGCCAGTCTTTGCGCGTCGGCGGGGACGAGATGGACGAGGCGGTCATCAGCTACATAAAACGGGATTACCAGCTCATGATAGGGGAGCGCACCTCCGAGGCGCTGAAGCTCAAGATCGGTTCCGCCTTCGAGCTGGGTGACGACGACGAGGCCGAGATCAAGGGCCGCGACCTTGCAAGCGGCCTTCCCAAGACGGTCCTGGTGACCGCCGAGGAGATAAGGACCGCGATAGAGGAGCCGGTCAGCCAGGTGGTCCAGGTGGTCAAGGACGCCCTCGACAGGACCCCCCCGGAGCTGGCCAGCGATATAATGGAGCAGGGAATAATCCTCGCTGGTGGCGGGGCTCTCCTGCGAGGTCTCGAGGAGCGGATAAGGAACGAGACGGGCATGCCGGTCCACACGGCCAAGGACCCGCTTCTGTGTGTAGCGATGGGCTCCGGCAAGTGCCTCGAGGAATTCGATATCATGAAGAAGGTGCTGATATCTTCGGCAGGCCAATAACGGCACTTAGTGCTCCATTCCACAAGTACGCTCGCATTCGAGCGCCGCTGCATCCGCACCCGCTGCGTTCCGCTCCTTCCGAGTACGACCGGCGTACGCGTCAGTCGCGCGCCTTGCGGGATGCGGCGCTTCGACGCTCTCGGTACGTTACCGTACTTGTGGAACGGAACACTTAGGCAGTAGAGATACACCATGCCCCGCACTCCCAGGACCAACAGGAACCGGCTCATTCTGATACTGCTGATAGTGGTCTGCATCACCGTGCTCACCCTCTACGTCAGGGAGTCGGACAGCGGGCCGCTGCACAAGATACAGAACTTCTTTCTGGACCTGGCGTCCCCCATAAGCTCCGCGTTCACCAAGATATTCAGGCCCATCAAGGACGGCTTCGTGAACCTGTGGCACCTGCCCTCGCTGTCGAAAGACAGGGCCGAGCTGCAGAAGGAGGTCGCCAACCTGCGACGCCAGAGCATCGAGTCCAAGGAGCTCGAGTCCCAGGTGGAGGACCTGCGGAACCTGCTCCAGTTCAGCGAGGAGAACGTCCAGTACGAGTACGTCGGGGTGGACGTGATCGGGCAGTCCCCGGACAACTGGCAGCGTCTCATGATAATCAACAAGGGCTCCTCATCCGGGGTCAAGAAGTATATGTCGGTCGTCACCGACGAGGGGCTCGTCGGAAGGGTCATATCGGTCGGTTCGCGCACCTCGGTGATCGAGCTCATCACCGACTCGCGCTCGGCCATCGGCGCCCGCGACCAGCGCAGCCGCGAGCTCGGCATCGTCGAGGGCGGTAACGAGGAGATAATCCGCTACACCCCCATGAACGAAGAGGCGGACATCAAGGTCGGTGACATCATCGAGACATCCGGTCTCGGCGGGACCTGCCCGCCGGGCATCGCGATCGGCAGGGTCAGCGAGGTGACCAAGAGGAGCGGCGGCCTGACGCGCTACATCAAGGTCAAGCCGTACGCGCGGTTCTCCAAGATCGACAAGGCGCTGGTGATCGTAATGCCCGAGCCCGAGTCCGTCATATTGAGGGAGGAGCAGTGAGCAGAAACAGGCAGCTGTTCCTCCTGATCACGGTAGTGCTGGCGTTCGTGCTGCAGATCTCGGTGCTGCCCCAGTTCAAGATACTAGGTGTCCAGCCGGACCTCATACTGGTGGTGGCGGTGGTGGTCGCCGTCCAGGACGGGCCGGTGGCCGGAGCCGTGGTGGGGTTCTTCGGCGGCATGCTGCAGGACATCGCCAGCCCCCAGTTGATGGGTGTGGGGATGCTCACCAAGACCGTCACCGCGTTCCTGGCGGGGATGCTCAAGGACTTCTTCATGACCTACACCATACTGCTTCCGGTGATACTGGTGTTCCTGGCCAGCATCTTCGAGCAGTCGTTCCACCAGGTGACCCTGTCGGTGCTGGGGCAGGAGAACATACCACCCTTCAGGGTTGGCGTGATTTTCGCGTCGACGCTGTATAACATACTGTGCGTTTTTATCGTCTACCCTGTGATGCGAAGGTTCCGATTCCCCGAGAAGGAGGACTCGCTGGCGCTGAAGCGCGGCGTAGGCCGCTAGTATGAAAGCGCCGGTCCCTGGCCGTATGAGGATCGCCAAACGGGCGGGCTTGAAGCTGAGGCCCGCCGAGACCACATATTCGAGGCCCGATTCGTCGGAGGAGAACCTGCGGCGGCGGGTCGCCATCCTCGGAATAATCATCATCACCGCTTTCGTGGTCCTCTTCGCCCGGCTGTGGTTCATGCAGATAGTGTCAGGCAACGACTATCGCAAGCGGGCGGAGGGCAACAGCATCCGCGAGATCTCCCTGGAGGCGCCGCGGGGACGCATACTGGACCGCAACGGGCAGGTGATCGTGAAGAACCGCAACGCCCCCACTATCTCCGTGGTCCCGGCTGAGATGGGTGATGAGCGCAAGGCCGTCGTGAGCAGGCTGTCCAGGCTGCTCGGTATGGGTGTCGACGAGATCAACGAGAAGATCGACAAGTCGCAATCGCCGAACCAGCGGGCGGTGCTTATCAGGAACGACGTCGGCGAGGACACCATCACCTACGTGAGCGAGCATCGCCAGGAGTTCCCCGGCGTGATCGCCGGCACCAGGCCGGTGCGCGACTACCCCTACGCGTCGCTCGCCGCGCACGTGATCGGCTACCTCGGCGAGATCGGCCCCGAGGCTCTCGAGGAGAAGAAGAGCAAGGGTTACCAGGCGGGGGACGAGATCGGCCTGTCCGGGATCGAGAACACCTACGACGAGGAGCTCAGGGGCAGGGTCGGTTCGCTGCGGCTGGAGGTAGACGCCCAGGGTAACTCGATCCGCGAGATATCCCGCCGCGAGCCGGCCGCGGGCGTGAGCGTGCGGACGACCATCGACAAGAACGTGCAGGAACTGGTAGAGGCGTCGCTGGATATGGGCGTCCAGATGGCGCGCGCGCGCCAGGACGCCGAGTCGCCCGAGCCGTACAAGGCCACGGGTGCCTCCGCGGTGGTGATGGACCCCAAGACGGGGGAGGTCATCGCGATGGCGTCCTACCCCTCCTACGACCTGAACAGCTTCGTGGGCGGCATCAGCGAGAAGCTGTGGAAGGAGCTCATCGCCCCGGCCAACCTCTACCCCCTGAACAACCGGGCCATAATGAGCGAGATACCCCCCGGGTCCACCTTCAAGGTGGTGCCGGCCCTCGCCGCCCTGACCGAGGGCACCTTCGACATACACTCGCCCTTCGACTGCAACCACGTCTTCACGACGGGCGAGTTCAAGGACTTCCCCAAGACCTGCTGGAGCACCCACCACCACCTGGACCTGTTCAACGGGATAATACAGTCTTGCGACGTGGTCTTCTACAACATCGGCTACAACTTCTACAACAGGCAGAAGGACAACCAGGGCAGACCCCTCTGGGACTACGCGCGTGACTTCCAGCTGGGAAAGGCGACTGGCATCGATCTCACCAGCGAGATGAACGGCCGCATCCCGAGCCCGGAGTGGAAGAAGGAGTTCAACAAGAAGAACCCCGACTTCCAGATGTGGTATCCAGGCGACACGGTCAATATGGCCATCGGACAGGGCGACATCCTGACCACCCCGCTGCAGATGGCCTACCTCTACTCGGGTATCGCAAACGGCGGCAAGTTCGTCAGGCCGCACGTCATGAAGTCGCTGGAGGATGTGGATGGGGAGGTCGTGAAGAAAGCCGAGCCAGAGTCCGCGGCCGAGCTGGACATGAGCCCGGAGAACCTCGCCCTGGTGAACCAGGCCCTTACCGGGGTGGTCCAGGGCAAGGGGACCGCGGCCGCCACCTTCGAGGGGTTCCCTGTCAACCAGGTGCCGGTGGCTGGCAAGACCGGGACCAGTGAGATCCTGGGCAAGCAGCCCACGGCCTGGTTCTGCTGCTTCGCCCCGGCCAACGACCCGAAGTACGTGATCGCCGTTGCCATAGAGCAGGGCGGTCACGGGGGCGAGAGCGCGGCGCCGGTCGCGAGGCGCATCCTCGAGGGGCTTTTCGACCTGCCTGCGCAGGGCGAGATCAGGCCCAGCACGGGCGACTAGGATCTATCGGTGGTGTCGGTCGGATGATGAACGGCAGGACGTCGACGGAGTTCTCACCGGGGCTGGTTCGCCAGAGCCTGCCCAGGGAGCTTCTCAAACGTTTCCCCAGCCGCTCGGTGGACAAACTGCTGCTCTTCAGCGCCCTGGCTCTGGGCGTCTTCGGGGTCCTCATGATCTTCAGCGCGACCAGGGCGGACAACCCCGCGACCTACTACCTGAAGCGCCAGCTGCTCTTCCTGATCGTGGGAGTCGTGGTCATGTTCCTGGCCGCGAGCTCCGACTACCGCAAGATGATGCCCTACTCCAGGATCATCTACGCGATCTCAATCGGTCTGCTACTGGTGGTCCTGGTCACCCCGGCCCGGGGCGGCGCGCACCGCTGGCTCCCACTGCCTTTCTTCGACCCCCAGCCCTCGGAGTTCGCCAAGATCGCGGTCATCATCATGCTTGCCACGTTCTTCGCCGACCGGCACATGGAGATCGGCAGCAACAGGGAGTTCCTGCAGGCACTGGGCATCGCGGGGATCCCGATGTTCTTCATCTTCCTGGAGCCCGACCTGGGCGTGACCCTGAGCGTCTTCGTAATACTCCTGGGCATGCTTCTGATCGGGGGAGCAAGGCTCAAGCAGCTGGCGGTCCTGGCGGCGGGAACAGCTGTCGCGGTGGTGGCCGCGCTCGGGCTTCACCTGCTGAAGTCGTACCAGGTCACTCGCCTGCTGGTCTTCGTCAACCCGGATATGGACCCACTCCACGCGGGCTACAACCTTATGCAGTCCAAGATCGCCATCGGCTCGGGGCAGCTTGTGGGCAGAGGCCTGTTCAGGGGTACCCAGACCAACCTGAAGTTCATCCCGGCGCACCATACCGATTTCATCTTCTCGGTGGTCGGCGAGCAGCTCGGTTTCATCGGTGGAACCGCCCTGCTGGCGCTGTTCGCACTGCTGCTGTGGAGGTCGTTCAAGATCGCGCTGACCGCCCGCGACCCGTTCGGGACCATGCTGGCCGTGGGGATCCTGGTCATGTTCCTGTTCCAGATAGTGGTCAACGTGGGCATGACCATGGGGATAATGCCGATCACGGGCATAACCTTGCCTTTTATGAGCTACGGGGGCAGCTCGCTCATTGTGAACTTCTTCTGCGTGGGACTGCTTCTCAACATCGGCATGCGCCGGTTCCCGCAGGGGACCTAGGGACCAGGGGAGCGCTGTTCGGGTGGACGAGGGTTCGGAGAGCACTAAGTTCCGAAGCGGCTTCGTGGGAATAATCGGGCGTCCCAACGTGGGCAAGTCCACGCTGCTCAACCGCATCGCGCGGCAGAAGGTCGCGATCACCTCCGACAAGCCGCAGACCACCCGCAACCGCATCAGGGCGGTGGTCACATCGCCGGATTCCCAGCTGGTCTTCGTCGACACGCCGGGGTTCCACAAGCCGCACAACGCCCTGGGCGAGAAGCTCAACTCCATGGTGCTGGGGACCATGAGGGACGTGGATGCCATCGTGTTCCTCCTCGACGGCGCCCAGACCATAGGCAAGGGCGACCTCTTCATGGCGGGTGAGCTGGGTAAGGTGGATACGCCCGTGGTTGGGGTGGTCAACAAGATAGACCTGCTGGACGAGGAGAAGGTGCACTCCCAGCTGGAGGTCGCCCGGCACCTCTACCCCTTCGCGGAGGTTCTGGCCGTCTCGTCCAGGCAGGGGCATAACGTGCCCGCGCTGGAGGAGGCCCTCGGGCGTTTCATGCCCCCCGGTCCGAGATACTTCCCCGAGGACATGGTGAGCGATCAGCCCGAGCGCACCCTGGTGGCCGAGCTTATCAGGGAGAAGGCGCTCGAGCTGACCAGGGACGAGGTCCCCCACAGCGTGGCGGTGCTGATCGAGGAGATAGCCCCCAGGCCCGGAGCGGACCTGATCGACATCGAGGCGGTCATCTACGTGGAGCGGGAGTCCCAGAAGGGGATAATAGTGGGCAAGGGCGGCCGCATGATCAAGGAGATCGGCTCCAGGGCCCGCAGGGAGATCGAACCGCTGCTCGGCAACCAGGTGTTCCTCTCGCTGCGGGCGAAGGTCGAGAAGGACTGGTCCAAGAACCCGGAGTTCATCCGCAGGCTCGATTACAGTTAGCCGTCTGCGTCCTGCCCGGAGAGAATACGCAACACTACGAGTTCTCAGAGGGATTGTTGCGGTTTGTTGCGAAACGCAACATAGTGTTTGAGGTAATGTTGCATGGTGTGGCGCGCGAGTCGCCGGGGGTGCGGTGGAAGACAGGAACAGGATAATCCTCGATACGGTCCGTGACATGCTTGGCCGGGGCGACCTGGCCCAGGCGGTGCGTACCGCCGCGGACCTTCACGCCGCCGACGCCGCGGAGGTCCTCACGGTGCTCGACATGGCCGACCAGGTCGAGGTCCTCATCAACATGGAGCCGGCGGTCGCGGCCAGGGCGCTGCTGGAGATGGATGAGCCCCACCAGGTCGAGGTCGCCGCGCACCTGCGTACCGGTGAGCTGCGGAGCCTGCTGGAGAAGATGCCGGTCGACGAGGCTGTAGACCTGCTGGGTGATATACCGGAAGCCCAGCGGCTGAGGCTGCTCAAGCTGTTCGGCCGCGAGGAGGCCGGGGAGCTGGCCGAGCTTCTGGCCTACGGGGACGACACGGCCGGCGGCCTGATGACCCCCGACTACATATCGGTAACCCCCGATGCCACCGCCGAGCAGGTGATCGAGGAGCTGCGCGGGGTCTCCCCGGAGGTAGAGACCATCTACTACGTGTACGTGGTGACGCCGGACGGAGGGCCGGTGGGGGTGCTGTCCCTGCGAGAGCTCATCCTCTCGCCACCGGACAGGAAGGTCGGCGACATGATGTCCCGCGACCTCATCACCGTCGCGGCCGCCGACGACCAGGAGCTCGTGGCGGAGACGATCAGCAAGTACGACCTGCTGGCGGTCCCAGTGCTGGATGACGAAGGCATAATGCTCGGGATAGTGACCGTGGACGACGTCATGGACGTGATCGGGGACGAAGCGGAAGAGGACCGGCTCCACTTCGCCGGGGCGACGGGGCTGGAGGATGAAACGGCCGGGCTCATGGCGGGCCTGGGGCGGCGGCTCCCCTGGTTCGTGCTCGCCGTGCTCATCGAGATACTGGTGGCCGGGGGGCTGCTCAAGCTGTACTCGCCGCTGCTGGCGCAGTACCTCGCGCTGGTCTTCTTCATCCCGCTGCTCGTGACCATGGGGGGCAACATCGCCGTCCAGTCGTCCACCGTGATGGGCCGCTGGCTCTCCAGCGGGATGCCGCCGCGGCAGGCCACCGTGAGGAAGATCTCCGGAGAGATACTGTGGGGGGTTCTGGTGGGTCTCTGCGCCGGGGCCGCGGTCACCATGATCAGCCTCCTGTTCAACCAGGGCGCCTCCGTGGGCGTAGTGGTCGGACTGTCGCTCGCGCTGACGGTGATCGCGGCATCCATTGTGGGTTGCGCGCTCCCCCTGACCCTCAGGGCGTTCCACCGGGACCTGGGGGCCGTATCCGGTCCGCTGCTGGGAACGACCATGGACGTGCTGAGCCTGGCGATATACCTCGTTATCGGACGGCTACTTATCTAGAGAGGAGATGAAGATGCTCGACGGCGCGGGTGATACCCCCATGCGAGAGCGGCCCGACATGATGCCGCCGGAACTGGATACGCTAACGACCACGGGTCTCCTGGCTCTCATCGACTACACGCTGCTGAAGCCCGAGGAGACGCTGGAGCGCTACACCGCGTTCGTGGAGGAGGCCGGCCGTTGGGGATTCCGCAGCGTGTTCGTGCCGTCGGCGCACGTCCCCCTGGCGGTCGGGATGCTCGAGGCCTGTGACGTGCTCGTCGGCGCGCCGGTGGGATTCCCGTTCGGTTACGCATCCACGGAGGCGAAGGTCGCCGAGACGTTGAGCGCGCTGGAGGATGGGGCCAGCGAGCTGGACGTGGTCATGAACATCTCCATGGCGCGCTCGGGGTGCTGGGACATCGTGGAGGAGGACCTCGCCGCGGTGGTGGAGGTCGCCAGGGAGTGGGGGAAGCTGAGCATGCAGCACGTCGTGGTGAAGGTGATACTGGAGACGCCGTACCTCGACGAGGAGCAGAAGGTGGAGGCCTGCCGGAGGGCGGTCGCCGCGGGGATGGACTACGTGAAGACCGCCACGGGCCTCGGGCCAGGCGGTGCCACCGTCGAGGACGTCTCGCTTATGCGCGCGACGGTCGGTCCCGAGGTGGGTGTGAAGGCCGCGGGGGGCATCCGCACCTGGGAGGATGCCCGGGCGATGTTCGAGGCGGGCGCCAACCGGATAGGGACCAGCACGGGCCCCGCGATCGTCGAGGGGTTCATACGTGCCTCGGGGTAGTGCCAGGAAGAGGCCCGAGTACCGGGACGTCGGCATAGTGCTGCGCTCCTACAAGCTGGGCGAGTCTGACAAGATTCTGCGCATCCTGACCAGGGAGCACGGTAAGCGAAGCGCGGTGGCAAAGGGAGTGAGAAAGACCACCAGTCGTTTCGGGGCGAGGCTGGAGCCCCTGACGCACGTCCAGCTCCTCGTGCACAGGGGACGGAACATGGACACGGTGAAGCAGGCGGAGATAATCGAGTCTTTCCCGGGGGTGAGGGAGGATCTCGACCTCTACATATCCGCCTCCGCCATGGCCGAGCTCGCGGACAGCATGACCGCGGACGAGGAGCCCCACCCGGAGCTGTTCGAGCTGCTGGAGGAGGCCCTGCGGCTGCTGGACCAGTACCCGGAGCGTGCGGCGCTCACCAGGGCGTTCTTCGAGTTCAGGGCGATGGCGGCGGCGGGGTTCGAGCTGCGTGTCGGGAGCTGCGCCGCGTGCGGGAAGGCCCCGGGCGGCGGCGGGGCGTCCTTCTCCCTGCACATGGGTGGCCTGGTCTGCGAGGGGTGCTTGTCGGGGGGAGAGAGGGGCGCGGGCAGGCTCATAGCCCTGCGGCCCGATGCTGTTGAGCTGTTAGCCTGGATGGGCGCGCATCGGCTGGGGGAGTGGCCCGAGGAGGCGCCGCGCGCGACCGCGGCGAAGGAGGTCGGGGCTCTGATGGATGGGGTCCTGGAGCACTGGATGGAGCGGGAGTTCAAGACGCACCGGGTGATGAAGGAGTTCCCGCATGGCGGGGCACGGGAGGGGACGACCGATGGCTAGGAAGTCGATGAAGATACCGCCCAGGATCGCGATAATCATGGACGGGAACGGCCGCTGGGCCACGCGCAGGGGCCTGCCGCGCATCGAGGGGCACCGTGAGGGCGAGAAGTCGGTGACCTCCACCGTGAGGATGTCCGTGGAGCTGGGGATGGAGGCTCTGACGCTGTACGCGTTCTCCACCGAGAACTGGAGGCGCCCGGCGGACGAGGTGAAGTTTCTGATGAGCTTCAACAAGGACCTGCTGGACCTGCGGGTGCAGGAGTTTCACGAGAGCAACGTGAAGATCCGCTTCATGGGGCGCCGGGGGCGGATCCCGGACTCCCTCTGGAACAGGATGGTCGAGTCGATGGAGCTTACCCGAGGCAACACCGGTCTGAAGCTGAACGTGGCGTTCAACTACGGGGGGCGCGCGGAACTGGTGGATGCCATGAAGGCCATAGGCGAGGAGGTCGCCTCGGGCAGGCTGAAGCCGGGCTCGATAACCGAGAAGACGATCAACAGGCACCTGTACGCGCCCGACCTGCCCGATTACGACCTGATGATACGCACGGCGGGGGAGATACGGGTGAGCAACTTCCTCCTCTGGGAGATAGCCTACGCCGAGCTTTACTACACGCCGACGCTCTGGCCCGACTTCCGGGGAAAGCACCTGGTCGAGGCCGTCGAGGAGTACAACAGGCGCATCCGCAAGTTCGGGGGCCTGGGGTAGGGGGTTGATGTGGCTAGGACAACGGTTGACATCAATACGGAGCTGCTCGAAGAAGCGAAGGAGATAATGGGTGTGAAGACCACGAAGGACGTGGTGAATGGCGCGTTGGAGGCGCTTGTAAGGAGCAAGCACATGGCTGACCTCGCTCGCGAGTTCATAGGGTCCGGCGTGGTCGAGCTCAGCGATGAGCAGCTCGACGAGATGAGGCGCGATGAGGCCTGGGGGTCAGACTAGTGGATATGGATTCCAGAACGCAAGATTCCAGGTTTGACCCCTAATGCAAGAAATGCAAGATCTCAGGTTTGACCCCGTTCGTCGATGGTGAGGCGTTTGAGGAGGGCCTCTGTGGGGATGCCGACCTCGTTCCAGCCCCGGGCCTTGTAGTAGCGGAGCAGCATCTTGGTCAGCGGCACGACCCTGCCGGCGGACGGGCCCTCCCTGAACGGTTCGCCGAGGAACCTCAGGGGAAGCGAGTCGTCCTTGCTCGTGTAGCCTTCCCTGAGGTTGAACAGGTGCTCGAGGTTGAAGGTGCGCTCCCCGACGCGGAGCAGCGCTCTCCGGTTGTACTTCACACCGGTCACGAACGAGAGCGCGGCGTGATACTGCGAGACGTCCACCCTGGAGCTCGAGAAGCCCGGCATCCGCCCCGCGAAGAAGCCGTTGATCCAGGTGGGCATCGCGTGGGCTATGGCGGGTACCGTGAGCATGCAGAACGCGGCGCGGTTGCAGGCGACCAGGGTGTCGAGCGCCGCGAACAGGTTCTGGGAGAATATGGTGAGCTTGACCTTGCCCGCCGCCCTGGCTCCGGGTATCCCCACCGGCCGCCCCAGGACCTCCACGGCGGCCATCATGCTGCCGTTGTGGGTGCCGCCCGCCGGCGAGGTAGCGAAGGCCAGCCCCTGGCCCCAGCAGCCCCGGGGATCGTACCCGGAGAGCTCCATCCCCTTGACCGCCATGCAGAGGTCGCTGTACCCGTACCTGCGGACCAGCCCGGCGGCGCCTTCCGCGAGCTCGTCCCCGGGTCCCTTGCGATGGGCGATGAGGGGCAGGAGCGGCCCCACCTCCCGCGAGCTGCCGAACCGCAACGGCAGGACCATTCGTCCCTTCTCGGAGAGCTCCATGGCCATGGCTATGGTCCCCCCGGTGCTGATCGGGTCCATCCCCAGCAGGTAGCACAGGTAGTTGTTGCGCACGATGGCGTCCAGCTCGTCTATCAGCAGGTTGCTGCCGAGCATCACCAGCGCCTGGTAACCGGGCCCCTTGACCCGCATGGTCTCCGCCTTCGTGGAGAGCTTTATCTCGTTGGTGCAGTCCACCGAGCAGCCGGGGCAGTCCAGCGCCTTGCGCCTGATCTGCGACCGGAGCGCGTCACCGGTTATCTTCATGTAGTGGTCGAAGGTGCCGGCGGAGAAGTTCCTGGTCGGGAGCACGCCCCGCTCGTTCGCCAGCGCGACGTTGCCGGGCGTCCCGTAGCGCGGGTACGCCTCGCCGACCTTCAGCTTGGCCTTGACGTGCGCGACCGGCCGCTCGAGGCGCTCGCGGTCGAAGACCGAGGTCTCGAAGTTGCCCCCGACCCTTATCGCCTTGACACGCTTCGAGCCCATCACGGCGCCGGTCCCCCCGCGCTCGGCGGTGTGCTCCCCGGAGACGATGGTGGCGAACTTCACCATGTTCTCGCCGGCAGGGCCTATGCACAGGGTGCCGGCGACCTTGCTGGCCAGCAGCTCCTGCGTCCTGGAGACGTCCGACCCCCACAGCCTTCCGGCCTCGCGGATCTTCCAGCGGCCCTCGGTGACGTCGACGATCACGGGGAGCGGGGAGCGGCCGCGCAGGATGATCCCGTCGTACCCGCAGGACTTCAGCCTGGAGGCGAAGTCTCCACCCAGGGACGCGCAGGTGATGGTGCCGGTGAGCGGGGACTTAGTACAGACGGTGGTGTGGTTCATGGCGGGGATACCCAGGCCGGTGAGCGGTCCCGTGGCCAGGACCAGCACGTTGTCGGGCGACAGCGGCTCGACCTGCGGCTCGAGGCCCTGGAAGAGCAGCCAGGCCCCCAGGCCCCTGCCGCCGAGGTACCGCTGTACGACCTCCTCGGGGATGACGAAGTCCTTGCCGCTCCCGTCGGAGAGGTTCAGGTTGAGGTACTTGCCGGCGTATCCGTCCAAAGAACCATCCCGATCAATTTTCCGTCAAACAGAAGGGTGCCGACGTCGTGTCGCCCGAAGTATTCTACGACACCGATGGGACGGGCACCTGTTCAAGCGGGGTATCTAGCCGGGTCGGTGCCCGTTATAATGAGCGGAAACCTGACCGCGTGCGAGGAGCCGCCCATGCGGCGGCATACGAGAGGTGAACGCATTGAAGAAGTACTTTTTTATCGTCACGGTGGCCGTGGTGCTGGCCGGGCTGGCGATCGGGTTGGCCGGCTGCGGGCCGAACGCGGAGACCATCGCCAAGAACGCCATGCGTGCCGAGAAGGACATAAAGACGGTGCATTTCGAGGTGTCCTCCACCGTGAAGCTTCCGCGGGCCCCGATACAGCAGGGCCAGGTCGCCAAGCAGGAGTACGTCCAGGCGAGCGAGGGAGACATCGACCTCGCGACGGGGAACTACCGGGTGAAGACGGAGCTGACCCCCGGGGTGCCTATCACGGCCATGCAGGTCGGCGACAAGCTCTACACGCAGGTGGCGGGTAACTGGTACGAGATGCCGGCCTCCTTCCAGCTACCGGCCCCGGTCACCCAGAGCCTGTCCATATCGCAGTACCTGAAGTACTTCAAGAGCTTGAAGAAGGAGGGCAACTCCAGGGTCGAGGGCGAGGCCTGCTACCACCTGAAGGCGATACCTGACATGGAAGAGCTCATAAAGCTCCCCGGGATAACCGACCTGCTGAAAGACTCCAGCGGCAAGCAGGTGCGGACGGTGGACGAGCTGAAGGACCTCAAGGCCACATTCGACTTCTACATCAGGGTGAAGGACTACTACTTCAAGATGTCGGCCGGTGACGTCGAGGTGCGGGCCACGGAGGACATCATCAAGCAGGGCTACGCCGAGCCCGGGGACAAGGTCACGATGACCCAGGAGGCCGTCCTCAGTAACTACAACGAGAAGTTGAACCTGGTGGCCCCGGCCAGCGTGAAGCCCTGGCCCCAGCAGTAGCCACACCTGGTGACAGGTACTTTTAACCCCACAGGCTTAACCCCTCATGATCCAGGCATGAGGAAGCGCTAACGGGGGTTAACTCCAGAGGTTAAAAGTACCTGTCACCCTATTCGTAGATCTTTTCTTCCTCGTTGAAGGCTTCCGCCGCGTCCCACTCGGTGTCGCGCCCCGCGGCCTTCACGTCGGCGCCCATCTCCTTGAAGAACTCGTGCTGGATGATGAGGTTCATGATCTCGTTGGTCCCGGTCCAGATCATGATCAGACGGCAGTCCCTGACCCCGCGCTCGATGGGGTAGACGTTGGTGTAGCCTATTCCGCCCATGACCTGCATGCAGTTGTTGACCACGTGCCAGGACATCTCGGTGGCGAACTTCTTGGACTCGGAGACCATCCTGCGCAGCCTGCCGGCCGACACCTTGCCGGAGTCGATGGCGGTCGCCGTCGCGTAGACGAGCGCCCGGGCCGCGTCCAGCTCGGTGAGCGACTCGGCTATCTTGAAGGAGACCCCCTGGAAGTCCTTTATGTGGTACCCGAAGGCCTTGCGCCTGGTCGAGTAACGGGCCGCGACCTCGATGGCCGCCCTGGCTCCGCCCAGCGCCCCCGCGGCGGAGGTCAGCCTCTCGGGGATCATCATGCGGTAGAAGATCCTGCCGCCCTCGTTCAGTCCGCCCACCAGGTTCTCCTTCGGGACGCGCGTGTCCCGGAAGAGAACCCTGCCCGTTCCCCCGCCGCGCGCGCCCATGAGGCCGTAGACGTGCTTGACCTCCACGTCATCGTCCCGGTCCACCAGGAAGCACGACAGGCTGTCCCGCGGCGGTCCGTCGGGGTCCGTCTTGGCGTACACCATGAAGTAGTCGGATCCCTCCGCCCCCACTATGAAGCGCTTCTGGCCGTGCAGGATGAAGTGGTCTCCGTCCTGCTTCGCGGTGGTGGTGGCGCCGAAGAAGTCCGAGCCGCCCCTCGGCTCGGTCAGCGCCTCCGAGCAGAACATCTTCGCCGCGATGGTAGGGGCGAGGTACTTGCGCTTCTGCTCCTCGGTCCCGAACTCGCATGTGCATTCGCCCACGATCGAGACGAGCGAGTACAGGCAGGCGGGGGGTATGCCGAGGGTCGCCATCTCCTCGATGGCGATGCACTCGTCCACCCAGCCAAGCCCGCGTCCCCCGTACTCCTCGGGGAAGCGAAGGCCCAGCAGTCTGCGCTCCGCCGCGCCCTCCAGTATCTCCCTGGGGAACTGGATCTTCTCCGCGTCCATGTCCAGCAGGTACTGCCGGTCGATCGAGCGCGTGAAATCCCTGACCTCCTCCTGCAGGGCCATCTGCTCGTCCGTCATCATGAAATCAAACATGGCTGCCTCCTTGCCAAGTTGCCGGAGCCTGCCCCGGGGAGTGAGCCGGTATGCCCCCGGAACCACCAACTATTATAGAATAGGCGCCGCATCCCAACGCGTGGATGAGGAAATATGGCAAAGAAAAAGAAAAAGAAGAAGCCTGCGGGGGCCAAGAAGTCCACCTACGCCAAGGGGAAGAAGGTGGAGCCTCAGAAAGCCGGTCCCTCCGCCCGGGGCGCCGAGCGGCAGGCCGGGACCGCCCAGGGGAAGGGGCCTCAGGCCGCCGCCGGGACCGCCCGGGGTAAGGGGGGAGAGGGGGCCGCCGCCCGGAAGGGCGCCGCCGGCAAGGAAGGGGCCCCCGCGGGGGGCTCCTGGAACGTGGTAAAGCGCGGGACCCGCGAGATGAAGGTGTTCCAGGTGCTCCTGGGCATCCTCATCATCGGCGCGCTCCTGCAGTACCCCCTCTGGATTGACGTAGCCAACAAGCAGTACAAGACACAGGTGAAAGAGTACGAGAAGGACCAGAAGACCTACGAGGAGGACCTCAAGAAGTACAACGAGGACCCGAAGAAGTACGACAAGCAGCTGGAGGAGTTCCAGCAGAAGTACACCACGCCCGAGCAGCAGAAGGAGCACGCGGCGGAGAAGCCGCCGGTGAAGCCGGCCAAGCCGGTGAAGCCCATCAAACCGTCATTCAGCGTGTTCCTGCTCTACCAGGCGCTGATCCTTGTGATCCAGGGAGGGTTCTTCGCGTTCCTGGGCATAAACGTGGGGGCGCGCACGGACATGGGCACGCCGGTGCTGGATAGGCTGGTGGAACGCGAGGCGTCATGGTCCGACGCCACCGACATGCTGATGTGGAGCGTGCCGTTCGGCCTGCTGTCGCTGGCGCCGCTGATCGTGTCGACCATCATCGCGAGGAGCTTCGGGCTGGCGAAGGTCACGGGTGGCACCGGCGAGGCGCTGTGGAAGAACTCGCTCAACTACATCAACATCGCGCTGTTCAACGAGATGATGTTCGTGTTCCTGCTGTTCGGCGCGCTGGTCTGGATCCTCACCAGGTACAGGGAAGCGGTGAAGCTGGAGCCCCACTGGGCGGCCCTCGCCGCGGCGTCGCTGCTCGCGTTCGGGTACTTCTACCTCGGCACGCGCCAGGCGGGGGAGACGCTCGCGCTGTCTCTTTCCAGCGCTGCGTTCCTCGCCGTGTCGCTGGTGACGGTGCTGGGGTACCTGTACTGGAAAAAGGGTTTCGAGTACTCTCTTCTGGCCGGGGTGATCAGCCTCGGGGTCTACCCGTTCTTAGCCAGCATCTTCATCAAGTGACGGATGTCTGACGGGGGTTATTGACGAATGGCTCTGACTCTTCAGCAGGTAATACTCTCCCTGGAGGAGTACTGGGCGCGGCGGGGCTACCTGCTGGCGCAGCCGTACGACCTCGAGGTGGGCGCGGGCACATTCCACCCCGCCACCCTGCTGCGATGCCTGGGGCCGGAGCCGTGGCACGTCGGCTACGTCCAGCCGTCCCGCCGGCCGGCCGACGGGCGGTACGGGGAGAACCCCAACCGGGTCAGCAGGCACTTCCAGTTCCAGGTGATAGCCAAGCCCTCGCCGCCCGACATCATCGACCTGTACCTCGAAAGCCTCTACGGACTCGGCATCGACCCGTTGGAGCACGACATCCGCTTCGTAGAGGACGACTGGGAGTCCCCGACGCTCGGGGCCTGGGGGCTCGGCTGGGAGGTGTGGTTGGACGGCATGGAGATAACCCAGTTCACCTACTTCCAGCAGGTTGGCGGGTTCGACTGCCGGCCGGTCTCCGCCGAGATTACCTACGGCCTGGAGCGCATATCGATGTACGTCCAGAACGTGGACGACATGTTCGAGGTGGCGTGGAACGAGGAGGTAACCTACGGCGAGCTGTTCCGGCGCTCGGAGGTCGAGTGGTCGCGCTACTCCTTCGAGGAAGCGGACACGGCGCAGCTATACAGGCACTTCGCCGAGTTCGAGGCCGAATCCGGGGCCCTGATAGCGGAGGGTCTGCTGCATCCCGCCTACGACGCCTGCCTGAAGTGCTCCCACGTCTTCAACCTGCTGGACTCCCGCGGGGCGATCAGCGTCACGGAGCGCACCGCGTTCATCGCCCGGGTGCGCGCCCTGGCCCGCGCCTGCGCGGCCCGGTTCCTGGAATGGCGCGAGGAGGAAGGCTACCCGTTGCTTCCTGGCGGCGAGGTACTCCCGGAGGGATCCAGTGGCTGAGCTCCTGCTGGAGATAGGAACGGAGGAGCTGCCCGCCTCGGCGTCCTACTCGGCGATCGGGCAGATAGAAGCGGTCCTGCCGGGGCTCCTGGAACGCGCCCGGCTGTCCTTCGGCGGGCTCAGGGTGCTGGCGACCCCGCGCAGGCTTGCCATCTTCGTGTCGGACGTCCCCGGGAGTGCCGAGCCCGAGGTGGTCAGGAAGAGGGGACCTTCGCTGGCGGCCGCCCGCGGCGCGGACGGGGAATGGACGAGCGCGGCCCTGGGCTTCGCCCGCTCGCAGGGTATCGAGACCGACGCCCTGGAGGTGGAGGAGACCGGGAAGGGGCCATACCTCCTGGCGGTGACCAGGACCCCGGGCCTTGACGCCATGAAGGTCCTCCCGGGCGTGCTCTCGGAGCTGGTCTCCAGCCTGCGGTTCGGCAGGTCGATGCGCTGGGGCGACGGGGAGATGCGCTTTTCCCGCCCGGTTCGCTGGCTGCTGGCACTGCTGGGGGAGAAGGTGGTCGGGTTCGAGTACGGCGAGCTGACCTCTTCTAACACGACCTTCGGGCACCGCTACCTCTCGCGGGGCGCGCTGCCTATCCTGTGCCCCGACGAGTACGAGAAGGTGCTCTCCGACGCGTTTGTCGTGGTGGACCACGCGGCCAGGCGCGAAGCGATCGCGGACTCCTGCCGCAGAGCATGCGAGGAGGCCGGGATGGTGCCCGTGCTGCACGAGGAGGTGCTGGACGAGGTGGTCATGCTGGTGGAGTGGCCGGGCGTGGTCCTGGGCCGTTTCGAGGAGAACTACCTGGAGCTTCCGCGCGAGGTACTGGAGCACGCCATGGAGGCCCACCAGCGTTACTTCCCGGTCCAGGACGCCCGGGGCGTTCTCAGCGCGGGGTTCCTGGCCGTGCACAACGGCAACCCCGCTTTCGCGGACACCATACGCGCGGGGCACCAGAGGGTGCTCGCCGCCCGGCTGGCGGACGCCCGGTTCTTCTTCTCCGAAGACCTGAAACGTCCCCTGGCCGACCGCGTGAAGGACCTCGAGCACGTGGTCTACCAGTCGGAGCTGGGCAGCATGGCCGAGAAGTCACAGCGCCTGGTGACCCTGGTCGCCGGGGAGTGCGATTCCCTGGGGTTGGAGGGCGACGTGGTTGAGCGGGTCACCCGGGCGGCGGCGCTCGCGAAGTGTGACCTGGTGACACACATGGTCATAGAGTTCACCGACCTGCAGGGCACGGTCGGGAGCATCTACGCGCGCCTCGCCGGCGAGGAGCCCGCGGTGGCGGATGCGATAGGGGAGTTGTACCTGCCACGGAGGCTCGGAGACGCCCTCCCCGTCACGCTGGAGGGAGCGCTTCTCTCGCTCGCCGAGAAGGCGGACAACCTGGCCGCCTCGTTCGGGCTGGGTCACGTGCCCACGGGCAGCGAGGACCCGTTCGCCCTGAGGAGGCAGGCGCTGGGGATGACGCTGATCATAATGGACAGGGGCCTCGAGCTGTCGGCGAACGAGATGGTCCGGGCGGCGGCCGGCGAGCTGCAGGCCGAGGCGCACGGGTTCGACTGGACACCGCAGGCGCAGGGGGCGTTCGAGGAGTTCTTCACCGGCCGGGAGAGGGTCTTTTTCACGGACGCCGGCTACCGCTACGACCTGGTGGAGGCGGCCCTGGCGCGGGACTGGGACCGGCCGGTGGCGGCGAGACGGCGCTTGGACGCGCTGGTGTCGGCGCGCGAGAGCGGTCTGCTGGCGAGGCTGTACACCGCCTACGAACGATGTCACAACCTGGCGAAGGGCAGCGAGACGGGGCCCGTGGATGCCGGCCTGCTCTCGGAGGACAGCGAGAGGACGCTGTTCTCCGTGACCGAGGAGGTGGAAGGGGCGATGCGGGCGGCTATCGAAGGCGGAGACCCGGCGGCGGCGCTCCAGGCCCTGGAGCCGTTGTGCACGCCGGTGGACCGGCTGTTCGATGAGGTCCTGATAATGGACGAGGACCCGGCCGTGAGGACCAACCGGCTGTCGCTGCTGACCGGGGTGACGGCCCTGTTCGAGGTGGTAGCCGATTTCTCGCGGCTCACCTGGGACTAGGTCTTCAAATGAGCGGGACTGAAGTCCCGCCCCAAGAGGTAATTGCAGAAGATTGGGCCCGGACTTCAGTCCGGGATCGACAGGAAGGATCGACAGGCGTAAGGGGGCAGAGCGGACAATGAAGTACGTCTACGATTTCGAAGAGGGCAACAAGGACATGAAGGCCATGCTGGGGGGCAAGGGAGCCAACCTCGCCGAGATGACCGGCATGGGCATCCCGGTGCCGCCGGGCTTCACCATCACCACCGAGGCGTGCATCTACTACTCGGAGCACGACGGCTATCCTGATGGCCTGCCCGCGGAGACGGCCGCGCACATGGAGGCCCTGGAGCGGAAGATGGGCAAGGAGTTCGGCGACCCCGAAGACCCCCTGCTGGTCTCGGTCCGCTCCGGCGCGCGCGCCAGCATGCCCGGCATGATGGACACCATCCTGAACCTGGGCCTCAACGACCGCTCCGTCCGGGGGCTGGCCGAGAAGACCGGCAACCCGCGCTTCGCCTACGACTCCTACCGGCGGTTCATCGCCATGTACGGCGACGTCGTGCTCGAGCTCAAGCCCGGGGGCAAGGAGGAGCGGGACCCGTTCGACGAGATACTGGACGCGAAGAAGGCCGAGGTGGGGGTCCGGCAGGACAACGAGCTCTCCGCCGACGACCTCCAGGACCTGGTCGAACGCTTCAAGGCCGTCATCAAGGAACGCAAGGGTGTCGAGTTCCCCCAGGATCCCCGCGAGCAGCTGGAGGGGGCCATAATCGCCGTCTTCAAGTCGTGGGACAACGAGCGCGCGATAGCCTACCGCAGGATGTACGACATCCCCGACACGTGGGGGACGGCCGTCAACGTGCAGTCCATGGTCTTCGGGAACACCGGCGAGACATCCGGTACGGGGGTCGGATTCACACGAAATCCCGCCACGGGTGAGAACAGGATGTATGGCGAGTACCTGCTCAACGCCCAGGGGGAGGACGTGGTGGCCGGTATCAGGACCCCTCTTGATATCGAGCGGATGAAGACCTCCCTGCCGGAGTCGTACGAGGAGCTGGCACGGATCAGGGACACCCTGGACCGCCATTTCCGCGACATGCAGGATTTCGAGTTCACCATCGAGGACCGCAAGCTCTGGATGCTGCAGACCCGGGCCGGCAAGCGGACCGGCTTCGCCGCGGTCAGGATCGCGCTGGACATGGTGGACGAGGGGCTCATCACCCCCGAGGAGGCCGTGTCGCGGGTGGACCCGGAGGGCCTGAACGACCTTCTGCGTCCCGTCTTCGACATCGCCGAGAAGGAGAAGGCCGAGAGCGAGGGCGTCATGGTGGCGACGGGCACCCCCGCAGGCCCCGGGGCGGCTACCGGCAGGGTGGTCCTCTTCGCGGCCGACGCCCACGAGCAGAAGACCGCGGACCCGAACGTCCAGCTCCTTCTGGTCCGGCACGAGACCTCGCCGGAGGACATCAAGGGCATGGCCGCGGCCGAAGGGTTCCTGACCCAGTTCGGCGGGGCTACCTCTCACGCCGCGCTGGTCGCCCGCCAGATGGGCAAGGTGTGCGTGGTCGGGTGCGCCGCGCTGGACATAGACTACGACCGCCGGGTGGTCCGTATCCGCAGAGACTCCGAGGTGATCGAGGTCAAGGAGGGGGACTGGCTCTCCATCGACGGGAGCAGCGGCAAGGTGTACCTGGGCAGGATCGAGACCTCTCCCCCGGAGATCGATCAAGTGCTCATCACCCGGACCATGAAGGCCAAGGACTCGCCCGTGTTCCAGGACTACGACCGCCTCATGAAGTGGGCGGACAAGATAAGGAAGCTCAAGGTCCGCGCGAACGCCGACACCCCGGAGCAGTCCGAGCAGGCGATAGCCTTCGGTGCGGAGGGCATAGGCCTGTGCCGCACCGAGCACATGTTCTTCGGGGGAGACCGCATCCTTGCGGTGCGCCAGATGATCCTGGCGAGCGACGAGGCGGGGAGGCGCGAGGCGCTCGAGAAGCTGTTCCCGATGCAGAAGGAGGACTTCACTGGGATCTTCCGGGTGATGGGGAAGCGCCCTGTCACCATCAGGCTGCTGGACCCGCCCCTGCACGAGTTCCTGCCCCACGGCACCGTCGAGATCGAGGAGGTAGCCGGGGCGTGCGAGATAACCGCCGACGAGGTAGAGGAGCGCTGCCGGTCGCTGGCCGAGGCCAACCCGATGCTGGGGCACCGGGGGTGCAGGCTGGGGCTGACCTTCCCGGAGATTTACGAGATGCAGGTGCGCGCGATCGTGCTGGCCGCCTGCGAGGTCGCCCGCGAAGGCGTCGCTGTCAAGCCGGAGATCATGATCCCGCTGGTCGGCTCCCGCAGGGAGATGGCGGCGACCAGGGAGCTGGCCGTCCGGACCGCCGATGCCACTATAGCCGCGGAGGGCTCTGACATCACCTACATGGTGGGGACCATGGTGGAGCTTCCCAGGGCGTGCGTCGTCGCAGACCTGATAGCCGAGAACGCCGAGTTCTTCTCCTTCGGCACCAACGACCTGACCCAGACCACCTTCGGGATAAGCCGCGACGACGTCAAGGGGTTCATGCCCGCGTACATGGAGCTGGATATATACCCAAACGACCCGTTCCAGCGCCTGGACCCGTTCGGGGTGCGCGACCTGATGAAGCTCGCGGTGAAGCGCGGCCGCTTCGTGCGCAAGAAGATAAAGCTCGGAATCTGCGGTGAGCACGGTGGCGACCCGTCCTCGGTGAAGATATGCCACGGGATAGGGCTGGACTACGTGTCCTGCTCGCCCTTCAGGGTGCCCATCGCCCGGCTGGCCGCCGCCCAGGCGGCCATGGAGCAGAAGTGGCGCTCCGACCGCTGGAAGGACATGCCGGCTCGCGAAAAGACGGATTGGTAGGCGAGGAGGCCATTCAAATGCTTATCGTCGGAGTCAATGGTTCGCCTGACAGGGCCGGTAACACGTACGCCCTGCTGAACACGGTCCTCAAGCGATGCACCGAACTGGGGGCTCGCACCGACGTTATCCACGTCATGGAGGCGCTGGAGGGGCAGGAGGACGCCTACTGCATGAACTGCGCGACCCCGTGCCCCGAGACCTGCCACATGAACCCCAACCTGGCCGACGCCTACGACCTTCTCAGGGACGCCGACGCCCTGGTGGTCGGCAGCCCGGTCTACTTCGGGACCGTCTCGGGCCAGCTCAAGTCCTTCTGGGACAAGAGCCGCAACCTGCGCGGGGAGAACGCGCTCCTCAACAAGCTCGCCGGGGCGGTCTCGGTGGGGGCCGGCCGGTTCGGCGGCCAGGAGACGTGCGTCCGGGCGATACAGGATATCCTGCTGGTCCACGGCATGTGGATAGTGGGGGACGCGTCCGCGTCGTCAGGTGCGGGTCACCAGGGGGTCTGCGCGCAGAGGCCTTCACGCGAGGACTCCGCCGCGCTCGAGCGGGCCCGCGTAATGGCCGAGGGCCTGGTCGAGGCCCTGAAGGCGAAAGGCGTGGCTTGAACCTCGGAAGTTGGGGGGCCGCCAAATAGCCGAGCAGATCCGGAAGAGGATAGAGGAGCAGGAGAGAAGCACGCTCTCCCCCCGCGCCTCGCTGGCCTTGATGAGCAGGGGCCGGGCGAGGCCGGAGGAGCCCTGCTCCATACGCACCGACTACCAGCGCGACAGGGACCGGATCGTGCACTCCAAGGCGTTCAGGCGCCTTAAGCACAAGACCCACGTCTTCATTTCGCCGGAGGGGGACCACTACCGCACGCGACTCACCCACACCATGGAGGTGGCGCAGGTATCCCGCACCATCGCGCGGGCCCTGGCGTTGAACGAGGATCTCACCGAGGCTATCGCGCTCGGGCACGACCTCGGGCACACCCCCTTCGGACACATCGGGGAGGCAGCCCTCTCCGGGTACCTGGAGGGCGGTTTCGTGCACAGCCGCCAGAGCCTCAGGGTGGTGGACGTCCTGGAGAACTCGGGCCGCGGTCTCAACCTGACCTGGGAGGTCCGCGACGGCATAGTGAACCACTCCTCCGACGGTGCGCCCGCGACCCTCGAGGGCCAGGTGGTCCGTATCTCGGACCGTATCGCGTATATAAGCAGCGACATCGACGACGCGCTGCGGGCGGGGATAATCAGCGAGGACGACCTGCCGGGAGCGCCGGTCGAGGCATTCGGCCGCACCACCAGCCAGAGGATTGACTGCATGGCGCACGACATGGTAGAGAACAGTGCCGCGTGTGAGGAGATCCGGACCAGCCCGGGAACCTGGGCGCTGATGGAGGAGCTTCGACGGTTCCTCTTCGAGCGCGTCTACATCGGCTCGATCGCCTACTCGGAGGCGGAGAAGGCTACCCGCGTGCTGCAGTCGCTCGCCGAGCACTACCTGCGGCACCCGGAGCTGATGCCCCCGGAGTTCCAGCCCGGGCGCCGGGAGGACCCGGCGGTGGGCGTGTGTGACTACGTGGCGGGCATGACCGACTCCTACGCGCTCATGAAGTACAGGGAGCTGTTCCTGCCCCGCTCCTGGCTGGTCGAGTAGGTACCTAGCGTTTGGCGGCAACGTGCACAGGTTTCAAGCGTTACATAGTAGAAGGAATATCCGCGACTGTCGCTCATCGGCGATGAGGATCTGCAGGAGAGGTTGATTGTCCCCCGGCGGTAGAATCAAGGACTCGGATGTCGAGACGGTGCGCGAGCGCACCGACATAGTCCAGCTTATCAGCGAGTACGTCCCCCTGAAGAAGTCGGGACGGGAGTTCCGCGGCCCCTGCCCGTTCCACCAGGAGAAGGACCCCTCTTTCTACGTGAACCCGGCGAAGGGCGTCTACTTCTGCTTCGGGTGCAAGGAGAGCGGCGGGGTCTTCAACTTCGTGATGAAGGCGGAGGGCCTGAACTTCGCCGAGGCGGTCGAGCGGCTGGCCGACCGGATAGGCTACCAGGTGTCCTTCGAGGCGTCCACCGAGGAGGAGCTGAAGGGAAGGCAGGAGAAGGACCGCCTCTACAAGCTGAACCAGACCGCCTCCGAGTACTACCATCACATCCTCACCGAGAGCGAGCACGGGAAGGCCGCCCTCGAGTACGTGATCGGGCGCGGGTTCTCTGCTGAGATAATAGAGGAGTTCAACCTGGGCTTCGCCCCGCCCGGCTGGGACAACCTGGTCAACTTCCTCACCCGCAAGGGGTTCACCGAGCGCGACATGCTCACCGTGGGGGTGGTAAGGGAGCGTTCCGGTGGGGGGCGTCCCGACGAGCGCCGGGTGTACGACATCTTCCGCAACCGCGTGATCTTCCCGATCCTGGACCATCGCGGCAGGGTGGTCGCTTTCGGGGGGCGGCGCATGGAGACCGAGGAGAAATCGGACGAGCCGAAGTACCTGAACTCGCCCGAGACCCCCATCTACAGGAAGGGCCATACGCTGTACGGCTACTACCAGGCGCGCTCGTCCATGCAGGACTCCCGCGAAGCGATACTGGTCGAGGGATACACCGACCTGCTGGCGCTACGGCAGGCCGGGATACCCGAGGTCGCCGCCACCCTTGGCACCGCCCTCACGGCGAACCACTTCGACCTGCTGGGCAGGATCTGCGACTCCGTCTTCCTGGCGTTCGACGCCGACCGGGCGGGCAGGGAGGCGGCCCGCCGAGCCCTCGAGTTCTGGGGCCGGTTCCAGATGGAGGTCATGGTGGTGAACCTGCCCGAGGGTGAGGACCCGGCATCCCTGGTGGAGAACGGCGGGGCCGAGGCGTTTCTCAGCGCAAAGGCCGCCGCCGAGCCGCTGCTGGAGTACGCGGTCAGGCGCATAATCGAGGGCTCGGACACCGCCACCCCGATGGGGAGGCGCAGGGCGATGCAGGCGTGTGTCCCGGTCCTCTCGCGGGTCTCGACCGACGATATGCGGCCCGTGCGCAACGAGCTGGTGCGCAGCATCGCCGACCGGCTGGAGATGCCCACCGAGACGGCGGAGGTCTTCCTGCGTGAGGCCACGAGCCAGGCACCCGGCCGGTCGAGCTTCGAGACGGGGGAGAAGGCTCCCGCCATGTGGGACAAGGTCGAGCGCGAGGCGCTCAGGGTGCTGGTGCACTCGCCCGACGCGGTCCTGGACCACATGTACCTGGACTCCGACTACTTCAGCGACCTCGACAACAAGAAAATCCTGGAGATGTTAAAGGAATTTCCGGCCTGTGACGAAGAAGTTTTACAGGCTGAGTTTGACGCGTTCCTGGTGCGGATGGTCGAGGGTGTCGAGGATTCGGACCTGCGCGGTAAGGTTACCAGGTTGTTGATGGAGCCCCCGCCGGAGTGCGGCGCCGGCTACGAGGACGGGGTTTTTAATACACTCAAGCTGATATTCCTCAAGAGGGAGAAACGCAGGCTGGAGCGTGAGATAGCAAGGGTCGACAAGGGGCTGGAGCCCCGCAAGTACGAGTCGCTCTGCACCCAGTTGCTGGAGATACAGCAGGTAATCCGGGACGTCTATCCGTATGAAGATGGTTGAGGGCGCATCGCGGGAGACTAAGAAGGAAGGCGGAATGGCCGAGGACTACAAGGATCTTGACATAGACGAGGTCAGGGAGCTCGCCGAGGTGGGCAAGAAGCAGGGTTTCCTGTCCACGGACGAGATAGTCGAGAAGCTCAAGGCGGTCGAACTCACGGTTGACCAGGTCGACAACGTGTTCGTGCTGCTGTCCGACCTGGGCATAGAGATAACCGACGAGGCCGTGGACGAGATCAAGGAGGAGATGGAGGAGGAGGTCGTAAAGGGGGTCCAGAAGCCGGCCGAGGGGCTGGACCTCTCGGTACAGCCCGCGACCAACGATCCCGTCCGGATGTACCTCAAGGAGATCGGCAAGGTCCCCCTGCTCACCGCCGCGCAGGAGGTGTCCCTGGCCAAGCGCATCGAGGCCGGTGAGAAGGCCTCGGGGCGGCTGGCCTCGCCGGAGAGGCTCTCCGAGTCCAGGATCGACCAGTTGCTGGAGACCGAGGCGGACGGCCTGGAGGCAAAGAAGAAGCTTGTGGAGGCGAACCTTCGCCTGGTGGTGAGCATCGCCAAGCGCTATGTCGGCAGGGGGATGCTGTTCCTCGACCTCATCCAGGAGGGCAACCTCGGGCTCATCCGCGCGGTCGAGAAGTTCGACCACGGCAAGGGATACAAGTTCAGCACCTATGCGACCTGGTGGATCCGCCAGGCCATCACCCGCGCCATAGCGGACCAGGCGCGCACCCTCCGCATCCCGGTCCACATGGTCGAGACCATCAACAAGCTGGTGCGGGTCCAGCGCCAGCTACTCCAGGACCTTGGCCGCGAGCCGCTCCCGGAGGAGATCGCCGCGGAGATGGAGCTCTCCCCGGAGAAGGTGCGGGAGATACTCAAGGTCAGCCAGGAGCCGGTCTCCCTGGAGACGCCCATCGGAGAGGAGGAGGACAGCCACCTCGGGGACTTCATCGAGGACTCCGGGGCCGTGGTCCCGGTGGACGCCGCGGCGTTCAAGCTCCTGCAGGAGCAGCTCGAGGAGGTACTGGACGACCTCAACACCCGTGAGAAGCGGGTCATCCAGCTCCGCTTCGGGCTCCTGGACGGGCAGCCGCGCACGCTGGAGGAGGTGGGCCGCGTCTTCGGTGTCACCCGCGAGCGCATCCGCCAGATCGAGTCGAAGACCCTCTCGAAGCTCCGGCACCCTTCCCGCAGCGGCCGGCTCCGCGACTACATCGAAGACTGAATAAAACGGTGCCAGGCAGCATTCAATGCACTCGTGTGAGATCTCTTCCGATGCGGTGGTGAATTGAATGCTGCCTGGCACCAATCTATGCATGCCGCCCGACTCCCTGCGTGATCGGCTGGAGCGGCTCTACGCCAGGTACAACCACCGCGAGTACGTGCACCCCGACCCACTGGAGAAGATATACCCGTTCGAGGACACGGCGGACCGCGAGGTGGCGGGGCTTGTAGCCTCGACCCTGGCCTACGGTAGCGTCAAGCAGATACTTCGCTCGGTCGAGGCCGTGCTGGGAGTCATGGGAGAGTCCCCTGCCCGGTACCTGGCCGACTCAACCCCCGGCTCACTCGCGCGCGACCTGGCCGGATTCAGGCACCGGATGACCTCCGGAGAGGACCTGGCGGCGGTCCTGGAAGGGGCCAGGCGGGCGATCATCGAGCACGGCTCCCTTAACGCGTGCTTCCTGGCAGGGTTGAAGGAGGACGACCCCGACGTGGTGGGAGCGCTCTGCGCGTTCGTCTCCAGCCTGAGCGCGGCCGACCCGGCCGCCTGCGCTTTCAACCTGGCCGACCCCGGCAAGGGAAGCGCCTGCAAGAGGCTTAACCTGTACCTGCGCTGGATGGTCCGGACCGACGAGGTGGACCCGGGCGGGTGGTCCGGGGTCCCGCCGTCGATGCTCATCATCCCGCTCGACACCCATATGTTCGGGATCTGTCGCGCGCTGGGCTTCACCAGCCGGGGGCAGGCCGACCTACAGGCCGCGCGTGAGGCCACGCGGGGGTTCGCCGGGATTGTCCCCTCCGACCCCGTGCGATACGATTTCTGTCTGACCCGACCCGGCATAAGGCGGGAGGGAGGCCTGGAGGACCTGCTGAGGGCGGTCTGAGCTTCCGACCGCGAACCGGCAGCGCCTCGGGTGAATAAGAGGTCTCGTATCAAGGATTACCCCCGCCGCCGTCGAAATCAGGGCAGCGAGTGATGGTGGCCCCGCGCGGACGAGGAGCGCGGGCATGGTGGAGGGAAGGAGGGCCTCCAGGGGCTCGAGGAAGGGGTGGTTTCCATGTTGAGCGAGAAGATGCAGGACGCCCTCACGGGCCAGCTGATCGCGGAGATGTACTCGGCGTATCTGTACCTCTCCATGTCGGCGTACTTCGAGTCTCTGAACCTGCCCGGCTTCGCGAGCTGGATGCGGGTGCAGCGGCTCGAGGAACTGGTCCACGCGCTGAAGTTCTTCGACTACATAGTCGAGGCGGGCGGCCGGGTGCTGCTGGGGCCGATAGACGGTCCTCCCACCGAGTGGGACGGGGCGCTGGGCGCCTTCGAGGCGGCGCTCGCGCACGAGAAGAAGGTGACCGGTCTCATCAACGACCTGGTGGAGGCGGCACGCGCCGAGGGGGATTCGGCGACCGGGGAGTTCCTGCAATGGTACATCGACGAGCAGGTCGAGGAGGAGGAGTCCGCCGAAGAGGTGGTCAACAAGATCAAGGACGCTGGAGACGATATGTCCTCGCTGGACGCCGAGCTGGCGCAGCGAAGCTGAGTAGGTCCGAAAGGGTCGGGGGGTGGTCGCATGGCGGAGAGGTTCGAAGCGGTAAAGGTCAGCGAGCACGTCTACTGGGTCGGAGCGATAGACTGGGACATCCGTGACTTCCACGGCTACTCCACCATGAGGGGCTCGACCTACAACGCCTACCTGGTCGAGGGTGAGGACCTCGTGCTGATCGACACGGTCAAGGCTCCCTTCCGAGAGGAGCTGATGTCCAGGATCGCCTCCGTGACCGACCCGGGCAACATCCGCTACATAATCTCCAACTACTCCGAGATGGACCACTCGAGCTCCCTGCCCCGGGTGATCGCCGACGTCAGGCCGGAGAAGGTGTACGCCTCCCCACTGGGGGTGAAGGACCTCGAGGGTCACTACCACATGGACGGCGTGGACGAGGTGAAGGACGGCCAGTCGCTGACCCTGGGCGGGCTGGAGTTCTCATTCGTCGAGACACGCATGATCCACTGGCCCGACAGCATGATGACCTACCTGCCGGCCGACAGGCTGCTCTTCAGCCAGGACGGCTTCGGCATGCACCTTGCCACCGAGGAGCGCTTCTCGGACGAGGTCGAAAGGGCGGTGATGGTCGAGGAGGGGACCAAGTACTTCGCAAACATCCTCACGCTGTACGCTCCGGTCATCCAGAAGCTGCTGGCCAGGGTCGAGGAGATGGCGCTACCGCTGGACCTGGTCTGCCCGGACCACGGGCCGATATGGCGCGGCCCCGATGAGTTCGCCTGGATCGTCGGGAAGTACCAGCAGTGGTGCGCCCAGGAGCCGACAATGAAGGCGGTCGTCACCTACGATACGATGTGGGGTAGCACCGAGAAGATGGCCAGGGCCATAGAGGAGGGGCTGCGCGAGGGAGGGGCGTCTCCGGTCGTCCTGCGGCTTCGTGCCACCCACCGGAGCGACGTCGTGACGGAGGTCCTCGGAGCCGGCGCCCTGGTGGTGGGCACACCTACCATCAACAACGTGATGTTCCCCACGGTGGCCGACCTGCTCACCTACATGAAGGGCCTGAAGTTCAGGAACCTCGTCGGTGCCGCGTTCGGGTCCTTCGGGTGGAGCGGTGAGGGCGCGAAAGAAGTAGCCGGATACCTCGAGCAGATGAAGGTCGAGCAGGTGGATGAGCCGCTGAACCTCAAGTTCGTTCCGGACGACGAGATGCTGGAGTCGTGCCGGGCCCTGGGGCGCAAGGTCGCCTCCAGGCTGAAGGAGGTGGCGGGTAGTGAGTGACGGGATGGACGTAAAGGCCTTGTGGCCCGTGTCCTACGGTCTGTACGTGGTCTCCTCGTGCGCGGACGGAAAGGCCGGCGGTCAGATCTGCAACACGGTCATACAGACCTCGGCGGACCCGCCCAAGATCCTCGCGGCGATAAACAAGCAGAACTACACCCACGAGCTCATATCCGCGAGCAGGATGTTCGCGGTGTCAGTGCTGGCCGAGGATACTCCCCTTCCTTTCATCGGGCGCTTCGGGTTCAGGAGCGGGCGGGACTTCGACAAGTTCGAGGGCGTGGAGACGGAGACGGGGATGAGCGGTTGCCCGGTCGTGCTGGAGCACACGGTGAGCGTGTTCGAGGCAAAGGTGTACGATACCGCCGACGCCGGCACGCATACCATCTTCCTGGCGGACGTGGTGTCGGGCCGCGTGGTGGGCGAGCGGAAGCCCATGACCTACGCCCAGTATCATGATATGAAGGGAAGGGCGCCGAAGGCGGCGCCCACCTACCGCGCCGAGGAGGATAAAGAGTCCCCAACCGGCGGCGTGGCGCGGGAGAAAGGAGAAGGGATGAAGAGGTACGTCTGCAACGTCTGCGGGTACGTGTACGACCCGGCAGACGGCGACCCTGACAGCGGGATCGAGCCGGGGACCGCGTTCGAGGACCTGCCGGACGACTGGGTCTGCCCGGTCTGCGGCGCGGACAAGAGCGAGTTCTCCCCGGAATGAGTTCCTCCCTCCCCCTTGAGGGGGGAGGGCCGGGGTGGGGGTGAGTGTTTTGGCCGCCAGAAAAATAGTCAACATCGACCAGGAGAAGTGCGACGGGTGCGGCCAGTGCGCCACCGCCTGCGCCGAGGGAGCGATCGAGATCGTCGACGGCAAGGCCAGACTGGTCAGCGAGTCCTACTGCGACGGCCTGGGAGCCTGCCTCGGTGAATGTCCGCAGGACGCGATAACCATCGAGGAGCGTGAGGCTGCCGAGTTCGACGAGGAAGCAGTGAAGGAGTACCTGGGGGACAGGGAGAAGGCCCCGGCGGCGTGCCCGGGCTCGGCCCCGCAGTCCATACAGCGGTGCGAGCTGGTCGACCTCGAGGGCGAGGGTGGCCAGAAGGCCGGTAGGGTGTCGCGCCTGGCGAACTGGCCGGTTCAGCTCCAGCTCGTCCCCCCCAGGGCGCCGTACTTCGATGACGCGGACCTGCTGATCGCCGCGGACTGCACGGCTTTCTCGTACGCGGATTTCCACGAGAGGTTCCTGGCCGAAAAAGCGCTGATCGTGGGGTGCCCCAAGCTGGACAACGCGGGGTTCTACCGGGCCAAGCTGGCACAGATATTCATCCAGAACGAGATCAGGTCGATCACGGTCGTATACATGGAGGTTCCCTGCTGCTTCGGGCTGGTCCACCTGGTACACGAGTCCATCAAGGAGTCGGGCAAAGATATACCGCTGACGCTCGTGAAGCTGGGCATCAAGGGTGACGTGGTGGATACGGTCGAGGTCGCGGAAGGGGGAGGGGATTGATGGCCGATACCATCTGCCCCGGCCAGAACACCCTCTTCTGGAAGCCGGAGGACGTGTTCGAGACGCCCTGCCCGGTCTGCGGGTATAACGTGGAGTTCTTCAAGGACGACCCTACGCGCAAGTGCCCGAACTGCGACTTCAGGTTCCCCAACCCGCGCCTCGACATGGGGTGCCTCGAGTGGTGCCCGTACGCCGACCGATGCGCCGCGGCGCTCGCGGAGGGTGGCGCGGCCGGGCGTCTGGTCGGAGAGCCTGATACCGGGGAAGGAGAGGACCAGGACTGAACGAGGGCGGCCTTTCCGGTTACTAGCGGTCAAGACCCCAAAGCCCACCGAGAGCGCAGCCCCCAGAAACACGATGTCGTTATGGACCCCGCCCCGAGCGTTATCTATAATGTGACTTCGTGACTGCGGATTGACGCTCCCCGGTAGCTCAATCGGTAGAGCAACTGGCTGTTAACCAGTGTGTTGCAGGTTCGAGTCCTGCCCGGGGAGCCAAACCACCACGCAGAGTACGCTATGTCAATCTTCAATTTGATGGATTTCGCGAAAGTGCTTCAATTACTTCTCTCGTGCTAAGTACATCCCCGAAGAAGCGACGGGTGTTCTCCAGAGTACTCTTAGAAGACTCTCGTTGGCGGCCGTGGTACCGTCAGAGACCAGAACGACCTCGTAATCAAGTTGCATAGCGTCTCTAACAGTGCTTTCGACACAGGCATTGGCAGCTATTCCGGCAACCAGAATCTGGCTCTTCCTGAGCAGTTGGAGTTTCTGTTCGAGTTCGGGCGGCTGTGAAAGGAACGCGCTATACCTGTTCTTGAAAACGACGTGATCTCTTGAAGGGGAAAAGTGCATATCCGGGAAGAGTTCGGTCCCCCGAGATCTGTTCATCATATCTTGAATACGTGCTTCTTGATGAAAGAGGGTGTAGAGCCCTGCATCGTTTGACTTGCCTCTGGACGCAATGCTATGCCTTACCCAGATTACGGGAATACGTTTTCCCCTACAGAAGTCGGCCAACAGGTTGATCTTGTCTATCACTTCACGAATATGAGGCAGGGGATTCCCGCTGGACGGGACGCACGAAGAATTCTGCATGTCTATTATCACAAATGCAGCCTTGCCAGGGTCCAGCGTGAAGACGCCATCTCTTTGGTTCCGGAATGTCACGAGGCAATCTCCCCAATCAGTGATCCAAGTCGTATCCTGCGCCTGATCGCGTGTTCAACTTCATAAAGTCATTCTAATACACCCGGCGACCATCACTATTTCCGGGATACCGTTCGTGAACACCTTGTGCATGCCGAGGCTCAAGGATGTACGAGCCAGGAGGTCAGCTGATACCCTTAGTTCATGGTCGTACAGCTTCTGCGAGAGAAGGGGGAGGTCAGCATGAAGAAGGTCGCATATTTCTTCGTCGTACTGTTGTCGTGCATCTCAGTGCTCGGGTCGACCGGCTGCGGACAGCCGCAGTTCACCATCAAGCAGGACACCCTGACAGTGGGTGCCGAGCTCGATGTCCCATGGCTGATGGAGAAAGGCACCTCCTATGAGGGGTTCGGGTTCGACGTCCTCAAGCATGTTGCAGACGAGCTGGGCCTGGAAATCCAGTTCGTCCCGACCGCAATCAGCACAAGGCTCACGGACATGAACGAGGACAGATACGACGTCCTGGGCGCGCCGGTAGTGATAACCGCCGACCGCAAGGAGCAGATGGATATCACAGTACCGGTGGCCAGTACCTCATTCAAACTCGTGGTATTCAGGCAGTCTCCGCTCAAGGGGCAGGAAGACCTCGAAGGCATGCTCGCAGGTGCGGTCGAGAGTTCGAAAGCCCTGAAACTGGCACAGGCGATCCCGGGGATTCGTGACGTAAAGGTCTTCCCGCACGACGATGAGATGTACGCGGCGCTACGAGATGGGACTGTCGACGTGATAGTGAGCCCCTCGGCTGAGTACACATGGCGCAACAGGCAAGAAGAAGCATATACGAGCATCGGTGAAGTCGGAGAAACAACAGAATGGGGATTCGGTGTCAAGAAAGGGAACACGGAACTGTTGAGCCGGCTCAACCAGACCCTAGGCCGCATGAAGGAAGACGGCTCTCTCGCAAAGCTGCAGGAGAAATGGCTGGGCGAGTGACAGGGATCACGATCCCGGGGAACAGGTGAGAGAGGTTAAACGCACGTTACGAGACCAGAATCCACTCCTCAAGGCGTGTGTCCAGTAGTGTCGGTCCTCCGACACGAATCCCCTGCGGTGTTTAAACTCGCAGACCAGGGAGTGATGAAGGAATCCTACCGCTGGGATAATACTGAATGTCTAACACGAGGGAGTGTGTGACCGCAGCTTGTCGATGTCTGCAAGACAAACACCGTCACCGCTGAGAAGAGTTCGAAATACGTCCACGACGGGGAGCCAGCTCTGATGACTAGCCCCCTCTTGTTCGTGTGCGCATGACTGGCCGTGGTCTTGAGTGGGGCGCGCCCGGGCAGGGCTCGAACCTGCGGCCATTGTTATTTGTCGCGAACGTTACTCAATGGGGGTCACCGCGCGAGCAGGTGCGAGCGTGGGGCCGAGTCCTGCCCGGGGAGCCACCACTTAGCGTACTTAATGTCAAAGTCACTGCTATCAATCACTTGGAATTCAAGGTGCAGACTGGATGCTACGGATGAAAATGGCTGGTCCGCCGGGAGTTACTGGAACGATTTGTCCTTGAGCCATATGTGATCGAGCTCAATGCCGTTTCTGCCCTCTGTCTTTCTCTCCCTGACAGGCTTCGCCGGAGTACCCTCGACCACCATGTTCGGTTCGACATCCCGCGTCACCAGAGACCTCGCGGCCACTATCGCCTGATCCCCGATGGTGACCCCCGGCAGTATCATGGCGTCGCTGTATATCTTGACGAAATCCCCTATGACCACCTTCGCGAAGGTCCTCTTCCCGTGGTCAGACTCGGAGTGGGAGTGGGTGAAGACCATCACGCGCTCGCCCATGCCGCAATAGTTGCCGATAGTGATGCCGCCTTTGGAGTCGAAGAACGCGTCCCTGTTTATGAACACGTCATCTCCCACCTCGATGTTATGCCCGAAGTTGAACTGGATGTTCATTTCAGCGATAAAGTTCTTACCGCACTTCTTGAAGAGCCGTTCGGCTATCATCCTCCTGAAGGGGAAGGCGAAGTTCACCGCGAGCCCGATGGGCAGCCTGTCCAGGCATTCCCACAGGAAATGCAGATACCGCTGCTCGGGGGTGAACCCCAACTCGACGACTTTCGGCTCGTACTCGCTGTAGAGGCGCATCTCGCCGGTGAGCGCGCGGGGGAACCCGGTTTCGCCAAGCAGTTCCAGGGCGTGCGCGAGGCCATTCTCGTCTATTCCATCTTCTATGATGGTCTTAAGTTCCGCGAGCCTCGATTCCATGTCCGTGATTGGTCACCTCTTTAGAAAGCCTCGTTGGATACTGCCTTGCGAAAAAGAAGCGTGCTCGTGGCACCAGGACATCCGAAGCATACCATAGCCGGGATTCAATGCTGTTCCGGCAGGAATATCTTTCGATTGAGTCCGTGCCTGATTCACGGTTGTTCCAATAGACGGCGGCTCCGATCGAGCAACGGTTCTACAAGTGGTATCCAGCACGGTGTTTAGCATGAGGTAACTCGTGCCATAAATCGGTCAACGTCCACAAAAGCAATATCATCACCCATAAAAAGAGTTCGAAATGCGTCCACGATGGGGAGCCACTTCGAACAAGTACAACCCCGTCACGGGCAGTACTCGAACCTGCAGCCGGGGTTCTCATATCGACAGCGTTATTCAGGAGGCTTACCTCACCGGACAGGACTCGAACCTGCTCAGGCCGGGTTCGTGCGCGTGCAAGATTTCAGGTTTGACCCCTTTTCCCTTCGGTTTACGAGATGTCTGACGCAACCCGGAAACAGCAGCACTTGACATGTATAATAACTCCTATATTATATTGGCTAACAACTACTTGCAAATGTTGTCTATCATCTCCTTGCGATCGTTGTTTAGGAATTCCTGGAAAGGTTTGAGATGAGTATCAAAGATGAGGCCAGCAGATTTTGGGGGGACATGATGAAGAACGGTCGAAATATCGTGTCCACCGAAGAAATACCTGACCAGAGGAAGAGGGAATTCCTGGTGAAGAAGGGGTTGCTGAGTAAAGCAGCCAAGGGATTCTGGATACTGAAAAAACCCGAAGAAAGCCTGGATGATGTTTTCCCTCTTGTATATTGGGAACTGGTGAATACGGCTCTGTCCCGTTTTGATCACTGGTCTGTTCGAGGTCAGTCCGCCCTACTGCTTCTATGTGGGCGTGAAGACGCGCAGCAGCGACTCCATGTTCGAACCGCGAGGAAGACCAACTGGAAACTGGCGCTCCCCCTCGGCTTCGATATTTCGCTTACCCATGATGCAGCTTTCGACGACAGGCTTGTAAGGGTGATTAGAGTCGCTAGTGCGGAAATCCCGGTTGATATCCCGGAACGAGTACTTGTCGACATCGCGAAGTTGCCCGTAACCCTGGAGACCAGGACCTTCATTGCCGGCACAGATTTTGACCACGGGACAATCGAAGCGATTTATGCTACCAGGCCGAAACCGATGCTCTTCAAGCGCCTGGTGCAACTGTCCGAGGAATCCGGCAGACCGGAACTGGCCGGGGCTCTTGCAAGGATCATTGAAACATACACGCACTATCGCGTCGTCAGGCGCGCAAGGTCCGCCGAGCCAACGCCGGTGAAGGGGACGAAGCCGCATTCACAGCCCTGGGTTATTCGACAGGAGGAACTGTTCGAGCAGTTCCAGCAAGCTCTACGCGAGCGCTTGGGCGGGAAGATCAGCAAAGTGAAGAAGCGTTCACCGGGTGAGTTGTTGAGGTACGCGAAAGAGCAAAAGAAGTACGACACATACCACTCGACGACCCTCGAGGGATACAGGGTCACCCCCGAAGAAGTCGACGCTCTGCTATCCGGAGTTGTCCCCGAAGGAAGGAAGGGGGATGGGGAAAGATACATTGACGAGGTCAAGAACCGAATGGCGATAATCGGCTACGCGGAGGCGTTCGACTTCGTCGTCAGACGGATTGAAAAGGACTACGGCAAACCTGACGTCGACGAGCGACTCATCAAAGACATCTTCTTCCAGCTCTTCAAGCCCTCGGCTGATGCTGGAATTACAGACTATCTTAGCCTGACTACGTATCGGAATACCCGCGCGTTTATCAGGGGAACCCCCTACGCTCCACCTTCTCAAGAGAAAGTCCCCGAGTTGATGGTCAGCCTGGTGAATTCTCTCGGAGAAGTCAACAATCCTGTCATCAAGGCAGTCCTCGCACACTACGTGTTCGTAACGATACATCCGTACGTCGACGGCAACGGCCGCACCGCAAGACTACTAATGGATTATCTGCTCGTTTCTTCGGGCTATCAGTGGGTAACGATACAGGTCGACCATAGAGCCCGGTACTTCGAGGCTCTCAAGCAAGGTCAGGTAGCGGGCGACATCGTACCGTTCGGTGAGTTCATTGTGGAGAAGATCCTAATTGCGGGCCGGTAATCGGCGACCCGTTTACTTCTTGAAAGGGTTCGAAATGCTACCACGACGGGGAGCCATCACGCTTACTTCACCACCACTTGTCTCCCCGGGAAGGACTCGAACCTGGGGAATTTTCGCAGAAGTGTCTCACCCTTATGCAACATCACTGCGAGTGGGTGCCCACCGTGTTCGTTCCCGCACCCCGGTTGCTCCAGTACATGGAGCGCTCGACCACGACCGGCAGGCCCCCGGTGAGGGAAACCACACTGACGGCGTAACGGCCGGCCTCCACGTTGTCGGACATCCCGTAGGTGCGCCTGGACCCGGCAGGGATGGTATCAACGACCGTGACCACCGGCCCGCCGCCCTGGGGCAGGTAAGATATCTCGGCTAGGACGTCTACCGTGTTGGGGTTCTGCACGAGGGTCCAGGTCTCGCGCCCCTCTGAGGTCTGCCCGTCCGGCAGGTGGAACGTGGAGTAGGGCGAGCCGAGCCCTATGGAGTCATGGCTCGCTTCGCCTGTCCCGTTGTTCCAGTACATGGAGCGCTCCGCGATCACAGGGCGGGAGCCTGCGACCCTGGTGGAGAAGTCCGTGCCCGCAAGCGTGTCGTTGACCCTCACCGTCCTTCGCGAGAGCGCCGGCATGGTGAACGTGGGTTCTTCGACCGGGCCGTCCAGGGTCATGTAGGTGATCGTGACGTCGGTCTCCGCGGCCCAGGGGTTCTGGACCAGTACGTAGGTGGTGAATCCCCAGTCCGAGCTCCCCTCGGCCAGGTAGAAGACGTCGGAGGGTGCCGTGGCCCCGATGGACTCGTGTCCCTGGCGGCGGTTGTCGCGGTACATGGCGCGTTCGGCGATAACGGGGACGTCGGAGTCGACCTCGATGGAGGCGTCCTTCTCCCCGATGTCCGCCGACATCCCGTATGAGCTCCTGGAGTGGGGCGGCAGGGTCCTGTTGACCGCTACCGGGCCCTCGCCTTCGATCATGTAAGTGATCCCTACGTTCGCCTCCGAGGCGCCGGGGTTCTGAAGCAGAAGCCAGGTCTCGAACCCCCACCTCGACGAGCCCTCGGGCAGGTACCAGGTCTCCGAAGGGGCTGTCACCCCCACCGAGCTGTGGCCCTCGGGCGAGAGGGCTCCCTGGCCCTGCCAGGACATGGTCCTGTCCACGGCTATGGTCCTTCCCTCCAGGCACTCGATCCGGGTGGAGAAGTCCACCTCTCCGAGCAGGGAGCCCAGGTGGTCGTTTGTCAGCGTGGTCTGGGAGAACGCGGGCAGCGTGACGGTCTCGGCGACCTCGGAGCCTCCACCCGTCATGTAGGTGACGTCAGCCGTCAACTGCTCCGGGCCCGGGTTCTCGACCGAGATATAGGTCTGGAACCCCCACGCGTTCGTCCCCTCGGCGAGGTACCACTCGGGCTCCGTGACCGAGAAGCCGGGGTCCCTGGCCCCCGTGCCGCCGCCCGTGGTGACCGCGACCTCGCCCGACCTGGCCCCCTCGGGCACCACGGCCACCGCCTTCGTGTTCGACCAGGAGACGTACTGCCCGGCCGGGATGCCTCCGAAGGACAGCGTGGATGCGCCGCGCTGGGAGAGGAAGTTGGACCCCGTCACGCTTACCGTCGTCCCGACCGGACCGTAAGCGGGTGACACTGTGCCGACGACGGGCTGGGACGGAGCGAAAGAGACCTCGACCTGGTGGTCGGCCCGGACCTGCCCGATGACGTAGGGATCGGCCACGGGCACCGCGACGCCGTTGTCCCTTATGGAGGAGGTGTGGTAGCCGGCGGCCGGGGCGAGGTCCACGGACGCCTGCTGGAGGTAGTCGAGTGTCTGCGTCTGCGGGGTCACGGAGCCCAGGCCCTGCGTGACGGCCGCGTCAACGGTGTACTGCTGGAAGTAGGGCCTTATCTCCTGCAGCGCGTCCTGCATGGTCAGCACGGCGACACCCGTGCCGTGCAGGTACGACATCTCGGTATCGAAGTTCGCCGGCGTGGTCGAGTACTCTCCTCCAAGGTCGTCGACCTGGTGGTAGAGCAGCACCAGCCAGTAGCGGTTGGCCCTGGCGTGGTCGATCCAGCCCTGGACCTCCGCCGGCGTCGTCGTGTTCAGGACGTACTGGGTCTTGATGAGGTACTCGTCGAAATCGATGAGGGTGATGTAGCCGACGTCCGAGCATCGAGCGGCGTCGTAGTACTGCTGGACGGCGGCGATCACGGTCGCGTCATAGAAGCCGAAGGGATACGCGAAGTTATAAACCGCTCCCCCCGTGAGAGTCTGCAGGTAGGTCTTCGAGTCCGATAGCTCCGCCGCGAGCTGTTCCGGGGTCAGCGAGCGAAGGTCCGCGTGGGTGACGCTGTGAGAGGCCAGCTCGTGACCCTGGGAGGCCAGGGTGACCAGCTCGGCGGAGGTCATGAAGAACGGGTCGCTGTCGATATTGCCGGTCGCGATGAACTGTGTGGACTTTATCCCCTGAGCGTTCATGATGGGAAGGGCGGCGTCGTAGATGGACTGGTACCCGTCGTCGAAGGTGACGGTGACTATGGCGCGCTCGAAACCGGGGTCGGCGGCCGCGGCCGGCCCGGCGGCAAAGCCCCCCAGTAGCATTAACGCGGCCAGGAGCACCGGCAGAACACAGGTAGCCCTTTTCATGATGCCTCGGGGCGCTGACATTATGCCTGTCCTCCGGATCCGGTCAATTCCCGTACACTGGATGGAGTTCTTGAGAATCCGGCCGACTCCTCCCACCCCGAGCCATACCTGGTAAAGTACGCAATTCTAACGTACTTCTAATAAAGGAATGCCCCGGAATTCATTGAAGTGAGCCGGTGGCGGCACCGGGACGGCCCGGTCGCCTGGTATTCTTGTGATCATCTCCAGACTAACGGGGGGTATGAGTGGGTTACGAGCCCGTCACGGGCCCGGAGGGCCTCGCATGAAGCTCATCACGCTGGCCTGGAGGAACCTGCAGCGCCACAGGATACGGTCGATCCTGACCGTACTCGGCATAGCCGTTTCCGCCATGACGCTGTTCCTGATACTGGCGTTCAACAGCGGCTACGACAGGGCCCTCAAGGAAGAGATAAAGTCCTCGGGTGTGCACCTGTACCTCTCGATGGAGGGCTGCCCCATGCAGGCGGCCTCGCTGATCCTCCACGGCGGCGAGATACCCACCTACCTCGAGCAGCAGTTGCTGGAGGACGCCCAGGGCCTGCCGGACGTGGAGAACGCGGGCGGCATGCTCATCTCGACCGTCATCGCCGACGGAAGGGCCGACCTCTTCTACGGGATCACCGACGAGGTCGAGCAGTTGAAGTCGACCTGGGAGCTCGACGGGTCGTGGTTCGAGGGCCCGGACTCGGTGATCCTTGGGTACGACGTGGCCCGCGACCTCCGTGCCAGGCCGGGCGACAAGGTCTTCATCAAGAGCCTGGACAGGGAGTTCAAGGTCAGCGGGACCCTCCACAAGAGCAGCAACGAGGACGACGGCTTCTACTTCATGCCGCTGGAGACGGCCCAGGAGATATTCAAGCACCCAAGGCAGCTGACCGCCATCGGGGTCCAGCTCAAGGACCCGGCCTCGCTGCAGAAGGTCAAGGAGGAGCTCGAGAAGCGCGGGGCCTACGTGGTGCCCGCCGCGGAGATCACCGACCTCATCACCGACCTGGTGGGCAGCACCAAGGCTATCATGATCGCAATCGTGGCCATCGTGCTGCTGGTCACCGGGCTGGGGGTCTTCAACACGATCCTGATGGCCACCTTCGAGCGCAACGAGGAGTTCGGATATCTCCGCTGCGTGGGGGCGCAGAAGAACCACATCTTCGAGCTGATCTCCATGGAGACGATGCTGCTGTGCCTGGGGGGAGTCGTCTTCGGTGTGGTCCTGGGCTTCGGGCTTTCTTACGTGATCGATAGCTGGATCAAGCCGATACTGCCGTACGCGCCCGCGGGCAAGATACTGCGCCCGGACGTCTGGGGAGTCCTCCTTACCGTCGCGGTGGTGTTCGTCATGGGGGCGGTGGCCGGGATCTATCCCGGGTTCAGGGCCGCCAGGGTCGCCCCCATGGAGGCGGTGCGCAATGACTGACATCGTCGAGGTCGACAACGCCGTCAAGGTGTTCCATCGGGGCATAGAGGAGATCAGGGCGATAGACGGGATCGACCTGGCGATACCCCGCGGGGACTACCTGGCCGTGGTCGGGCCATCCGGCTCGGGGAAGACGACTCTGCTCAACCTCATAGGCTGTGTGGACAGGCCCACCAGCGGGCGCGTGACCGTCCACGGGCTGGAGACCGAGGACATGTCCGACCGGGCGCTGGCCACGATCCGCTCGACAACCATAGGGTTTGTGTTCCAGCATTTCTTCCTTATACCAACCCTCACCGCGGTCGAGAACGTGATGGTGCCCTCGAGGTTCTGCGCCAAACACATTGATGGGGTAGTGAGGCAGAGGGCGGAGAAGCTGCTCGACCTGGTGGGTCTGAGCGCGCGCATCGACCACCTGCCGCGGGAGCTGTCGGGCGGGGAGATGCAGAGGGTGGCGCTCGCCCGTTCGCTCATCAACGAGCCGGACATGCTGCTGGCCGACGAGCCCACCGGGAACCTCGACACCAGGAACGCGGAAGAGATAGCGGCCATCTTCGAGGAGCTCAACGCGGGCGGGCTCACAATAGTGGTCGTCACCCACAACCCGGACCTCGCCACCAACGCCACGCGGGCGGTGCACCTCAGCGACGGTGCGATAGTCGAGGAACGGAGCCTGAGGGACAAGGCCACCCCAATAGTGGTGGCGGAGCCCGAGGAGGCCCCGGAGCCGGAGGCGGCGTCCGCCCCGGAGTACATGCCCGCTTCCATCAAGAAGAGGAAGTGGGGATCGCCCGCGGTCAGCGCCGCAATGGTGATCCTGGGGGCGGTGATGCTCCTGGCGGCGTTCATGCCGTTCCTCGGGGAGACGACGGGCTACGGCCTGATGGACCAGGGCACCTTCACCGTCACGATCTACAGGGGGAACCCGCTCACACAGACGTTCTTCGGCAGCCCGGGCACGCTGTTCACCGGGGTATGGGCCATGGTGCTGGGATCGCTGCTGGTCATCGCCGGCGTTTTCTATCTGTTCAGGCGGAGGCGGATAGCGGCATGGTCGGCAGTGGTGTCAGGCGGGATCGGTGTGGTCGCCTCCGCGGTGAGCCTGGTGATGATCCTGGCCCGGCTGCGCCCGGACTTCTCGGCCGGATACGGCCTGTGGGTTATGCTTGGCGCGTCGATCGCGTCGCTCGCGCTCGGCATCTGGCTAGTTGTAAGACGATCCCATTCTTGAACTACTTCTAGGGCGCGGACTTCAGTCCGCGAACGAGAAGGCCACCGGGACTGAAGTCCCGGCCCCCAAGCATTTGTCAGATCAGATGTCGCGGAGTTTCTTGAGCTCGTCCGCCTTCATCCTGACCTCGCCCGCTCTGAGCGAGAGCAGGCCCAGGTAGCCGGCCAGCCGGTTCAGTCTGTTGGCGTCGGGCGGCTGGCCCGTGTCGCTGGAGGTCTTCACGATATCCACGATCTCCGACACGGTGGTACGGGTCGCGTTCAGGAGGTCGATGAGCTCGGCCTGCACCAGCGCGTACTCCTTGAAGTCGTGGACACCCTCCAGCTTGTAGATCTTCTCGAACTCGCGGTTGGCCCGCTCAGTACCTGACTTGGCCTCGGCGAGCTGCTTTTCGATGGCGTCCAGCTTGGCTTTGACCCCGGCGGGTTCGGTACTGGTGCCCTCGGCGTAGTCGAGGGCCAGCGTGACCGTATCCTGGACCATCTTGCTGTAGATGGGCTCGACCTTCTCCAGGGCCTTGTCGGCGTTGTCCATGTACTGCTCCGCCTGACCCGTCTGTTCACCGCAACCTGCCAGCATGAGCGCGAGAAGCAGTACGAGCGGTATCACAGCAGCGCTTTTCCTCATGTGGTACCTCCACTTCATCGATGAGATGATATCATCGATGGCCGCCGGCTCGCTCGCGGAGCGGTTCAAAGAAGACACCCGCCCGAGGGGGGCGGGTGTCGTTCCGTTCGAACGCTGCGATATCAGGGCCGTACCACGGGGCTGGACACGATGGCCGCCGAATCACCGAGCATCCTCGGGAATTCCGGTATGGCGCTGCCCACCGTGTTCCTGGCGAACACGTGGTAGTACCGCGTGCCGGACCACACCGAGGTATCGGTGTATGTCATGGGGTTGCCCGTGCCGGCCTGGCCCGGCACCGTGTCAAGGAATGTCCATGGCCCCGCGGGGTCGAGCGCCCACTCGATGACGAACTCGGTCTCGTTCATCGAGTTGTCGATCCAGTCGAGTACCGGGTCGGTCACCGGTATGGTCACGTTCAGGTTCGATGGTGGCAGTGGCCTGACCACGAAGGGCATGCCGTGCATCATGTCCATCTCCTCGTGGCCGAGCAGGTGGCAGTGCAGCACGTACTCCCATCCCAGGTTGGTCAGGTCGTTCGGTATCGTCGGCCCCAGGTTCTCGCCGAGTGGGCCGAACCATGCGTTCGCGGGCCCCGTCCCGGGCAGCGGGTCGCCCACCGGCTTCGACGGGTCGAGCGCCCTGATGCTGTTCGGGAGATCGAACGGCAGGCTCGGAGCGACCGGCCTCATGGCGACGACGATGTTCTCCAGCGGGTTTGTCCTTATGGTTTCTTTCCAGCCCAGCTCGTTGTCGTCGATGGGGATCACCTGGTTATCCCACGACACGCGGTTGATTATCTGCACGTCGTACTTGTGGAAGTGCAGCGTGTGGGTATCCACCCCGTTGTGGGTTATCATCCAGGTTTGCGTCCCGTCCCCCGGGGCGGGTTCGGCCCCCTGGCTGATGGAGTCCATGTGGATGTCGACCGGCGGGGAGGCGTACGGGTACAGCGTGAAGTTCTGGGCAACGCCTGTCCCCAGAGGCAGCTGCAACCCGAGGAATGCGCTCATCCTCCCGTACATCATGTCGTAGGCCTCGCTCTGCTCGTCCTGGATGGCCTTGGGCTCGAGAGGTATGGTCAGCGGGTTGCCGGTGATGTTGTTGAACGTCATCTCGGTCGCGTCGATCCTCGCGAACGGGTCGACCGCGAAGTTGCCGTTGTATGCGGAGTCGTACCTGGCTTCCGGGACTATGATATTGTCCTGCGTCGCCTCGAATATGCTTGTCGTGGTAGCCGTCGAGGTGAACGCCGCGTTGAGCTTCGCCATGTTGAAGGTCGGTGCCGGAGTTGTGTTCGCCACCTTGATGCGCATTATCGTGCGCGTGTTGGGACCGTATCCCGGCTGGGTGCTCGGCGCTCCTCCGGCCGCTGTCTGGTCCGGGTTGCCGGTGTAGTAGTCGTAACGCGGGTCGATGGCCGGGAACGCCGCCGGGGCGTCGTTGTACATTATCAGGGTCTTGCCCGCGTACTTGGAGAAGTCGACTACGACGTCGCTCCTCTCGGCGGGCCCCAGCAGCATGGTGTGGTCCTGGACGACCCCGAAGTTGAAGGTGGTCTGGTTGAGGTTCCAGGTCACCGGCTGGTTAGGAAGGACCGTCGGTGTGGGCAGGAAGCCCCCTTCGGTGCCTATCTGTATCCAGTCCGGGCCGGAGGTGGCCGGGTCGGGGACGCCCCCGTCCCTGCCGTCCGTGGGCCAGAGCTCGGGATATCCCGGCGTAGCCACGGCGGGGACCATCTTGACCTCACCCGCGTCGGCGTCGTTCAGCGTGCCGTCCGGGTTCCACATCGTCGCCTGTGACTTGGCGGTGTAGAACTGGAGGTTCCAGAACCGGTCGTTGGCGGCGTTCAGGATCCGGAAGCGGTACGACTTCGGCTGCACCGTCATCTCCGGGTAAGCGGTCCCGTTGACCAACGGGGTATCCAGGAACGCCTCCATCGCCATCGACGGGGTGGGGGTCCCGGGCATCTCGATGTTCTCCCACGGAGCGTTGACGGGATCGTAGTAGGGGTTGGGGACCGGCCCCTGGGTGATGTTGGTCACCGGGGGCCAGAACCATGGACCGTAGTGCCAGCGCCCGAACGCGTTGTAGCCGTCGGGAGCCGCGGGGTTCTGGTTGGGGTTGTAGACGTGCGGCATCCAGAAGTTACCCTTTCCACCCCATTTCGCCTTGTCCCAGGTCGGGTCCGTAGCGTTCAACTGGGCGTCGTCGGGGACGAAGGTCCGGTCCTGGATGACCAGCGGGATCATGTCGGACGGGATAGTGCCGTCGGTTACGAGGTTCTGCTCGAGTTGCTCCTGTATCAGGTAGGGAGCCGCCATTCCGACCATGACGTTCAGCCTGGTTATCCCGACCGCGTGGTCGTGGTAGAACAGCAGCCTCGCGCTCTGCTGGTTCGTGTAGTAGTAGGTGGCCGAGCCCTCCCCCGGGCTGTTGGTGGCTCCCGGCACCGGCGGGGTGACCTGGCCGACCGTGTTGGGGATTACGTTCCCGTTCAGGAACCACATGTCGGGTACGTTCTGCAGGCTCGGGCCTTCCTTGTAGGAGGTGGCCTCCCCGGCGGGCGCGTACCACTGGTACGGCGTGCCGTCACTGATCCAGGGGGAGTTCTGCCCGTGGCAGTGGATCGAGACCCTGTTCTGGGTGAAGTCCTCCCCGGGGATCGGACCGGCCCCGGCGCCCATCAGGGTCGTGTCTACGGGCACGAAGAGGTCGCCGCCCGCGCCGGTAGGCAGGCTGTTGGTGAACTTGATGCGTACCGGTACGTTCCTCTCGGCCACGATCGCCGGCCCGAGGTAGTGGAACTTGTTCACTGTGGGGTCCGCGGTATTGGTCTGGCGGTAGCCACGCAACTTGGTCGCGGGCAAGTCCTCGTGCAGCTTCTCCGAGTACTCACCGACCTCGATCTCGTAGTAATCGTTGCCGGGGTAGGTGGCCTTGTCGGGGATGGCTACGGGGATGTACTGCCCGAGGTCGTTCTTGTTCGGTTCCCCGAGCCCCGGAAGGGTGTTCACGAACTTCCGCATCCCGGTCCCCGCCTGGACGCTGGTGGTCGCCGCCGGGAAGGCGTACCCCATAGCGTTGCTGCCGCCGTTCCATCCGCCGCCTCCGTAGTTGAAGTACATGGGGCGCTCGACCAGTATCTGCTGGTTGTTGGTGCACTCCACGGTCGTGCTGAAATCGTGGGCGGCATCGTTGCCGACCCCCAGGACATCAGCCGGATGCGCGGTGCCGCGGGCGCCCGCGCCTACGGAGATGTTCTGCGTATTGGTCGTGCCGTCCCCCTTCAGATAGGTGAGCCGCACGTTCGCGCTGGAGGTGCCGATGTTGAGGATCGTGTAGTAGGGATCGAAGCCGGGGCGGCAGGTGCCCTCGGCGAAGTCGAAGACCGTGCCGGTCCCGGTCGCGCCCACGGCGTCATGGCCGTCGTTCCACACCCCGTTGAAGTTGAAGTACATGGGACGCTCGACGAGTATCATCTTGCCGTTGGTGCACTCCACCTTGGCGCTGAAGTCGTGGGCCGCGTCGTTGCCCGTCCCCAGCGTGTGCCTGGGGACGACGGTCGAACGGGAGTTCTTGCCGACGACCAGCTTCTCGGTCTCGATGTTCGTGTCGCCCTTCATGTAGGTGATGGTGACGTTGGCGTCCGAGCCGCCGGGGTTCTGGATGCACAGGTAGGCGTCGAAGTCGGGCCGGCAGGTCCCCTCCGCGAAGTAGAACAACGTGGCCAGGTCCTTGGCCCCCAGAGCGTCGTGCCCGCCGTTCCACTTGAAGTCGTAGTTGAAGTACATGGGGCGCTCGACCACGATGCCCTGGCCGTTGGTGCACTGCACCTTCGCGCTGAAGTCGTGCGCGGCGTCATCGCCCGTGCCGAGCTTGAGGCGCGGGTCCACGGTGCGCCTGGAGTTCTTGGCCACGGTGAGCGTCTCGGACGCGGTCGTCCCGTCTCCCTTGTAGTAGGTGATCGTGACGTTGGCGTTCGTGGTGCCCGGGTTCTGAATGCAGATCCAGGGGTCGAAGTCCGGGCGGGTGGTACCCTCCGCGAAGTAGTAGGTGGTTCCGGGGGTTGTCTCCCCGACGGCGTCGTGGCCGCCGGTCCAGGCGCCCTTGTAGTTGAAGTACATCGGCCGCTCGGCCAGTATCTTCTGCCCGTTGGTGCACTGCACCTTGGCGCTGAAGTCGTGGGCCGGGTCGTCCCCGACGCCCAGCACGTCGGTGGGGATCACGGTCGACCTCGAGTTCTTGGGTACCATGAGGGTCTGTGTCGCGGTGGTACCGTCGCCTTTCATGTAGGTGATTGCCACGGCCGCGTTATTGAGGCCGGGGTTCTCGATCGTGATGTAGGGGATGAAGTTGGGGCGGCAGGTGCCCTCGGCGAAGTACCAGACCGGCGAGGGCTCGGTGGTCAGGACCCGGGGCAGCGGGCTGTTGGCGTAGTTCGCCATGCCGAAGTAGTCGGGTACGTCGCCCGGCCCGATGTTGTAGTTGTTCTGGCCGGGCTGCAACCCGAGCGCCACGGCCCGCGCGGCGGCCAGCTGCCTTTCCTCGTAGCTCACGACATCCTGGTCGCTCGGTCCCGGAGGGTTATCCGCCTGTCGGGCCGCGAGCCCGGGATCACCGACGGCCTGCACGGGCGACGAGACGACAGACGGGGCCACCCCGTAGCCGCCGGCTCCTCCGGCGATGCCCGGCGCGGTCGCGAGCAGCAGCGTGAGTGCCGCGATCGCCACGAGACATACCAATGACGTGAACCTCCGACCCTTCATGACAGGACCTCCAATCCTACCTGTGACACTTGTCTCATGCGTGAAACATTCGACACCCGAAGAGTATACCTGCGTACGCGACAGGAATTTGGGATTCATTAACGGTGGGGAAATTCCCTATTGCCGTGCAACGGGCCGGGTCGGCGCCCCATCGCCGGGAAAGGTTTACCGGTGTGATTCGTCCTCGAATCGGCCCGTGTCGCGTGCGCATGGTGCTCAGTATCGAGGAATACACCTTCCCGCGGGATGACGGATGTCAAGGTCCACCCGGTTGGCCACCTTCGGCCGATGTACTAATATCCTCCTACGTAACGGATACCGGAGAAGAAGGCGTCGGCCTAATGCCCCTGCTCATCCTCGTAGACGACATGGACGAAGAGATCGGCACCTGCGAGATGCTCGCGTGCCACGCCGGGCAGGGTGTCCTGCACCGGGCCTTTACCATCCTGGTATTCAACCCGGCGGGAGAGGTGCTCATCCAGAAGCGAAGCGCCTCGAAGCTGCTCTGGCCCCTCACATGGGAGGCGTCGTGCTCGGGGCACCCGGTTGCGGGTGAGGACCTGGAGGCTGCGGCTGCGAAGAGGCTCCCGGAGGAGCTGGGCTTCAGCACCACGCTGCGGACGGAGGGACACTTCCTGTACCGGGCGGCGTACCGTGACGTCGGGTCAGAGAACGAGCTGTGCTACCTGCTGGCCGGCGAATACGACGGAGAGGTCCCGGCCGACCCTGAGGAGGTCGCCGAGTACCGTTGGGTCGCGCCCGAAGAGCTTTCATCGGCCATGGAGGCCGACCCGGAAGGGTACGCGCCGTGGCTCCCCCCTGCCCTTGAGATGTTGACCGTTCCCGGTCTTGGGGGCGGACTTCAGTCCGCCGGGGAGCCCGAAGACCGGGACTGAAGTCCCGGCCCAAGCAGGTGGCGGAAACGGAGATATTAGTTGCGCGTACTTCTGGTAAGCGAGAACCGCTGCCGCGACAACCTGGTTCCCTACCCCCTCGGGCCCGCGCACGTAGCCGCGGCACTCCGGGACGCCGGGCACGAGGTGGCCGGCCTCGACCTGATGTTTAGCGAGGACGTGCGGGGCGACGTTCGGCGGGCGGTAGGCGACCTGGACCCCGAGTGTGTCGGCATCTCAATACGCAACATCGACAACCAGGACAGCGCTCACCCGGTCCTCTTCGTGGAAGGGGCGAGGGAGGTCGTCGAGGCCGTGAGGGATTCCACGGCCGCTCCCGTAGTACTGGGAGGCGCTGGTTTCACCATTTTCCCGGCCGAGTGCCTGGAGTACCTGGGGGTCGAGCTGGGGATCGTAGGAGAAGGGGAGGAGGCGTTCCCGGCCATGCTGGAGTGCCTTTCACGGGGCGAAGACCCCTCACGCCTGGCGGGGGCGGCCGTGCGGCGGGGGGGCTCCGTCGTGGTCAACAGGCCGTCTACCTACCCGGACCTGCGGCGGCTCCCCGGGGCGGACCACCGGGTGTTCGACGTGAGCCCTTACGACTGGGACCCACCTGGCTACCCTTTCCTGGCCAACGCCGAGTCTCGCAGGGGCTGCCACATGGAGTGCATATACTGCCCGAACCCGTTCATCGAGGGAAAGCGGGTGCGCTGCCGCGAGACCGCCGACGTCGTCGCCGAGCTGGAGGACCTGGCCTCGCGCGGGGTGCGGTCCCTGATGTTCGCCGACTCGCTGTTCAACCACCCGGACGCCTACGCCATGGAGCTGTGCGAGCTCATCGAGGAGCGCGGGCCGGGGCTGCGGTGGCTGTGCAGCTTCAATCCCTTTCACCACGAGCCCGGGTTGTTCGAGGCCATGAGGCGGGCGGGCTGCATCACCCTCAGCGTCGGGAACGAGAGCGGCTCGCAGGACATCCTGGCCGCGCTCAGAAAAGGCTTTTCGGCCCGTGACGTCAGAGAGACCGTGACCGAGGCCCGGAACGCCGGGTTGAGGGTGAACATGTTCCTGCTGCTGGGCGGGCCCGGCGAGACCAGGGACACGGTCGAGGAGAGCCTGGAGTTTGTCAGGGGGCTGGAGCCGGACATGGTCACGGTTACCGCCGGGATCCGCATCTACCCGGGGTGCGAGCTCCGGCGCATCGCTGCCGAGGAGGGCGTGATCGAGGTGGGTCAGAACCTCCTGCGGCCGGCGTTCTACCTGTCGCCTCGCACGCGCGACTGGCTGTATGATTACGCGAGGCAGGTCTGCGACGGTACTCCGGGGTGGGTGATGTGATCGAGTGGAGACCCATGAGGGGGGAGGCGTGGTACACAGATGAGCGAACAGACGAGGTTCGCGCCGGCTGAGCGGCTGGACGAACAGGCCATCCTCGAGGAGAACGAGCTGGTGGCCTCGGCCGCCTACGTCCGGGAGATGATCAATGCCATGCCGCTGGTGGTCGGGGTCCTGAACCGCTACCGGCAGTTCGTGTACTTCAACCGGTCGCTCCTCGAGCTGCTCGAGATCGAGGGGGCGCGCGAGGTCCTCGGAATGAGGCCCGGGGAGGCCGTCGGGTGCATACACGCCGACGATGAGCCCGGTGGGTGCGGGACCTCCGAGAGCTGCCGCTACTGCGGCGCGGTCTGCACGGTCCTCGAGAGCGCCAGGACCAACAGTACGGTCTCGGGCGAGTGTCGCATCGCGACCCGGCAGGCGGCCGGGGGTGCCCTGGACCTGTCGGTAAGCGCGTGCCCGTTCGAGGTCGGGGGGCGCAGCTTCACCCTGCTGGCCATGAACGACATATCGGCGGAGAAGCGCCGGCGTAACCTGGAGCGCATCTTCTTCCACGACATAACCAACACCGCTGTGGTCCTGAACAACGTCATAGTGCTGCTCGGTACCTGCCGTGACGAGGCCGAGATGGCCGAGGAACTCGCGAACATGCAGAGGGTCAGCGGGAGCCTCATCGAGGACATCTTCGCCCAGAAGGACCTGGCGGACGCGGAGAGCGGGGATCTCAGGGTCAACCCGGAATCCTTAGACAGCCTGGCGCTGCTGGAGGAGGCGACCGAGCTGGTGAGCAGGCACCGGGTCGCGAGGGACCGCCTGGTCGTGGTCGAGGAAGGGGCAGAGGACTTCAGCTTCACCGGCGACCGCCGGCTGGTCCGGAGAATACTCGTCAACATGTTGAAGAACGCCGTCGAGGCGGCGAACGAGGGCGACACCGTCACGGCCGGAGCCGCCGTGGGCCCGCACACCGTGCGCCTCCACGTGAGCGGCCCGGGATTCATGCCGCGCGAGGTCCAGCTGCAGGTGTTCAACCGCTCCTTCTCCACCAGGGGCCAGGACCGCGGACTGGGTACCTACAGCATGAAGCTGCTCGCCGAGCGTTACCTCGGGGGAAGCGTGAGCTTCACCACCTCACAGGAGGAAGGCACGACCTTCACACTGGAGTTGCCGGTCGAGCAGAATGTAGATGCTGGATAGACCGGGACTGAAGTCCCGGCCCAAGTTATGAAGATTGGGGGCGGACTTCAGTCCGCCATCGAACGCGTCTACCGGGACTGAAGTCCCGGCCGGCCAAGTCATATAGACGTCCCAATTTGGATGCACATGATGAGCCTGCGCTTGCTCGACCTACATGCAGGTCAAGATGTGACTGATTGGGGGGTGTGAAACGGTCAGTCGGTGGGCTGGGCCCCGCTCTCCTTGATCCCCTTCACAACCATCTCGATCAGGAAGCCGAGCGCGACGGCCGATGTCAGCGTGATGGTCAGCCAGAGGGGCGCGAGCCACACGCACAGTGCGGCCACTGCGCCGACTCATATGACGAATCCCGCAATACGTCCGAGCCACTTCATCGCCGGGTACCTCCTCGTTCGGGGTCTACTGCTTCAGGATACTCCCCTGGTGGGCTCAAAGCGAGGCCAGCGCTCGGCGGGCGCTCTCGATGTACTTCCGGCCCTTGACGCGCAGCTCTTCCGCGATCTCGATGACGTGGGCAGCTCCCTGAAGGCCCTGCTGCGTCCCTCCCCTGAGCATGTCCACGGCGCGGCCGTACTCGAGCATCGCCCGCGACAGGTAGTCACACGCCCGCCTCTGAAGCCGCCTGCACTCGCCTGCACGCTCGTCGCCGTCACCCTCGACGCACCTCCTGCGGACCTGCCCGACCTCGGCGTAGTACGCCAGGAAGAGACCCGCGTACTCGTCGGCAATGGAGTTGGCGAGCTCCAGTTGAGCGGGATCGCCGGCGGGCGCGGGGATGTCCGTGCCGTCCATCACGAGGACCTTCACCTCGACGGAACTCGAGTTCCCCCCGCCGCTCTTGGATACGGCCAGCGCCTCAATCCCGTCCAGGTCGCCGAGCATCCGTTCGCGGGTAGCGGAGGAGCGGGTGAAGATACCCGACAGGTCGTCCTGCACCGGTGTGAGTGAACCCCTCGACGAACCCGGATGCTGCAAAAGGGCCTGACCCTTCTGCGGCTGCGGGCCGGACGCGCGGGCCCCTGCGGCGACGGCCGTCGCGGCCATGAGCAGGCAGACAAGGCAGGCGGCCGCGACCGCGCCGAGCTTCCCGCTGAGGGTGACCCCTCTCCACCAGGATTTCAGCCGGCCGGGGCTGATCGGCCTGTTTCCCGGCATCCCAGGTGACAAGCGGTCCAACTGCTCCTCGCGTCTATTACTGGCCATTCTCCGGCCTCTCGTCGGGTTCGCTCAAGCTCTTATCGACAGGTGCACCGGCAAACGTAAGACCCGGGAGCTCACTTCGAGGACTCCAGGTCCTTCATAGCGATGCCCAGCTTCTCCAGCCCCTCCTCCAGAAGCGCCGAGGCCCTGGAAGCCTCCACGCCCGCGGCGGTTATCGCCGCGGCATCCCCGCCGCGCAGCAGGTCGAGCGCGCCGAGGGAGGTGGTAAGGGACGAGGCCGCCAGGTCGCATGCCTCGATAGAGCCCCGGAGTGGTGCTTCGCGCTCCGGGGGAACATCGGAACTCCTCACCGCCTCGGTCACTACCGCGACGCGCGAGAGGTAGGACTCGTAGACCGGCCGGTACCGGTCGGCGACCTCGTTCGCTCCGGACTCCAGGCCTTCCGGTCCGTCACGCCGGAGCTCGGTGCCGTCCGCCACGACCTCCAGGCAGGCAACGTACCCCGACCGTCGGCCGACCGCCTCCCTGCCGAGCTGGTCCATCTCCCTGGTGAGCTCCTCACCCGTAACGGAGGCCTGCCGCAGGATCTCCTCGAGGCCGGTGTCGAGGAGCGCGAGGCGTAGCGACTGCCACCAGGCGACGACTGCTTCGAAGATGGAATCGGGAAAGGTCAGGACGGTCTGCTCCGCGAACGTTCCCCGGTACGCGGGGGACGCGGCGGCCGATGCGAGGCAGGCCAGGAGAACGGCCAGGAAGACGATGAGCGCCGCCCTGCTCCAGTCGGTGAGGCTACGCCAGAAACCACAGGCGGTGCCGGTGGGCCCGCCCCGGGCGCGCCGGGCTCTATACGGCGGTCTTTCTGCCAAGCCGTCCGCTCCTTCTCACCTCCGCCGTCGCCTGTCTCCGGAGGAGAGACCATATCCAGGTCGCTTCGCCGGATTCAAAGCGCCGAAGTGAAGCGTCGGCGCTTCTGGAGGGCTTTAGATTATATGGCAACGGCCTTGCTGCGGCAAACCGAGCGAGGCTCAACCCGTTATAATGACTCGAACCCAGGTATGAAGTGAAAGGTGAAGGTGACATGCAGCAAGGTCCAGACTTCGTAGACTCCGGCGAGGGCACGGCGTTGGTCATGATCCCGGGGATGGAGGGTGCCAAGGAGTTCTGGAGGTTCCAGCAGGCCGAGTTCGCCGACAGGTACCGGATCGTCGCGGTCAGCCTGGCGCGGAGGAGACCCAGCCTGGGCAGTACCGTCGAGGACTACGCCGCCGACGTGTTGCGCATCATGGACTCACTGGGGATAGACAGAGCCGTGTTCGTCGGCGAGTCGTTCGGGGGAGTGGTCAGCCAGCACGTCGCCATCAACCATCCCGAGAGAGTCCAGGGCCTCGTGCTGTGTAACACCATGGACGCGCCGCGCAGGATGGGGTTCGGCCTGAACATGTTCACGCTGGCCACGCTCCTCCACCAGCTCGCCTTCCTCCCGTTCCTCTCGGATGAGACCAGGCGGAGGCTCCTGCGCTGGGTTGGGAAGCACCGCGGCTTCGTGATGGACCCTTCGCCGGGGAACGAGGTCCTGATCGATTACCTCTTCGCTCACGGGCTGGACTGCGGTGGTGCCGCGTACCTGGATCGCATGATCGCCGGCTCGAAGGCGAGGTACACGGACCGACTCTGCGAGATCGAGGTCCCAACGCTGGTCATACGCGGCAGCGAGGACCGCCTGGTGTCGGCGGACGCGGCTCTCGAGTTCCTGGGAGGCATCCCGGAATCGGAGCTCGCCGTGATCCGCGGCGGAGGGCACTGCTGTCAGCACACGACCCCGGTGCCGACGAACGCCGCGCTGGGAGACTGGCTCATAAGGAAAGGCTTCTAGTCGGCTTCGAGCGCGACCCGGAACTCCTCAGGTATCTCGACCGGCGCGTTACCCGCCGAGCACTCGGGAATAGCCGCGACTAGGTTGGCCATCCTCTCGTAAGGCACCGTGACGAAGACGGCGTCGGCGGGGTACTTCTGCATCCTACGCGCGGTCCAGTCACCGAAGGTGACGTTGGTGTTGCCGGTCATCACGGGGTAACCGATGGCCGCGTGGCACAGGGAGCCGGTCAGGTCGACCTCGAGGGGTTTCCCGTCCCAGAAGTGGTCCAGTGCGACGAGCCGGCACGCCTGCTCGGCGTTACAGACGAACAGTACGAGGTCGGGTATGACTGGTGACTCGGCCAGCGGGCAGATGACGATGCGCTCGCTCAGGCCGGTCGGTGGAGGCGAGGACAGCCCCTGCATGCGCTGGAACGACACAATGGAGTGGGTGAGCTTCTCGCCCCTGGTAAGGAAGTGCTGGAGCGCGCGACGTCCCGCCGCCGCCGGCGGCGGTGTCAGACCGCAGTGCCAGCCCCCCCCGGGGCAGGCGGAGGTCCCGGCGTCAATCACGAACGTCTTGCCTTGGGCCGCGAGCTTCATCGCCCGGCAGACCCAGGTCCGGGGGCCGGCAGGGAGGTCAACCTCCTCGTTGGTGAAGGTGATAGCCACGGGGCGGCTCTGAAGGCCGAGTACATCTATGAGATCTCCGGCTATGCCTTTCCATTCCATCTCCACGTCCACCACCTCCGGGGTCGGGGGCCGAGTAATCCGGCGGAGACAACGAAACGCTCCGCCGGTGGTCGTTGCTCTGATAGATTATCGGGCATAGCCGGCCGCTGCGGAAGGGGTTCCCGGCCGCGAGGCCGGGCTTCCTGTTGTGCTACAGTTTACCCGGCAGCGATTACCGGGAGCGTCTGGTGAAGAAGCAACAGTGGCTGATAGTGCTCGGGGCGGCACTCGTAGTAACGGCCGGCCTCCTGTACCTGTTTCACTACGCCGTGTTCAGGGACGCGCATCACATATACATCTACCTTCTCGGTGACCTCGCGTTCCTCCCTCTAGAGGTGCTGCTGGTCACCCTAATCGTGGACACGATGTTGAACGCTCGCGAGAGGCGCGCCTCCCTGGAGAAGATGAACATGGTGATAGGGGCGTTCTTCAGCGAGGTCGGCACGGAGCTTCTGCGGGACCTGTGCCGGTTCGATCCCACAGTGGAGGAGAAGCGCCGGGCTTTCGCAGGGTACAAAGACTGGACGGATGCCGATTTTCGCAGGGTGAAAGGCGAATTGAAGCAGATGAGCTTCGACCTGGAAAGCCGCGCAGCCGATATCCAGCCTGTGAAGGACATACTCCTTTCGGGGCGCGACTTCATGGTACAGCTTCTGGAGAATCCCCTGCTGCTGGAGCACGAGTCGTTCACGGACATGCTCTGGGCCGTGTTCCACCTGACCGAGGAACTGGCCAGCAGGCCCATCCTGGCGGGGCTACCCGAGCCGGACAGGAACCACCTTTCCGGCGACCTGGGCAGGGCGTACGGAAGGCTTGTGGGACAGTGGCTCGATTACCTGACGCACCTGCGGGACGACTACCCGTACCTGTTCTCGCTGGCCGTCCGCCTGAACCCGTTCGACCCTGTAGCCCAGGCCACCATAACCGAGTAGTGAGAAAACACCTCAACCATCTTTTCTCATCCCAACCGGGTCATCCAGTGAGAAATAATGGTTGAGGTTATTTCTCACGGCCGAAGCCGACGTGCCCGGGCGTGACCACTATCGCCCCGGAGGCGTCCTTGCCGATGGCGATGGCGCCTCTTGCCTTGAGCCCGATAGCTATCGCGCCGGCGGCTCTCAAGAGGCCGAACACTATCGCCCCCGAGGCAAGTACCCCGACGGCAACAGCACCTGAGCTGAGCACCCCCACCGAGATCTTCCCGCTGGCGATGACGCCCACGGCCACATCCCCGGCTGCTATGATGCCGGTCCTGAAACCGTCCCCCGTGTTTATCACGGGGATGCCCCGGATCACGACCTTGTGCTCGCGCCTCTCACTACATTCCTTCATCCTGCCTCCTTCCACAGCAACGCGATCCATCATCGCATACGGAGCTGTTCTGTAGAAACCTGTGGCGTTTTTGGGTTTTAATGCCATTATCGAACTTCCCGCCATTCCATGAGGAGGGCCCGTGCGAAAACGAGCAGCCCACATCAGACGTAGGTGGAAGATGGGCTCGTTCCTGTCAGAGGTGTTAGGCTGACCGGCTTCCCCCGCGGGGCCGAGGGGCGGAAAGGACCTGGAGCATGAAGAAGAGGACGGACTACCTGGTAGTCGGGAGCGGGGCCGGGGGAGGCACCGTCGCCGCCGGGCTGGCGCGCGGGGGCGCTGAGGTGACTGTGCTGGAGCGTGGGCCCGACTACTCGCGCGTGGGCAATCACCTCTTCACCATCGCCGTGCTGGACGGGCATGGCTTCCTCAGGTCGAGTGAAGGCATGGGGGTCGCGAGGGCCCTGGTGACGGGCGGCTCCACGGTACTGACCTGCGGCACGGCCTGCAGGCCCCCGGCCGGAGTCTTCGAGAAACACGCTATCGACCTGGGACCGTACCTCGACGAGGCCGAGCGCGATCTGCGCGTGACGACGCTGCCCGACGAGACGATCGGGGAGGCGGCGCTGCGCCTGGTGGAGGTCGGCGACTCCATGGGGATGCACTGGGAGAAGCTTGACAAGTTCATAGACCCTGAGAAGTGCGAGCCTCGCTACTGCAACTGCATGCTGGGATGCCCGAAGGGAGCCAAGTGGACGTCACGCGAGTTCCTCGACGAGGCGAAGCGGCACGGCGCGGAGGTGCTCCCGCAGGTGACGGTGGACGAGGTCCTGGTCTCGGGCGGGGCTGCGGTCGGGGTCAGGGGCTGGCGGAGGGGCTCGGGCCCCTTCGAGATAGAAGCGGGCGTGACCATCCTTGCGGCGGGAGGCATGGGCACACCTGTGATAATGCAGCGATCGGGGATAGAGGGCGCCGGGGAGGGCTTTTTCTGCGACCCGCTGGTATTCACGGTCGGGTTCCACCCGACGCTGAAGGGAGGGTTCGACCCGCCGATGACTGTTGGCACCTTCGACTTCTGGGAGCCGGACGGGTTCGTACTCTCCCCGGTGGTGGATCCCTGGGGGTCCTTCGGTATAGAGATACTGAGGGCCAGGCCGGCCTTCCTGGGCCGCTGGGCGGATTTTCCCCACGCGATGGGCATCATGACCAAGGCGAAGGACGAGCTATCCGGACGCGTAAACATCGACGAGACGTTCTCCAAAGCCCTGACCCACAAGGACCGCTCGGTCCTGGACAAGGGGATCGGCATCTCGCGCAGGATGCTCGTCGAGGCCGGGTGCCCGTCGGACTCCATATTCGTGACCAAGGTCAGGGGGGCGCACCCCGGGGGCACCTGCCGTATAGGCGAGGTCGTGGACACGGACCTGAAGGCGGGGCTCGACAACCTGTACGTCTGTGACGCCTCGGTCATTCCGGACTCGCTCGCCGCCCCGGTGGTGCTCACGCTTGTAGCGCTGGGAAAGAGGCTCGTCGAGCACCTGAGGCCCTGACCCCGGACGATCCCGGCGCTTCGCCCCGGTTGACAGTCCTCATAGGAGTTCCTACGTGGTTGTCGTAACCTGCAGGTATGAATACAAGAAGGGTCGTAATAAGCGCGGTCGTGATAGCGGTCCTGCTTGTGGCGCTCTTTGTCTACGTCGGGGTCACCAGCAGCACGCCGAGGGAGAAGATCAGGCTCTCCGATGGCAAGGAGGTCACGGTCACCCCGGTCGAAAAGATGAGGGTGCGGACGGCCGAGGGTCAGCCGACGGTAGATGTGGAGAGGTATAGGCTGGCCGTAGGGGGCCTGGTGGAGAACGAGCTGTCACTGTCGTTCGACGAGATCAAGGCGATGCCCGCGGAGGAGAGGTACGTCCGCCTCCCGTGCGTGGAAGGATGGTCGGAGGACGCCATCTGGAAGGGGGTCAGGCTCTCCGACGTGCTGGAGCGCGCGGGGGTTGAGGCGGAGGCGCAGACCGTTGTGTTCTCGAGCCCCAACGAGTACACGACCTCGCTGACGGTCGCCGACGCGGAGAAGACGGACCCAATCCTCGCCTACCAGGTGAACGGCGAACGTCTACCGGATGCGCAGGGGTACCCGCTGAGGCTCGTGGTCCCGAACAAGCTAGGCTACAAGTGGGTCAAGTGGGTGGACTCGATCGAGCTGATCTCCGGCGACTACGAGGGATACTGGGAGAGCCGGGGGTACTCGAACGACGCCGACGCAACCGGCCGCTGATCCATTCACGCCCCTGTCTTGAGCCCGGCCTCTCAGGCCGGGAAGATCGCGGGGCTGAGAGCCCCGCCTCAATCCGTAGTCGCTTCAGGTGAATAGAACGTATAAAGTACTGTGCGTGGCAACGCGCAAGGAGGTTGCAGATGGCGGAAGTGGACAAGAGCAAGTTCGACGAGAAGACCCTGAAGCGCGCGGAGTTCTGCAAGTCGAAGTGCCCCACCTGCGTGAAGGGCAGGGAGAAGGGCAGCGGGATCTGGTACGCGCTGGTGAAGCTGGAGGACAGGCTCCACTTCTGCCCCTGGTGCCGCGCCTACCAGAAGGTGCATGGAGTCCCAGCCTACGAGAAGCCGAAGGCCTGACCTACCTCAAGGACCGAGCGGCCGACCTATTGAATCCTGTTTAGAGGATGGATTTCGCGCGCGTTGAAGCCGGAGGTGCCCGTTTGGCCGGACCCAGGTCCCCTGAGGTGTTCGCTGTGGCGGTGTCGGTCGCACTTGTCGTCCTGCTGCTGGGAGGTTGCGGCAGTGCGCCGCCCGAGAGCCGGCAGTCCGCGCCTTCCGCGTCCCAGCCCGCCGAGCCGGTCGCCGAGAAGAAGCCCGCCTACGCCACCGGGGTAGTGACCGGGCTCGCTCCCATCACCGTGATGAAGGTGGAGTCGGGGCCCAAGTCTGTGGAGCTGATGCCGGACGGCCGCCGCCTCTTCATCAACGACCTCTACGGGCACAAGAACTTCATCTTCGACGCGGATTCCTACCGGCAGTTGATGTCGATCCAGCTCCCCGACGAGCCGGTGGAGGCGGACTTCAGCCCCGACGGCAGGGTGGCATGGGTCTCGCTGTACAACTCGTCCAAGGTCCTGGTAGTGGATACCGTCGCCGGCGCCGTGGTGGGGGAGGTGGCGACCGGGAGCATCCCCAAGGAGGTCGCGGTAAGCCCCGACGGCAAGTGGGTGTATGTGGCCAACTGGAACTCCAACACGGTCACGGTCATCGACTCGGCGACCCGGACCGCGGTCAAGGACATCGCAGTGCCCGCGACCCCCAGGGGGATCTGCTTTTCTCCCGCGGGGGACTTCGCCTACGTCTGCATCATGGGCGGCAGCACCCTCAGCGAGGTGGACGTCGGCGCGGGGCACGTGATCAGCAGGCAGATACCCTGCGGGAGCAACCCCCGCCACGTGGTGCCCTCGGCGGACGGCTCGGTCCTCTACGTCAGCAACAACTCCCCAGGGACGGTGACCCTCATCGACCGTAAGCTCGGGGCCGTTCAGTACGTGATCAAGGTAGGGAGCCAGGCGCGCACCATCGTGCTCTCCCCCGACCAGGCGTACCTCTTCGTCTGCAACTACGGGGACAACACGGTAGGGTGCGTGGACCTGACCTCCCACAAGCAGGTGTTCACGATCCCGGCGACCATGCCTATCGGGATCACGCTCAGCGAGAGGGGTGACAGGTTGTTCCTGGCGAACTACGCTCCTCCGCAGGTAACGGTCTACCAGGTTGCGCGTGAGAAATAACCTCAACCATTAATTCTCACCACGACATGCGTGAGGAATAACCCCGACCATGAAATCCAACCAAGCATGAGAAAAGATGGTTGAGGTGAATTCTCACCTGAGTTTGGCGAGGGCGGTGATGGCGCGGGACATCGAGGGGTAGACCGCCACACCGGCCTCGCGCAGGCCCTGGGTGAGGTCGCGGATGAGCCCCTCGAAGTACAGGTTCCCCGCGTCGTTGGACCGCGAGTAGAGGACGGCCACGACGTTCTTTCCCGTCTCGTCCTTCACGTGCGCCAGGATGCGGGCCGCCTCCCTGACTCCGTCCTCGCCGGCCAGGTCGTAGCCGAAGTTGACCGCCAGGTCGAATACCAGCACGTCGGTGGCCGGGTCACGCCCGGCTTCCATCATCGCCGACTCGAAGATCTCCATGGGGATCAGCGGCGCCCCGATGTCCAGGGGGTTGCCGGCGACGGCGCCCGCCCTGTTCAGGATCTCCTGCAGCCGTGCCATCGATCCGGCGGAAAGAGCCGGCACCTCGAGCCCGGCCGCCTCGGCCAGGTCGGCCCCGTAGGTCCCCAGGCCGCCCCCTCCGCCACTGACCAGCAGCCTGCCGGAGGTACGGCCGAGGTGCTCGAAGGCGAGGAAGACGTCGCAGAGCTCCTCGACGCCCGAGACGCTCACCACGCCGCACTGCTTCATCAGCGCGTCCCACACCTCGCCCGAGCCGGCGAGCGAACCCGTGTGGGAGAGCACCGCACGGCGCGATGACTCGGCCTGCCCGACCTTCCACAGCACTACCGGCTTGACGGCGGCCGCCCGCGAGAGCGCATCCCTGAAGGCCTTCCCGTCCTTGATCCCCTCCAGGTAGCCCGAGATCAGCCGGGTCTGCGGGTCGTCGGCGAAGTACTCGAGCAGCTCGCTCTCGTCCAGGTCCGCCGCGTTTCCGTAGCTGACAACGGCGCTGAAGTCTATCCCGAGGCTGCGGCCGAGCCTGGCCACGTGCGCGCTGAATCCGCCACTCTGGGAGATGAAAGCGGTTCCTCCGACCTCGCGCGAGAAGTCGTGTCCCGGGAGGAGGGTCAACCCGTTACGCGGGTTGTAGATGCCGAAGCAGTTCGGTCCGATCAGCCTGAAGCCCCCCTCGCGGGCGAGCGCGAGGGCCTCCTCCTCGAGGGCCTTCCCCTCCGGGCCGATCTCGCGGAACCCGGAGGCCATGACTATCACGCCCTTGACCCCGCGGCCGGCGCAGTCGCGGAGGACCTGCATGGACCTGTGCGCGGGGATGGTCAGGTAGACCAGGTCGACGGGGCCGGGCAGCGAGGGGATGTCGGGATATGCCTGCCTGCCCATGATCTCCTGTTCGTTGGGGTTGACGAGGTAGAGGTCGCCCTCGAACCCCATGGAGACCTGCGAGCGGGTGAAGAGGCTGCCGAACTTCATCGGCGCGTTGGAGGCGCCGACGATGGCGAGAGAGCGGGCGTTTATTATTCCGTCTATCTGTGCGAAGTCGTAAGTCAAGACGCCTCCATGCTGGGAGCGGGACGCGCGAATTATAGCACGGAGCCGGCCACCGCCTTAGAATCAATACCTGGAACAGGAGGTAGTAACATGTCGAGGCCTATGTGGTTCGTGAAGCTGGTCAGACTCGGATTTCCGCACCGCTTCCTGGGGGCGCGGCTCACACGACTGCCCCTGCTGGGCAGGCTCTCGGACAGGATGCTTTTCGAGGGGGACGAGCTCGTGATCTTGCCGCCCGCCGAGGTCCTGCCTGTTGGTGAGGAGGTCGGTGGGGAGGAGGCGAGCGCGGTTCTGCCCGACGAGCTGGTGCACCGCCTGATAGACCAGGCCGGGTTCCTCTGGGTGATGGACTCGTGCATATGCCGGCAGGCCACAGGCTGCGAGGACTACCCCGCGGACCTCGGCTGTCTCTTCATGGGGCAGGCGGCCCGGGACATAAACCCGATGCTGGGCAGGCGGGTGAGTCGCGATGAAGCGCACGCCCATATCCACCACGCCCGGGAGCACGGCCTCTTCCACCTGGTGGGCAGGAACAGGCTGGACACCGTCTGGCTGGGCGTCGGCCCGGGTGACCACCTTCTGACCGTATGCAACTGCTGCCCGTGCTGCTGCCTATGGACCATGCTTCCCAATCTCGAAAGGGGGATCGGCGACAAGCTGGAGAGGCTGCCGGGACTGAAGGTCGAGGTAACGGACCGCTGTCTCGGATGTGGGACCTGCGTGGAAGGCCCGTGCCTCGCCGACGCGATATCGCTCGAGGGCGGGCGGGCTGTGATCTCGGAGGCCTGCCGGGGCTGCGGCCACTGCGCGCACGTCTGCCCGGAGGGCGCGATCGAGGTCACGCTCCCTGGCGGCGGCTATGTCGATGAACTGGTAAGGCGGATGTCAGGCCTCGTGGACGTCCGCTGACCGGGCGGCGCACTGCTCCGCGAAACGGTCGATCACCCGGCGTTGCTCGTCGGTGAGGCGCAGGCCCTCACGCCACTCGGCCGGGATGGAGCCCACGCCGTAGAGGGCACCGGCGAGCCCGCCGGCCACCGCCGCGGTTGTGTCTGTATCGTTACCGAAACGCACCGCGGCCACCCCGCTCGAGGTGTAGTCATCTGCCGACTCCAGCGCCGCGATGGAGGAGGCCAGGCAGTCGACGACGTAGCCGGTACCTCGCGGAGGCCCGAAGGCCAGCACGCGGTCGAGCTCGTCGAGGTAGACCGCGCCCCAGGACCTCTCGTCGCGGTAGATTCCCCGCAGGGTCGTCAGCGCGCCGTCCCACGCCACGCCGGGTGCCTTGCCGGCGAGCAGCGAGCCGGCGGTGAGGACGTAGAGCGCGCAGCAGACCCGGCTGCGGGGGTGCCCGTGGGTCAGCCCGGAGGCCTCGTGGCTGAGCGAGACCCGCCCCGCTCCCGGCTCGCCGGATGTCCACAGCGCGACGGGGAGGATACGCATCAACGAACCGTTCCCGTTGTCGTTCTCGCCGCCCGGGCCGGCCTGGAGGGGGTCGATCCCGGAGCGCAGCCTCTGGATCGCGCGGGCGGTCCCCCGGCCCCAGTCGAAGGTGTCGCCGCCGGCGGACATGTAGCCCTCGTCGAACCAGCGGACGAACCGGCCCCCGGCATCATTGGGATCGAAGCCGCCGCTCTCCAGGAGGCTGGCCAGCAGGCACAGCATGAGCGCCCCGTCGTCGCTCCAGGTGCCCGGGGGCCTGCCGTGGGCTCCGCCACACGTCCAGTCTATCCGGGCGGGAAGTGAGCCGGGCGGAGTGAACTCGTAGGGCACCCCCAGCGCGTCCCCCGCCAGGTGCCCGTAGATCGAGCCGAGTATCCGTTCTTCGAGATCCATATCACTCCGATCGTGGGTCCGGCCTCGCGGCCGCACTCTCGATGATAGAACACCGCTGTGACATGGGGACCTCCTGTTGCAGGAGGGCACCGATTCGTGCCTAATAGATTATGCAAATAATGGTTTGAGGTGATTATGCGTATCCGCAAGGAGGTATATCGATGGACGCCGAGCTGATGGTGATGATGGTGGAGGGAGCATGCCCGTTCGCGCAGCGCAGTCACATGCGCGTCACCAGGATAGGAGAGGACGCCAACATAACGATGATCCTGGAGGACGACCCCTCGAACTACAACGCGTTCGGGCTCGTTCACGCCGGCGCCATCTGCGGGCTGGCCGAGACCGCGGGGGGCATGGCCATATTCAACTACCTGAACCCCGCGGAGTTCATCGTGCTGAACACGGTGCTCAATATCCGGTTCGTGCACATGCCGAGAGGCGAGCTGCGCTGCTCGACCCGCGTGGTCAAGGAAGAGGTGGACAACCTCGTGCAGCAGTTCCAGATCGACGGCAAGGCCGACAAGACCGTGGACCTGACAGTGCAGGACGTAGAGGGAAAGATCGTTGCCAAGGCCGAGGCCACGTTCAGGCTCATGGCCACCCCCGACGAGTTCAAGAGCTACTTTACGAAGATGACGGGCAGCCAGACGCAGTGAAAACGTCTGACGCCACTCCATATCTACTAAGGCTGCTGGACAGGTTCCCGGTCCTCAAGCGGGAGCCGCACCTGGTGACAGTCCACTTCCCGCTGGCGTTCGCCGTCGTGGTGCCTTTCTTCCACGCGCTGTACCTGCTGCGGCGAAAAACCGCGTTCGAACGTACCGCCTTCATGCTGCTGGGGCTGGGAGCGCTGGTGACCCCGGCCGCGACCGCAACCGGCTACCTCACCTGGTATATCAACTTCGGCGCTCGGGCGACGCGGCCCATCAGGATAAAGATAGGGCTCTCGGCGTATCTCTGCGCGGTCATGGCGGTGCTTTTCGGGTGGAGGTGGTCGGACGATTCTCTGCTCGAAAGGAAGGGGCCCGGCCGGGCGGCGTACCTCGCCCTGTCGTTTTCCATGGCACCGGCGGCCATGGTCCTGGGCCGCGTCGGTGGAAGGCTCTCAGGGCACCGATCGGGGGCACCGGCCCCCACCGAGAACCTTTGACGCAGGTCATTGCTCCAAAGGGGACCGGGCAATAGATTGGTGACACTTGTGCAGGTACGGCGCGCGAAGCCCGCGCGCTCGATCAAGGTCAAGGAGGCCGCCGATGGGGCTGACCCGCGCTCAGAGATCGTTCCTTCAGACCAGGTTCGCAAACAGGGTGAACTTCGATCCCGTGGAACGCCGTCTGTACGGCCATGACATAGGGGCCCTGCCACACCTGGTCCGTCCGCTGGTCGGACGTACAACCCCGGACGCGGTGGTACAGCCCGAGAGCGAGGAGGAGCTCGTAGAGCTCGCCCGCTGGGCGTTCCACCAGGGCGTCCCCATGACACCCAGGGCAAGGGCTTCCTCCGGGTACGGTGGGGCCGTCCCGGTGAAAGGCGGGCTGGTGGTCGACTTCTACAGGATGGCGGGCGTCGAATCCGTCGACCGCGACGGGCTGACCGCGACGGTGCAGCCCGGGATCACCTGGGAGAAGCTGGACCGCGAGCTGGCCGCCGAGGGCCTCACGCTCAGGCTGTACCCGAGCAGCTACCCCTCCTCTACGGTGGGAGGATGGCTGGCGCAGGGCGGTGCGGGCTTCGGCTCATTCGAGTTCGGGTTCTTCCGCGACAACGTGGTCTCGGCTCACGTGGTCCTGCCCGGTGGCGAGACCCGGGTGTTCGAGGGGGACGACCTGGAGCTGGTATCCGAGGCGGAGGGGACCACCGGGCTTATCAGCGGCGTGACCCTGAGGGTTATGCCGGGTTCCGAGCTTGGCCTGGCCGGCTACGCATTTGAGAGGGCATCAGACCTGCAGGCGTTCATCGAGAAGGTGATAGCCGCGGACCTGCCAGTGTGGTCGTTCATGTTCGTGAACCCCAGGATGGCGGGGATGCGGAACCGCGCCGCGGACCTTTCGGGACACGGGAACGGGGAGGAGGCCGTTCGCCTCCCGGAGGCGTACCTGGCGATACTCACGTTCCGCGCACAGGACGCCGAGGCGGTGGAGGGCGGCCTCGAGGAGGCGGCCCCCGCGGGCGCCGCCAGGCTCTCGCCTCAGATCACCGCGCACGAGTGGGAGGACCGCTTCAAGATAATGCTGGTCAAGAGGCTCGGCCCGTCGCTGGTGCCCGCGGAGGTGGTCGTTCCCGTCTCCGGCCTGGCCGGTGCCATGGACGAGATGGAATCCAGGGTGCACCACCCCGTACTCAAGGAGGGCATAGTGGTGCGTCGCGGGTCGGGCGGAAGGCCCGAGGTGGTGCTGCTCGGCTTCATACCCGGTGACGAACGGACGCTGGGCTACAATCTGATGTTCGCGCTCTCGCTGTCCATCATGCGCATCGCCGGGAAGTACGGCGGGCGCCTCTACGGAACCGGCATGTACTTCGCGTCCATGGCCGACGACATCCTGGGACGCGCCAAGGCCGACCGGCTGCGCCGGTTCACCGCCGAGGTAGACCCCGGCGGGATCATGAACCCCGGGAAGGTAACGGATGCCGGGGCGCTGTCCCGCCTGCTGAAGCTGGCCGCGCTGTTCGAGCCGCTGGCGAGGCCGCTGGGCAACCTGGTGGCCTCGCGCGTCGGGGAGCGGCCGGGCGGGGAGAAGAGAGGGATCCCCGGGGACGTAGCCTGGTACGCCTACTCCTGCTCGCAGTGCGGCTACTGCGTGGACGTCTGCGACCAGTTCTACGGCAGGGGCTGGGAGAGCCAGAGCCCCAGGGGCAAGTGGTACTGGCTCAGGGAGTACCTGGAAGGCCGGGCGAAGTGGGACCAGAGCATGGTCGACACCTTCCTGGTCTGCACCACCTGCGAGGCGTGCGACACCCGGTGCGGCGCCGGCCTTCCCATAGAGACCTCCTGGATGAAGCTGCGCGGAGCGCTCATAGAGCGCGACGGCAGGATGACCTTCCCGCCTTTCGAGATGATGGCGGCGGCGCTGAGGGCCGAGGGAGACATCTGGGCGGGGTACCGCTCGGACCGGGCGAACTGGTTCCCGGAGGACCTCGCCGACAGGCACGGGCCGGGGGTGAAGGCGCCGGCGGTGTACTTCGCGGGCTGCACCGCCAGCTACGTGGAGCACGACATCGCGATGGCCACGGCCAGGCTCCTGGACGAGGCCGGCGTCGAGTTCACCTACCTCGGGGAGGAGGAGAGCTGCTGCGGCACGCCCATGCTGGTCGCGGGCAAGTGGGAAGTGTTTGTCGAGGTGATGAAGTGCAACATCGCCGCGGTGAAGGCGTCCGGCGCCGACACGGTGATCTCATCGTGCCCCGCCTGCGACATGATGTGGCGGCACACCTACCCCGAGTGGTGCGGGAAGCTGGGCATCGACTACGGGATCACCGCCAGGCACTATAGCGAGGTGGTGGCCGAGAGGCTTGCCGACGGGACCTTCGCCTTCCCCCGGGGGGCGGGCGCCGAGACCGTGACCTGGCACGACTCCTGCCATATAGGGCGGGCCTCAGGCGTCTACGACGAGCCCCGCGCGCTCATCGAAGCCGTGCCGGGGACCCGCCTTGTGGAGATGGAGCACAACCGCGAGGAAGCGCTCTGCTGCGGGTCGGTGCTGACGCTCATCAAGGAGCCCCCGGTGGCCGCGGAGATAGGGGAGGTGAGGCTGGCCGAGGCGGAAGCGGCCGGAGCGGACAAGGTGCTCGCGCTGTGCCCCTGCTGCCAGTTTCAGCTCAGGGTGTCCGCGGACAAGAAGGGGTACGACACCGAGGTGGTGGACCTGGCGCGCTACTGCGCCTCGGCGCTGGGATACGAGTTCCCCGACCCCAACCCCGAGGTCGCGGCGCAGTGGGCGGTGTTCGAGGCGATGATCGAGCTGATGACCCCCCGGGGGTTCGCCGACCTGATGGGGACCATGTGGCCCGAGCTCATCGACGCCATGCCCCTTGGCATGGGCCGGATGATGAGGCTCATGGGGAAGGTGCCCTTCGCGCTCTCAGCGATGAAGCCCATGTTCCCCGTGCTCTTCCCGCGGCTGCTGCCGCTGATGATGCCAAAGGTGATGCCGGTGATGCTGCAGAGGGTGGCCGAGCGCATACCGATGCCGGACTACATGGCCGAGCAGATGCCCGAGCTGATGCCGAAGGTGATGGACAACCTGATGCCGCACATGATACGGGACGTGGTACCCCTGGTGACCGACCCGATGATCGAGTACCTGAAGAGCGGCGGTGCTTGAGGCGGGGCTCTCAGCCCCGCGGATTCCCGGCCTGAGAGGCCGGGCTCAAGGATCGGGGTGGATCCAGGCCTGAGAGGCCGGGCTCAATCAGGGTGGAGTACGGGAAAGCGGAGGCGAGATGACGATCGACGAGACGGACCTGCTCCGAACGGCGCTTGACCTGGTCTCCGACGGCGTGTACTTCCTCGACCGCGACCGCGTCATAACCTACTGGAGCAGGGGAGCCGAAGAGATAACCGGTTTCTCCGCGGAGGAGGTCACCGGCAGGCCGTGCAGGGACGGGATCATGGTCCACGTGGACGAGCAGGGGAACTCGCTCTGCGATTCCGGGATGTGCCCCGCCGCGGCCGTGATGTCGGGGGCCCCGTTCTGCGAGTCCGAGCTGTTCTTCAGGCACAGCGACGGCCACAGGGTTCCGGTGCTCGCCCGCGTGTCGCCGCTGAAGGGCGGTGACGGGGAGGTCCTGGGAAGCGCCCAGGCGTTCAGCGACCGGTCGGCCCGGGTGGAGGCGGCGGAGGAGATCGAGGAGCTGGAGCGGCTGGCCCTCCTGGACGAGCTGACCGGACTGGGGAACCGAAGGAACGCGCGGATGCACCTGGAGTCGCAGCTCGGCCAGCTCAAGAGGTACGGGTGGCCGTTCGGCGTGCTCTACTTCGATATCGACGAGTTCAAGGCCGTCAACGACCGCTACGGCCACGCCGCGGGCGACAGCGTGCTGCGAGTGGTATCCAGGACCGCCGCCGGCGGCCTGAGGTCGTTCGATTCGGTGCACCGATGGGGGGGCGAGGAGTTCCTGGCCGTGGTCATCAACGTGGACGAGCCGACGCTGGCCCGGATCGCCGAGAAGATCAGGGCGCTGGTCGAGAGCTCGGCCGCCTGGACGGAGGAGACCAGGGTCGGGGTCACGATCTCGGTGGGTGCCACCGTCGCCACGGAGGACGACGACATCGAACGGCTGGTCTCGCGAGCCGACACACTCATGTACGAGAGCAAGACGGCCGGCAGGAACAGGACCACGCTGGGATGATTCGCAGTTATGGGTCTACCGCGGGAAAGGACTACTTGACGCCGGCGTTCTTGAGGGTGAGGGGCGGTGTATCGGCGATGTCGATCTCGACCGGCCCGAGGTACGGCGCGAAGGTTATCAGGTAGTCGGCCTGCGCCGGGTCGCGGTTGTCGGCCATCTCGAGGGCATCCACCTCGCCCCATGGTGAAGCGGCTTTGACCTGCCTGAGCACCCAGAGCGAGTCCGGCCCGACGACACCGGCGAGGTCGGTCCCGTACTGAACGCCCACCTGCAGCGGTACCGGGAGGTACGGGTCGTTCTCCGCGGGGGTCGCGATGGATGCCTCGGAGGGCAGGATTATCTGCAGGAACTCGGGGCCGGTCCTCAGCAGGAAGCCCTGCTCGGAGAACGTGAAGGTGCCCAGGCTTCCCGTGACCCTGCCGTCCAGGACGTCTGGGGCGCCCCCCTCGGCGTGCTCGAGCCTGATCTCGATGGTGTACTGCGTACCCTCACCGGACCCCTGGAAGAGCCACCAGTTGCCGGGGGCACACGCGTAGTACAGCTCGCTGCGAGGCGGGGCGCCGGCACACCCCTGCAGCGGGAGCGTCGCAAGGGTCAGCAGCGCGAAAGCGACCACCGCGAGGTGGGTACGGTCTACTGCCCCCCGGCGTCTCAATCCAACCCCTCCGGCGTGCAGCCGCATGTCTTTCCATAGACCGCGCCGGAGAGCAGGTTCCCGGCGATGATGGCGGCGTCGACGGCGGTGGAGTACGGCGGCGCGTATGCGAGGTCGAGGTACTGGAGGTCGTCGGCGCTCAAAGACGCCTTTACAGCCATGGCGAAGACGTCGAGGCGCCGATCGGCCCCCGATTCCAACTCGCCGACAACCTGCGCTCCCAGCAACCTTCCCGTCTCCTTCTCCGCGGTCAGCTTCAAATGCATATTACCACCATCAGGGTAGTACTCGTGAAGAGAGGGGGCTTTCATGACCATGTCTAGCGGCTCGAACCCGGCGGCCTCGGCCTCGGAGGGGGTGAGCCCCGTGCGGCCGACGGTCAGGTCGAAGCACTTGACCACCGAAGTCCCCTGCACCCCGGGGAACTCCGTGTCGGCCCCGGAAAGGCATTCGCCGGCGGCCCTGCCCTGCTTGCGCGCGGTCGAGCCAAGGGGTATCCAGGCCTCGGCCCCGGTCACGGTGTTGGTGGTCGTAGCGCAATCTCCGGCCGCGAAGACGCCCGGAAGGTTCGTGGAGAGGTTGCGGTCCACCCGTATGGCACCCCTGGCGCCGAGCTCCACTCCGGCTTCGCTCGCGAGCCCCACGTCGGGGCGGATGCCGATCCCCAGTATGACCAGGTCGGCCTCGACCGCGCCCGAGCCGGTGATCACCCGCCTGATACGGCCCGCCCCCTCGAGGCCCTCAAGGCGCTCGCCCAGGAGGCAGGTGACCCCCTCCCTCTCCAGGACGACCTGGACGTCGGAGGCCAGCTCGGGGTCGATCAGCGGCATCACGTGGCCGGCCATCTCGACAAGCGTGACCTGGATGCCGAGCCGCCGAAGGGCCTCGCACATCTCCAGGCCGATCGGGCCCGCCCCGACTATGACCGCGCGCGCGGGCGTCTCGCGCGAGATGTAGTCCATGATGCCCAGTGCGTCGGCGAGGACCCTGAGGGGGAAGACACCGTCCAGGTCGCGCCCTTCCACGGGCGGGACGAAGGCGACGGCCCCGGTCGCCACCAGTAGCCCGGTGTACTCGACGAGAGAATCCTCTCCGCCCGCCAGGTCGGCGACGCGAACGCGTTTCTTTTCCGGCTCGATCGCCGTGACCCTGTGCCGGGTACGCACATCGATGTTGTTCAGGGAGCGGAACTCGGCCGGGGTCCTGGCGATGAGGTCGTTGTGGTCGGCGGTCACGCCGCCGATGAGGTACGGCATGCCTCACCCGGCATAGGAGACGAAGTCCCCCTGCTCGAAGATGGTTATCTCCGCGTCGGGACAGCAGCGACGCGCCCTGGTGGCGGCGGTGGTCCCGGCCGCCACGCCTCCGATGATGACGAACTTCTCCACCTCAACCCGCCTTCAGATCCGCACCGGGAAGGGCTCGAAGCGCTCCATGCCGACGTGGCAGATGGGGCAGGTCTCCGGTGGGGCCCTGCGCGCGCACAGGTACCCGCAGACCTTGCAGCGCCAGACCCTTATCTCGCCGGTGTCCCGCGCTTCTGGTTCGTCGGCCGCCTCGGGGCGGACCGCCGGCCTGCGCTCGGGGATGGATTCTACGCTCGCCTCTGTGTCCAGGACCCGCCCGGACACGTAGAGACCTCAGTAACAGGTATCGAACTCGTCCAGGTCGGGATCGCGGTAGTCGCAGGGGCAGATGATATCCAGGTCGGACCGCCTGTCCCCGCCCGACAGGCGGCACGGGCAGAGCGGGTAGCCGAACCGGTCGATGTTGGTCATCAACCCGTCGACGAGCTGCATGGTGAACTCGTGGTCGGGATTCAGGTGGTAGCCGGCGGCCTCCGCCTCGCCGCGCAGCCTGGTGAAGTACTCTCCGGCGTCCTGAGCGGCGCCTTTCACAGGAGCCTGGCCTTCCAGTCGGTCTCGCTGAAGCCCACCAGCACGCCCTCGTCGTCGATCACCAGCGTAGGGAAGGACCGGCGGGGGTTGAAACGGTCGGTGATCTCCAGCACTTCCTTCTGCTCGTCGCCCTTGAGTTGGTCGAGGTACACGAAACGGTAGGTGAGGTCGTTGGTGCCGAGGAAGTCGCGCGCGCGCCGGCAGTGGGGGCAGGTGCTGAGGGCAAAGAGCACCAGGTCGTGGTCCACGGCGGATCCTTCGATGGTCTCCAGGCAGTCGAGTTCGATCATAGGGTTCGTCCTCCTCGCTTCTGGCATCGGCCGATGGGTATTCTATACTAGGAAGCCGGCCGGTATCCTGCTCCGTTGCAAAAGGGTCAGGCACTTTTGCAACATTCGCATCGGGGTCGGACGCCGATGCGAAAAAGAGACGCGGCCGGATGGAGGTGGACCATGGCACGAAGGACGAATCAGATCCTGGTAAGCGAGGAGACGCTGGAGTTCCACCGGCGCTCGCTGGTCATCGACCTGCATACCGACTCCCTCATCGCCGCGAAGATGCTGGGGATGGACCTGTCGAAGCGGCACAGGGCGCCTCGGGGGTTCAGGCCCTGGATGCTGCACGCCGACGTCCCGAAACTGGCGCAGGGAGGCGTGGACGGCGTCTGGCTGGGCATCGTGACCCACCCCTGGCCCCACCGGGGCTTCGCGCGCGCTTCCGCCAACATGGACTATGCCGAGTTCGTCATGCGCAAGAACGCCGGACGCCTGCGTGCCGCCATGCGCGCTGAGGACGTCGAGCGGGCGAAGGAGCAGGGCCGTATTGCGGTCATGCTGGGCGTAGAGGGGATGCACATGCTGAGCGGCACGGTCGACAGCATCCGGGAGTTGTACTCTCGGGGGGTGCGCTACATAACGCTGGCGCACTTCAGCTCCAACCGCTTCGCGGTGACATCGGCGACAAAGCGGAAGAAGAGCGCCGCGCTTCCTTCAGCCGGTATCGAGGCGGTGGAGCTGATGAACGACCTGGGGATGCTGGTGGACGTCGCGCACGTGCACACCGACCTCATCGCCGAGGTGTGCGCTCGCAGCCGCGCCCCCGTCATCGTCAGCCATGGGGCCGCCGCCGCCGTGAGGCCCACCTTCCGCAACCTCACCGACCGGGACATCAGGGATATCGCGGGCACCGGCGGGGTCATAGGGCTGATATACGCCGACCACTGGCTGTCGTGCGAGGGCCCCCGCCCGACGCTGGACGTTGTGGTGGACCACGCGGACCACATCAGGGGGCTGGTGGGGGTCGACCACCTGGCGCTGGGATCCGACTGGGACGGGTTCATCCGGACCCCGGTGGGGATGGACGACGCGGCGGACCTGCCGAGACTGACCCAGCTCTTCCTGGACCGCGGCTACGGCTACGACGAGGTGGAGAAGATACTGGGCCTCAACTTCATGCGCGTGTTCAGGCAGGTGTGTGGCTGAGGAGCGGGGCGGCCGGCTGATATAATGTCCACGGGTCCTCTCACTCCGGAGAGGACTCTATCTGAATGAGGGCACGATGGACGAGTTCGACGGGGACGATCCCATAGAGTCGATCGAGGATGCCGAGCGCGAGCTGGAGGAGAGCGAGACGCGCCTTCGCCTGCTCGCCGACGCGGCGTTCGAGGCCATAGTCATACTCGACCAGGGCACCATACTCGCGGTCAACCAGGCGTTCGCCGATCTGTTCGGGGTCGAAGCGGCCGAGGTCGTCGGCACCAACGCCCTCGACCTGGCCGCACCCGAGACCCGGGCGCTGGTAATGGAGAAGATGCGCGAAGGTTCACAGGAGCCGTACCGCGCCATGGGCATGCGAAGCGACGGCTCGACGTTTCCAATGGAGCTGCGTGGCCGATCGATACCCCTCCACGGTCGCACGGTGCGGGCCACCGCCATCAGGGACCTCACCGAGCGGTTCCAGGCCGAGAAGGCGCTCAGGGAGGTGGAGGGAAGACTCACCAGTCTCATAGAGAGCCTTCCGGTGGCGGTCCTGCTGGTAGACAAGAGCGGGAAGCCGCGCTTCGCCAACCGTGTCGCGGAAGACCTTCTCGGCAGGGGCATACGCGGCCTGGGGCCCGAGGCGCGCGCCGGGCAGCTCCCCGACGTCTACCACATGTACGTGAGCGGGACCGACCGGCTGTACCCCTACGACCGCACTCCCATTGTACGGGCCCTGACCGGCCAGCACGTGACCGTTGAGGACGTGGAGATACGCCGACCCGACCGGACGATACCCATAGAGGTGACCGCCGCCCCGGTGATGGACGAGAGTGGCGAGGTCAACTACGCGGTCATGGTCTTCAAGGACATCACGCTCAGGCGGCGCGCCGAGGCGGCGCTCCAGGAGGCGGAGAAGAAGTACCGCGACATATTCGAGAACTCCGTGGTGGGCATGTTCCAGAGCACCCGCGAGGGCCGCTTCATCACCGTCAACCAGGTGATGGCCTCCACCTGGGGATACGGCAGCCCCGAGCAGATGATCGCCGACATCGACAACATAGCCGAGCGCTACGTGGAGCCGGGACGCCGCCAGGAGTTCATCCGGAGGCTGGAGAGCGACGGCGCCGTCCAGTGGTTCGAGGCCGAGGTATGCAGGAAGGACGGAACCACCTTCTGGATGAGGGTGAACGCCAGGGCCGTTACGGACGTGATGGGGCGCACGCTTTACTACGAGGGGACCGTCGAGGACGTGACCCAGCGGCACGAAGCCCAGGAGATGCTCAGGGACAGCGAGGAACGCTACCGCGCCGTGGTGGAGACCTCGCCGGACGCGATAGCGGTGGTGGACCTCAATTACACCTTCCAGACCGTCAACAGGCAGGCCGCGGCCATGTACGGGGTGGAGGACCCCGGGGAGCTCGAGGGCATGAGCGTGCTCGACATCGTCGCGCCTTACGACCGGGTCAGGGTCTTCGAGAACTCCATAAAAGGTCTCGAGACCGGCGAGGTGCACCACAACGAGTACGACCTCGTGCGCGCCGACGGCAGCGTGTTCTCCGCGGAGGTGAGCTCCTCGCGGATGGTGGATGCCACCGGCGCGCCGGTCGGGCTGATCGCGATAGTGCGGGACATCACGGAGAGGAGGCGCGGCGAGCAGGCGCTCCAGTGCGTGAACGCCGAGCTTGAGGGTTTTGCCCACACGGTGTCTCACGACCTGAAGGGGCCGATCTCGGGGATCGCGCTCGCCGCCGACACCCTCGAGATGCTGCTGGAGAACCGGACCGACGAGGCGATAGACGAGGTCGGCGAAGTGAGCCGGATGATAGGGGAGGCCGCCGGGCGCGCTACGGCACTGATCGACGACCTGCTCTCGCTGGCCGAGGCCGGCAACGTGCCCCGCGAGGTCGAGGAGGTCGACGTCTCTGTGGTGGTCGGGCGGGTGCTCGCGGAGAGGGCCGGCGATATCCGGGAGCGGGGTCTCGAGGTGAAGGTCGATGACGACCTGGGCCGGCTGATGGCAAGCCCCACCCACGTGTACCAGCTGTTCGGCAACCTGGTCGGTAATGTCATACTACACAACACGGCGGAGAGCCCCTCCATGGAGATCTCCTGCACGGCGGGGCCGGAGGGTGGCGGATACACATACCTCATCCGCGACAACGGTCCCGGCATCCCGGCGGAACTGCTCGACAAGGTCTTCATGCCGTTCGCGCGCGGCGAGGACGGGGCCACGGGCATCGGCCTGACCATCGTTGACAGGATCGTCACGCTGTACGGCGGCACTATCAGGGCCTACAACGACGGAGGCGCCTGCTTCGAGTTCAGCCTGAAGGGGCTGAAGGACGCGGGGCGCAAGGAGGGAGAGGGGAGCAGTTGAAGCGATCGATATGTCTGTTGACGGTGCTGGTGCTGGCGATTGCGCTCGTGCCCGGGTGTGGAGGGGCTAAGCAACCCCAGGCATCCGCGCCGCGCTCGAGCGCGCCGGAGTCCACCGAGCCCCCCCCTCCACCGTTCGTCCAGGAGAGCTTCACCGAGGTCAGGGCCATCAACTACGCCTCCAGCGAGCCGCCGAACAACGCCCTGCTGACGGCTCCGATTCCCGCCGTCTTCATCAACTTCAGCAAGGGGCTGTCCGCCGGGTCGTTCATAGAGGTGACGCGCGACGGGCTGTCGGTGACTACGGGGGCCAACGTGCTGACCCCGGAGGCGCGCACCATGTACGTCCCGGTGAACACGAACGTGACGGGAAACTACGCGGTCAAGTACGCGGCGTACTTCCCCAGCGGGTACTACGAGGAAGGCCGCTTCGGCTTCTCGGTCAAACTGGAATAACGTGAGAATTCACCTCAACCATTATTTCTCATCCAGCAGGGGATCTGACCCATACGGTTCTTCTTATCGCTGAAACCGTGTTGGGAAAAGATGGTTGAGGTTAATTCCCACTCAACTCCCGTCAACAGTTAGATTGGAGTCAACGTGTGCAATTGTCTGACGCCCCTCCATATTCCTACAGGCGCGGGTGGGCGCGGAAGAACTCCCAGATGTACTCGCTTGCCTCCAGGTCGCGCGACGTCCGGCCGATGATCCTCTCGCGCATGTACTGATATCCCCCGGGCCAGGTGTGGCCGCCACCCGTCACCTCGCACAGGACCACCTCGGTGGAGTCGCGACCGCCCGGGTAGACGTACTGGGTGACCGTGGTCCCATCGGCGGGGTCGCTGTCGGGGAGGCGCGCAACCTGAGGGGTGGTCGCACAGCCGTCCAGCCCAACCCAATAGTCTATGCTGGCCTGGGTCGATATCGCCTCGCCGCGACTGCCCAGCATGCCGCCGCCGATCTGCCCGCCCTCCCACGGGACCAGGGGGTCCTCCGTACCGTTGACGAGCAGGACCGACACCGGAGTCGTGGACCTGTTGCTCTCGACGAGAGGAACGCTCATGAGTGCGGCCACGGGAGCCACCGCGGCGAAGACGTCCGGCGCGTCGCAGGCCAGCCGGAAGCTCATGAAGCCGCCGTTCGAGATGCCCGTGGCATATACGCGCTTCGGGTCGACGCCGTACTCCGCGGAGAGCTTCCCGACCAGGTCTCGCGCGAAACCGACGTCCTCGATCCCCTCGTTGATGCCCCTGCCGTCGTTCCAGCCGCGATCTACCCCGTCCGGGTAAGCGAGCAGGAATCCGTTCGCGTCCGAGACCGCCTCCATGCCGGACAGCCTCTCCTGGTTCTCTCCCTGGCCCCCGTGGCCGTGGAAGGCAAGGACAAGGGAGTTATCGGCTCCCTCAACGTAGCCGGGAGGCACGTGCAGGACGTAGGTGCGCTCGAGGCCGCCGGACCGGATGGAGCCCACCAGATCAGCCTCGTCCCCGGAGCCGCTCCGGCGGCAGCCCGCCGTCAGGGTCGAGACGAGAAGGAAGGCCATCAGGACCACTAGTACCGCGCCGACCGTCGACCGGGGTTGCCTCACCGGCGACCACCTCCCAACAGAGAGCGTAGCACGCCGAGGGGACGGACACCACGTCCGGTCACCGGCCAGCTTATCTGCTCCTTGACCAGGGCGCCCTCCTCCAGCAGGCGTCCGGCCTCTGCCCGGCACATCGCGAACTCCATGTCGCGGACCAGGCCCGGCTCCATGGCGGCCATGGCGTCCACCCTCTCGAGGAGGTCCTGGCTCTCCAGCAGGAGCCGTTCGTAGGCGAGCATGTAGTCGCGATCGAGGTGGCCCAGCCGCCCTTTCAGGCGGTTCAGCGCGAACAACGCCCGGTAGGTGGACTCCACTATCCGCTCCGGCGTCATCCAGCGCGTCTCGTAACCCAGCATGTCGCGCCAGTGAGGCTCCAGCAGGGCGCGGCGGTAATCCTCCAGCGAGTGAAGCAGTATCCTGTACCCGCGGCTGTGCGCCTCCACCTCGTCGAGACAGCCTGGGTCGATGAACGGGGCCAGGGGCCCGATGAGGGGATTGAGGCGCTTCCCGAACCTCTTCATGAGCGCCCCGCAGTACTCCACCGACGCGTCGACGGACTCCGGCGTCTGGCCCTGGAGGCCTATCATGAAGAAGACGTCCAGCCTGCCGCAGCCGGCCGCGAGCGCGCATTCGATGGTCTCCTCGAGCTCGGCGTTCGTATAACCGCTGCCGAGCGCCCGCCTGATGCCCTCGTCGTGGCTCTGGGGCGATATCTCCAGGTCCCATGAGGGGAGAGAGGCGGCGACGCGGTCGAAGTACCACCCATTCGCGGGCCCGAAGAGCTCGAGCACCACGTGGTTGGACGGCCGGATGCGCCCAAGCCGGTTCAGCACTTCCGCGCCGTAATCCTCCCCGTTCTCGCGCAGGTCTCCGATGATAAAGATGGGAGCCCCGGTGAACCGGCTGATGGACCGGACGTCGGCCGCTATCGCCTCCGGTGAGCGGTAGGCGGGAGCCTTGCGGTTCAGGCAGCTCTCCATGGCCGAGGCGGAGCCCCCGCAGAAGGCGCAGTCGCGCGAGCACCCCCGGACGGTGAGCACGGCGGTGGTCGGGTACGACCACCACCCCCGGAACGCCCGCACGCCCCGGACGTCGAGGTGCCTCGCGGCCGACCTCATCATGAAACAGTACGGGTCGCCGAGGTGGTCCAGGGAACCCGGCACGTAGTCCAGCGGGTTCTCCACGACCGCGCCGGCGTCGTCCCGGAAAGTGAGGTTGGGGATATCCTCGGGCGATCTGCCCGCCGCGATGGCACGCATGAGCCCGAGCAGGGGCTCCTCGGTCGAGTCTCCCCGCACGACGTAGTCCACCTGGGGGTAGTCCATCAGCTCACGGTGGAAGATGCTGGCCGAGTACCCCCCCATGATCACTGGGGTCACGGGATGGGTCTCCTTGCAGAGCCCGGCGACCTCCAGTGCTCCCTGGCAGTGCGGCAGCCAGTGCAGGTCGATGCCGAACGCTGCGGGCTGCAGGTGGGCCAGGTACCTCGGGACGTCGAAGCGCGGCTCGGCGAGCATCCGCGCCGCCAGGTTCACCACGCGGACCCGGAACCCGTGGCGCTCCAGGTACTCGCCCAGGAAGGCGAACCCGATGGGGTACATCTCGAAGAACGGGCCGGAGGGCACCAGGTCCGCTATAGGGCGCGGCACGATGAGCATCTCCCGGAAGTCGTAGACGCTCGGCGGATGCAGAAGAATGAGGTCGGTCTTCATGCGGCGATTCTATACCAGGGGTCAGACCAGTGAACGTGAATGCGGGCCGTGCGAACCTCCGGGAATCTTGATCCAGCGCTAATACTTCAAGGCTTATGTGCCTGGCACCTTAGTATTAGCCGGTACCTCCTTGTGACACCGATGGACGATGAATTATATTCACCGCTAAGCTCGCATCTCCCCCCGCGAGGGGACATCGATCGGGATGCGGCCAAAGGAGGCCCCGATGCCGGACATGGAATCGAACCGAAGGCCCACCAGGGACTACCGCGCCTTCTCGAGCGGCCCCTGGCCGCTCTGGGACGTCGTCTACGCTCGCCGCTCGAGCCGCAAGTACGTGCCAATGGAGATGGGGGAGGACCTTGCGGGTGAGATCGAGCGGACCGCGGCCGCAGCCTGCGAGCTCAGGGGTGTCCCCTCCGACGCCATCATGGTCGTGACGGACCAGGGGTCCGTGGACAGGGTCCGGACCGGTGCCCAGAAAGGGGCCGTGGGGAAGATTAACATGTGGCTCACCAGGGCGCCGCTGGTGGCCTTCCTGGTGATGAAGGTGCCGGATGAGGACATCACCGCCGACCGGCCGTCGGTGATGCCCCGGATAACCATGGCGGTCGAGGACTGCATACTCTGGCTCACGGAGCGGGACCTGGGGACCTGCTGGATGGCGGGGATCAACCAGGGAGAGGTGAAGAAGGCGCTTGGTATCCATGGGGGGACAGCGGTGCCCGTGGTGATATCGATCGGCAGGGCGCAGTTCCCGGGGCCTATCGGCACGGCCGGGGTGCTGGCCAGGGTCCAGTCGCGCAGGAGGAAGACGCTGGACAGGATCGCGGCCGTCGAGCGGGTCGGAACCCCGTACGAGGTGGGGACCATACCGCTCGAGCGTTTCGAGGCGGTGGACGAAGGAGTAGCCGGGCTGATGGACCTGCTCGCCAGGGGCGGGCGGGGTGAATGCGCCGCCTCCACCAACCTGCAGGTCGAGGCATGCCTCGAGGCCGCCCGGTTCGCTCCCAGCGGCGGAAATGCACAGGCATGGCAGTTCGTGGTGGTCCGTGACCCGGCCCGGCTCGAGCGGCTGGCCGGGCTGTGCGGCCGCGCGACGGACACGCCGGCCGGCTTCGCCCTGCTCGCCACGGGCTACCCCAAGACTTTCTCCACCGGCCTGCTGGACAAGCCGTTCTGGATGCTGGACGTACCCATCGCGCTTTCGCACCTCTCGTTGACGGCCGTGTCCATGGGGTGCCGCGTCTCCGTGCAGACCGACGGCTTCGACGAGGGCGGGGTCAACGGTATGGCCGGCCTGGGCAAGTCGCGGACGGTCGGCATCGTGTGGGTGGGCTGAGACGGCCGTGCTAGACTAGGAGGGGGCAATGGCGAAGGTCTGGGCGGTCTCTTTCGGTGAGAACGAGCGCATGGAGCTCGAGCGCATAATGATGGACGGGGACATCGAGGCGGCGATGGAGTTCCTGCGCGGCGTGATATACCCGAAGGTCAAGGAGTCGGAGAAGCCGGGGAGCTGCTTCCACGACGTGGATAAGACCGTCGAGGGAACGCCGCGCCCGGTGGACAGGCACAAGAAGCTGGGCGACTTCTGAACGGGATACACTCAGGATTGGGCGCGGACTTCAGTCCGCGAATGAGTGGCCGGCCTGGTCTGCAGGGGAAGGAGAACCGAGTTGGGACCATACCAGAACGCGAAGTACACCGAGATCGACGGATGCGACATCTGCTACGTGGACGAGGGAGAGGGACCGGCCCTGTTGCTGGTGCACGGGCTCGGCGGCTCCATGACCAACTGGACGCCCACCATTGAGCACTTCTCGAACACGCACCGGGTGGTGGCGCTGGACCTCCCCGGGCACGGGCGTTCGAGCATCCCGGACGGTGACGCCGGCGTAGAGCTGTTCGCCCGCACCGTGCGCGGCCTGCTGTCTCGACTCGGCATCGAGAAGGTCTCCATCGCCGGCAACTCCATGGGAGGCCTGCTGTCGATGTACCTGGCCCTCGAGCACCCGGAGATGATAGAGAACCTGGTCCTGGTGGACAGCGCCGGGGGGCACCGTTTCCCCAGGGCCCTCGGCCTGGCGCTCAGGCGCCTGCCCGCCCGATGGCTTCGCAGGATGGTGCTCTTCTTCGTGGCCGTCGTGCCGCGCTACAGGCCGCTCTACAGGATGGCGGGGGTCTACAGCCTGAACGAGTACACCCGGGTCCTGCTGGACGAGGCGACGGGTACGGCGCGGCGGCCGGATGTCGACCGCTACATGGACTGGTACGTGAGCTGCGCCCGGATGGTCATGGGGGTCTGTTATGCGGGCCGGTGCGGCGAGATCACCAGGCCGACGCTCCTGGTCTGGGGCCAGAAGGACATGGGCGTGCCACTCAAGATAGGCCAATCGCTGAACGTACTCATCAACGGCTCGTACCTGGTGGCGATAGCCCGCGCCGCTCACGTCCCCCAGCTGGACCAGCCCGAGCTGTTCAACGCGGCGGTGGAGAGGTTCCTGGCCGCGGGCGAGGCCCCGGCCGCCCCGCGCCCGGAACAGGCCCGGGCCGCCGAGGTAGACGCTCCGGAACGGAGCGCCCTCACGGTGGGGTGACGGATGACCGACCGCCGGACGAACGGCCCCGTCCTCTTCCACCGCAGGATGTTCCTCATCTGGTGGATCTGGCTTGTTGCGGCCCTGCCCCTGGTCATCTTTGTAGTGGTCATCGTCGGCGGGATTACGGAGAACAACACCACCTACAGCATCTGGTTCGGGGCTCTGGCACTGGCGCTGGTGGCGCTGCTGATCAACTTCGGCTCGCTGGTTTTCGAGATCACCGAGGAAGAGGTCGTCGCGCGTTTCGGGGTCTTCTCCTGGAGGTACCCGAGGTCGAAGGTGCTCTCCTGCGAGCCCTATACCCTGACCTTCCGCAACTACCTGGGCTACGGCATCCGCTTCGGGGTGGACGGGACCAAGGCGCTGAACACGCGCAACGGGCCCGGGATCGTGATGCACATCGAGGGGGAGAAGAGGCCGCTGGTGGTCTCGGTGGACGACCCCGAGGAGGTCTGCAGGCTACTGGGCCTGCCTGAAGCCCCCCCGTCCGTCGAGGAGGACAGATGAAGAGCATACCGCCAGTACACAAGGTCTTCGGTTACCTGACCGGCAACATCTACATCATCGAAGCGGACGACGAGCTGGTGCTCATCGACGCCGGCGCGCCCCAGGACTACATGCTGGTGGTGGACCGGATCAAGAGCCTGGGCCGCTCTCCCGTGGAGGTCTCCCACATACTGCTCACGCACTTCCACGTGGACCACGCGGGCTCGGCGGCGGCCCTCCGGCGCGTCTCGCGGGCGAAGGTGGTCGCTCACGCGGACGAGGTCCCCTACCTTCAGGGGGACGACTCGGTCTCAAGCGTCTACAAGAAGGGCGTGCTGGGGCGCGCGGCCTCGCTGCTACCGCGGGGGGCGGCCGCGGCCACGCGCGTGCCACCGGTCGAGGTGGACGTCGCCTGCGCTGACGGCGAGGTGCTGGATGTGCTGGGGGGGATGAGAGTCTTCCACACCCCGGGGCACACCCCGGGCCAGGCGTGTTATCTGTGGGAGGAGAAGGGCATCCTCTTCACCGGCGATACCATCATCAACACCTACAGGACGTTCACTCTGCCCACCATCGGCTTTTCCTGCGACTTCGACCAGGCCGCGGCCTCGGCCGCGAAGGTGGTAGACGCCGTGGAGGAAGAGGACGTCTGGCTGGTCTGCGCCGGCCACGGCCCGATGGTCGACGCGGACGCCATGCAGAAGCTGTTGAAGTTCCGCGGCAAGCTCATTCGCAAGGGGAAGGTGTAGGGGATGATCATCTTCGGATGGGGTCGCAAGACTGTCAAGAAGTGCGGAACCGTCGGAAAAGGCCGCTGTTCTTCATGCAACAACGAAGTGGATTTCGTACTCGTAAGGGTCCGAACCTGGTTCTGTCTGTTCTTCATCCCGGTGATCCCTTACGGCACCGTGCACATGCTCCTGTGCCCGGTCTGTTCGAAAGGGGCACAACTCGACAAAGCCCAGTTCACTGAATATCGGACTATTGCCCTTCTGAACGCAGACCCTCAGGGGCAGAGTCAGCCACTCGCAGCACAGGACTTGCCGGCTCTTCCGGGGCTCGCTCTAGGGCAAGCCGGACAATCGAGCCTGCAGGTCAACCCCCCCGCGCCGCAGCCGCCCCCGCTTCCGAAGCGTAAGCAAGTAGCCGACTCACGCGGATTCACAGCAGTATCAGTCGACCCACAACCACCTCGGGCAAGCCCGAGTGTAGCGGAGTTCCAGCAGGCAGGTCCCGCGCCGGCGTTTCCATGTCCGACGTGCGGCCGAAAGGTTATCTGGCAACAGCAGTTCTGCGCGACCTGCGGAACCCCACTCATCTGGCCTGAGTATCAGGCTTGAGGAAAACACCGGGCTACGAGGATCTAGAAATGGAATCCTGTGCTTCCGGAAAGGTACTTCAAGGTTCGATTCCAGGATGGCTCTCAAAGAATGAGAACCGGACAGCAAGATAAGACGGATCTGTGCAAGGGGCATAAGTGCAAAACCGTTCAACGTCAATAGGTGTGGAGCCTCGGGGTGTTCGGGAATGACCTGGCACCTCCAAGGCAATCAGCACGGAGCGGCGCCGCTCCAGCGGGCACCGATCAATAGATCTCAAGTGGGTTTCACTCGTGGTGTTGATTCCGCTTCTTGTTCTGGCTATCCCCTTGGTTCTCGGAATACTGCTCGGCTGGTTTCAGGGCAGGAGGGAGGCTGTTGAGACACTCGGAGTGATTATCGTTGTCGGAGTCTTGCTCGTCAGCAATGCCCTGGGGTGGAGCATCCTCAAGGAAAAAGGACACGTATTCAGGCCGGTCTCCAGGTTGCATGATAGGGTCGGCCTGGTTGCCTCTGCTCTGTTGTTGTTGATCCTTGCACCGATAGGAGTTGTCCTCTACGTGGCCGGCCCTATCGTTCTGGTCGTTGCTCTTCTGCTTCCCGTCAGGACTGACGGTTGTGCGGCTGGTGTCAAAGACTTGAATCACAGTAACTAACTATATTATAAGCTTAGTATATATTATTAACTCGAATAACAGCCAATGTGGGGCGGAACCGGTTTTCAGGCGGTTTCCGTGCTATTTCCGTTGCTTATGATTCACCTGCTAACTGTTGTTGAGGATGTGATTCAAGTCCTTGACACTCAGTACCCGTGCCGGCTCCGCGGGTGTTCCAATCTATTGCTGGCAACGCAGTCTTGAATCACGATGGTTAACTTCAGTTGACACTAGAATTATTTATCATCACCAGCAACGGCATCCGGTCCGATTCCGTGCGATAGACTGCAACTGCTGAGTATAAAGTAGATTATTGATGTATATTGGTAGCTATCGTGATGCAATTCTGCGGGATCTCATTGCTTTTTCCGCCGCGGGTACCGATATACTTCATGAGAGAAGGCTTGCCAGAGAGCCCGGGCCTCGGATTCAGGCACGGGCTTTTCGAGTTAGGGAGAACGGATGGAAGAGCACCAGGCGCATCACAGGTGCGACGGCGGGGACGGTCACGTCACGGAAGAGGAGTCGAAGGGCCTGTGGGCCAGGGCGCGCAAGTACGTGTACGGCAATGCCCTGCTCATCGGGATCCTGTCTCTGCTCTGGCTTGTGATCAGGACTGGCCGTAAGCCCTCGCGTATCAACTACCCCTGCCAGAAGGCCGCGCTCACCAACGTGAGCGTGTTCCTGGGCGCCGCGGCCCTGCCCATCGCCGCCCGGCTTCCCCGGTACCTGGCCCCGGGGCGCTCCTGGCCCAGGCTGAAACGCTTCGTGAAGGTGGGGGAGGTCGTGCTCGCCGCCGGGCTGGCCGTGCTGCTGGTTGTAGGCCTGGCCGGTCGCATGGGCGGGAACGGCGGCCGATCCATGGACGAGATGAAGGCGGCGGCTGCAGGGCTCCAGGCCGTGAGCATGCGCTCGGCGGACGCAGGCGCCTCCAACATCTACGTCGCGGAGAATATCCCCAACCAGAGCGAGTACGGGGTGAATACGCTCATCAACGTGATGGACACCAACGGCCTGGACTTCTTCAAGAGCGACAGGCCGGGTGGCGGGGGAGCGGCCGGCCCGGGCGGGCTCATCGGCGCCGACGACATCGTGATGATAAAGGTCAACGGCGAGTGGCGCTGGCGCGGCGGGACCAACTCCGACGTGGTGAAGGGCCTGGTGGACGCTATCGTCAACCACCCGGACGGCTTCACCGGCGAGGTGGTCATAGTCGAGAACGGCCAGTGGGACTCCTACATGGACAACCGGGCGGACAACCAGAACCCCAACGGCTGCAACGCCGAGGACATCACCCGGTCGTACAACGACGTGGCGCTCATGTACGCGGCGAAGGGGCACAGGGTCTCGGTCTACGACTGGACCGCGGTGCAGACGCTGTCGGTGGGGGAGTTCGGCGGCGGGGACATGCGCGACGGCTACTGCTACGTCCCCGAGATCGAGGAGGGCTACCCCAAGTTCACGACCGTGTACGGCACGCATATCAGCGCGCGCTACGGCTGGTGGAACGGCTCCTCGTACGACAACGGCCGGGTGAGGTTCCTCAACGTCCCGGTCCTGAAAGACCACAGCGGCGCGGGGGTCACGTGCTGCGTGAAGCACTACATGGGGTTCCAGGACCTGTGGCAGGGGACCCAGAACGCTCCGCACACGCCGATGATCAACAGCGGCCTGTTCGGTTCCGTGATGCACGTTTGCAGGTACCCCGACCTCAACATCGTGGACGCGGTGTGGGTGACGCCAGCGGGCGGGCCAAACGGGCCGTACGCGAACGCGGTCAGGGTCAACAAGCTTCTGGCGAGCCAGGACCCCATAGCGCTGGACTACTACGCGGCGAAGCACGTGCTGATGCCCGTGAGCGGGAGTGGCCGCCACAACCCCGATGACCCGGGGGCGACGTTCCACACCATGCTGTTCAGCACGCGGGACGTGCTGCTGGCCGGGGGCAGGCCCGTGACCACCGACGAGGCGATGATGAACGTGTACACCGGTACGCCATCCGACGTGCCGCCGGGCACCGCGTATGACTACTACCTGGCCGAGGGCTGCACTGCCTACGGCTACGAGACATGGGTGCTCGTCGCAAACCCCAACGAGGAGCCCGCCACCGTGAACATCAGCTACTTCACCGACTCGGGGTGCCGGAACGCCGACCCCATCTCCGTGCCACCCCGATCGAGGCTGACCGTGAACGCGGCCTCGTGCATCTGGGAGCAGAACGCCGGGGTGAGGGTGGGTTCGGACAGGCCCGTCTACGTCGAGCGGGCCATGTACTGGGGCGACCGGGCCGAGGGTCACGACTCCATCGGGACGGACGCCGGGGCGACCGAGTGGTACCTCTCCGAGGGGCACACCGCCGACGGCTTCGACGACTGGGTCGAGATACTGAACCCGGGAGGCGAGCCGGCCAGCGCGACCGTCTCCTACTTCACCCCCGGCGGGACGGTCGCGGGGCCGACCGTCGCAGTGGCGCCCTACGCACGTAGCACCGTCCACGTGAACGAGGTCGTCGCCGCCGGAGACGTCTCGGCGAAGGTCACCTCGGACAAGCCGGTGGTCGTCGAGGGGTCTCTCTACTGGGACGCCAGGAGGGGCGGGAACGGCTCCATCGGGGTCACGGCACCCGCTACCGACTGGTACCTGGCCGAGGGATGTACCGCGTGGGGCTTCGACACATATGTCCAGTTGCTGAACCCCGGCACCTCAGACGCGCGCGTCGAGTGTGAGTTCGTCACCGGCGAGGAGGGGACGGAGCCCATCGGCCGCACGGTTACAGTCCCTGCCGGGACGCGCCGGACCGTGTGGGTAAACGACGTGGTCCAGGACAAAGACGTCTCTACGGTGGTGCACTCCGACGAGCCCATCGTCGCGGGGCGCTCGATGCTCTGGCCGGTACCGGGCGGGAAAGCCGGGCACGTGACCAACGGCATGACCGCTCCGGCCACCGAGGTGTTCCTGCCCGAGGGCTGCACGGCCTACGGCTTCGACACCTGGCTGCTGCTGCAGAACCCGGGCGACGCAGACGTGACCGCGACGGTGACGGCGATGACCGAGGGCGGGGAGGAGGCCGTGGGCGACTTCGTCGTGAAGGCTAAGCGGCGGGTCACGGTCCACGTGAACGACTACTACCAGGGCAACCTTTCGCTGAAAGTGAATGCGACCGGAGCAATCGCCTGCGAGCGCGGCGTCTACTGGAACAACCGCGGCGGCGGCACCTGCTCCACCGGCTACTGATGCCCGGCGCGCCTTCATTAACCTGTGCTTATTTACTGTGTTTTCTCGCAAATTGCTTGTATTGCTGATATGATGACCTGAGATGGTCCGCAGGGACTGTTGATTCTAGGGCCTTTCTTTCTGATACCTCTCCACGCAGTGGATAACTGCTGAAGTGCCCGGACGACGATTTAAGTTGATAGCAAGTCCCGGATGGGTGTAACATGTGTATGACACAAGGGTCTATGACGGATGACTAGGGGTCTAGAGGTCAGCGTCAACGCCCTGGAGTGGGATGAGCATAACTTGAAGCATATGCATGGCCTGCTCATGTGGGAGGTCGAGTCGGCGACTATCGGTGACACACAACGTAGTGCGCGCTGGGTAGAGGATGAAGCAAGGGGAAGACGCCTTCTGGTTGTAGGGAGTTGTGAGTTCAATGGCAAACGGATACAGACTTTTCTGGATCCAGTGGACGAGGTCGACGGAATCTGGAGACCGAGGACTGCCTGGAGGATTGGTTGATGAGTGAGAAAGGCAAGAGGATCGAGGATCTCACGAAAGAGGAAGCCATGGCGCTGTGGGAAAAAGGGGAGAGCGTTGAACTGGCGCCTCCTCCGGCAGGAGACCGGCGGATGAGTCTTTTCACTTTGAGACTGGACCGAGATACATTTCGCGGACTGGAAGAAGCAGCGAATGAAGAAGGGATGCCGGTCAGCACAATGGCCCGCAACCTGATAAGAGATGCGCTCGAGCGCAGGATCGCCATCAGGTCGCTCGAGCAGGAAGCTTCAGCGAAGACCATCTACCTGCTCGTTGCCGACGCCGTAGAAGCCAGGCTCAAGGAACTGGGGTCGCAGCACCGCTAGAACCCCCTCACCCGACCCTCTCCCCCAAGGGGAGAGGGACAATAACAGAAAGCGGGGCCTTTCGGGCCCGCTTGTGTCGTAACCCCCGGCTGAGAGCCCGGGCTCCAGCTTCGGTCTCGTACGCCGGCTCGAAGTGGATCAGGAGC
>JAZDFZ010000077.1:0-66427 GCA_043807425.1 Actinomycetota bacterium
TCGCTGCCATCTCCTACCTCCTATCTCCCAGCCCCGGCTTTTGCCGGAGGCTTCCCGCCGCACTGAGCAATCGCCTGCGCGGCCCGGTCGGCCGCGCCGCCCCCCTGCGTGACCGCGTCGGTCACGTCCATCGGCCTGGTACAGGCACCGGCGATGTAGATCCCCGGGACGCATGAGTCCATGGGGGCGAGGAGGTCATCACTGGCCTTTAGAAAATCGTACTCGTCCAGCTCGACACCGAGTACCGCCGCCAGCTCTTCGATGCCTCTCGGCGGAATGAAGGCCGCTGACAGGACTACCATGTCAACTTCCATGCTCTTTACTCCGCCGCCCTCCGTGTCATCATACCAGACAAAAAGGTTCTTGGTTACAGGGTCCTCTGTTACCTCTCCCGGGCGCGCGCGTATGTAGGTTATCTTGTACTCGTCCGCGCCCCTCTTGATGTATTCGTCGAACCCACGACCGAAGGCCCTGAGGTCGGTGTAGAAGATGTAGTTCTCGGTATCGTCGTGGTGCATGTAAGCGAGCATGGCGTCCTTGGTCGCGTACATGCAGCACACGCTGCAGCAGTAAGGGTGGCCGCTACGCACATCCCGCGCGCCGACGCACTGTACGTAGGCTATGCGCTTCGGCCTCTCGCCATCGGAGCGACGGGTGATGTGCCCGCCGGTGGGACCGCTGGCGTTGATGAGCCGCTCGTACTCCATGGAGTGGATGACGTTCGCGAAGCGACCGTAGCCGTACTCGGTGACCGGCGTCGGATCGTACATGTCCAGACCGGTGGCGACGATGATGGAGCCGACCTCGAGGTCGACGACCTCGTCTTCCTGCTCGAAGTCGATGGCGTTGCGGAGGCAGGCCTCCAGGCAGGGGCTCTTGCACTTTCCCTTTGTGAGCCTGAGGCACTTCTCCTTGTCGATGATCGCCACCCGCGGGACCGCCTGCATGAACGGAATGTAGGAAGCTCCGCGCGTGCCGAAGTTCTGGTTCCACTCGTCGGGTATCCTCCCGGCCAGCACGCACGCCTGGGTGCAGGCGTCGCAGCCGGTGCACTTGTCCTCGTCGACGTAACGCGCCCTCTTTCGGACCTTGACCTCGAAGTCACCGGCCGTGCCCTTGACCCCGACCACCTCGGCACAGGTGAGGACCTCGACGTTGGGGTGGTTGAAGCAGGTTATCATCTTCGGCGCGAGGATGCAGATCGAGCAGTCGTTGGTGGGGAACACCTTGTCCAGTAGCGCCATGCGCCCACCGATGGAGGGCTCGCGCTCGACCATCTTGACCTTCAGGCCCTTGTCGCCCAGGTCCAGGGCGGCCTGTATTCCGCAGACGCCGCCACCGATGACCAGTACTGAATCAGACATCTATCTTTCTCTCCCGGTCTTGGCGCCTGCCGGTTTCTTCGCCTTCCTGGTCGTGGCCCCGGCGGCCTTCGGCGCCGACCCGGAGGCCGTCTTCCCGGCGGACTTCCCTGCGGCTTTTGCGGCAGGCTTGGCCTTCGCGACCTTCGGCTTCTCGATACCGGCTCCCGGTTCGGGAAGCGACAGGCCCATCGCCTTGACGGCGAGGGAGGTGAGGTCCTCGATGGGGATCTCCACCTCGGAGCGTTCCACCGGGACCCGCCCCGAAAGCGCGCAGCTGAAGTGTATCGCGCACTTGGGGCACGCGGTCACCAGCACGTCGGCACCCGTAGCCTTCGCCTCCGCCAGTCGGGACATCTGTATGCTCTTGGCGGTGGCCCCGCAGCTTATCCACGAGCTCACCCCGCAGCAGATGGAGTCGGGCCCGTGATGCTCCATCTCGACGAGCTCGACACCGGGCATGGCGCCCAGCACGGCCCGTGGCGCCTCGTACTCGTCCATGTAACGCCCGAGCCTGCAGGGATCCTGGTAGGTGACCTTAAGGCCCAGGTCGTTCTCGAATCTGATCTTTCCCGACTCCACGGCCCGGGCCATGAGCCCGGAGATGTGCATGACCTCGACGTCCCAGTCCTCGAGCACGCGGGGGTACTCATCCGCCAGGGTCTGATACCCTTCCGCGCAGGCCGTGACTATTCGCCTGACCCCGGCCTTCCTTATGGCCGCGGCGTTCTTCCTTGCCAGCGCCTCGAAGGCCTCGGGCTCGCCTGCGAAGAGGAGGTCGTGACCGCAGCAGCGCTCGTCCGCCAGAAGCACCGGTGATATGCCCATGGCGTTGAGTATGGCCAGCGTGTTGGTCGCAACGCCGAGGGTGTCAGCGCCGACGTGGTGGTGGCTTACCTCGAAGTGCGGCAGGCACCCGACGAAGAACATGATGTCGTTCTTCGACGCGGCCCTGGCTTTTGTCTTGAAACCGTCGGCCCACCCGGTGCGCTGCTGCGGCAGTCCGTCGCAGGCCATCATGCGCATCCAGGAGTACATCTGACCGGACTGGGTGGGGCAGCCGTCGAGCCCGAGGTCCTGCGCCTCGACGCGGGCCTCGCGTATGAACTCGCTGAAGCGCACGTTGTAGGGGCAGCGCCCCTCGCAGGTCCTGCAGGTCAGGCACTCCCAGAGTTGCGGGCCGGTCTCGATCTCGCTTGCCATCTTCTCCAGCGACATCTCCACGGTCATCCGGGGGCTGAAGGAGGGAAGGCGGCGCGAGACCGGGCAGGAGGCCGTGCACTTGCCGCACTCCACGCAGAGGTTGGTGTCGGTGCGCGCCATTATGTCCGCCAGCGGGGGCGGCTCGCCCCGCGCGATGGCCTTGACACCTCTAAGCGGGCTGGTGCCCAGACGTTTGAGAGTGGACGTGAAGTCCTTGACCTCGGCGGCGAAGGCCTCGCCCTCGTTCGCGTTGATCCACTTGATGCGAAGGCGCTCGCCGCCCAGGCCCAGCAGGTCCAGCAGCGATCGGGTCTCCTCCACGCGCGCCCGGGCCTTCACATTGCCGCTCATGTAATGGCAGTCGGCCTCGTGGCAACCGCCCACCAGCACGCCGTCGGCTCCGTCCTCGAAAGCCTTGAGTATGAACGACGGTTCCACCCGGCCGGAGCACATGACCCGTATCAGCCGTACGTTGGCGGGATACTGTATGCGCGAGACGCCCGCGTAGTCGGCGCCGGCGTAGGCGCACCAGTTACATACGAATGCTACGATCTCGGGCTCCGCCAAGCTATCTCCTCGGTTCCTCTGTCACCCCGCGCCCTCAGGAGCGGACGGCGTCGATCATCGCCTCTATCTGTTCGTCGGTGAAGTTTCTCATGGTTATCGCGTTGGACCAGCAGGCCACCGAGCACATCCCGCACCCCACGCAGAGGGCCTCGTTGACCCGGGCCACCAGGCGCCCGTCCTCTGGGTACACCGCGACGGCCGCGAACTCGCACGTCTCCTCGCACTCGCCGCAGCCGCGGCAGAAGCGCTCTTCCACGTGCGCAACGGCCCCCTCTCCCATGACCTGCTCCCTGGAGAGGATGGTGGCCGCGCGGCCCGCGGCGGCGACGCCCTGGCTGACCGCCTCCTCGACGAGCTTCGGGGAGTGGCACATGCCCGCGAGGAAGATCCCCGCGGTCGCGAAGTCTACGGGGCGCAGCTTCACGTGGGCCTCCAGCAGGAAACCGTACTCGTCAGCCGGGACTTTCAGCATCTCCGCCAGCGCCCGCGTCTCGGGGTCCGCCACCACCGGGCAGGAGAGCGCGAGCATCCCCGCTTCGATCTCCAGCTCGACCGGCAGGTCCGGGGAGTCGACCCTTACGGTCAGGCCTCCCGAGGACTCGTCGACCTTCGGGGGGTCCTCCCTGTCGTAGCGCACGAAGAGGACGCCCGCCTCGCGCGTACGCCTGTAGAGGTCCTCGTAGAGGCCGTAAGCCATGATGTCGCGGTAGATGATATATACATGCGTCCCCGGCGACGCCTCCTTGATTGCCACCGCGTTGTTCAGCGCGGACAGGCAGCACACCCGGCTGCAGTAGGGTCGCTCCGGGTAGCGCGACTCCACGCACTGGATCATGACCACCGTGCCGGCGGAGAGCGCGTCAGGGAAACGGGCCTGCAGGCCCGTCTGGGTGACCACCCGGTCGCTCTGACCGAACAGGTATGACGTCGGCTGGTGCTCCATGCCACCCGTGGCCAGTATGACCGCGCCGACCTCCAGGTTGCGGCGCTCGCCGCCTGCCTCGACCACGGCGTTGAAGTTGCCTATGTATCCGGAGAAACCGACCATCCTTGCGCCGGTGATAACCTCCACGTCGGGGCTCTTCTCCAGCTCCGCGGCCATCGCCTCGAAGTCGGAGGCGAGCGCGTCCAGCCGCTCCGAGGAGTAGCCCTCAGTAACGTGGTGGATCCCTCCCCCGAGCTTCTCCTCCCGCTCGAGCAGGAAGGTGGAGAACCCGGAGCGGCCCAGCTCGCGGGCGGCCGCCATGCCGGCGGGCCCGCCCCCGATCACCAACGCCGCGTGTGTGACGTTGACCGGCATCTGCGGGAGCGGCTCCAGCAGGCGCGCCCTGGCAACGCTCATGCGCACGAGGTCCCTTGCCTTGGTCGTAGCAAGGGCGGGCTCACCGGAGTGCACCCAGGAGCACTGGTCGCGTATGTTGGCCATGTCGAAGAGGTATCGGTTGAGTCCACCTTCGCGGATGGTCTCGCGGAACAGCGGCTCGTGGGTCCGGGGGGTGCACGCGGCCACCACCACCCTGTTGAGGTCGTGGGCCGCGATGGCCTCTTTTATGCGGTCGCACGACTCGCCCGAGCAGGTGTAGATGTTGCTCTCGGCATAAGCGACCCCGGGCAGCCCCGAGGCGTACTCCGTGACCGCTTCCACGTCCACCACGCCGCCGATGTTCTTTCCGCACGAGCAGACGAAGACCCCGACCCTTGGCTCGAGCCCCATCTCGCGCTCCGCGGGGTACTCCTTCTTTGCCACCATGCTCCCACGGGCCTCCGCGAGCAGCGACCCCGCGCGGGCGGCGGCGCCGGACGCCTGCGCGACCGTCTCCGGTATGTCCTTGGGGCCGCTGGCCGACCCACAGGCGAACACGCCCCCGGCGGTGGTGTCGATGGGATCGGCGTCCGTGGTCTCCACGAAGCCGAATTCGTCGAGGCTCACGCCGGCGTCGACCAGTGGCTGGAGCGCCTGCGCCTGGGGCTTGAGGCCGACCGAGAGCGCCACCATGTCGAAGTCCTCGGTGTGCCAGCCTTCGGAGTCCTGGTAGGTTATCGACAGGGTGTCGGAGTCCTTGACGGTGATCGCCGGCACCTTGAAGCGGGTGAAACGGATGCCGTACTCCGCTTCGGCTCTGGTGCGGAACTGCTCGAATCCCTTCCCGAAGGTCCTCATGTCTATGTGGAAGATGTGGCAGTCGATATCGGGGTCGTGCTCCTTGATGACCGTCGCTTCCTTGACGGCGTAGGTGCAGCACACGCTGGAGCAGTAGGGGTTGTGCTTCTGGTCGCGGGACCCGGCGCACTGTATGAAGGCTATCTTCCCGGCGTGCTCTCCGTCGGAGGGCTTGAGAATGCGTCCCGCGCTGGGGCCGCTGGCGCACATTATCCTCTCCAGCTCGAGGGAGGCCACCACGTTGGGGTGCTCGGGGTGGAAGGCGGCAAGGTTGGAGATGTCGTACGCCTCGGCCCCCGAGGACACTATCACCGCGCCGACATCGAGGGTGACCTTCTCGTCCTTCTGGTCGAAGTCGATGGCCGCGGCCTGGCAGGCCTCGATGCATGGGCTCTTGCACTTGCCCTTGGTGAGCCGCAGGCACGCGGAGGGGTCGACCAGGGCCACGCGCGGCACCGCCTGGGCGAACGGCACGTAGACCGCGGAGCGGGAGGAGAGCCCCGCGTTGAAGGTGTCGGGGATGCGGCCCTCCAGCACGCAGACCTCAGCACAGGCGCCGCAGCCCGTGCACTTGTCGAAGTCCACGTAGCGCGCCTTGCGGTTGAGGGTTACCGTGAAGGCCCCCGGATCCCCGGAAATGGACTCCAGGTCGGTGTAGGACAGTATCTCGATGTTGGGGTGCTGGCCCGCCTCCACCAGCTTGGGCGAGAGGATGCACATGGAACAGTCGTTGGTCGGGAAGGTCTTGTCCAGCATCGCCATGATGCCGCCGATGGACGGCGCGCTCTCGAGCAGGAGCGCGCGGAACCCCGACTCCGCCAGGTCCAGGGCGGCCTGTATGCCGCCCACTCCTCCGCCGATTACGAGGACCGAACCGTTCTTGGCCATTGGCAGACTTCTCCTTGCGCTATTCCTCGTGCGGGGTCGGCGGCGCCTTGGCGTCACACTGCGAGCGGTAGACGAGCCTGTCGTAGTACTCGTCCACGAACCCCTGTATCTCTTCCACCTGCTCGGGCCCCAGGTGCCTGAAGCGCCCCTGCGGCTTCAGGTACTCGGCCACCGGCCTGCGCTTGTTCATCTCGATGTTCAAACTGAGCCTGCCGTCTATGATCTCGTAGAGCGGGAACACCCCGGTCTCCACCGCCAGGCGCCCCATCTCCACCGCCATGTCTATGGGGTGGCGCCAGCCCGTGGGGCACGGCGAGAGCACGTGCAGGTAGGTGGGCCCCTCGGCTGAGAGTGCCCGCCTGGTCTTGTTCATCAGGTCCAGCGGGTAGCTGGGACACGCCGTGGCCATATAGGGCAGGTTGTGCGCGGCCACAATCATGGGCAGGTCCTTCTTCTCGGTGCGCTGGCCGATGGACTCCTTGCCGGCGGGGCTCGTGGTGGTGCTTGCCCCGAACGGCGTGGCGCTCGAGCGCTGGATGCCCGTGTTCATGTACGCCTCGTTGTCGGTGCAGACGTAGGTGAAGTCGTGACGGCGTTCCAGGGCCCCGGACAGCGCCTGCAGGCCTATGTCGGCGGTTCCCCCGTCTCCTCCTATGGCGAGGACGTTCACCCTGCCCTCGCGGTAGCGCCCATGCTTCTGGAGTATCTTGATGCCGGCCTCAACGCCGGAGGCGACCGCGGCCGCGTTCTCGAAGGCCACGTGTATCCAGGGAACCCGCCAGGCGGTCTCCGGGTACGGGCTGGTTATTATCTCCATGCAGCCGGTCGCACTGCACACTATGGTGTCGGGGCCGGCGGCCTTCAAGATCTGCCTGAGTGCAAGCGCCTCGCCGCAGCCCTGGCACCCCCGGTGCCCCTCGGCCAGCAGCTCCCACGGCGGCAGAAGCCTGGGTATGAACTCGGCGCTCTCCGTCCTCTCGGCCATCTACTCCCTCACCCCGTGCATCCTGTACTCGTCCGTGTATCCCTCCGAGACGATCCTCTCCGTCTCGTCGACCATGGCGCGGAAGTCGCCCACGGTTATGTCGCGCCCGCCCAGCCCTGCCACGAAACCTGCCACCACCGGGTGTGAGGCCAGCGGGTACAGGGCACTCCGCAGCTCGGAGGCCATCGGGCCGCCCGGCCCTCCGAACGAGAGCGCCCGGTCCACCACCGCGACCGCCTTCGCGTTCCCCACCGCCCGGCGTATGTCGGCGAACGGGTACGGCCTCCAGAGGCGGGTGCGCACCAGGCCGACCTTCCTGCCCTCGTCGCGCATCTCGTCCACCGCCACCCGGGCCGTCCCCGCGACGGCGCCGGCCAGGTTGATGAGGATCTCGGCGTCCTCGGCGCGGTAGGACTCGACGGGACGGTACTCGCGTCCGAACCTGTCCGCCCACTCCTTCCAGACCTCGACGACAACCTGGTAGGAGGCCAGCAACGCCTCGTTCTGCTGCTTCTTTATCTCGGTATACAGCTCGGGGAAACCCACCGGTCCGATGGTCACGGGATGGTCGGGGTCCAGCACCACCTGCGCGCTGAATGGAGGCAGGAAGGCGTCTATGTCCTCCTGGCTCTCCAGCTCGAGTGGCTCTACCACGTGCGAGAGTGTGAACCCGTCTATGTTGACTATCATCGGGGTGAGGACGCGCGGGTCCTCGGCGATTCTGAAGGCGCAGACGGTTTGGTCGAACGCTTCCTGGCCGGTCTCCACGAAGACCTGTATCCAGCCACAGTCCCTCTCGGCCATGACGTCGCTCTGGTCCCCCCATATGGAGAGAGGCGCGGAGAGCGCCCGGTTGGCGACAGCCATGACTACGGGAAGCCGGAGCCCCGAGGCTATGAACAGCACCTCGTGCATAAGCGCCAGGCCCTGCGACGCCGTGGCGGTGAAGGTGCGTGCCCCGACCGCGCTGGTGCCGCAGCAGGCGCTCATAGCGGAGTGCTCCGACTCGACCATGATGAACTCGGCGTCGAGGTCGCCGTCGGCGACCATCTGGGCGAGCTCCTCGACGATGTGCGTCTGCGGTGTGATGGGATAGGCCGCTACGGCCTCGGCGCGCGCGAGCTTCACCGCCTCGCTGACCGCGAGCGAGACCTCCAGGCCGACCCGCTCGCCCATCTACTCGCCCTCCTCGACCATCTCGATGGCGTCCTTACCGCACTCGCGAGCGCAGATGCCGCAGCCCTTGCAGTGGTAGAGGTCCACCTCGTAGAAACCTTCCTCGTTCATGAACAGGGCGGCGTCGGGGCAGTATATCCAGCAGATGCCGCACTTGTCGCACCTCTCCGGATGCCGCACCGGCCGCTCGGAGCGCCAGTCACCGGTGTTCTGGCCGGTGGCGCTGCCGGGCTCGTGGATGGTTGCGGCCATCGGGTACTCTTTCCAGGTCGGACTGCCCGCCACTCTCCCTCCTAGAGTTCCGTCTCTTCGTACGCCCGCCGCAACGCCTTGATGTTCTTCTCGGCGATGGCGGGGAATCGGTGCTCTATCTGTCTTTCCACCGACTCAAGTCTGACCAATCCCGTGGCTTTTACCATGGCGCCCATCATTGTGGTGTTGGTGATCGGCCGCCCGATCTCTTCCATGGCGATCCTGTTGGCGTTCACGACGAAGAGCTTGTTCCCAAGGCCGTACTTCTCCTTGAGCTCCGTCGCGCTCTTCGAGGTGTTGGCCACGATGATGCCGTCCGGCTTGAGCCCTGACGTCACGTCCACCGCGCCCATCACGGTCGGGTCCAGCACGACCACCACGTCCGGCTCCGTCACGCCGACCCGGACCCAGATGAAGTCGTCGGCGACGCGGGTGAACGCCATCACCGGCGCGCCGCGCCTCTCTGGTCCGAAGCTGGGGAACGCCTGGGCCGCTTTGCCCTCGTCGATGGCGGCGAGCGCGAGCATCTCCGCGGAGGCGACGGCCCCCTGGCCGCCGCGCCCGTGCCACCTGACCTCGGTCATGCCCGACAACGCGACCTATCCCTGTATCTTCTGGAGCGCGGGCTTGACGTCGACCCGGTGGCGCACCAGCCCAAGGGAATCGGGCTGCTCGCCCTGCGCCAGGGCCAGCAGTTGGCAGTAGTGGAGCACCGGCAGACGGTGCTCCTCGCCCAGCCTGCGCTTTATCTCCACCTGCCCGAGGTCCATCTGCTCGAAGCAGGCCGGACAGACCACCACGACGCAGTCGGCGCCCGCCGACTTCATGGCCGCGAGCTTGTTGGAGGCTATGCGCAGGGAGGAATCCTGGTCGCGGGTCGCCTTGCCGCAGCAATCGGTGTAGCCCTCGTAGGGGACCACCTCCGCGCCGAGCGCTTCCACCAGGCCCTCGAGCAGCACGGGATCGAACGGGTCGTCGACCTGCAGGACCTCGGAGGGGCGAAGGAGGTGGCAGCCGTGGTGGACCGCGACCTTGAGGCCCGACAGCGGCCTGACCGCCGAGGCGGAGACCGCCTCGGTGCCCAGGTCACAGAGAGCCTGCACGACGTGGCGCGCCCTGCTCTCGCCCGAGTAGGACAACCCCAGGGTGTCGAGCTTCCCGCGCACGCGTTCGGCGGCCTCCCCGCCGTCGGACATCAGATGTGCGGCTTCGGTCAGCGTCGAGTAGCAGCCGTTGCAGAGGACCAGCAGGTCGCGACCGCTCCTCTCTCCCACCGCCAGGTTGCGCGCCGCCAGCGCCAGCCAGTCGTCGAGGCTCGCTCCCTTGACGTTCCATGGCTCGGGGCAGCATGAGAAGCCGTCGCTGTCCGACAGCACGATCCCCAGCGCGCCCAGGCTCCTGCGGGCCGACAGCTCTATCTGCGGGTGGCGGAGCGGTATCATGCACCCCAGGAACAGGGTGTATTCAGGTGAAGAAGCGGACAATCGTCACTCCAGTAATCTCTCGAGGTCTTCGGCCGGGGCCGGGACCGGCCCCAGGCCCAGCTCCCCTCGACGTTTCTCGATCGCGGCGCTGGGCATTATCAGGGTCGCGTTACCGGCGACCGTATCATGCAGCGCGGTTATCTCCTCGGGCGCGTTGCCAATTGCGGCGGCCAGGTTCTTGCACGCGGTGATAACCTCGATGGGGTGGGTACCCTGGGGGCAGCGCTCGTAGCACTTGTAGCATGTGGTGCACTGCCAGATCACAGAGTCCTTCTCCACCAGGAGCTCCCCCACACCCAGGAGAGCGGCCAGCACGATGAGCCGGGGATTGAAGTCGCCGCACAGCTGGGCGGCGGGACACTCGGCTACGCACGCGCTGCACTGATAGCACGCGGTGAGGTTCCCGGCGCCCTCGACCCTGCTCAACTTGTCCTTGAAATCCGGAATAGCCTTTGCCAACTTGAAAAACCTCGAAAACGACCTGGTAGGGCTACCTCGAAAACGGTTAAGCGATTATAGATTAATAATATGCCGCCCGCAACGTCCGTGCATTGATAAAGCGCAGCGGAACAGCGCCCCCGGCTCAGGTCTCGCAGGACTCGAGGTCGCTCAGGATCTTCTCCATGTTCTTCTTGCGCTTCTGGACCTCGGCGAGCTTCCCCTCGATGTCTGTCATCGCGGGGTCGAAAATGCAGGCGCCGAAGTTGCAGTCGACACCCATCACCTCTTCGAGCCTCTCGGCGATCACAGACGTCTGCTCCTCGAGATCCGCGATCTCCTGGTTGAGGAGTTCCTCTCGCTCGTCAGCCATAGGGTTAACCTCCTTGAGCGGCCTGACCGGGTAGAACGTAGGACATAGAATAGCAAACAGTTCCGGGCGCTGTAAAACAAGATGCCATCTGTGGAGGCACATTGCGGCGCGCCCTGAAGGAGGCGGGCCTCATGACATCAGTCCGTATCGTTCGATGTTGGAGTTGGCCGAGAGCTGGATGGCCTCGATGTGGTCCCTTCCCCCGGGAGACTTGAAGAGGTGCGAGAACCGCTTCTGCTCCTTCAGGTACTCCACCACGGGGACAAGCTCGTCGGGCTTTATCTTGCGAACCCGCGTCAGCACACCCTCCTCCATCTCGAAGATGGGATACAGGCCGCTGTTCACCGCCATGCGCGCCAGCCTGATGCCCTTCGAGCTGTCGATACCCCAACCGGCCACGCAGGGACAGTGGATCTGCAGGTACCTGGGGCCGGTGAGCGACAGGGCCTTCTTCACCTTGCGGGTTATGTCGTTGGGGAAGCCCGCCGTTGACGTGGCCACGTAGACCGCGCCGTGGGCGGCGAAGATCTGCGGCAGGTCCTTCTTGCGGGTGGCGTTGCCCCAGGACATCGCCCCGGCCGGGCTGGTGGTGGTCAGCGCGTCGAGGGGTGTCAGGCCGCTGCGCTGGTAACCCGTGTTCGAGTAGACCTCCGTGTCGTAGCAGACGTAGAGGATGTCGTGCCCGCGCTCCAGCATGCCGGAGATGGCGCCAATGCCGATATCGGCGGTCGCCCCGTCGCCTCCCTGGGCTATGACCTTCGCCTCTCCGGCGCGGCCCAGGGCCTTCAACGCCACCTCGACCCCGCTGGCGACGCTGGCCGCGTTCTCGAACAGCGAGTGGATCCAGGGCACCTGCCAGGAGGACCTGGGGAACCGCGTAGTGAACACCTCTAGGCAACCCGTAGCGTTGGTTATGATGACGTCGGGGCCCGCCGCCTCGGCGACCGTCCGCGCCGCAACCGCCTCGCCGCACCCGGCGCAGGCGGTATGTCCGTAGGCCATGAGCCTCGCTTCGACCTGTTGGTGTGCCACCCTTTATCTACTCCTCCTCGTGCGCTCTCCAGAGTACCTCGTGGTCCAGCCCGGTCACCTCGACCCTGCAGGTGTCGTCGGAGAGCAGGCCCAGGGCGATCTCCTTTATCTGCTCCTTGCGGATGTCACGCCCGCCCAGCCCCGCCACGAAGCTGGAGATGCTGGGGGTCTCGGCGGCGCCGCAGAACGCGCTGCGAATCTCCGAGCACAGTATCCCTTCCAGGCCCAGGGAGATATCCTTCTCAACCACCCCCACCGCCCGCGCCCGGTGAAGGGCGTCGTGGAGCTCGGAGCGCGGGAACGGCCTGACGGTGCGCACCTTCACTATCCCCACCGGGTGCCCCTCCTCGCGGAGCTCGTCCACGGCGTCCTTCATGGTGCCCAGCAACGAGCCCATGCTGACCAGCAGGACCTCCGCGCCGTCCGCGTGGTAGGTGTCCAGCAGCGCGCCGGTGTACCGCCCGAACATCTCGTTGAAGTCGACTGCCGCCTGCCTTATGGTGCCGGCGGCCTGCTGCATCGACCTGTGCAGCAGCATCCGCACCTCCATATAGGCGTCCGGTCCGGCCATGGCGCCCAGGGTTATCGGATCGGCGGGGGTGAGGTGGAACCTAGGCTCGAAGGGGGGAAGGTAGGAGTCGGCCTCGCCTGCCGAGGGGAGGTCCACCGGCTCGGTCGCGTGGGTCAGCACGTAGCCGTCCATGCAGACCATCACCGGGATGTTCAGCGACTCGGCTATGCGGAACGCCTGCAGGTGCATGTCGCACGCCTCCTGCACGTCCTCGGCGTACATCTGTATCCAGCCGCAGTCGCGCAGTGACATGGAGTCCTGCTGGTCGTTCCATATGTTTATGGGGGCGCTGACGGCCCGGTTGGCGACCGTCATCACCACCGGCAGCCGCATGCCCGCTATGTTGAATATGACCTCGGTCATCAGCAGCAGGCCCTGGCTGGAGCTGGCTGTGTAGGCGCGGGCTCCGGTGGCGCTCGCCCCCAGGACCACCGAGGCGGCGGTGAACTCGCTCTCGGCGAGGACGTAGCCCGCGTCCAGCTTCCCTTCCGAGTGCAGGCGCGCCAGCCTCTCGACGATGTGCGTCTGTGGGGTTATGGGATAGGCGCACACCACCTTCGGGCGGCACAGGGCCACCGACTCGGCGACCGCGGACGAGCCCTCCATGATGTCCCTCAACGAGCCCCCTCCTCCGGCTTGCTCCTGCGCGCTACGTCGTCCAGCGGGCCCGTAAAGCCCTCGTCGGCGTGCACCGGCTCGGGGCCCGCGACGGTCTGTTGCTCCAGCACCATGTCTATGTCGTCCACGGGGCAGATATCCGCGCAGATGCCGCACCCCTTGCATGCGTCCATGTCCGCGGCGAACTTCTTCTTGTCGATGCGGTAGATCGCGCCGTCCGGGCAGCAGAGCTCGCAGTTGCGGCAGCCGATGCATGTCACCTGCTTGTGGATGGGCCTGTAGATACGCCACCCGGTCATCTTCTGGTCGCGGGTGGTACCGGGCTGCACCACCACCCCGTATATGTTCTTCATCGCACCGCGCTCTGCACCATCTCGAAGGCCCGCCTCATGGCGACTATCTCCTTCTCTCCCAGCTCCCCCGGGTACCTCTCGCGGACGCTCTTCTCGAGGGCGTCCATCTCTATCTCGCCGGAAGCGCCGGCGAACGCGCCGACCATTATCGTGTTTATGATCGGTTTTCCCACCACGGCGAGCGCCAGCTCGGTTGCCGGCACCCCGACCACCCGGAACCCCTCCCGGACGGCGAGGTCCTCCACGGGGCCGGAGGTGTTCACCACCACCAGTGCCCCCTCCTTGAGCCCGCTGGTCAGGTCGTTGCCCGCGAAGAGGCTCTCGTCCTGGACTATCAGGTAGTCGGGCTCGTACACCTGGCTGCGGAGCCGGATGGGCCTGTCGCTGATACGCACGTACGCGGTCACCGGGGCGCCGTGCCTCTCGGAGCCGAACATCGGGAACGCCTGGGCGTACAGGCCCGACGCGAAGGCGGCCTCCGCGAGGAACTCGCCCAGGGTCACGTTACCCTGGCCTCCCCTGCCGTGTATCCTGATCTCCTTCAACAACCGGTCACCACCTCCCGGGCGGACCCTGCCACCGCTGCCGAGTGGTTGCTTCTTTCAATATGCGGGAGACCAATCCTGCCGGCGTGGGCCTCACCAGGGCTTCATCCGGTGGTCATCCCGACGGGGGTCCGGCGGGGAGCTCCACCTCGAAGACCGAGCCGCCTCCCTCACGACGCAGGCACCGGATCGATCCCCCGTGGGCCTCGCAGATCACCCGGGCCAGGTAGAGGCCGAGACCCAGCCCGACGCTGGAGTGGTGCTGCGCGTCCTCGACCTGGTAGAAGCGCTCGAATATGCGCTCGAGGTCCTCCTCGGATACCCCGATGCCCCTGTCCATGACCTGGATCAGCACCCTGGAGCCGTCCGAGGAGGCGCGCACCTCGACCGCGGACCCGGCGTGCGAGAACTTCAACGCGTTGTTGAGAAGGATGACCATGAGCTGACGGAACCTGGCCGGGTCCACCACGGCTTCGAGCGACCCGGGCGCGCGCAGGAGAAACTCCATGTCGGGGGCCAGGAGCCGCATCTCCCCCGTGGCCTGGTCCAGGACGCCGACCAGGTCGGCCTTCGTCCGGTCGAAGGTGAAGCGCCCCTGCTCGACCAGCCCGGCCTCCATCAGCTCCTCCACGTGCCCGGTCAGGCGGTTCACCGCGATGTTGAGCGGCCCGGCTATATCCCCCAGGCCCGAGAGGTCCTCTTTGTCGATGCACGCCTCCAGGAGGGTTGCGTAGCCCTTGATCACGCTGAGTGGATGGCGCAGCTCGTGGGAGGCGACGGTGAGGAAGTCGGCGAGCTGCTCGGCTCGCTCCTGCAGCAGGGCGGTACGCTCCTCGACCAGGCTCTCCAGGTGCCCGCGGTACTCCTCGAGCTCGCTTTCCACCAGCTTGCGCCTGGTCACGTCGCGGGAGTTGAGGACGAGCGCTCCCACCGACCGGTCGTCGGTGAGGTCGCGGCCCAGGCTCTCCAGGTAGCGCCACGGGCCGTCGCGGTGGCGGAAGCGGAACTCGCCTATGACGGTGGCTCCGTCGGACGAGCAGGCCTCGCGCAGCATGGTCTCGAGGGCGGGGATGTCATCGGGGTGGATGTGGTCGGAGAGACAGGTGCCTTCCAGCCTGGCGGGCGGGTAGCCGAGCAGGCGATCGGCGGAAGGGCTGGCGAACAGCACGGTCCAGTCCCCGTCGAGCACGGTTATGATGTCCGAGGCGTTCTCGATAAGGGAGCGGAAGCGCGCCTCGCTCAACTCCAGGTCGCGCCGGGCGCGCGACAGTCGTATCTCGGCCAGCGCCTTCTCTATGGCTTCGGTGAGGCGGAGGCCCATCTGTGCGTCTTTTACCACGTAGCCCGAGGCGCTTTCGCGGAACGAGCGCACGGCGGTCTCCTCGTCGCCGTGCCCGGTGACCATGATGGCCCGTGGCGGGGCGTCCTTTTCGAAGAACTCCTCCAGCAGCTCCAGGCCGCGACCGTCAGGCAGCATGTAGTCCAGGGTGACCACGTCGAAGGAGTGTGAAGCAAGAAGGCGCCTTGCGTCCGCGCAGGTGCCGGCCGTCTCGACCTCGACGTCGAAGGCGCGCTTGAGGATCTTGGTTATCTGACGCGAGAGGTCGGGGTCGTCCTCGACCACCAGTACCCTCAGAGCTTCGACATCATCCATGCCCTCCCCCCCGGCCTCCACGCGGCTCAACCGGTGCTCAGGGTGAACCTGAACACCGAGCCGCCACCCTCTCGTCCTCGCACCTCTATCGCGCCGCCGTGGGCCTCCGCTATGCGGCATGCAATATAGAGCCCCAGGCCCATCCCCGGCTTCGAATGGTGAGCCACGTCCTCCACCTGGTAGAAGCGGTCGAAGACCAAAGCCCTGTCCTCCTCGGGGATGCCCCTGCCCCTGTCCAGCACCGAAACCGTGACCTCGTCAGTATCCCGCTCGACCTGTATCTCTATGGGAGAGCCCTCCGGAGAAAACTTCACCGCGTTGTCCAGCAGGATACCCAGTAGCTGAAGGAACTTCTCGGGATCTATCTCCACCGGGGCGGAGGGCACGGCCAGCCTGATGCTGAACTCGTTCGAGAACCCCATCACCCTCATATCCTCCACGGCCATCTTTATGAGCATGTCCATGTCGGACTCCAGGCGCTGGACCTGCAGGCGGCCCTGCTCGACCCTGGAGACGTCCATGAGCTGCTCGACGTAGCGGGTCAGCCGGTCGGTGGAGATGTCCACGTCGTGGAGTATCTCCTGGATCAGCTCCGGGGACATGCGATCGATGTACTCGAGCAGCGTGTTGGCGTATCCCTTGACGATGGCGACCGGGTGCCGCAGCTCGTGGGACGCCACCACCAGGAAGTCGCGCAGGCGCTCCGCCCGCTCCTTGAGCTCCTGCTCGTAGAGCTTCTCCTGGGTTACGTCTATGAGCGAGACGGCGCTGGCCTCGCTGCCTGGCATCAGGCCGATGCTTCCCAGCATCTTCAGGGGCCGGTCCCTGGCCTGGAAATCACATTCGAAGTGGGTCGACTCCTTGCCCTCCAACACCCCGAGCTCCTCCTGCAGGACGCGGAACGACGCCACCTGCTCCCCGGCCAGGAAGTCGGTGAACTTCTTCTTGCCGATGACCTCGGCCGGCTTGTAACCGGAGATGCGCTCGAACTCGTGGTTGAGGAAGGAGATGGCGCTGTCGCTCTCGACGATGCACATGGCCGAGCCCGTCGACTCGAAGACTGTGCGGTAACGTTCCTCACTTGACTTCAGGGCCTCCTCCGCGCGGCGGGAGTCGGTTATGTCGATGCCCGTGGTGATGACGTACTCGGCCTGCCCGGAGGCGTCCAGCAGCGTGGCGTTCGATACGGAGAGCAGGCGGCTGGCCCCGGACCTGGTGGTCCAGTGGACCTCGTACTCGGGCAGGGCCAGACCCGAGAGCAGCTTCTTGAAGGCGGCCCTGCTCTGCCTCGCCTCATCGGAATCCTTGAGGAAGACCTCCCACTCATGGCGGCCGTCGACCTCCTCGAAGGAGTAGCCGGTGGTCTCCTCGGCCGTCCTGTTGAACAGCACGATGCGCCCCTGGCGCTCCCGTACGACCACCAGGGCGCCCGCCGTGTTCAGGACCTTGCCGATGAAGTCGCGGTCCTTCTTCTGTGCCTCCTCCACGCTCTTCCGATCGGTGATGTCCTGGGCGAACACCACCACCCGCGATACCTTTCCTTTCGAGTCGAAGACCGGGAACAGGGAGTTGTCGGTGAAGATGCCCTTGTGCTGGTCCTCGTAGTTGACGGGGTTGCCGCTGTCGACCACCTCCTTCACCCGCGCGCGCATGCGCTTGCTCACATCGGCGGGGAAGACGTCGGAGAGCTTCGACCCCACCAACCCGTCGACGCTGTGGCCGAGCCTGCGGGCCGCGACCTCGTTGATGGCGAGGATCTTCATGGCCGAGTCGAGCATGAGCACCGACCCCATGGGCACGCCGAGGAAGGCGCGGAACGCCTCCTCGCTCTCCCGCAGCGCCTCCTCCATGCGCCGGCTGGGCGAGAGGTCCACGAAGCTCTCCAGGAAGTGACGCCTGCCGCCCAGCACCACCGAGGTGACCGTCTTCTGGACGGGGAGCCTGCGCCCCGAGGCGGTGACCACCACGTTCTCGCCGCTCTCTCCGTCCGGTCCTCCACTCAGCGCGGGGCACTTCTTCCTGCGGCCGCAGGGTGAGAAGAGGGAGCAGTGCTCGCCCCGCATCCGCTCCTCGGGGTAACCGATCATCAACGCGGCGGCAGGGTTCACGTCGATTATCTGCTGGGTCTCGCAGTCGACGATCACCACCCCGGTCTGCACCGAGTCGAGGATCGTCCTCATACGCTCCTCGCTCTCGGCCCGATCCTGCTCGAGGCGCTCCCTCTCGGCGCGCTCCTCGCTCTCGCGGAGCGCGCGCCGCACGGCGGGGACGAGCCTGGAGAGGCCTATCTTGAGCACGTAGTCTGCCGCCCCCCCGGTGAGGGCGTCTACCGCCAGTTCCTCCCCCAGCGCCCCCGAGACGAAGATGAAGGGCACCTCGGGCGCGACCTGCTTGACCAGGTTGAGCGCACTGACTCCATCGAAGGTGGGCAACCAGTAGTCGGAGAGCACGAGGTCGGGCTCGAAGCCGGATAGCGCAGACTCGAAATCGCTCTTGGTCTCGACCCTTTGTGAGGCGAACGAGATCCCGGCCTTTACCAGCTCGGCCTCGACCGCCCCGGCGTCGGCCGGGTTGGCGTCGAGCATGAGGATTTTCAGTTTCTTTTCCATCGGATCATACCGCCGGCGTGTTGTCCCAGGGTGCCCGGCTCCTTAATTATGAAGGAAATGGCTGGGTGCACCAAGAGCCTCCGGCACCACGCGGGTGTGGTGGCCCCGGGACCCGCCGGCCGGCGGGGCCGCGTGGGCTGTCCAGAAGAAATGCTTGGCATGCTGGCGGCTGTTACGGGTAAGATATTGGCGACCATCATACTGGGCCGCCAGACAACGCGTCGGGTAGGTCGGAGCGGGCACCGGCGATGGGCCGGTTCGTCGGTGCGGAAGAGAGGGGAGATGTCACAGGAGGAGAGCGAAGGTGTTGTCGGGGCGCTACCCCCTCCGGAGGGGCTGAGCAGAAACGCGTACGTAAAGAGCATGGGGGAGTACCGTGATCTCTACGGTCGGTCGCTGGACGATCCGGACGGTTTCTGGGCGGAGGTCGCCGAGCAGCAGCTCGATTGGTACCGGAGGTGGCACACCGTCCTCTCCTGGGATCCGGAGAGGAAGGAGGCGAGGTGGTTCGAGGGCGGCGTCCTGAACGCGGCCTACAACTGCCTCGACAGGCACCTGGCTGCCGGAAAGGGGGAAAGGGTCGCCATCCACTGGGACCCCGACGATCCCGGCGAGGGCAGGACCCTGACCTACAGGCAGCTCCACGAGGAGGTCTGCAGGTTCGCGAACGTGCTCAGGAAGTACGGGGTCGAGAAAGGGGATCGCGTCTGCATCTACCTTCCGATGATACCCGAGCTGCCGATAGCGATGCTCGCGTGCGCCCGCATAGGTGCCGTCCACGTGGTGGTGTTCGGCGGATTCTCGTCGGGCGCCCTGCGCGACAGGATCCTCGACAGTGGCAGCCGCACCCTGGTCTGCTGCGACGCCGGCCGCCGATCCGGCAAGGTGATACCTCTCATGAGGAATGCCGACTGGGCACTCCAGGACTGCCCCGGCGTCCAGAACGTCTTCGTGGTCAGGAGGGCGGGCGTGGCGGTCGAAATGAAGGAGGGCCGGGACCACTGGTGGGACGAGGAGGTGGACGCCGAGGACATCGAGCCCGACTGCCCTCCCGAGGAGATGAACGCCGAGGACCCCTTGTTCATCCTCTACACCGCCAGCAGCACCGGCAGGCCGGTGGGCGTCCTCCACACCACGGGGGGATACCTGGTGCAAGCGTCCATCACCCACAGGTGGGTGTTCGACGTCCACGACGAGGACGTATGGTGGTGTGCCGCGGATGTCGGCTGGGTGACCGGCCACAGCTACCTCGTCTACGGCCCACTGGTCAACGGCTCGTCCCAGGTGATGTTCGAGGGGGTCGCCACCTACCCCCACCCCGACCGTTTCTGGCAGATATGCGAGAAGTACAGGGTCAGCGTGCTGTACACGGCCCCAACCGTTATCCGCTCCCTGATGAAGCACGGAGACAAGTGGACCACGACCTGCGACCTTTCCTCCTTGAGGGTGCTGGGAACGGTGGGTGAGCCCGTCAGTCCGGATGTCTGGCTCTGGTACCGCAATAACATAGGCGGGGGAAGGTGCCCAGTGCTGGACACCTGGTGGCAGACCGAGACGGGCGGCATACTCATCGCTCCGCTCGCGGGCGCGACCCCTACCAAGCCCGGCTCCTCCGGCTTCCCTTTCCCGGGGGTCGTCCCTGTCATCCTCCGCCAGGACCGCACAGAGGCCGATGTAGACGAGTCCGGCTTCCTGTGCATCAAGCAGCCCTGGCCCGGTATGATGAGGACCATCTACGGCAACCACCAGCTGTTCGTGGAGACCTACTACTCGGTGTTTCCCGACGTCTACCTCACCGGTGACGGCTGCAGGGTCGACGCGGACGGCTATTACTGGCTCCAGGGACGTGTCGACAACGTCATAAACGCCTCCGGGTTCCGTATAGGTGCCTGCGAGGTGGAGAGCGCCCTTGCGGGCCACCAGTTCGTAAGTGAGGCCGCGGTGGTGGGCATGCCGCACGCTGTAAAGGGACAGGGCATCTACGCCTTCGTGATCCTCAAGGGTGAGTACGAGAGGCTGGACTCGGACGAGGTCAGGGCGGACCTGTTGCGTTACGTCGGCAACAGGATAGGACCGATCGCCAGGCCCGACGTGATCCAGCTCGCCACGGCGCTCCCCAGGACCCGGAGCGGGAAGGTCATGCGGGGGATCCTCAGGAACATTGCCGAGGGGAAGACCGACCGGCTCGCCGACAGGGAGACCCTGGCAGACCCCGGAGTGGTCGAGCAGCTGATCGCCGGCTCGAAGGAGCTCCTGGACAGGGGATAGGCACTTCGCGCCGACCGACCGGTCGGCGGGTAGGCCACGCAGCCGGACCCCGACCACGGCGGTCGGTACCCTGTATATAATACTGGCGCCGCGTTGGTCGGATGCCGCCGATGAGGCGCAGGGAATCAGGAGGTCCGCGGGTCTTGAGCGCACTCGAGAAGTTCTTCTGCCCGGGCTCGGTCGCGGTGGTCGGCGCTTCGCGCACCCCCGGCAAGGCGGGCCACACCATAGTGCGCAACATCCTCGAGTTCGGGTTCAGAGGAGATATCTACCCGGTGAATCCCGGGTGTGAGGAGATACTGGGCTTGAGGTCGTACGCCTCCATCGGCGACCTGCCCGGGCCGGTGGACCTGGCGATCGGAGTGCTTCCCAGGCGGCAGACCCTGGACCTGATCGACGAGTGTGCACACGCCGGGGTGCGGAGCCTCATCATCCCGGCGGCGGGGTTCTCGGATGTGGGCGATGAGGGCCGCGAGCTGGAGAGGGAGGTCATGGCAGCGGCCCGCGCGGCGGGGATAAGGGTGATGGGCCCCAACAGCATCGGCACGGTCTGCACCGGCTGCGGGATAGCTACCCCAATAGTGACCCTGGACCGGATGAGGCCGGGGGGCGTGTCGCTCTTCGGGCAGACCGGGATGCTGGCCTCGGGGTTCGCTCGCTGGATCCAGACCAGCGAGTGGTTCGGCATCAACAAGATCGCGTGCCTGGGGAACAAGGCGGACCTGGACGAGAACGATATGCTGGAGTACCTGGCCGCCGACGACACCACCCGCGTGATCGGCTTCTACACAGAGGGGGTCTCGGACGGCAGGCGTTTCGCCGAGGCCCTGCGGACCGCGGCCGGGGCAAAGCCGGTGCTGGTTCTGAAGAGCGGGCGGACCGCCGGGGGGAGGAAGGCGATAGCGAGCCACACCGGGGCGCTTGCTGGCAGCGACGAGGTCTACTCCGGCCTCATAGAGCAGTGCGGCGCGCGGAGGGTCGCCGACTTCGAGGAGCTCTTCGACTGCGCCAAGGCGCTCGAGTGGCAGCCTCTGCCCGCGGGTGACGGGGTCGGCATAGTCTCGATAACCGGGCTTGGTTGCGTGCTGGCGGCGGACACCGCATCGCGGTACGGCCTGCGGTTCCCCGCGCCGGCGCCGCGCACCGTCGAGGCGATGAGGGGCGCGCTGCCGGACTGGGTCCCGGCGTCGAACCCGGCCGACATCTGGGCGGCCATCGAGGCCAGGGGGCCGAAGGAGGCCTACGGGCTGGTGGCCTCCGCGCTCGCCGACGACCCGGGTGTCCATTCACTCATTGCCATCTTCACTCTGATACCGGAGTCGTCGCTGGATGTGATGGAGCTGTTCGGTCCGCTGGCCGAATCCCACCCCGAAAAGCCCCTGGCGGCCGTTCTCATGAGCGGCGACGCGTTGATGTATGCCGAGTGGAAGCGCACGCTGGAGGGCAACGGCATTCCCGCCTACCACTCTCCCGAGAGGGCGCTGCGCGCGCTCGGGACTATGCGCGCGGTGAACCGAAAAGGGAAAGGGGCCGCGGATGCGGCCCCCGCCACCCAGCCAGCCAGGTCGATCACGCCTCCACTCGGGTCGCGTGACGTACGGTAGGCTCGATTCGACCTACATCCACAGCTTGAGAACATAATCGGGCGCCCTGACCCTGATCCTCCCTAGGGGGAGACCAAGGTGGTTATCACACCCTGGTTCTGGACTACCACCGGTGAGGTGGAGTGGGACTCCATGCCGCCCGACACCCTGATGGTGCGTGCGATTCGCACGGAGATGGTGACACCGGCCCCCTCGGCCATGACCGCCTGGACAGACATGACCAGCATTAGCGCCACCAGCAGGAGAAGCGCCCCCATGAGCGCGAGGCGCTTGACCGACAATCCATATAGAGAAGGTACTACTACCCTTATACTCATCTGCCACCCAGCCCGGTAGCCGACCTACGTCCTACTTATTACTTCGGGATATAGGCGGCTCTTGAGTATTGGGCTGAAGTCTGAATCTGGCGTAGTACGCTGGGGAATCCATGGGTAGGGGATTCGCGGTTCCGTGTAGTAGAACGGGTGATGCCCGCCATCCCCCTTGAGAGTGAGCCGTGAGGGTTCTTACTCGGGGCGCGCCTGCCCGGAGTAGTCCGGGATCCACCCCTGCCCGGCGTACCAACGCACGGTCTCGTTCCACCCCTTCTTGAAGTCGGGATGGCGGAGGACGTAACCGAGCGACTTCAGCCGTGAGTTGTCGAAGTGGTAGTCCCCCCTGCCGAACGCCATGAAGCCCGGGTCGAAGCGCGGCTTCAGCATCGGCACCAGGCCGTGCTCGAAAACCACGCGGTCCCACCGGCGCTGCAGGAACTCGTTCAGGTGAGCGAAGAGGACGCGGGGGAGGTGGGCGCCCAACCGTGAGCCGAGGCGCACCAGCGTATCGGACACCGGGAGCACCCTGAACCCCTGGATTCCGATCGAGTCGAGGATGGTCTCGATCAGCTCGCCCGCGCACAGGGGAGAGTCGTCGGAGACGTTGAAAGCCCTGCCGAGCGCCTCCCCGCTGCGCATGACGTGGACGGTGGCGCCCGCTATGTCCTCGGCATGCACCAGGTTGCCCAGGAAACCCTTCCTCGGGAGAGCCACCCTGCGGACGCCAAGCTCGCGAACCATCACCGGGAGGGCGAGGAACAGGCCCATCACGTAGACGCAGCCCGGCCCGTAAACCGTGGTGGGCCGTATCACCGAGAGCGGAAGGCCCCTGTCGCGGTGATAGCGGAAAGCGGCCTGCTCGCCGTAGAGCTTGGTGATGGCGTACAGGTTGATGGGTCGCTGGGGGTGGTCCTCGTCCACGGGGGCGTAGAGGGGCGGACCGTAGGTGTCGCAGGTGGAGAAGTGCACGAAGCGCTCCACTCCGCGCCGCAGCGCGGCCTCGCAGGCGTTAACCGTCACGTTGTAGTTGGCGAGCTCGAAGGAGGCCCGGTCCAGGTGGTAGTTCATGCGTGCCGCGGTATGGACGACCATGTCGACCCCATCCATCACCTCCAGCGCCTGGTCCAGGTGGAGCAGGTCGGCGTACCGCACGTCGCAGTCAAGGTCCGCGCACGGGGTCCAGTCGGCGTGCGGCAGGTCTGTGGCTCTCACCAGGAATCCGTTGTCCCGCAGTTCCCGGATTATATACGGGGCCAGGAAGCCGCACGCCCCCGTCACCAGCACCGTCTGAGCCATGAACCTCACCCCCGCCGGTCGAGCAGCCGTGCGAGGGTAATGATAACCCATGGGAGACGTGGTCGTCAGAGGTGCGCGATACGCCGCGGGCGGCACGGATGTTTCCCCGCCGTCGCGATAATTCGCTATCCTTAGAGCGTGGAGAGCACTGGAGGTCGGATGTACATCTCCGTCGTTGGGGCTTCGGAGTGCGATTCCGAGGGAGCCGATATCGCCTACCGCGTGGGCTGGGAGATAGCCAGGCGAGGCCACATCCTGGTCTGCGGGGGGCTGAGCGGGGTCATGGACGCCGCCGCGCACGGGGCGCACGACGCGGGCGGACTGTCTCTTGGGATACTGCCCCAGGCGGACCGGTCGCACGCCAGCCGCTGGCTGACAGCGTCCGTACCCACCAACATGGGGCACGGCCGCAACGCGCTGGTCGCCCTGGCGGGTGACGCGGTGATAGCCGTACGGGGCGGATACGGTACGCTCTCGGAGGTCGCGCTTGCGCTCAAGATGGGCAAGCCGGTGATCGGCATCGACTCCTGGAACCCCGACCCGGACTCCCGGGACACGGGCAAGGTGGTGCGGGCGCCGGGCCCGGAGGAAGCCGTTCGCCTGGCCGAGGAGCTGGCCCTGCGTCCCGAGGCGCACCGACCTGACAGCGGAGTTAGCTGATGGGGCACTGATCCGATGCGAGTCCTGATAGCGCCCGACAAGTTCAAGGGGAGCCTCGCCGCCACGGCGGTGGCCGAGGCGATGGCCGGCGGGGTCGCGGCCGCCGTGCCGAGGGCCGAGATCGTCTTGTGCCCGATGGCCGACGGGGGCGACGGCACCGTGGAGACGGTGCTGGCGTCGACTACCGCCGAGGAGAGGCGCGCCGTGGTGCGTGCTCCGCTGCCGGGCGGCAGGGTGGAGGCGCGCTGGGCCGTCCTGCCGGCCGGGACGCTCTCGCCTTCGACCTCCCGCCAGGGCCTGGACCCGGGTCAACCCGTGGCCCTCGTGGAGATGGCCCAGGCGTCGGGCCTTACCCTGATACCCGAGGGGCGCCGTGACCCCATGGCAACGGGAACCTGGGGGACCGGAGACCTGGTCCTCGAGGCATTGGACGCGGGGTGCGGGCAGGTGGTCGTCGGCGTGGGGGGCAGCGGGACCGTAGACGGGGGGTGCGGGATGGCGGTCGCGCTGGGCTACAGGATGCTGGACTCGGGTGGTCGGGAGCTTCCCGGCGACGGTGCATCCCTGCGGCTCATAGACTCGATAGACGCCTCCGGGGCGGACCCGCGGCTGGAAAATGCGCGTCTCCTGGTGGCGACGGACGTGGACAACCCTCTGCTTGGAGAGAACGGTGCCGCCCGCGTCTTCGGGCCGCAGAAAGGCGCCGGTCCCGAGCAGGTCGAGGCGCTCGAGGCCGGTCTGGCAAACCTGTCCGAGGTGATCGAGCGGGAGCTGGGCGTAAGCGTATCGGAGCTCCCGGGGGCGGGCGCGGCGGGGGGTCTGGGAGCGGGCCTTGTCGCGTTCTGCGGAGCCGGGGTGGTCAGCGGGTTTGAGCTGGTGGCTCGGGCGGTGCGCCTCGAGGAGAAGGTGGCGGGCTGCGACCTGGTCCTCACCGGGGAAGGGAGCTTCGACACCCAGAGCGTTCACGGCAAGACTCCCTGGGGGGTGGCGCGGATCGCCTCCGGCCATGGGGTGCCCTCGGTCATCGTCGCCGGGCGGCTCGAGGGCCACGGCCCGGGCGCTGTCCCGGACGGGGTCGCGACCTACTGCGTGCTGGACGGCCCGATGGGCCTGGAGGAGGCGATGAGGGACGCCGCGGCGCAGGTGCGGGCCGGCACCGCGCGGCTGATGAGGCTGCTGGGCCTGTCTATCGAGCGTGAGTGACACTGGATCGCTGACCTGCCCGCCGGCAGAGAACGTGCTCGTTACGTCGTTATAGTTGAGCGTGGTTTGAGTTATAATTGATTTCCGCTCGAAGCTGATGAGACCGGGGTGGATTCCGTCCGGAGACACGTGTTCCGGGGGCGGCATAGAGAAAGGCCTGGGCTAGAATCTTGGTCGCCGAAAACCACGACGAAACCGCGGGTGGGCTGCCGGAAAGCCTCGTGGCAAGCGCGGTGCAGTTTGTAATCAACGCGCATGCCGCGACCGTGAACATGCGGCTCTACCCGCCGAGCAGCGACATGGTCACCGAGACGTTCGACAAGGCCGTCGCCGCGCTCAACGAGGTGTTCGAGACCACGGACCAGTTCACCGCGAGCACGCTCGAGAACAGCCTTCTCATAAACGACGTGAGGCTGGACGACATCGAGCAGCAGAAGGCGCCGGTCAAGTCGTTCGTCGCCTGGATGAGGGACCGCCAGCTGTCCAGCCTCGAGATCACAAAGGGTGTTGACGGCGAGGAGCTGCACCAGGTGTTCGAGGTCCTGGGCCAGCTGTCCGACTCCGACCACCGCACAAAGGTCGCCGACCTCTTCGAAGAGAGCGGCGTGACCCACGTCATCGTCAACCAGCGGGTCTACGTCGCGGTGCAGACCGGCGAGGAGGGAGAGTATGTCGCCGGCGGGAGGCAGGCCTCGCCCCTGGACGCCCTTAAAGACGAGCTGCTGATACGTTACCTGATGGGTAAGGTCGAGCTCGGAGACGTGGAGGACAGGGAGCTGGTCGAGATCCTGTCGGACGCGGGCAAGGTGGGAGGGCTCCTCTCCTCGTTCCTCCGGGAGGAGGGTGAAGAGGCCGGCGGCGTCCTGATGAGGAGCCAGAAGGCCACCGATGCCCTGGACCGGCTCTCGGCGATGGTCAATGACGTCGAGGACGAAGATCTGCGTGGGATGCTCTCGGGCCAGGTGTCCGGCATCGTGGCCGAGATGAGCCCGCGCGAGATGACCACGGTGCTGACCCAGCGGGCGCCGGAGGACTTCAACATCCGGCACGTGCGCGAGAACGTCATCACCATGCTCTCCGACAACCAGCTCATGGAGATGGTTGACTCCCTGATCGACGAGTACGCCGAGCTCAAGAAGGAGTCGGGGGAGCTCGAAACGGACTGGGTCCGGGAGCGGCTGCAGAACCTGAACGAGCTGCTGCTGGATGTCCGCGGGGGAACGCACGGCGAGGCGATCGCGGAGAAGATCGACCAGGCGCTGGATGAAGCCGGCATCGAGGAGGAGCGGGACCCCGGCACCGGCAGGAGGATCCTCTCCGCTTACCAGGTCCTCGGCTCGCCGATCGAGGAGGAGCACGTGGACCTGGGAGAGGGGATCGACGACACGGTCCCCAGGCAGGTCCGGCAGCTGTACGCGATGGAGGAGAACGACCTCGCGGCGGGGTTCCTGCTGAAGCTCCTGGACAACGTGTCAAACGCCTCGACCGTGGTTCGCCGCTTCGCCGCCACCCTGGTGAACGACAGCGTCCAGGGGCTCGATGGGGGGTCGCTGCTCAAGGCGGCGCAGGTCGTCAGACCGGTGCTGCTGGAGCGTATCGAGGTCGAGGATGACTACGCGACGTTCTGCGCGGAGGTCGACACGCTGGCGGCGGGGGTCGAGTCCTTTATGAAGCACGGCCTCGGGGAGGAGGCGTCCGGCGTACTCGACGTCCTCGCCCGCCAGAAGGAGCCTGAGCGGGGTCTGGCCGTTGAGTTCCTCGAGCACGTGGAGGCCGTGCTGGACCGGTTGATGGGGCCGGAGGGTATGGTCGACGCGGAGACCCTGTTGCTGGAGGACGACGACGCCAAGCGGCTGAAGACCATACGGGCACTCGCCTCGATGGGAGAGGACGCGCTGGCCCCGGTGGTCGGCGTGCTCAAGGACCGTGGGCAGATGGAGCTCAGGGAGCGCGCCCTGGAGGCGCTCAGGGAGACCGGCGAGGTGGGAACCCGGGCACTGGTCGCGGAGCTCAAGAAGGATAACCCCTGGTTCGTCTACAGGAACATCCTCAACGTGGTGGCGGACCTGAAGCTGACCGAGGCGGTCCAGACCGTCTCGGAGATGGTGAGCAGCCCCGATGAGAGGATACGCAGGGAAGCGGTAAGGAGCCTTGCAAGGATCGGCTCGCCCGACTCGATACAGGTGGTGCTGAACGCCTCCAACGACCCCAGCCCCGCGGTGCGCAGGACGGCCGTCAGGGTACTGGGCGTGTTCGGGGACGCCTCGGTCGCCCCCCAGCTCCTGGACATGGTCCACGGACAGGGAATGCGCGGTAAGGAGGAGGAGCAGGGAACCGTTGAGGCGGCGGTCCTGGCGCTCGGCGACCTGCGCGACCCGGCGTTCGTGGCACCGCTCGCGGAGCTGCTCGGGAAGGGAGGGCTGTTCAAGAAAGGACGGCCCGATGAGATCAAGGCGGCGGCGTGCCTGGCCCTTGGCACCCTTGGCGACACGAGCGCAATACCGATCCTGGAGAAGGCGGCAAGGGATCAGAGCATGATGGTCCGCAGCAGCGCGGAGAAGTCCCTGCGCCGGCTGAAGGGAGCCCCGATGGGACCGCAGCCGGTCGGGCCGGAGGAGGCCCGGGTGGTCCTCGACGCGGTCGGGCCTACAGAAGGCGTGGTGCCCGAGGCGATCAGGCCCTCCCTGGCCCCGGCCGTGTCCACCGAGAGTGAGCCGCCCCCTGAGATGAGGGGGTTTGCGCAGCCGTCGCCACCTGAAGTGCCGGGCGCGGAGGTGGCGCCCCCACCCTTTGGGCCGACCACCATGGAGCAGATAGCGGTCGAGCAGCGCGTGCCCCCCGAAGTGACGGTGGAACCGCCCGCCGAGCAACCGCCGCCGCCCGCTCCTCCCGCGCCCGCGAGTGAGGCGTACCCGCCCCCACTGCCTGAGCACGAATTCGAGCCGCCGCCTATCCCGGAGGGCGACCTGATAGAGAGCCTGGTGCCGGAAGGGCAGGACGTGGTTGAGATGCCACCCGATGTCCAGACCGAGGCGCCCCCACCCTTTGGGCCGACCACCATGGAGCAGATAGCGGTCGAGCAGCGCGTGCCCCCCGAAGTGACGGTGGAACCGCCCGCCGAGCAACCGCCGCCGCCGCCCGCTCCTCCCGCGCCCGCGAGTGAGGCGTACCCGCCCCCACTGCCTGAGCAGGCATACGAGCAGCCGCCCGAACCGCCGGAGTTCGTATCTCCCGAGCAGCCGGACGAGCAGCTCATCGAGGGACCGCCGCCCCGGGAGCCGGCCGCACCGGCCGGACAGAGCGAGGTGGAGCAGTTCGCGCCGGGTCGCCTGGACCAGCCTTCCACGATGGAGAGGATGCTGGGAGAGCCTGAGGCCCCCACTTCGGGGGAGACCGGCGAGACGGAGACCTCCGAGAAGCCACCACCGCAGACGCCCCCGCCAGCGCCCTCGCAGTGGAAGTAACGTCTTACTGGATCCAGCCCGCCTTGATAAACCACTCGACGGTGTCGCGCAGGCCCAGCCGGAAGTCCGCGTACTCCCACTCGAAGCCGAGACCCCTCAGCTTGTTCGAGCTTATCCAGTAGCTGGAGGACAGGTACCGGGCGCTTGACTCCTCCCAGATCCGGATGCGCTGGAAGCGCTCGTGGCGCTGCTCCAGCCGTCGCATGTGGCGAGCCGACCAGATTCCCAGGGGCTGTAGCCACGGCATCCTCAGGATGGGGATCAGGTGGACCTTGCGGCCCACCAGCAGCGACGCGATCATCAGGAATTCCAGCTGGCTGATAACAGTGGGGTCGCTGACGTTGTAGTCCTCGAAAAGGGTGTCCTCGCGGGAAGCCAGGAAGTGCGCCGCGCGCCCGATGTCGCGGACGTGGCAGTTGACCATCAGGTAGTTGCGCAGATCGAGAGGCAGGATCGGGACCAGCCCCTCCGAGATCGCGATCACTATCCCGCCTATGCCGTAGTCGCTGCCCGGCCCGTACAGCGGGGCGGGCCGAATGATGGTCCAGCGCAGGCCACGCTCCTCGCCATACCTCTGGATGATCTGCTCCTGCTTCCACTTGGTGACAGAGTAGTCGTTCACCAGCCAGCTGCCCCGCGGCTGGTCGCCCGGGGTGTTGAGGGGGGTGCTGCCGTCCTCGGTGAACGGCTGGTTGGTGGGATGCTTCGACGGCCTGTGGTAGCACTTGTCGCTGAGCCACGGCCGCACGCCTATCCCCCAGAGCATCTCCCAGACCGCGCGCAGCGGATTCAGCGAGCATCGCGGCATGTTGGGGTGCCCGTACACGCCGGCGGTGCTCCAGTGGACCACCCTTTCGATGCCCGCGTCCAGCATCGCCTCGCACAGGTTGACGGTTCCCTGGATGTTGACCTTCTCCAGCGCCGCCATGGAGGCGGAGTAATCGTAGAGACTCGCCGTGTGATAGACGACGCCAACACCGTCGAGGGCTTTCCTGAGCGAATCCGGTTCCCCCAGGTCGCTGGCGACGAACTCGACGCCGGGGGCGTTCCAGTCGACCCCGATCATCTCCTGGCACGCCCTTACCCTGGGGCTCTCGAACGCGCGCGCGAGGTCGGTTCCCCGGACGGGTACGCCTGCATCGGACAGTATCTTGACCATGTGGCCGCCCGAGAAACCACACGCGCCGGTTACCAGTGCGGGCTTCATATCGACCCTCCCCTTCCAGGACTTCCTTAATACCCCGACCGGTTGGCCGGAATAGTAATCGACGCCCAGGGCATTATAGAACAAATAGTACGCAGTGTGAGGCCGTTTGGAAACGTGCTTCGAGGCCTGCGGGCCTCAGCGGGCCCTTGCGCCCCTGCGTCTGGCGACCAGCAGGTCCAGGAAAGCCTCCAACCTTGTCGCGATACCCGTTGGAGAGGCGTGCTCGTCCAGGCAGAGGTTCAGTATGGGGATGTCGTACTCGGTCTCCAGCCTGGGGAGGATGCTCCTGCAGATGTTCTCGGGCATGCAGGTGAAGGGGTAGACGTGAACCACGCCGTCGTAGCCCAGGCGCGCGGCGTCGATGGTCCCCGTGATGGTCTGGTGTTCCTCGCCCCCCAGGACGTAGGCTATGTACGGCATGGCGACCCTGCGGGCCCTTCGCTCCTCGAGCACTACGGACAGGTCGACCTTGAGGGGCCTGCTGAGCCACTTGTAGACGCTCATCACGGGATAGGACTCGACCCCCATCTCTCCCAGCTTGCGGTCCATGTCGAAGTTGAGCGCGGGCTCCAGCACGGCGTAGATCTCTCCGACCACCGCCACCTTCAATGGAGAGTCCCGCTCCTCCGTCTCTACGCCCTCCAGCATGGCGACCCCCTCGGCCAGCGCGCTCGCGACCGCGCTACGGCCGCCCGAGGCGTCAAGCAGGGCCAGGCCGTCGGCCAGGGCGGTCGAGGAAGCACCCCTGTTACGCTCGAAAGGACGAATCCGGCGCGCTTTCTTCTCCAGCGTGTCCACGGCGTGGGCCTTTCGCCGGAACTCGCCGAAGGCGCGCAGCCACGCCGCGGTGAGGTTGCCCCGCGCCGTCCGCTCGAACTTCTTGAAGACGCTGGACAGCGCGTCACGGCCGAGGAGGATGCTGTCGAACTCGAAGCCGATGTCGCGGAGGATACGGTGCTGGACCCTGCCGTAGTACCCGAACCGGCACGCCCAGGTCCCGCTGACCATCGCCAGGGTGTCCGCCCCCATCTGCAGCGCCCGCAGGTTGTCACCCAGGTTGACCTTGAACGGCAGGCAGACGAACTCCGGCGCGTGAAGCGCGCCGGCGTCGATGGTCCTGCGGGTGGGCCGCGGCGGGACGATGACCTCGGCCCCGAGGCTCGAAAGAAGCCCGGAGAGGGGGATATAGGCGTTGCCCATGTGGGGGAACGATACCTTCATCGTCTGCGGGACCTGCGGATGAGGTCGACGAACGCCTCCACCCTGGTGGACACGCCGGCCTCGCCGGTGTGCTCGTCGAGGACCAGCGTGGTCATGGGCGGACCGGAGTCGCGCGCGACCTCACGCGTTATTATCTCGACGATGATCGAGTCGGGGCCGCAGGCGAACCCGATGACCATCATCACCCCGTCGATGTCATCGCGGCCGAGAAAATGCGATGCGGACCCGAGTAGCTCCTTCTCGTAGCTCCAGGCTATCCCCGGGTAGAGCGCGAGCTCGCGCTCGACGACGTCGCCGGGCACCTGGCTCATATGCACCACTGTAGCACCGAGCTTCTCCAGCTTGCGGACCAGCCCGTGACTGATGAAGGCGTCATGGACCAGGTACTCGTGGCCGACCAGGGCGACCGTGACGTCCGGGGGGCGGCCGCCGGCCGCGGGGGCCTCACCGCTTCCGTTGCCGTTGCCCAGGACAACGCCCATCGCCTTCTCCGGGGCCACCCCCTCGGAGAGCAGGGCCTCGTATCGGCCCTGTGCCTCGAGCCCGTCTGACAGGGCGGAGCGGACCTGGGACGTCGTAGCGCCGAGCTCGCTGCCGAGGCGCTTCGCGCTCGACTTGAGGGAGCACGCCTGCGCGTCCATGACGAACTCGAGCAGAGGGGGAAGCCCGTCCAGCGAGCTCTTTATCATGTCCGGGAGACCGATGAGCTTCGGGCAGGTGTAGGTATCCTCGCGCGTCTTCTCCACCGAGACCACGCGCGAGATAAAGATGGCATCGCATCGGCCCGCCACGTCCAGTACGTGGCCGTAGTAGAGCTTGACCGGCACGCATATGTCATCCACGCAGTGCCTGACCCCGTCCTCGAGCAGGCGTTTGCCGGTGGCCCTGGAGAGCACGACCTGTGCTCCCATCCCCTCGAGCAGCTTTTTCCACAGGGGGTAGTAGCGATAGTACGAAAGAGCCCTGGGTATCCCGATTGTGGTCATGGGTGGAATTATAGCACCGGGGGGAGAGTTCCCCGGACCCCTTCAGCGCACCCGGCTCAGCGCAGGGTCACGCGCGCTCGACGGTTAATACTAAGTTGACACCGCACGAACTGCCTCTGGCGTGAGGAGGGACCGATGAGGAAGAGCCTGGTTATTGCGATCCTGGCGGCCTGCCTGGTGCTGCCGCTGCCCACCCTGAGCGGCTGCGGATCGGGTGGTGCCACGCAGCCGACCGCGCCCGACCACACCGGCGCGCAGACCACGCCCTCCACCGGCCCCGGCGCCGGCGAGGTCGACGTGTTCCTGCTGGAGGGTGAGACAGTCCGGCCCTCAAAGCGCTCCGTAGCCGTGCCGGGTGCGAAGTCCGCGCTGGAGGAGCTCCTGAAAGGCCCGACGGCCGGCGAGCTGGCGCAGGGACTTCACACAGAGATCCCCTCCGGGACGAGGCTGAACAGCTTCGAGGTCACCGGCGGGATCGCCACCGCCGACCTGTCCTCCGAGGTAAGGAATTACGGCGGCGGCTCCGCTCGCGTCCAGGCCATCATGAGCCAGATCCAGGACACCATCATGGCCAACGACGATTCCGTAAAGACCGTGGCGATCACGGTGGACGGAGTACCGTCGGAAGAGGCCCTTCAGCCCTAGGCGGGGTTCGGCCGCGCGATCGCCTTCACCATGCGGACCCGGGTGCCGCCCTTACCCGACTGGGTCTCCACCCCGTCCATGAGAGCGTTCATGAGGAAGTAACCGCGCCCCGCCACCGCCTCCGGGTCCGGGAGCGATGCCGAGAGTGCACGCAGGTCGAAGCCCTGACCCCGGTCCGCCACCTCCACCACCACCCTGTCGTCCTTTATCTCGCAGACCACGTCAACGGGACCGGTGCTCTCCGGGTTGTGGACCACGGCGTTCTTGGCCGCCTCGTGCGTTGCCGAGACGATATCGGCGACGCTCGACTCGCTCAGCCGGTACGGCCTGAGGGTGGTCCTGATGAACTCCCTGAGGGTCGCCAGAGCAGAAGGAGACGGCTCGAGTGTGTAGCGGCTCACCTTCCTGGTCTGACAGCTGTAGGCCTTGGGGGCCATTACTCCTCGTCCCTTGTTTGAAGTCCGTGGGCTATTCTATAGACTCTAGCCCCGGGGAGCGAAGACGACAAGATGGATGATCGGGAGGTCGCGATGCTTATCGAGTTCAACGGCAGGAAACCGACGGTGGCGCCCGACGCGTTCATCGCGCCCACGGCGGTGCTCATCGGGGACGTGGTCGTCGAGAGCAAGGCCAGCATCTGGTGGGGCGCCGTGCTGCGGGCCGACTGGAACACCATCAAGGTGGGCCCCCGGTCGAGCATACAGGACAACTGCGTGGTGCACTGCACGGCCCTGTCTTCGACCGAGGTGGGAGCGGACGTCACCGTGGGTCACGCCGCGGTGCTGCACGGCTGCACCGTGAGAGACGGGGCGCTCATCGGTATCAACTCTACGGTGCTGGACGGCGCGGTCATCGGGGAAGAGGCCGTGGTCAGCGCCGGCTCGACGGTGACCCCCAGGACCGAGGTGGAGCCGGGGATGCTGGCGGGGGGCGTGCCCGCGAAGCCCATCAAGGAGCTCAAGGAGGAGGCCAGGGCTTCCTTCAGGGCCGGCAAGGACGCCTACGTGGAGCTGGGTCAGATGTACCTTCCTATTGGTGAGCGGTAAGTCGTATCATAGGTTATACGTGCCAGGTACATGTGACCCCGAAGCAGGAGGTGCGTCATGGGTTTGTTCGACAAGATTCAAGACACGATTTCCAGCGCGACGGAGCAGACCAAGGCCAAGGGTCAGGAGGTCCAGCTCAAGAGGGACAGGACCCAGAAGCTGGCCGCTCTTGGGGAGCAGGTCTACGGGATGTACCTGCAGGGACAGCTGCCCGCGGGCGGGCTGGAGCCCGCGCTCCAGGAGATCGCCGACATAGACCGGCGCCTGGCGGAGGCCGAGCAGGCCTTCCAGGCCGCACGGACCCAGCCCCAGGCCCCCGGCGCTCAGGCTGGGCCGCAGGCCCAGCAGTACGCGCCACCGCCACCGGGGGCACCCGCTCCGCCGCAGGCCCAGCAGTACGCACCGCCACCACCCGCCGCTCCACAGGCACCGGCTCCGCCGCCGCCGGCCGCCGCGGCCCAGCCGGCGCCTCCGCAGGCCGCGCCTCCTCCTCCGCCCCCGCCTCCGGAGCAGGAGTAGGCCCCGCGGTGATCGTTGGTGCGGAACAAAGCCGCATAAAAACGAGTCAAAGAACCGACGTGATATAATCCGCCCACGATTCCAGGTGTTTTACGATCCGGAGGTGCTGTTGTGACAGAGTCGTCAGGGAGAAGCGGGGCGAGGTCGGTCGGTATCCTGGCGATACTACTGGCGCTCATCCTGCCGTTCTTCGCAGCCGGCTGCGGGCCCCAGAGCCCCCAGGCCGCCGTCCAGGATTTCTTCGGCGCCATACAGGACCAGAACTGGAACGCCTACCTCGGTTCGATACTTCCCGACGACGCGAGGAGCATGTCGCAGGAAGACCAGGCGACCATGAAGGCGGATTTCGAGAAGACCAAGACCAGTTTCAAGGACGTCAAGTACAAGACCGAGTACGACAAGAAGGACAAGGACAAGGCTACCGTGAGCGTGGTCTCCGGCAGCATCACCGCCAAGGACGAGGCGACGGGCGAGACCCAGAAGACGACGGTGGATGAGCTTAAGAAAACCTACGGCAAGGTCCCGACCTACAACACCGAGAACTTCAAGGGACGCTGGTACGTGGACCTGGACCTGCAGCCCACTGCGACCCAGACCGACACGCCGTAGGGACGCCCGGTCTGACAGGGAGGTTCCCAGGACGATGCGCAAGTTCTCTGCGATTCCGGTGACCGCCGCGACGGTGCTGGTGGTGGTGGCGCTGGCCGCATCGCTCACCGGCTGTGGAGGAGACTCCCCGGAGGGCGCCGTGAACAAGTATCTGTCGGCCTGGCAGGCGCTGGACTGGAACGCCTTCGAGTCGTCCGTGGCTCCGGATAACCGGCTGAGCGGCCAGGACGAGGAAGAGGCGAAGATCTACCTCGAGCAGATACCGGTGGAGTTCAAGGACATCAAGCTCTCCACCACCCTCGACCCCAAGGACAAGAACAAGGCGAAGGTGGTCATCACCGGCGGGACCGTCACCTACAAGCCGAAGATCATCGGCAAGGAGAAGACCGACACCAAGGACTTCTCCAAGATCGCGGAGGACGCCAGGACCTACGACGTGGTCAGGATCAACGGGGTGTGGTACGTGAATACGGAGCTGATCCACTGATCGACTCAGCGATCTGACCGCCGGACCGATCAGCCGCCCGCGTTTCTTGAGAGCACCTCCACCAGCGCGTTTATCAGGTCCGTCTCGGTGATGATACCCACAAGCTTCTCACCCTCGACGACGGGGAGCCCGCCTACCTTCAGCTCGAGTATCCTGCGGGCGGCCTCCCTCACGTCATCCTCAGGGGAGACGCACGTGGGATCCGCGCTCATCACGGTCTCGACCTTGACGGTGTCCAGCAGGAAGTCGTGATACTTCTTCTCCATCAGCACCACCGACGACGCGGTGGCGTTGCGAAGGTCCCGGTCGGTTATGATGCCCACCAGGCGGTCGCCTTCCATCACCGGGAAGCGTCGCAGGCGGTGCTGATCGACCAGCTCCCACGGGACGCGGATGGGGTCGGACTTCCTCACCGTGATGACCTGCGTGCTCATGAGTTCGCGCACCTTCACGATGACCTCCCGTATCCCGCGTGTTCGCGCCGTCCGCGGGCGACCCGACCGGCGTTCCATTATACTTCTAAAGTCAGCGATCGGCGGAGGATGGACGCATCGATGTCTGCGAGAGGCTCGAAGTGGGCAAAGGGAAGCGGGGGCGCCGGGGGAGAGCGGCCGGGCAAGCCGCCGTTCTTCGGGTTCACGGGTGCAGTCCCCGAGCCCGGCGTGCCACGTGAGAAGAAGTCGGCGCAGCCCGAGAAGTACGAGCGCGACCTGGAGACGCCACGGGGCGGGATCCACATCGAGAACTACTGCCCCGCGGAGAAGGTCGGGTCGCTGGTGATCGATGACGGGATATGCATGTTCAGCAGGAACAACCCCGAGCGCCAGAAGAAGGCGCTGGTGAATGTCGCCCGCTCCAAGGACGGCAACGTGATCGCATCGGAGTCCGAGGGCAAGCTGGTGGGATACATAGGCGTTCACCACCCCAGCGAGAACGAGCGCTGGGGGAAGCCCGACTACGACTGGCTCTTCGAGCTCGGAGCCATCGAGGTGAGCCGGAACTACAGGCACCTGGGGCTGTCGGTCGAGATGATGCACGCCGCCTGGGACGACCCCTTCTACGATGACAAGGTGGTTATCACCACCGCTTTCACCTGGCACTGGGACCTGGAGAGCACCGGGCTGAGCAAGCTCGAGTACCGCGACTGGTTCGTGGACCTGGCCGGCCGCTTCGGGTTCATGGAGATGGCGACCGACGAGCCGAACGTGACCATGGACTCGGCGAACCTCTTCATGGTCCGCCTGGGGAAGCAGGCATCGTTCTCGAGGTATCAGAAGTTCGCCTCGATGCTCTACGTCAACGACTGGGAGTCGATGCTGCGAGGATTCTAGGCCAGTCCCTTTACATTGTGGTCAGTCAACCTGGACTAATTCCGTGGGGTCGGAGGTTTGCAGTGCCGTTGGATCACGCCGATTTCGACCGGGTTATAACGCAATGAAAACCTCCGACGCCACTCCTTGTTAATCAGTCCGCCGCCTTGAAGCGGTCCTTCAGCTTCTTCATCACCGCCGGCATGGTGGTGTACTCCATCTCCTCCAGCGGCAGCCGGTGCGGCTCGAACGGACCGTGACGCCTCAGGTAGTCAGCCGCGTCCAGGGCCTGCTGGCGGGCGTTGTCGTAGCTCTTGTCGCTGAACATGTCGCGGGGACCGATCAGCATCCCGTCCTTCAGCTGGAAGCCCAGCGCGACCACACGCGGAGGGCCGTCGAACCGGGTCGGGGTGTCGTCCTCGATGCCGACCGGCATCAGCGGGCCGTGATGGGAACCCCTCATCCAACCCGCCACACAGTGGGGGAACGCGAACGGCTCGAGCACCTCGCCGACGGCGGGCAGCCCGCTCTGGCACCGCACGGCCATCACCGGGTCGTCCTTCCCCACGTAGCGCCCGGCCATCAGGAACAGGCGCTGTGTCGAGGTGACCGCGACCGGCTCGTCGTTGTCCCCCTTGCGGAAGATGTGCTTTATCACGTAGCGCGAAGGCGACCCGATGAGCACCAGCATGTCGTAGATCTCCTCCGGCGTCTCGAAGATGACCTGGCGCTCGCCGATGAGGTCGAGCACCTCGTAACGGAACCCCTCGTGCATGCTCGGGTCGATGACCAGCCCGATGGTGTTGAACGGGTCCGCGAACATCTTGTACAGAGGCATGTTCCAGGCGCCGGGCTCGGTCTTGTCGGCGAGGAAGATTATGATGGGCTCGCTGGGCCTCTCGACGATGGTCATCTCGGCGAACCCGGGCCCCATGCCCTTGAGGTTGCCCGAGAAGGCGTCGACCAGCAGGTCCTGGCCCGCCCCGTACTGCCCGTATTGCCTGGCGACCTCGGTCATGGCGGTGAAGGTGTTCCAGGCGAACTTGTGTATCTCCTCGTTCTCGATGCCCTTGGTGTGGGTCATGATGAGGGCGATGTCGTCTCCCACCTCGCCCTGCGCGTAGTCGATGATGAGACCTTCCTTCTTCGCCTGGTCCAGGTGCGTCACGCAGCACTTGCGCAGTTCCGGATGTACATCCGAATGGCCTACGAAACCGCCGACATCAGCCTTGATTATGCTGAGTGTTACCTCCATCACAGCCTCCTTGAAACGAGTGCCATCTTTATCACAAGTCCAGTTATTATAGCAAAAGCTGGAACCCTGCCCCCGGGACGGGAATATGCTATTGTCTAATTCCTATAGGCATTGTGGATTTTCGGTACGTGGAGCTGCTGGCGGACGGTCCCTTTGATGGGAGGGTCGCCGCGGGCCGGGTCGAAAGGTGCACCATGAAGTTCTCCACCAGGGCACGCTACGGAATGCGCGCGATGCTGGACATCGCGCTGTATGGCGACGGCGGCCTGGTGCTGCTCAGAGAGATCGCCGAGCGGCAGGACATATCCAAGAGGTACCTCGAACACATGATGACCATGCTCCGCAACGGCGGCCTGGTGGTGGCCGAGCGCGGTGCCGGTGGAGGATACCGCCTGGCCAGGCCGGCGGAGCGGATCCGGCTCGACGAGATATTCGAAGCCCTGGAGGGAGATATCGCCACGGTCGAGTGCGTCCGGGACGGCTCCGCCTGCGAGAGGGCCGAGAGCTGCGTGACCAGGGTGCTCTGGACCGAAGTCTCCGACGCGATACGCTCGGTCCTGGAGCGGCGGACGCTGGCGGACCTTGCCGAGAGCTGCAGGTCCATGGTGAAAGGTTGATCGCGTGAGAGCCGTATACCTCGACCACGCAGCGACCACGCGGCCGGCGGACGAGGTCGTCGAGGCGATGCGGCCTTACCTGTCCGAGAGGTTCGGCAACCCGTCCGCGCTGTACTCACTGGGCCGCGAGTCACGCTCGGCGATAGAGGAGGCGCGCTCGGGCGTGGCATCCCTCATTGGCGCCGACCCCGACGAGGTCTACTTCACCTCCGGCGGGAGCGAATCGGACAACATGGCGCTCTGGGGCACCCTCCTTGCAAACGAGGGGAAGGGCAGGCACCTGGTCACCACAAACATCGAGCACCACGCGGTCCTGGAGACGGCCGAGTTCCTGGCCGATCGCGGTTACGAGGCCACCATCGTCGGCGTGGACGGGGCGGCGAGGGTGGACCCCGCCGACATGGAAGAGGCCATCAGGCCCGATACCGTGGTGGTCTCTCTGATGCACGCAAACAACGAGGTGGGCACCATCGAGCCGGTGGCCGACGTCTCGCGGGTGTGCCGCCGGGCCGGCGTCTACCTGCATACGGACGCGGTCCAGACCGTTGGCAATATCCCGGTGGACGTGGACGAGCTGGGCGTGGACCTGCTCTCCATCTCCGGGCACAAGCTGTACGGGCCCAAGGGGGTGGGGGCCATCTACGTGCGCAAGGGTGTCCGCATATCCCGGTTCATCCAGGGTGGGGAGCAGGAGCGCGGTATGCGGGCGGGCACCGAGAACATCGCAGGCATCGTCGGGCTGGGGGCGGCCGCGCGGCTGGCGTCAGGGGAGATGTCTGTGAAGGTCGAGCGCATAGCCCGGCTCAGAGACCTGCTGGTCGAGAGGCTGACCGGCTCCATCGAGGACATCGTGCTCAATGGGCATCCAACCGAGCGGCTCCCCAACAACGCCCACTTCCGCATCCGTCGTATCGAGGGCGAGGCGATATGCCTTCACCTGGACACTGTCGGCATCAGCGCGTCGACGGGGTCCGCCTGCAGCTCAGAGGCGCTCGAGCCATCACACGTGCTGATGGCCATGGGGGTGCCGACCATCGAGGCACACGGGTCGCTGCGCTTCTCGCTGGGCCGCGACACCACAGAGGAAGATATCGACTACGTGGCAGAGAAGCTGCCGCCCATCGTCGAGCGGCTTCGGGCGATGTCCCCCCTGTAGCATGCCGCCGGGCCGCTTTCGGGCCCGGTCGACGGGCGTTGAACACCGAGCGGCGTTTGGGATCAGACGCGGTCCCGGGCGAATTCGAACCGCTTCTCGCCGGTGAGGAAGCGATCCAGGTCCTCGCCGTCGTAGAGCTTGATCACGATCCTGCGCACCTTCGCGGCGACGCGGTCTATCAGGTCCTTTGAGAGCACCTCGTCGTAGTAAGCGGACAGGTCGATCGGCCTGCCGATGCGAAGGGTAACGCGGCGGTAGGTGATGAGGTCCACACCTTCCCGGGCGCGTGGATGTCGGACGAAGGGCGTCACCAGTAACCCCGGTATTTTGACCAGCCCCTTCTCGGTCTCGGGGGCTATCGCCACCGGGATGATGGGTACCCGGTTCTCGAGGGCCAGCTTGGCGAAACCGGTCTTGAAAGAGGAGACCTTGCTGACCGCGTTCACGTGCATGAACGACTCGATCCCCTCGGGGAAGATCCCGACCAGCTCGCCGTTGGCCAGCAGCCTGGACGCGGTGTCGAGGCTGCGGTCGCCGGCATCCCCACCGTAGATGTCCATGGAGAAGAACCCCACCAGGTTCATCAGCGGGGCGGTGCCTGGCACGCCGTAGAGGTGGGAGCCCGCCGCGAAGTTGATGTAGCGTTTGATGGCATACCCCATGATCAGAGGGTCGGAGTAGGAGCGGTGGTTGGACACTATCACGCCACCACCGTCCTCGGGGACATTGCCGGCCCCCTCGGTGCGCACGCGGAAGTGCCATCCGAGCAGCGGCCCGAAGGTGAGGCGGAGGGTCTCGATCAGGACCATGCTGCGGAGCTCCACCGCCGCTCTACCCCCGGCCCGCCGTGACGGTGTACACGTCGCACCTGCGGTCGCGCGTCTGCCATTCTATGTCGGCGACCGACCCGGTGACGGCCTCCAGGCCGGCGGCCACCTTGGCGGCGTAGAGGTCCTGGTTGTAGGCGTTGTGTATCTCCACGGTGACCGATGAAGGCGAGGTCTCGAAGCGGAGCGGGTAGCCGAGACCGCGCAGTGCCATGCCGGTGAGGTACTCCTCCCAGAAGCTCGCCGGATCGTCCCTGCCGCTTCCCTCCAGCCTTCGCCTGGAGTACGCCTTCTGCGCGTCGTAGACTATGCGGATCACGTCCTCGCCCAGCTCGCGCTCGAGCTCGCGCAGGATGGAGTTGATCGACTGTACCGCGACCATCTCCTCCCGCTCCCAGGTCCTGGGGTTCCTGATGATGCCCTTGGAGAGGTCCCAGGCCACCGACCTGCACATGGGCACCGGTACCCCGCACCGGCCGCAGCGCTGGAAGGAGAGCGGGCCGGTCCCCCCCTCGACCTCCTCGAGAAAGAGGCGCTCCTCCGACTCGGGCTTCCCCTCGGCGTGGGTCATGTGCACGACCAGCTCGCCGTCCTCCAGGCGGTGGGTGGCCTTCGAGCCGTCCATCTGCTCCACGGACTCGTAGATGCCCAGGCAGTTTCCGACTACCATCGGGATCATGCAGGGATCGGAGAAGCGCAGGGACAGGTGGTCTCCCGCAACGTAGCTCTCGACCCTTACCCGGCCCGCGCCAAGTCCCGCGAGATCGTTGCCCATGCCCGCGACTATCAGCCTGGCCAGCCACTGCGGGCGCAGGAACCGGTTGTTGGGGACGCGCCTGGCGTCGATGTTCCAGTACAGGGCGCGCACCATGGCGTAGAGGTCCTTGCCGATGTACTTTTGAGCCTCGATCACGATGTGCTCGATCGGCGCCCCGATGGCGTCGGCGAGGGTGTCATAGATGCTGTCCCACTCGCTCACCTCCAGGAACATCACGGGTATCTTCGGCTTCACGCTTCCGACGATGGTGCCGTCGGAATGCCACTCCATGAAACGCGCGAACCTGCGGGGAAAACCACAGTCGGGGCACCGCCTCATCTCGACCTCCAAAGCATCCTTGCCCGTACCCCTACCATCGGCGCGAGCGTCCGGTGCACTTAAGCGTTTAAACGTCGTTGCCTTGCCGCACCCATTTTACTTCTTGAGGCCGCCGAGGCGAATAGCCAGTGAGAGGTCGCTAGGTGGCGCGGGTGCCGCCGGCGTCCGGGGGCGGGGCGGCCTCCTCGACGTCGGGGAAGGACGGCACGATGGGCTCGAGGTCGCATGCTATGAGGCTGACGCTCCCGGCGCGGTCGCTGACCCGGCCCGTCACCCTCAGGATGCGCGAGGCGCCCACCAGGGCTCCCAGGCGCTCGTACTCGCGGGGGAAGATGGTCGCCTCGAAGGTACCGGTGAGGTCCTCGCAGGTCAGGAACTGCATGTACTCGCGCTTCCTGGTGACCGCGCGCCGCTGGGCTATGAGCCAGCCTACCAGGGTGACCGTCTCGCCGAGGTGGTCCGCGAGCGTGGAGCTGTTCACCGTCGCCCGGGCCAGCTCGCCGGGGACCATGATCTCCAGCGGGTGGCGCGAGACCCCGGCCTCCAGGTACTCGAGCTCGAGGCGCAGCCTGTGGGCGGGCGAGTAGTCGGGCAGGCGCGGCAGGGCGGTCGGAGGGGTGACCCGGGGCAGGGGAAGCGGCAGGGGCGAGGAGCCCTCCGGCCCGTCATCGCAGTCCGGGGAGCCGGGGTGCGGCCTCCGGGAGCGAACCTGCGCCCACATCATCGAGAGCTTCCAGAGCAGCTCGGGCCGGGTGTTCTCGAACGAGTCGAACGCCCCGCACTTTACGAGGGTGGCCACCTCCTCCTCGGTGGTGGTGACGCGCGAGAGGAAGTCGGACAGCGAGGTGAAGGGAAAGCGCTCGCGCGCCTCCAGGACCGAGTCGACGGTGTGGAAGGTGAGCCCCTTCACCCGGCAGAGCCCGAAGTAGAGCACGCCGCCGTGGACCTCGAAGTCGGCACCGCTGCGGTTGATGTCCGGCAGCGCCACCGGCACGCCCAGCCTGCGGGCCTCCTCTATATATACAGACTGGTGGTAGAACCCGGCGTCGTTGGTGAGCACCGAGGCCATGAACTCGGCGGGGAAGTGCGCCTTCAGGTAGGCGGCCTGGTAGGAGAACTCGCCGTAGGTGGCGGCGTGCGCCTTGCAGAACCCGTAGCCGGAGAACCTGGCCAGGCTCTCGTAGACGGCGAGAGCGGCGCTGGTGGACAGCCCGCGCTCGACCGCGCCCGCCACGAAGCGGGCGCGCAGGGCGTCCATCTGCCCGGGGGAGCGATGCTTGGTCATGGCCCGGCGCAGGCCGTCGGCCTCCTCGAGGGTGAATCCGGCCAGCGCCACCGCGGCGCGCATCACCTGCTCCTGGTAGACGAAGGTGCCCAGCGACTCGGAGAGGATGGGCTCGAGGTCGGGGTGCAGGTACACCAGCGGCTCGCGGCCGGCCCGCCGCAGCAGGAAGAGCTCCTTCATGCCCGAGCCGGAGGCGCCCGGCCGGATGAGGGCGATGGACAGGGTCAGCTCCGAGATGTCGCGCACCTGCATCGCCTGCAGCAGCGAGCGCATCGCCGGGCTCTCGATCTGGAAGACGCCCAGGGTGCGGCCCGAGCGCAGGAGGCGGAAGGTGGCCTCGTCGTCGCGCGGGAGGTCGTCCGTGTCCAGGCGCGCGCCGTGGTTGGCCGCCGCGCCGGCGGCGGTGTCCTCGATGACCGAGAGCCCCTTCTGTCCCAGTATGTCCATCTTGATGAGGCCCAGCCTCTCGATGGGCCCCATGTCGTACTGGGTGACCACGAGGCCCTTGGCGGCGCGCTCGAGGGGGACCAGGTCGGTGAGCGGCCGGTCGGCTATAACCACGCCCCCCACGTGGATGGAGATGTGGCGGGGGAAGCCGTCCAGCCGGGCGGCCATGTCCAGGATGGTGCGGTACGGCTCCCGGTCGGCGGGCAGCCCGCGGTAGGACGGTATCGCCCCGGCGACCTCCTCTATCCGGCTGGCGCGGCATCGGGGGACGGCGGCGCTGAAGGCGTCCACCTCCTCGGGGGGCAGGCCCATGGCCTTGCCCACGTCGCGTACCGCCTGGCGCGCCTTCATGGTGGCATAGGTGCAGATCATGGCGACGCGGTCGCGTCCGAACCGGCGGTAGATGTGCTCGAGAACCTCGTCGCGCCTGCTGGCGCTCACGTCGAGGTCGATGTCGGGCGGGTCGTCGCGCGCCGGGGAGAGGAAGCGCTCGAAGTAGAGGTCGTGCTCCAGCGGGTCGATGTAGGTGATCCCCAGGACGTAGGCGACCAGGCTGCCGGCCGCCGAGCCGCGCCCCGCCGCGGGGATGCCCCGCTCGCGGCAGAAGCCGGCTATTTCGTTGACCACTAGGAAGTAGGGGGTGAAGCCGAGCGCCTCTATGGTGTCCAGCTCGAGGTGGAGGCGCTCGAGGGCCCGCGCGGTGAGGGGGCGGTAGCGCTTCGCCGCCCCCTCGAAGCAGAGCTTGGTAAGGTGGCTGAACGCCGACTCGCCTTTGGGGAGGTCGGGCGCGGGGAACAGCCAGCGGCCCAGCTCGAAGCGGAAGTCGCAGGCGGCGGCTATCTCGATGGTGTTGGGGAGGGCCTCGGGGGCCTCGCTGTAGGGGTGGGCGGAGAACAGATCGGCCATGGCCCCCGGCGGCTTGAGGTGGCACCCGGGGGACGCGCAGGCCCCGCCGGGGATCCGGGTCACGGGGCGAGAGAGCCTGATGGCGCACAGCACGCGGTGGAGGTCGTAGTCGGCCGCCCGGGCGAAGGCGACGCGGCCGCCCGCGACGCAACCAACCCCGTGGGACCGCGCCGCCGAGATGAGTGACTCGGCCGCCGCGTGGCTGGCGCGCGTACCCTCGTTGGCGAGCAGCGCGAAGAGCGAGTCGCCGAAGGCCTCGCTCAGCGGGGCGAGGAGCCCGGGCTCGCCGCACAGTGCGAACAGGCCGCCCGAGCCCGCGGCCAGCGACTCGACCCCGAGCGGCGCCTCGCCCAGGGTGCGCTCGGTGACCAGGCGGCTCAGGTTGCGGTAGCCGTCGTCGTCGCGCGCCAGGAGGATGAGGCGGGATTCCCCCGATTCTTCCCTCCCCCCCGGTGGGGGAGGGTCGGGGTGGGGGGGAGGGCCTTCGACCGCCAGGTCGCAGCCGATGATGGGCTTTATGCCGGCCGAGCCGGCAGCCTCGAAGAACGTGACCGCGCCGTAGAGGCCGTCGCGGTCGGTCAGCGCCAGCGAGTCCATGCCCGAGCGCACACACTCCTCGACCAGCTCCTCCACCGGGCTGGCCCCGAAGAGGAGGCTGAAGTTGCTATGGCATTCGAGGTGGGTGAAATCTTTCATAAACGGGTCGGCTCGTCCGGTGGTCGTACCTTCATCCCCGGCGCCGCGCACGGCGGCGCAGGGTCAGTCTCAGCACCCACGCGGGGGCCGGCCCCCGCGAGACGTCGGCCGGCCGACCCGGACCGCCGCCACTCCGCCCCCCGCCGCCGAGCCCTCCGAGGCGGCCTCGTGGAGCCGCCCGGGGATGGTATCCCTCAGGGAGGAGCGCCGGTCGGGCAGGAGCTCGGAGGTGCTGCCCCTCAGGATCGCGGAGAACCCGAAGCGCTCGCGTATGCGGTCGATGCTCTCGTTGAGGCTGTCCCGCTTGAGGCTGCGCCCCGCGGCAGGGCCGTCGAAGAGCTCGCCCTGGCAGCCGGCGCCCACCAGGCCCGAGAGCGCGACCCCGACCAGCCGTATGCGCACCCCGCGCTCCAGCAGCCCCTCGAAAAGTTCGCCCGCGGCGGCGAAGACGACCTGCTCCTGGTCGGTGGGCACCTTCAGGGTGCGGAACTTCATGTAGGTGCGGAAGTCGGAGTGGCGCAGCTTGACCGCTATGCGGGTGGTGGCGAGACCGTCGGCGCGGAGCGCCCGGCAGCACTTCTCGGCCAGCAGCAGCAGCGTGCAGCGGACCATCTCGTAGTCGATGGTGTCGTTGTCGAAGGTGGTCTCGCGGCTCACCGACTTGGGGGCGCGGCCGGGCTCGAGCCGCCGCCGGTCCTCGCCGCGGGTGTGCTCGGAGAGCACCCTGCCCCAGGAGCCCAGCACGCTCTCCAGCGCCTCGGGCGGGAGCAGGGCCAGGTCGCCCACCGTGCGGATGCCCAGGTCGGTCAGGGTGGCCGAGCAGACCGGGCCAACCCCGGGGAGCTTCTCCACGGGGAGGGGGGCCAGGAACCCGGCCTCCCCTCCGGGCGGCACCTCGACGAAGCCGTTGGGCTTGGCCACCTTGGAGCCGACCTTGCTGACCACCTTGGAGGTGGAGAGGCCCGCCGAGGCGGGGAGGCCCAGCTCGCCGGCGATGCGAGTGCGTATCTCGCGCACGACGGCGGCGGGCTCGCCGAACGCCAGGCGGCAGCCGGTAAGGTCGAGATAGGCCTCGTCGATGCCGGCGGGCTCGATCGTAGGGGTGTACTCGCACAGGATATCGCGCACCCGGCGCGAGTAGTAGAGGTATGCCTGGAAGTCGCCCCGCAGGTAGACCGCCTGGCCGCAGAGCTGGCCGGCCCGCGCCAGCGGCATGGCCGAGTGCACCCCGAAGGCGCGCGCCTCGTACGAGCACGCGGCAACGACCCCCCTCTGTGACGGGTCGCCGCCCACGATGACAGGCCTGCCCTCGAGTGCAGGGTCGAGCAGCCGCTCCACCGAGCAGAAGAAGGTGTCCATGTCTATGTGGAGTATTGCTCTTGGTTTGGTTTCGTTCATCGTTAGAGCATCCGTATTACGGCGCGTACCCGGCCCTGTATGTCGACGCGCTCATCCGGCCCGGGCACGATCGGCTCCATCTCGGGGTTGGCCGGCTGCAGCCTTATGCGCCAGCCGCCGGCCGACCTCTCGCGGTAGAGCTTCTTGAGGGTGGCCCTCTCGCCGTCTATGAGTGCGACCACCGTCTCGCCGTTCTCCGGGGAGGGGTTCTCCTCGACGATCACGTAGTCGCCGTCGAAGATCCCCTCCTCTATCATCGAGGAGCCCCTTACCTTCAGCGCGTAGACCCGGCCTCCGGCCAGCGTGGCCGGGACCTCGATCTGTTCGGGGACCGCCACCGCCTCGATGGGCTCGCCTGCGGCGATGGTGCCCATGAGCGGGATGAGCGTGTCGCCGCGCCCGCCCGCGCCCCCCCGCGAGGAGAGGAGCCGCGAGGCCCTGTCGGTGAGAAGCACCGAGCGGGCGTGATCGCGCTGCCGCGCGATGAGGCCCCCGGCCTCCAGCGAGTCGAGGTGCTCGGCGACCGTGGCAGAAGAGGAGACCCCGAGCCCGCCGGCCACCTCCCGCACCGTGGGGGAGTAGCCGTTCTCGCGCCGGAACGACCCGAGAAACTCGAGTGTCTCCATCTGCCTCTTCGTCAATCTCGTCTCTTCCATTGCTCCTCCGTCCGCCCCGGGGGAACGGGCCGGCTCGTCCGCCACCAGTGTAACCGAACAAAAACCGAAAATCAAGCCAGGTCGATATACAGGGGCGTCAGACAATTTCATGCGTTATCTCCAGTCCCTGCGTTGACGAGTATTGAACGCCTGCAAATGTCTGACCCCCCGGTTCGTCCATGGGTTGATCCACCGGAATGCGTCCCTCTCTGGATGCAGCGGGGAACGCTGGCATTCAACCGGCGTCTGTTGCATTAGAATAGAGACATGTTATCTCGTGGGGTCAGACACTTGCAGTGCCGTTGGAGTACGTTGATCTCGATAAGGACATAACGCAATGAAAACGTCCGACGCCCCTCTGTTCTTGAAAATGAATGCAATGAAAGTGTCTGACGCCACTGTATGTTTAGAGGAGGCGCCTTGAGGAAGTTCCCCGCGCTCTTGATAGCCCTCCTAGTGGCGGCGATCGCGGCAGCCGCGGTCGCCGGCTGCTCCAGCGAGCAGTCCACGGCACGTGGGTATATCGAGCAGGCCCGCGCCGGGAACAAGGACGTCGCGGCCACCCAGGAAGAGTTGAAAAAGAAGAGCGACGAGCTGGCGGCGCTCTTCCAGCAGATAAGCGATCCACCGACCGCCGAGGAAGCTCAGAAGATGAAGCAGCTCACCGCCGAGCTGTCCGCCCTCGTCGATACGTCCAACGCGGACATCCAGAAGACCCGCTCGGAGTACGAGAAGATCCTGAAGCTGGACGACGTGGAGGGCTATAAGGAGTACGCCCTCAACAAGATAGAGGTCCTGGGGATCCTGGACCAGCTGGCCTCGCTGCACCGCCAGTACTGGGAGCTCTACGACCAGGCATTCGATGAGTACCTCGCCAGCGGCACCGTCGACGAAGAGGCCATAAAGGCCCGGATCGATCCGGTCCTGACCCAGAAGGCGCAGCTCGACGAGAAGCTCGAGAAGCTCAACAAGGAGGCGGCCGACCTGGCCGACGAGCTCGGGATCTGACGCGGGCCGCCCAGAGCGCCCACGAACACCGGGGGGAACGGATGACAAAGCGCCTTACGGCAATCGTTATCGCCATCGCTGTCGCCGCGTCGCCGGCGGTCCTGCTGTCGCCGGCCGTCGCCACGGGGAGCCCGTCCTGCGGAGGCTCCATCGGCACCTGGCAGCGCTCGGCGGCGGGCGGGTTCGGCGCGGGCAAGACCACAACGGGTGCGGTGCCCCTGGTTGTCTTCGGCAACGAGCTGTACGTCGGGGTGGCCGATTCGGCGGGCTGCAGCGTCAGGAAGAAGGTGGGTGGAACCTGGCCCGTGGTAGGGCAGGCGGGGCTGGGCGACCCCGACAACACCGCGGTGACCTCGTTCGCCGTCTACGACGGAAGCCTCTACGCGGGGACGACCAACACCAGCGACGGGTGCCGGGTGCTGCGACTGGAGAGCGGCAACTGGGTAGACGTTGCGCCGCCGGGATTCGGCGACAAGGCGAACATGAGCGCCGCGACCATGCTCGCGGCCGGCGACGGAAAGCTCTACGTGGGTACGGCCAACCTCGACATGAGTTCTTTCCAGAGCAACGGGGCCGAGATCCACTCATGGGACGGGGCCGCCTGGTCGGCGGGCAGCGAGATTCCGGCAGGCTTCGGCGACACAGAGAACGAGGCCGTGAGCGCGATGGCCGAGTACGACGGCAAGCTGTACGCGGGGACCACCAGGATGCACATCACCGTGGAGGTGATCGACCTCACCCACGCCACCGTGACCCTGACCAGCAGGGGCTGCCAGCTCTGGCGCAGGGACGGCGCCACCTGGGCTACCCGGACCAGGGTGGCGAACGACGGCCTCACCGACGTCCGCAACGTCGCCATAACGGACCTCGAGGTGTACAACGGCAGGCTGCACATGGGAACGCTCAATGGGGACGGGCAGGCGGACGTGAGCTATGACATCCTCTCCGGCGATATCACGATCTCCGACTTAACCTACGACACCGACGGGCTGTCGGTCTACGACTACGACGGCGAGGAGTTCAGGCAGGTCGTCCAGGGAGGCTTCGACTCGGTGGACGACTTCACCGCGGGCGATATGACGACGACGACGGTAGGCACCCGCTCCCTGCTGCTGATGGCGGTGGGGCGGGCCGAGGGGACCGGCAGGCTCAAGGCGTACGACGGCACCTACTGGTTCAGCGCCGCCGACGACGGTTTCGGAGACGCCGCGAACTCCATGGTGGCGTCGCTGCGAAGCTTCGGAGGAAAGGTGTACGCCGGTACCGCCAACACCACCGAGGGGTGCGAGGTCTGGTCGGGTCAGCCGCCCGAGCAGAAGGGGGACCTGTCGAAGACCTGGTACCTGGCCGAGGGGTCCACCAACGGCGGCTTCGAGACCTGGGTGCTCATCGCGAACCCCAATGACCAGGTGGCGAACGCGGCGCTGACCTACATGACCCCGACGGGCCAGGTGCAGGGGCCGGACGTCACCCTCGAGGCGCTCAGCAGGACCAGCCTCTTCGTGGCCGATTCGGTTCCCAGCGAGTGGAGCGTCTCCACCCTGGTCACGTGCGACCAGCCGGTGGTCGTGGAGCGGTCCATGTACTGGAAGGACCGCAAGGCCGGGCACGACTCCATCGGGGTCACCAGCCCGGCGCCGGAGTGGTACCTGGCCGAGGGCTCCACCAACGGCGGCTTCGAGACCTGGGTGCTCATCCAGAACCCGGGCGCCTCGGAAGCTCAGGTCCAGCTTACCTTCATGACCCCGGAGGGCGAGGTGGAGGGCCCGGCGCTCGACATACCGGCGATGAGCCGCCGGTCGGTCGACGTCGCGGATACGGTCCCCGACGAGTGGGACGTCTCTACGAAGGTGACCGGCAGCCTGCCGGTGATAGCCGAGCGCGCGGTCTACTGGAACGAGCGCGGTGGGGGCCACGACTCGGTGGGGGTGACCACGCCGTCGTCGTCGTGGTACCTCGCCGAGGGCTGCACCAACGGCGGGTTCGAGACCTGGGTGCTCGTCCAGAACCCCGGCACGTTGAACGCGCATACAAAGCTGTCCTTCATGACCCCGGAGGGCCTGGTGCCGGGGCCCGAGGTGGACGTGCCGCCCAGCGGGCGCGTCAGCGTTGAGGTCGCGGAAACGGTGCCGGACCAGTGGAGCGTCTCGACGAAGGTGGAAGCGGACCACCCCGTCATCGCCGAACGCTCGATGTACTGGGACGAACGCGTGGAGGGTCACAACTCCACGGGCGTCGGCGCCGCGCAGCCGACCTGGAACCTGGCCGAAGGCTCCACCAACGGGGGCTTCGAGACCTGGGTGCTGGTACAGAACCCCGGGGGGGAAGCCGCGACCGTGAGGCTCACCTACATGACACCCGCGGGCGAGGTGGCCGGCCCGGTCCTGGACCTTGGCGCCAACTCCCGGACCACCGTGAACGTGGCGGATACGGTGCCGGGCGAATGGAGCGTCTCTACCACGGTCTCGTCGAACAGGCCCGTCATCGCCGAGCGGGCGGTCTACTGGAACGACCGCCGGGGAGGCCACGACTCGATCGGGGCGGTCATTTGAGAGCGGGGCCGGCGACGGGCGAGGGGAGGGCGTCGTGATCTGTCCGGGGTGCGGGCGCGAGATAGACCAGCGGTACCGCAGCTGCGTTTACTGCGGGACGCAGCTGGCGGCAGGGGGACAATACCCACCCGCGCCTCCGGGGGGAGCGGCGCCGCCGGCGCCTCAGCAGCCGGCATCCCCGGGCCGGCCGGCGGCTCAGGGGCAGCCCGCCGCCCCCCAGCCGACCACCGTCTACCAGCCGGGCGCGCCCGGCCAGCCCTTCTACGGCCAGCAACAGCCCTACCCTGGCTACCCGGGCCAGCCCTATGCCCAGCAGACCGTGCAGATGCCCGCGCAGGGGTATCCCGGGCAGGCGTACGGGCAGCCCTCCCAGTACGCGTACCCGCAACAGCAGGCCCGGTATGCCGCCGGGTACCCCGCGACCGCGGGAAGAAGAGGCTCATGGGTGCTCGGCCTGCTGATGCTGCTCGCGGGCCTGCTGGTGGCCGCCTCGACGTTCCTGCCCTGGATAGCCACTCCGTCGATCTCGGTACCCGGGGTATCGGCGACCGCCACCGCGAGCATCACCGGCTGGAATATCATGACCACGGGATCGACCGGGGGCGGCGGCTTCAACATGGTGTTGAGCGAGGAGGGGACGGTCTTCCTGACAGGGTTCTTCAGTCTGCTGTTCGGCGCGCTGCTCCTGCTCGCGGCCGTGATCACCTTCTTCCGGAAGAGGGTGGGGGGCTGGCTCGGGCTCGTCTTCGCGGTAGGGGCGGCGGCGTGCGCCGCGGTAGACATCGTGATGGTCTACTCGAAGATGGAGGGCCTGTCGCCGCACGTGGGCCTCTGGGGGTTCGCGGGAGCCGCGATCGCGGCGATGGTGGTATCTATCATCTCCCTTGCCTCCGGCTGACCCGGTTCCTCCCTCCCCCTTGAGGGGGGAGGGTCGGGGTGGGGGTGACCATCTATATTATCTATTCTATCCCCGCGATCCGCTTCGCCAGCCTCACCTTCTCCGGGAGGTCGGCCAGGCGCGATATCATAATGCGCTGCGCCTGCGGGGACCCGGCGCCGTGGATACTCTCGGTCAGGTAGGCGGCGGCCCCGCAGCCCACGGTGATGCTCTCGATGAACTTCAGAATCCTGATGCGGTCCAGCGTCGGCACCTCGGCGCGCCCCCGGAGGTACTTGTCCAGATACGGCGCGATCTCGGGGTTTGCGAAGTCCCTCTCCGAGGGCATGGTCACCACCAGCCCGCCCGCGATGTCCTGCAGCAGCCGGGCTATCTCGAACGGGAAGCGGGTGACGTTGAGCTTGCATACGTTGGCCAGCAGAGTGTCCACCATGTAGCTCCCCGAGGGCGTGGCGGCGCCCCGCGAGCTGCAGGCGATACCGCAGGCGAACAGCGTCTCGTTGAGGTGGATCATCTCGGTTATCTTGTCGCGCACGTGGCTGGCCTTAGCCGCCCCCTGGTACTCGGCGGCGAGCTGGGCGGCCCCGATGATGACGTCGCCCACGCCCACCTTGCAGCCGCCGTATGACTGCCGGTGGAATGAGGCGAAGCGCTCCACCACCTTGCCGCTCTGGTCGGTCTCCCCGCACATGAACACGCGCTCGGAGGGGACGAACACGTCCTCGAAGATCACCAGCGCCTCCTGGCTACCGTAGTTGGGGTTGCCCACGTCCAGGGGGCTGTCCTCGAGCTTGCGGGTGTCGGAGGGCTGGCGACCGAGCACGTAGGTGATTCCCTCGGCGTCGGCCGGCACCGCGAAGGAGACGGCGTACTCCTCCTCGCCTTCCCGCATGGCCGTGGTGGGCATGACCAGTATCTCGTGCGAGTTCAGCGCCCCGGTCTGGTGGGCCTTCGCGCCGCGCACCACGATGCCGTCCGAGGTGCGGTCAACCACCCGCAGGAACATGTCCGGGTCGACCTGCTCGCCCGGCCGCAGGGACCTGTCCCCCTTCACGTCGGTCATCGCGCCTTCGACCACCACGTTCTCCTCCTGCACCCATGCCAGGTAATCCTGAAGGCGGCTGTGGTATTCGGTGCCGTGCGCCTCGTCGCACTCGAAGGTGACCGAGTACAGGGCGTTGAACCCGTCCATGCCCACGCATCGCTGGAAGCAGGTGGCGGTGCGACGCCCCAGCAGGCGCTGCATGAGCACCTTGTCCACCAGGTCATCCGTCCCCCGGTGGATGTGGGTGAAGCGGCTGATGGTCTTGCCGGTGAGGTGGCTGCGGCAGGTGAGCAGGTCCTCGGCTTCGGGCTCCTGGCCCATATCATAGGTCTCGGCCACGGCATTGGCGCTGGGCCTCAGCAGCGGGTGGTCCACGGTGCACTCGCAGGGCTCGCCCAGCACGTACACGTCTCGCTCGAGCCGCCTCAGGCTCTCCAGGTAATCTTCCGGGCTGTCAATCTTCATGTCTCCCTCCGGGATTGTCTTCGGGTAAGTCAATAGTATAGTGTTCCGCGACCGTGGTGGAATGACGCGCCGGGCCGCCGGGCCGCCCTCGAGGCCCTCCCACGTATAAGCGGTTACAATTAACCGGTGAAGAAAGGAAGCAGGTCGGGAAGGAGCATGGGCAGCGGAAGGACATGGCCGGCGGCACTGGCGGCCGTGCTCGTGCTGTCCGCGTGCCTCGCGCTCGCCCCCAGGGCCCCCGCCTCCACCACCTTCGAGTTCTTCAACCCCACGGAGGGGTCCATCGAGTCGGGTACCGCCCACATCATCATCAAGTGCTGGGACTCCTCGGGGCTCACTCGCGCCGTCATCGACGCCGGGACCCAGAGCGGCCAGACCACCTTCAGCGGCCTGCCGACCTACGTCGAGGCGACCTACGACTGGGACACCGTGAAGGAGTTCAACGGGACGCACACCATCGCGATCCACTGCTGGAACGGGACCGGGCAGGTCACCGACGACGGCATCCTGGTCACGGTCAACAACGTCGGCGTCCCCGCGATCGACTTCAAGGAGCCGGGACCAAACCAGGTGCTGGACCAGTCCATGGGGCCGGTCCCGATAAGGGCCCGCGTCACCAGGGGCCAGGGGGGCGCCGGGGTAAAGAGGATCACCTTCTCGGTGGACGGCTCCACGGTCAACAGCGGTGTATTCGACCCGCCCGCGGACACCGTGAACTACGCCTACACCTGGAACATGACTGGGATGCGATCGGGTCAGCACACGCTTCGCATCTACGCCGAGTCCGAGCTTGGCAAGAAGAACATGAGCGAGAGGACCGTCTACAAGCTCGAGGCGGTGCGCTCGCGCTTCTACTTCGCGGAGGGCACCACCCGCAGCGGTTTCGTGACCTACCTGTGCATAGGCAACCCGGAAGACGAGGAAGCTTGCGTCATCGTAGACTACATGGCCCAGGACAGCACGCAGATGAAGGGCTACAACGTCCCCGCGCACGGCAGGAAGACCGTGGACATCAGCGGCGCCATAGGAGCCGGCCGGGATACCTGCGTGACCGTGACCTCCGACCGTGATGTGGTGATCGAGCGGCCCATGTACTTCGACTACCGGCCGAACGGGACCGGCGGCCGCTACCCGGGAGGGAGCCCCGGCTACGACGGGGGCTCGGACGCTATGGGCGCGACGGCCCCGTCCCCCAACTGGTACTTCGCGGAGGGCACGACCCGCAGCGGATTCGATACCTACGTGTGCGTGGAGAACCCGCAGGGCGAGGACGCGGGGATGACCATCTACTACCAGGTCGAGGGGGAGGGGCACCGCACCAGGTACAACGCCCTGCCCGCGCTCTCCAGGGTCACCATCAACGTCGCGGACCAGATAGGGAGGGAGAAGGACTTCTCCATGAAGCTGGAGTGCGACCGCTCCGTGGTGGCGGAGCGGCCCATGTACTTCAACTACCGGGGCTCCGGCGCGGCGAACCGATACTGGACTGGAGGGCACGTGGTGATGGGGATGACCGCTCCAAGGGCGCAGTTCTACTTCGCCGAGGGGGCTACTTATGGCAACTTCGAGGAGTGGCTCTGCCTGCAGAACCCGAACGAGTTCGAGATAACCGTGGACGCCACCTACATGCTTGACCACGGGGAGGTGCTGCAGCGAGCCTACACGGTCGCCGCCAACCAGCGAAAGACCATCAGCGTCGGCTCGGAGGTCGGGCTCGACAGGGACGTCTCCGTCATCCTCAACTCGGCCTCCGGCTTCGTGGCCGAGCGGCCGATGTACTTCGACTACCACGGCTCGCGGGGGTACTCGTACACCGGAGGCCACGACGTGATGGGCGCGACACACCTGACCACCTCCTGCTACTTCGCCGAGGGCTACACGGGCCCCGGGTTCGACCAGTGGTTCTGCATCCAGAACCCCAACGACGAGGACGCCGAGGTCACCATCACCTACTACCTGGAGGGTGGCGGGACGAAGAAGACCTCTCACGTTGCCCCCGCGCGGAGCCGCTACACCGTCTACGTGAACGAGGACCTGGGGGACGGACTGTCCCAGTCGTCGCTCATAACCTCGAGCCTTCCCATAGTCGCCGAGCGGCCGATGTACTTCCTGTACCAGGGGATGTACTCGGGAGGGCACGACGTGGTGGGGTTCACCCCGCCGACGTTCTAGGAGAGCGAACTCATGGAGCCGATGGCCGGAGACCGTTGCAGGATACGGTACGACATACCCGCGCCGCAGGGCCTGGCATTCCACGCCGGCGAGGAGGTCTACATCATGAAGGTGGACCCGCACCCGGCTAACCTGGAGTACCGCTACGTGGTCCGCTCCGGCGCGCTCCAGGAGTTCTTCATGCTGCGAGCCGCCGACCTCGAGCCGCTATCGATGTCCCGGCATGCCGACGTCCCGGTGGGACAGGTCCGGCGGTTCGGCTCACCCAGGGACAATGTCCCCGGTGTGGTCCTGCTGGTAGCGGGGATCGGCATGCTGGTCTCCGGGCCGCTGCCCTGGTACAAGATCTTCGGGGTCAACCACTCGGGGACCTGGCCCATCATGCTCTCCATGGTGCTGGGGGTGTTCGTCACCTTCAGGGCACTGGAGGTCCTCTACATCCTGCCCCAGAACACGGAGCGCCGCTGGTCCAGGCCCGTGGCACTCGGCCTCTCGATAGTGGCGGTCGGGGTGGCGCTCTTCGCCCTGACCCTCGGGGTCCCGGAGATGCACACGCGGGGGCCGGCGCCATACCTGTTCCTGGCGTGCTCGGCGGCCGCGCTGGCCGCCAGCGCCGTCCTGATGGGCAACGCCAGGAAGCCCGCCGCCGGGCGGGCCGGCGCGTGAGGGAACAGGTGGCCGCCCTCGCGTCCGCGAAACGTAAGTAAGTCATACCTTTGATGGAGGTTCTTTGAGAGAGTCGAGACCACGCACCTTCGGGCGCATCGTTGCCGCCGCACTGGCGGCGGCCCTTCTGTTCCTGAGTGCGCCGGCGTACGCATCCATACACGACTGGGACGGTGGCCACGACGTCACCGGTTGGTCGGAACCTGCCGGGAACCTCTACTTCGCCGAGGGGACCACCCGCAACGGGTTCGAGGAGTACCTCATCCTTCGCAACCCCGGTGCGAACGCCGCGGACGTAACCATCGAGTACCTCTTCGGCGGCGGTTCGGCCTCCGCCCAGCAGCTGGTCCTGGAGCCGTGGGCGGGAGCCTCGATCAGGGTCAACGACGCGGTGGGGCCCGACCGGGACGTCTCGGTCGCGATCGACTCCAGCGAGGGGCTTGTGGCCGAGCGACAGATGTACTTCAACTACAAGGGGGTCTGGACGGGCGGGCACGCCTCGCGCGGCGTGGGAGCGCCGTCCGGCACCTGGCACTTCGCGGAGGGCACGACCCGGGGCGGCTTCGCCGAGTGGCTCTGCCTGCAGAACCCCGCCGACACCGACGGGGTCGCCGAGATCACCTACTTCCTGGGCACCGGAGAGAACAGGGTCCAGCAGCTGGCCCTTCCCGCGAACAGCCGGCAGACCGTGGACGTGAACGCCGTGGTCGGCCCCGAGCAGGACGTCTCGGTCACCGTGGAGTCTTCGGTCCCCGTAATCGCGGAGCGCCCCATGTACTTCGACTACAAGTCCGCCTGGCGCGGCGGCCACACCGCCTGCGGCTCGGAGGACCTGGCCGGCGAATGGTACTTCGCCGAGGGCACCACCCGCTCGGGTTTCGAGGAGTACCTGTGCGTGCTGAACCCGGGGCCCGAGGTGCCCGTGACCGTCGAGTACATGTTCTCGGGGCAGTCCTCGGCGACGGCCACCTACGTGCTGCGCGCGAGCGCGCGCACCACCTTCTTCATCAACGAGGCGGTGGGGCCGGAGCGCGACGTGTCGATCCGCGTCACCTGCGCGCAGGACATCCTCTGCGAGCGCCCCATGTACTTCTGGTACCACGGCGCCCTCGAGGGCGGGCACGACGTGCTGGGCTCCACGGGTGGCGGCACCGAGTGGTACTTCCCCACCACGAGCGCGGGTACGGGGGCCGAGCCCTGGCTGTGCGTGATGAACCCGGGCTCAGAGGAGAACCCGGTGACGGTCGAGGTGTTCGGCGAAGGCGGGGGATATCACAAGGACGACCTCGCGATGCCTGCGCGCAGCAGGTCCACCCTGGACTTGAGCGCGGCGTCTGCCGGCTTGGGGAGCCCCTGGCTCAAGGTCAGCGCGCCGGCGGAGGTCATCGTCGAGCGCCCCTGCTACTTCTCCTACGAGCCTTCGGTGGAGCCGGGCGCCTTCGCCATCGCGACCTGGGGCGGCATCGACATAGAGAGCCCCATCCGCTACTGCGACCTGCTGGGCCCGATCTTCCACGAGGCGTCCTCGGACAACGCCTGCCCGCCGATGCAGCCCGTGGGGGTATGCCTGGTTGACGACAACCCGGCGCGCCTGGCCCCGGGGATCTCGAGGGGCGTGGGCTCCGACCCGTTCTTCTTCATAGAGGAGTCCAGGGACAGGGGCACCTACTCGACCACCGCATGCGACGTGCAGGCCAGGGCCGGGACGGTGGTCTACGCGCCGGTGACAGGGCTGGTGGTCACGGCGGAGAGCTACATGCTGTACGGGGCGTACCCCGACCTGCGGGTGCGGATAGCCATCGACGGCCATCCCGGCTACCAGATGGCCGTGCTGCACATGTCGCAGCTGCTGGTGGCGGTCGGCCAGTGGGCCGAGGCGGGAAAGACCCCCGTGGGCGTGGTGCGCGACCTGGTGCCGTACTTCTACAGCGGGCCCAACCCCTACACGCGGGACGACGGCAACCACACCCACATACAGATCAACTACTACGCGGGCGGGGGAACGGTCGCCGAGCAACCGTAGCGCCGGCATCCTGCCGGCATAAAGTGATGCTTCCTCTCGGGCCGGTCCTGCCCTACCCGCCCTCACCGCCCCTCAGCCCGGGGAGCACCACGTTCTCGAAGGTCTTCATGACCTCCTGGCGGCTGACCGGCTTCAAGCCGGTCTGGGGATGGTTCTCGGCGGTGAGGTTGGCGAAGAAGTACATCAGCATTATCCCCAGGAAGAGGTAGCTGAAGAAGGCGGGGTCGGTCTTCGTGAACTCGCCGGAGGACTGGCCGTCCCTGACTATGTCTTCGATCACCCTCATGCGGTCGGCCATCAGGCCGGCGAACGGCGTGGGCTCCCTGTCCACCAGCCGGAGGAGCCCGCGCATCATGATCAGCGCCTGGTCGGGGTTGGTGTCCACCAGCTCCAGGTACCGGGCCAGCAGCCTCTTGAGCCTGGCGGAGCCGTCACCCCTGGTGTTTACCTCCTCGGCGAGCACTTCACCGAGGGTCCCCATCAGGGCCTCCATCATCACCGCCATGAAGAGGTCCTGCTTGTCCTCGAAGTAGTAGTAGATCATGCCGGTGTTCTGGCCGGACAGCCTGGCGATGTCACGTATTGACGACTCTGCAACGCCTTTCTCCGCGAACAGCTTGGTCGCCGCCTCCAGTATGTCCCGTCGGGTGCCCTCCGGGTCCCGAGACCGCCTGGCCCCGTTCTCCTTCATCCCGGCCCGCATCTGCGGCATGGTGTTACCTCCAACTTATCGCTCGTTTAGTTAAATTATACAGCATTTCCCTGAAAACACAAGGCACAATGCGAGGGGACACACACCGGGTTCGGGGGATAATTGATCGAGCGGATAACGAAACCTGGAGGCGGGCCCGTGCGGTGAACAAGACCTCAGACCTCTCTTATCTCCAGGCGCCGCAAAGCGGTCTCATTGGACCCGGTCGGCCCCTCGGCTAGAATGGGCGCATGAACGCTCACCTGAAGCTGGCGCTCAAGGTGGTCGGGATACTGGTCCTGGCCGCGATATTCGTCTACTCGGTCATCGGGGTCGTGGTCTACTCCTCCATTGGCAGGTTCCCGGTCAAGCCGCTGCCCAAAGCGCTGATCGGCGAGCTGGTGTGGCCGACCATCGGCTACCCGGCCCTCGTCGCTCCCGGGGCGACGCTGGAGGCCGAGGTCGAGCTGGTGGGCGGGGAGCACGTTCCCTCGGTGTGGACGGCGCTCATCACGCCCGTGCGCGAGGCCCTCAAGCCCCTCACCTACCGTATCACGGCTGCCGGCGCCAGGCTCGCGCGCTCCGCGCGCTGGCCGGCGGGCACCGCCCGCGCCGGGACGGTGTGGCACCTGCGCTTCGACCTTCCCGCCGACACTGTCCCCGAGCTCTACGATGTCTCCGTGGAATGGACGAGCGCGGACGGGAAGTCCGACTCGGACGCACAGCCCCACGCGCTCTCGGTCACCGACACGGACCCGGAGTCGTTCCGCTTCATCACCCTGGCCGACGTCCACGTCCACCAGCCGGACGTCTCCGCGACCAAGGCCACCAGGAGCGACAAGGGCATCTCGCCGGACGGCACCCCGGTGTTCTTCGAGAAGGCCATAGAACAGGTCAACCTCATCAGGCCCGACTTCGTGGTGATCCTGGGCGACTGCGTCCTGGCACAGAGGTACGCGGGCGAGTACGCGCCCGAGTTCGAGCACTTCTACCGGGCCCTGGGACGCTTTGCCGTGCCGGTCTTCATGGTGCCCGGAAACCACGACTGCTACGTGAACGGGGTCGACGGGGCGAGGGTGTGGGAGCGCAGCCTGGGACCCCTGCGCTACTCCTTCGACGTCGGCTCCACCCATTTCACGGCGATGAACACCAACGACTGGCCGCTCGAGGACCGGATCGTGATGGACAAGCTCGGCCTGGCCTTCTACCCGCGCAAGTGGCAGGGCCAGGTGTTGAGCGCGCTGAACGAGTACGACCCCGGCACCTACAGGGGGCAGCTCGCCTGGGCCCGAGACGACCTCGCCGCCCACTCCGGATCGCGGCTCAGGGTGATGCTGATGCACCACGACCCCTGGATGTTCGGAGGCAAGGGGACACCGTACAGGAACGAGAGGTTCTACGGACTCTACTCGCTGGGCGGCGACGGCGTGGGGCGCATCGCGGTCCGCGAGCTTGCCTCCAGGCAGCACGTCGGCCTTGTGCTGGACGGGCACATGCACCGGGACTATCTCGCCAGCGTGTCCTACGCCGACCGGTCGGGCGCCACCACTTATGCCTGCCAGAACGCGGTGTCGTTCGACGAGGGCGGGGTCTCGTCCTCGTACCCGGGGTACCGCCTCATAGACGTCGAGGAAGGGCGCCTGATGCGTCTGACCTACCTCGACGATAGCAGCTCTATTCCGTTCTACAAGGGCTCCGCTCCGGAGGGACAAACCGATCGCGACTCCCTGGAGACGCCCGCGCTGGCGACGGAGGGTGTCCTGAACACGCCATCCCTCTGGCGCGTGACGAGCTACCTCGCCGAGCCCATCCTCCTGCGCGGGGTGGTGATAGCGATACCGGTCGAGGCTGGACCGGAGCCCGGGATCAGCGGCGCTGGCGTATACCGCGTCGTGCCCATCCCCGGCGGCACGAACGAGCTGGTGTACATGGAGACGTTGATGCCCGCAGCGCAAGGGTCCGAATCCAGCACTTCCGGGACACCCGCGGTGCAGAACATAGAGGTTTTGCCGCTGAGGTGAGCTACTGGCCCGCGGCCTTCTGGAACTGGTCGGCCAGCCAGTCCGGGTTTCCGCCCACCGTCCTGCCCAGCACGCCACCGGTGGCGTCGAGCATGACGTAGGTGGGGACGGCACTGATGCCGAACTTTTCGGCGAGCTCCGGCTCCCGGTTGGCGTCCACCCTCCTGACAGAGACCTTTCCCGCGTACTGCGCCTCCAGCCCGTCGACGACGGGCGCCATCTGCAGGCACGCGCCTCACGTGTCCGTGTAGAAGTCGAGGAGCGTCGGCCTGTTGCCGACCACCAGGTCGGCGTAGCTCTTAGTGGAAGCCTTCTGTGCCAGGAACACCCCGCCCACTATCAGGCCGACCAGCAGCAGCGCCACGATGTAAGGCCACGGCTGCAGGTAGAACGGATCCCCCTTACCGCTGGCGACGGGTCTGGGAAGCTCAGGGGGGCCGGGGGGCCGGTAGGAGGCGTCCCCGGGCGCGATGTAGCCTCCCGGGGGATAGCCCCCGGGGTACTGCTGCCCCTGGTCGTATCCACCCGGTGGATACCCTCCGGCGTAGGGGTTTGAAGGTGGGGGGACGCCGGGTGCGACGGGAGGCGGCACAGGCTCACTCCAGGTGGGAGCCTGCGCGGGGGCCTGGGCCCCGGGATCGTAGCGGGGCGGGTACTGGTATGCGGGCTGCCCGCCCGCGGGCTGCTGAGGTGCCCCGGGGACAGGCTGCTGCGGGCCGCCCGGCTGCTCCTGCCAGTAGCCGCCGGGCTGGCTTCCGGCGCCCTGTCCGGCATCGGCCGGGGGCTGACCCTCGTGCACGCCGTAGGAGTCACTGAACAGAGGCGTGTGGCACCACTCACACGCCGGTCGCATGTCGCTCGTCTCCGAGCCGCACCTCGGACAGATCATGTAGAACCCCTTACAGCGATGAGACGCTCATCGGGCGGACACCGTTCCGAGAAGGGGGAAGAAGGTGACATCGAGTTCCGTGTACGCCTCGTCGTTCGGGTGCGAGTCCCCCGTGTCGTATTCGGCCTTCAGAAAGCCGTCCGGCCCGGCGAGCACCCCGTAGAAGTCGTAGACCCACACGTCGGGGTTGGAGGCGGCCTTCTGCTCGAGAAACTCGTTGAAGCTCCGGTACTCGTCGAGGATACCGTCGGGCGCGTCCTGCTCGTGGACGGGCAGCGCGTTACCGATGACGAGCTTGAGCCCCTTCTCGCGGGCGAACGCCACCACCTCGTCCACCTGCTCCTCGCGCTCGGCCAGGTTGCTCCCGTCGAAGTCCACGAAGCAGAACTTGAAGAAGACCGGCGAGCCGGCCGGCAGGCCGCCGACCGCGTCCTTGAAGCTGCCCACCATGTTCGAGCCGTCCAGCTCCCTGTAATCGAAGGTGTAACCGTCGTGGCCCACCGTGCCGGAGCCCTGGTACCCCCAGTGCTGCAGCCACCCGTACATCACCGAGCGGCCGCACATGGTTACATCGCCCCGCGCGCCGGATTCCTCCGACGGGGTCGTCTGCTCGGTGACCTGCGTCTCCGACTCGCCGGTGCCGCTGTCGCCTCCGCACCCCGCGGATATCACCGCCAGCGAGAACAGGAGAGAGATCGCCATCAGGAAAGCGAGAGTCTTCTTCAAGGAGGCCTCCTCGGACCGGTATCTTACGATGATAGAATTACAGCACTTCTATGAGCGAAGGTGCAAACAGGGGAGACCCGGCTCAGGTCAGGAGGAGCCATGGACGCCGAGGAGAGGCTCTACGCGGCGCTGGACGGAAGGCAGCCGGACAGGCCGCCGACCATCTCCATGTCGCTGGATCCCAATATTACAAACCAGGCTCTGGGTCGCGGGCCCAACGGCCTGCTCGAGCTGCTGGAAAGCGAACGCGGCTCGCGCTTCGTCGACCGCCACGCGCAGGCCATCAACCGCTTCTTCACCCCGGCGGCGCTCTTCTTCTACGACGTGAGCGCCCGGGCCAACCACATCATGGGCTTCGACGCGGTATGGTTCGGTTACTGGCGCATGCGGCTCCGTGACCACGCGCACATCCAGGACGCCTTCGGCAGGCTGATGGACATCGTCGACGACGGCTTCGGCAACGCCTACTTCATGTACCGCGAGGGCCTGATCAACAGCGCGGAGGAGTGGAGGGCGTGGCCGCGCCCGGTCATAGCCCGGTACGCGACCACTGCCGCGCGTGTCTACCGGGTGCTGCGGGCCCGCTGGCGTAACAGGATAGCGATAATACCTTTCCTGGGGCCGGGTCCCTGGGAGAACTCCTGGCAGCCCATGGGCTTCGCGCCGTTCGTGACCGCCATGCGCAAGGACCCCGCCTTCGCGCGCGAGGTGACAGGGTACAACGTCGCGCTGACGCTGGCCTGCGTGGACGCCTACTGCGCCGCCGGGGCGAGGGTCCTCACCATGGGCGAGGACCTGGCCTACAGGTCGGGCTCCATGCTCTCGCCGGAGATGCTGGAGGAGTTCTACGGCGAGGGGTACCGGCAGATAACCGCGACCGCGCACCGGTATGGAGCGAAGATCGCCATACACTGCTGCGGTAACACGACGGACCTGGTCGAGAAGTTCGTGGAGTGGGGCTTCGACGGGGCACACGCCTTCGAGCCCACCGCGGGCAACGACCTGGCGGCCGCGCGGGCGAAGGTGGGAGACCGGCTTTGCCTCATCGGGAACATCGACATCACCCATACGCTGGTCGACGGCACGCGCGAGGAGGTCACCGCCGAGGTGGAGCGGGCTGTTCACAACGCCGCGGGCGGCGGTTACATCCTCTCGCCCACCCACACCCACCCCTCCATGAGCGTGGAGCGCATCCGCTGGATGCTGGAGGCGGCGAGGTCCTGAAAGAGAACTGCAGACCATTTCTTTCAGCGGACGATTGATGACCTGCTCTGTCAGGCTGTGAAATTCTTGGTCTGAGGTTTACTTGCGCGTTCCGGCGAAGTGAATCGAATAGTGCCTGACCCCGAACTGAGTCAGTCTTTCATCCTGAAGAAGAACCAGTCCCTGCCGCCCTTGTCGCGGTCGAAGTGGTAGAGCACGTAGTCGCCGCGCAGGCGCTCGCCCAGCAGCTCGATCTTGAGAGCCCCACGCTCTATCGCCTCGGCGACCGTCCGGTCGGGCTCACCTTCCAGCAGGGGCCGGTAAGTCCCGCGGTCCCAGATCTCCACCGTGCCGGCTCCGTACTGGCCCTCGGGTATCACGCCCTCGAAGTCCTTGTACTCGTAGGGGTGGTCCTCCACCTGTACGGCCAGGCGCTTTACGCCCGGCTCGGTGGGAGGCTCCCTGGTGACCGCCCAGCTCTTGAGCACGCCCGAGTCCTCGAGGCGCAGGTCGTAGTGCAGCCGCCTGGCGGCGTGCTTCTGGACGACGAAGGCGCGGCCTTCGCCCTCCGCGGCCCCGGGCTCAGGCTCGGGCGTGCGAGCGAAGTCCCTCTTCTTCCGGTACTCCTTCAGCGGCATCGAGGCTCCTCTAGACCACTATCAGCTCGCCGGGATGATCGTGCCAGCCGAGGGAGACGGACACCTCGCCCCCGCACTCCCCGAGGGCCTCCCCCGCCGCCTGCAGCGGGAGCTCGGGTCGGTTGTTGGTCCGGGAGAGGTGTGCCAGGACGAGGTGGCGCAGGCCGGGGTGGCCCAGGGAGCGGACCAGCTCGGCCGTGTCCGCGTTGGACAGGTGGCCGAGCGGGCTGCCGATGCGCCGCTTGAGGTGAGGGGGGTACGGGCCCCTCTCGAGCATGTCCTCGTCGTGGTTCGATTCCAGGACCAGCACGTCGCACCCCGCCAGGTGGGATAGCACATCGAGGGTCACAGAGCCAAGGTCGGTGGCCAGGCCGACCGTCGCCTCGCCGTCACTGATCGTGAACCCCACGGTGAAGGTGTCGTGTGGGACCGCGAAGGGGGTCACGGTCAGCCCGGCGACCTCGAAGGGCGTGTCCGGCCTGAGCTCGCGCACCTGCTCCGCCGGCAGGGCGCGGGTCAGCCCCGAGGCCTTGATGGTCGCGCGGCTGGCGTAGAGGGGCACCCCCGTTCTGCGGCACAACGGTACGGCGCCTTTCACGTGGTCGTAGTGGTCGTGCGAGATCAGGACGGCGTCGAGCGCGTAGGGCCCGGTCCGCGCGATTTCCATGCGGCGGGTCAGCTCGATGAGGCTCAATCCAGCGTCGATCAGCAGGCTCGAGTCGCCCGACCCCACAAGGGTCGCGTTACCGTCAGAGCCGCTGGAGAGCACGCAGATGTCGATGGTGGCCTTCCTTCCGTGGCGGGTACCTGAGCCCCCGTCACTCCTCCTGGTTGTTGTAGTACTCGTCGTAGGGGCTCGAATCGAAGGGCGTGAGGTTGGGCGAGGTGCCGGTGGTCCCGCTGGAGGGAGTGGTCCTGGTCGGCGTGGTCGGCGTGGTGTCGAACGGTTCGGTGCCATCATTGTCGGTGCCGGAGGACGAGCTGGTGAACGTGAGCGTGCCCAGAGTGGCGCTGCTTATCTTCGCCTGTGAGTCCTTGGTCTGGGTGAACGACTGGCCGGTGCCGACCTGCACGGGGACCGTGAAGGTCAGGGTCTGGGTGCTCCCGTCGCTGGAGACACGGACCGGCACCGAGACGTACCCTTCCCTCTTGGTATTGTTGTCGTAGCTGCCGGACAGCGTGATGGCGCTTCCGTCCTGCTTGATGGTCATGTCGGTGAACTCGATGTTGGCCCCCGATACCGAAGCGTCACCCAGGTTGTAGCTGGACTTCCCGGACCCGCCGGCCAGCAGAACGGCCGATGTCACGGCCCCTCCGATGATGAGCAGTACCCCTATGACTATGAGCACTATGTAGAGGGGGCGCATACGCCTGCCGGGTGCGCCGTACGCGTACGGCCCGGGAGCGCCCTGCTGGTAGGGGGGTGGGGCATACGGCATGAAACCCGGAAACGCGCCGGGGTAGAACATCGGGAAGGGTGGGTAAAACGGGGGCATCATGCATGCCCACCAGGGGATGGCGCCGAACGGAAACCCGTACCCGTACGGCACGTACGGGGCCATTCCGGGGGCGCCTGCCATCATCCCGGGTGCCGCCGCGACGGCCGGCTCCTGCCTGGCGGGGGCCTCAGGGCCTCCTATGGGCTCCGCACCGGGGATGAACTCGGATATCCCCTCGGCCGTCGGGGACACCACCGCCGGCGCCTCCGCGGGAGCCGCGGGCGGCCCGGCTGGTGGTCCGGGAGCCTCGAGGGCCGGTGCGGCGGGCCGTGGGGCCGCCTGCACGGGCTTTGCCGGAGCGGTCGGGGACACCGCCGCCCCGGGAGGCTGTGTCTCACCGGTACGCGCGGCGTTCGCGGTCTGCGGCGCCAGGACGCCTCCGGCGACCGCTTTCGCGGTCTGCGGGGGTGGCGCGGGCGCGCGGCCGGTCCTGGTCGCCTGCCGGGGCGAGGTCGGCGCCTGCGCACCGGCCGGGGCCGCCGG
>JAZDFZ010000078.1:0-2020 GCA_043807425.1 Actinomycetota bacterium
CCAGGGCCGGCTCGAAGATGTCGATCCCCGCCGGCACCGGCGTGTGGGTGGTGAAGATCGTTCCCGCCTTCACGACCTCCAGACCTTCCTCGAACGAGAGGCGGTCCTTCTCCATCCGGTGGCGGATCCGCTCCAGCGCCATGAATGCCGCGTGCCCCTCGTTCATGTGGCAGACGTGCACGTGGATGTCGAGCCGGTGCAGCGTCTTCATGCCGCCCACGCCGAGGATGATCTCCTGCTGGATGCGCGTCTCCTCGTCACCACCGTAGAGCTGATAGGTGACTTTGCGGTCCCGAGGCTGGTTCTCCGGGGTGTTGGTGTCGAGCAGGTAGAGGGGGACGCGTCCCACCTGTGCCTTCCAGACGCGGCAGAAGACGCTGCGGTCCGGGAACGCGACCTCCACCAGCAGGGGCTTGCCCCCCGGGTCGGTCTCCAGGGCGATGGGCAGGTTGTAGAAATCGTTGTCCGGGAACGTCTCCTGCTGCCAGCCGTCGGCGTTCAGGTACTGCCGGAAGTAGCCCTGCTGGTAGAGGAGCCCGATTCCCACCAGGGGCAGGCCGAGTTCGCTGGCCGACTTGAGGTGGTCGCCGGCGAGGATCCCCAGTCCTCCGGAGTAGATGGGCAGACATTCCGTGAGGCCGAACTCCATGGAGAAGTAGGCGATCTTCGGCGTGGTCACCGGCTCATACTTGCCCGCGTACCAGGTCTGCGCGCTGAGGTAGTCGTGCAACTCGTGATAGGCGCGCCGCAACTGGGCCATGAAGCCGTCGTCCCGCGCGGCGAGGACCAGCTTCTCCTGCTTGATAAGGCCCAGCATCTTCACCGGGTTATGGTTGGACCTGTTCCACAGGTCCGGATCGAGCTGCCGGAAAAGCTCGATCGTCTCATGATTCCAGCACCAAGCCAGATTGTGGGCCAGCTCCTTGAGGATGGCCAGCTCGCCCGGCAGGGTTGGCTTGACGCGGAAGGTCTCGACGGGCCTCGGCATCCGTTCCTCCTGAATCTGCTATGAACCGATAATCCTATCGTCTGATTCCGGTTCCGACTAGAGGATTGCATGGGTGGGTGGTATGTTGACCCCTGGTCCGCGACGCGATCGCGAGGGTAACCGGGGCTAGCGGGGGACGGCATGGCGGGAGTTTCCTACGACGCGCATCCTTTTCTGGACCCGGGGTTGGCCGGCTCCAACCCGGGCCTCCTCCGCCATCTCTACACGTGGTACCTCCGGGTGCGGGAGGACCCCGCTCACTATAACGTCTTTCTCAACAAGATCTTGCACCCGGTGGAGGAGCTGCGGCCCCTCGAGGCCAACCTCACCGGGGCCGCTTACTACCTGAACGAGGCGGTCGGCTACCTCGGAGAACTACTCCTGATGGTCCCGCCCGAGGTCAGGGCCCGGGTCACCCCCCGTCCCGAGGTCATGGGCTGCCCCGACATCCTCGAGCTGATGACGATGATCTTCGGCTCCCGTGACCGGCGCACCTCCTACGAGGCCCAACGGAAGCTCTACCTGAGCAAGCTCTTCTTCGATGTGGACCACAACTGGGAGGTCCAGCGGGGGGGCGAACACCGGGAGTATTTCGAGGCCGTGCTGGAGCGGGAGTTCTTTTCCCGTGCGGTCGACCGGCGAGTGGTCGACATCTGCTATTCCCTCCGCCCCGACGGCGAATCGATCGAGTACACCGTGGGGCGGCTCGATCCGGGGCAGGAGTGCTGGACCTTCGATCTCCGCGAGGTCGAGCTGATGCGGGGGGGGCAGCCGGTCCGCTTCCATGTCTACTTCTATGCCTGCCGCTTCAAGCGTGAGGTCATCCCTTTCCAGTACGCCCGCGGCGCCGATCACTACCAACTGGCCCCCACCGAGATCTGGCCCGGCCTGACCAAGCGGCGGAGCGCCTCCATCGTCAGCAAGATGCTCCGCAAGGGGGAGAGCGATCCGCGTTGGATCGAGGACCTCATCGGGACGATGTTCATCGTCGAGAGCCTCTCCGAAGTGGAGAATCTGAAGGAGTTTCTCTTC
>JAZDFZ010000079.1:0-86802 GCA_043807425.1 Actinomycetota bacterium
GCAACAGGTCGTAAAGATAGTATTCGACGAGATGACCGGGATACTGGGCGGCAAACAGGAAGGCCTGAAGTTCGCCTCCCACCCTCCATCGGTGCTTATGCTGGTCGGCCTGCAGGGAAGCGGCAAGACGACGGCCGCTGCAAAGCTCGCGGTAATGCTGCGACGCCAGGGGAGGGACCCCGTGCTGGTGGCCGCAGACGTGTACCGGCCTGCCGCCGTGGAGCAGCTCCAGGTGCTCGGCAAGCAGATCGACATTCCGGTGACTTTCTTCAAGCACAAGAGCGCCCTTGAGATCGTGGAAGAAGCGGTCGGGGAAGCCGGGCGCGCGGGTCACGACGTCGTCATACTCGACACCGCCGGAAGGCTTCACATCGACGAGGAGATGATGCAGGAGCTGGTCGATATTAAGGGCTCGGTCAAGCCGAGCGAGACCCTGCTGGTGGTGGACGCCATGACCGGCCAGGACGCGGTCAACGTGGCCCTGGCGTTCCTGGACAAGCTCGACTTCGACGGCCTTCTCATCACCAAGATGGACGGTGACGCACGAGGCGGGGCGGCGCTCTCCATGAAGACGGTCACCGGCAGGCCCATCAAGCTGGCGTCGGTGGGGGAGAAGGTCGGGGACCTCGAGCCCTTCTACCCCGACCGGGTGGCGGGCCGCATCCTGGGCATGGGGGACGTGGTCACGCTGGTGGAGAAGGCCGAGCAGACCATGACCGAGGAGCGCGCGCGCAAGCTCGAGGACAAGCTGCGCAAGCAGAAGTTCGACTTCGAGGACTTCCTGGAGCAGATGCAGCAGATGCGCCAGATGGGCGGGATGGCCAAGGTACTGGAGATGGTCCCCGGGATGGGGCAGCTGGCCCGCCAGGAGGGGCTGGCCGCCGACGAGCGCCAGATAAAGAAGGTCGAGGCGATAATCCAGTCCATGACCCCGGCGGAGCGGCACAACCCCCACCTGCTCAACGCTTCCCGGAGGCGCCGCATCGCGGCCGGAAGCGGCACCAGCACCCAGGACGTGAACCAGCTGGTCAAGCAGTTCGCCCAGATGCAGAAGATGCTCAAGGCGTTCAGCGGCAAGGGCGGCGCCAACATGGGCATGCTCAAGCGCCTCTTCCCATTCTGATAGCGCAATTCTGCTACAATACAGCGCAAATCCTAAATCACCGGGAGGCTTTTGTTGGTAAAGATCAGATTGCGCAGGATGGGCAAGAAGAAGCAGCCGTCGTACCGCATCGTGGTCGCGGACTCCCGCGCCCCGCGTGACGGTCGCTATGTCGAGTCGCTGGGCTACTACAACCCGATGACCGACCCGTCCACCATCGAGCTCAACGGAGAGCGGGCACTCTACTGGCTGGGGGAGGGCGCGCAGCCGACCCAGCAGGTTGAGAAACTCATGAAGATAAAAGGCGTCTGGGAGCAGTTCCAGGGGTCCAAGAAAAAGTAGCCACCTCATAATCCGACACGGAATCTACATGGGAGGCCTGCGATGAAAGAGCTCCTGGAGTACCTCGCGAGACATCTGGTGGACAATCCCGACGACGTACAGGTAGACATGATCGAGGGCGAGCGCTCGGTCATCCTGCAGCTCAAGGTCCATCCCGACGACATAGGCAAGGTCATCGGCAAGCAGGGGCGCATCGCCCAGGCCCTCCGTACCCTGGTCAAGGCCGCCGGGACCAAGCAGGGCAAGAACGCGATCGTAGAGATACTGGATTGATATTGGGTTGAGCGAGAACGACAAGAGGCCGGGGGCCGGGCTCCTGGCGGTTGGAAGGATCAGCAGGCCCCACGGCATACGTGGGGCCGTCGTCGTTGAGCGCATGAGCGACTTCGAGGGCCGCTTCGCCCCCGGCGCCCGGCTGATGCTCGAGGCCGGCGGGAAGCTCAGCGAGGTAGAGGTGGAGACCTGCTCGGGCCCCGGGGACCGCCTGGTGGTCAAGCTGGCCGGGTTCGAGAGCAGGAACGAGGCGGACAGGTTGCGCGGCGCATTGCTGAAGGTGCCGGAGGACTGGAGCCCTCCCCTGGCAGACGGGGAGTACTGGCCCCACGAGCTCGAGGGGATGACGGTGGTCTCGACCGAGGGGCGCGAGATGGGGCGGGTGACTGACGTGCTCGAGAACCCGGCACACGAGACCCTACTGGTGTCCGGGGGCGTGCCGGGCGAGTTCATGGTGCCTTTCGTCTCGGAGTTTGTCCTCGAGGTCGACCCTGTCTCGCGGGTGATCACCGTGAACGTTATCAAGGGGATGGTCCCGGAGCCGTGAAAGCGCACGTCTTCTGTACCCTGCCGGATATCCTGGCCTCGCCGCTTCGGTGCGGCACCCTCAAGCGGGCGATGGACGCGGGCGCCCTGGAGGTGCTCGTGCACGACCTGCACGAGCTGAGCCCGGACCCGCATCACAAGGCCGACGACACGCCGTACGGGGGCGGACCCGGCATGGTGCTGCGGGTGGACGTCCTGGCCCATGCCATGGAGTCCGTTTTCGACGGGGACGCGACCGTCTTGAAGGAGCAGTTCCCGGTCATCCTCCTCACGCCGCAGGGAAAGAGGTTCGACCAGTCCCAGGCGCGAGAGCTCGCCTCACACGAGACGCTGGTGTTCCTGTGCGGCCGCTACGAAGGGGTGGACGAGCGCGTGCGGGAGCATCTCGCGGGCCGGGAGATGTCGCTGGGCGACTTCGTGCTGGCGGGTGGAGAGATAGCCGCGGCCGCCGTGCTGGAGGCGGTGGCCAGGCTGCTTCCGGGCGTGCTGGGCAACGACGAGTCGCTCCTCCAGGAGTCGTTCTCCGGCCCGATACTCGAGTACCCGCAGTACACGCGGCCCGCGGACTGGCGGGGCCACCGGGTGCCCGACGTCCTGGTGTCGGGCGATCACGGTCGCATCAGGGCCTGGCGTGAGGAGCAGGCACGCCAGCGCACGCTCCACCGCCGCCCCGACCTGCTGGACTGAAAACGCAAAATTTCAGGTTTGACCCCCTCTTCTGCTATAGTTTACGGGTCCATCGCGGGCCACACGTAACGGAGAATCACGATGAGCATTGATATCGAAGCCATAGAGCGGAGCCAGCTGAAGGAGGACGTCCCCACGTTCCAGCCCGGCGACACCGTGAAGGTCACGGTCGAGATCAAGGAAGCCAGCGGCACCGGTGACAAGCGGACCATGCGCACCCGCACCCAGGCGTTCCAGGGGCTGGTCATCAGGCGCCAGGGCGCCGGAGCCCGGGAGACGTTCACCGTGCGTAAGATATCGTTCGGGGTGGGTGTCGAGCGCACGTTCCCCGTCCACTCGCCGATCATAAAGGACATCGAGATGGTGCAGGAGGGCGACGTCAGGCGGGCCAAGCTGTACTACATCCGCGACAAGGTCGGCAAGGCGGCCCGCGTCAAGAAGAAGAAGCTCACGGGCTAGACCGGCACAAGAGATGCCCCCCGACGAAGGACCCGAAGGCAGCCCGGAAGGCGAGACCCCGCCCGCGTTATCCCCCGAAGTAGAACCCGCTACCGCCGAAAGCGGCGTGGATGCCTCGCGTGGAAGGGGTCGCCGGAGAAAGAAGAGGCAGGGCGAAGCGGGTGGACGCGAGGCTCCCCAGTCCTTCTGGGCGGCTCTTCGCGAGGTCATCATCATCCTCGTCATCGCCGCGCTGGTGGCGGTCTTCATCCAGTCGTTCATCCTCAAGGGGTTGGTCATCCCCTCCGGGTCGATGGAGAAGACTCTCGGCATAGGCGACAGGGTGTTCGCCGAAAAGATCACCTACTACTTCCGCAAGCCGAAGAGGGGAGACGTGATAGTCTTCCGCTACCCACCGAGCGACCCCAACGCGCTCAACACCACCAACCTGTTCTACTGGCCCATCCAGCAGATACTGGAGACGTTCCACGTCGGGTACAAGGGCACCACCCCCTACGTAAAGCGCGTCGTGGCAACGGAGGGGGAGACGCTGGAGCTGAGGAAGGGAAAGCTCTACGTCAACGGGAAGAGAATCGACGAGCCTTATATAGTCCCCGACAGCGCCGACTTCGGCCCTGTGGTGGTCCCGGAGGGAACGTGCTACGGTTTTGGTGACAACCGCCCGAACTCGCGAGACAGCCGGTTCTTCGGGCCCATCCCTTACAGGGCAATAATAGGAAGGGTGTTCCTGGTATGGTGGCCTTTCAGCCACTTCGGCAGACCGGAGGGGAAGCCCTCGGGCTAGGCCCGGACGCCCCGGGCGCTATCCTGCAGCCGCCCCCCGAGACCATGTCGCTCAACATCGGGCAGGTCCGCGAGCTGATCTCGCGCAACCCCAACGACGTCGACCTCCTCTCTCGCCTTGCCCGGGACCCCAGGGTGACCGTGCGCAGGATGGCCTACCGGGCGCTGGGCCGAGGGGGCAGGAACCTCGCGGCGAACGAGGACCTCTTCCGCGAGGGGGACATCCACTACATCGCCGGTGCCGACGAGGCCGGCCGGGGAGCCCTCGCCGGGCCGCTGGCGGCCGCCGCCGTGGTCTTCGAGCCGGGGTTCGTCATCAAGGGCGTCAAGGACTCCAAGATGCTGACCCCGGATCAGAGGGAGGAGATCTACGAGGTCATAGTGACACGCGCCCGGCGGGTCGCGGTGGTTTTCATCGACTCGGGGACCATCGACTCCTGGGGGCTTCAGCGGGTCAACATAACGGCACTCGAAAACGCCGTCCTCGCGCTGGAGGACGACTGCCATTTTGCCATCTGCGACCACTTCAAGCTCGCTGGCCTGCCCGTTCCGTCATGCGGGATACCGAAGGCCGACGAGATCTTCCACTCGGTGGCCGCAGCGAGCATAGTGGCGAAGGTGGAGCGTGACAGGGTGATGCGCTCCCTGGACCGACGCTTCCCCTCGTACAACTTCGTGCAGAACAAGGGGTACGCGACCGGGGAGCACCTCTCGGCGCTGGCATCTTACGGACCGTGCAAGGTGCACAGGCGCTCCTTCTCCGGGGTGTTGCCCGACGACGAGATCCCCCTGTGGGAGATGTGATTTGGACCGACGGGAGCTTGGCCGCTACGGGGAAGAGGCGGCCTGCGCTCACCTGGAGGACGGCGGCTACACCATAATCGAGCGCAACTGGAGGACCCGAACCGGAGAGCTCGATATCATCGCGGCAAAGGGGGGGACCACCGTGTTCGTGGAGGTCAAGTCGCGCAGCGGCACCGCTTTCGGCGAGCCCGAGGAGGCCGTCACCCCTCTCAAGGTCAGGCGCATCAGAGCCCTGGCCGCCCAGTACCTCGCCTCGTCCGAGAGGCACGGTGAGGTCCGCTTCGACGTGATCGGCGTGCTGGTGGACCCGGCCGGCGGCCCGGTAGAGCTGCGGCACCTAGAGCAGGCGTTCTAAGGAGCCCACCCGGTGAACCGCGCCCCCGGCGACCTGCCAAAAAGGACGAGGAAGCCCATCTTCCGCGACCCCGAACCGCCAACCACGGTCACGGCAGGTGCGGGCGGGGTCTTCGACAACGAGCGGGGCGACACGGACTACCTGCCCCCCGTCACCGTCCGTGAGAAGCGCCGTCCGGCCGGCGGACGTTTCCTGGTCGGGCTCCTGGTGATACTGCTCTTCTTCGCCGTGCTCTCGGTTGTGATGACCAGGCCGGTGCTCACCACAGCCGCGGACCACACCTGCCGGGACCCCTACGACCCGACGTTCCAGGCCTGGACGCTGGACTGGGACCTGCGCGCTCTCGGCTCCAACCCGCTCGACCTCTTCAACGCGAACATCTTCTTCCCAAATGAGCACACCCTTGCCTTCTCCGACCACCAGGTGGTCAACGCCGTCATCGCCGCCCCGGCGATCGCGTGGACGAACAACCCCGTTCAAGCACAGAACTACATGGTCATCTTCGCCTTCCTGCTGTGCGCGGTGGGAGCGTTCGCCCTGACCACCCACCTGACCGGCAACAGGCTCGCGGGCGTCGTGGCGGGGGTCGCCTTCGCCTTCTCGCCCCCCCGCCTCTCACACGTCGTGCACCTGAACATCCTCAGCGCGGGCTGGATACCGCTCTGCCTGCTGTTCATGCACCGCTACAGCGAGAAGAAACGGGTCCTGGACGCCGCGCTGGCCGCCCTCTTCTTCACGCTGCAGGTGCTCACGACCTGGTACTACGGGATGATCCTGGCGGTGGCGCTGCTGGTCTTCCTCGTGGTAAGGCTGCTCTGGAATCACCGGCAGTTCACGCTGAAGTGGACGGTGATACTCCTGGCGGCCTTCATGGTCGCCGGTGTGTTGATCACCCCCTTCACGATCCCGTACCTGAAGGTCCAGAAGAGCGACCCCCGCTTCGTGCGTAACATCGACGAGGTGGACATGTTCAGCGCCGACATCACCGACTTCGTCACGGCGCCGACGGAGAACCTGCTCTGGGGGAAGCTGACGGCGGGGATCCGCGAGAACACAATGGACCGGGGAGGCCCCACCGAGCGCACGCTGTTCCCGGGGCTCCTGCCGCTGCTGCTCGGGCTCACCGGTGCCGTGCTGCTGTTCGTGCGGGGCAGGGGCGAGGACCGTTTCTGCGTACGTTACTACGTGACGCTGATGGCCCTCGGCTTCGTGCTCTGCCTGGGGACCTCCATCTACCTGTTCGGGCGCCGCGTGGGATTCCCAATGCCCTACGAGCTCTTCTACCATCTTTTCCCCGGGTTCAAGGTCATGCGGGTGGCGACCCGCTTCGTCTCGCTCATCGGCCTCTCGCTGGCGGTCCTCTCGGGCTTCGCGGTGAGGGACATCCTTCTAGCGGTGGGTAAGAAGCGCACCTGGCTGGCGGGGCTGCTGGGGCTGCTGATAGTGACTCTGCTGGTTTGTGACCTGATGTCGGCCAGCATCCCCATGTTCCCGGTCAAGACCAAGGACGAGTTCGCCCCGGTGTACGGCTGGCTGAAGGAGAGGAGCGGTGAGGCGCCCACCGTTGAGCTGCCGCTGGCCGACTACCATCCGGACACGTTCAAGTGGGGGTTGCAGTACGAGGAGACGTGGGTGGGCCGCGAGCCGCTGCGGACCTACTACTCGATTCTGCACTGGAAGAAGCTGTTCAACGGCTACTCCAGCTTCATCCCCACCTCGTACTACGAGGGGGTCTACGCGACCCGCGACTTCCCCTCCGAGGAGGCGATCGCCTTCTTCAGGAAAGAGGGAATCGAGTATGTCGTCATCCACACCGCCGAGTACGATCCCCTCAAGCGCCTCCTGGTGCTGGACTGGATGTCGAAGCGGACCGACGTCCCGCAGGTCGCCGCCTTCGGCCCCGACCACGTGTACCGGCTGACCCGCTGATACCCGGGGACTCTAGCCGTACTTGACTACGATTCCCGTACCCGAGTCGGGGAAATCGAAGCTGATGGCGCCGCTCGTACAGACCTGCCAGCAGGCGCCGCACTCCAGGCAGCGCTCGCGATAATCAGCGGCCAGGACCGCCCTGCCCTCGCGCACCTTCCAGAGGAAGACCGGGCACACGATCACGCAGTCGGCGCACCCGGTACACTCCCCGGCGTCCACCGACATGAAATCCCGGGAGGGCACCACCTTGTGGACCAGCCCCGCGAACTCCTCGGTCTTCATCCTCGCTCGACCTCCTCGAGTGTGCTGATACGTTCCTCGGCGTACGGGGTGAGGAAGTGCTCCGCCAGCAGTGGGCCTGCGTACTCGCCGTAGGCGCTCCTGGGCCGCCGGGCTGCGAACCTGGCCAGTGGCGGCAGGATGCGCGGGAGGGCCTTCTGCATGAGGCGCACCAGGCCGGGCCGGGCGGGCCGTCGGGGCTGCTCGACCATCCTGGCCGACAGCGGGAGCAGGTCCTCCTTCAGCTCGCGTGCCAGCTCAGGTAAGTAAGGAAGCAGCAGGCGCGGCAGGTTCCTGGCGCTCGCCGTATGCGATTCGGCGACGTTGAGCAGCCCGAAAGCGGCGTCGTTGAGCATCGGTATCACCCAGCGCCCGGCCTCGGGATTGAAGCCTATCCCCCTGACGAACCCGTCAATGGCCTCCCCGCCCACGAACTCCTCGCCGACGGGTGAGTCCCGCCAGGCGCTCTCGTAGCGGCTCAGGAAGCCCCTGGAGACGTCTCCCGAGGACAGCGCTTCGGCGGCCACCTTCCCGGCGAGCATGCCCGAGTACATGGCGTAGTAGACCCCCTCTGCCTCGAACGGGCAGGCAAATCCCGCCGCGTCTCCCACCAGCAGCACAGAGTCGCCATAGGTCGTGGCGGGATTGGTTAAAAAGGTCACCATGTGGTTCTGAAACTCGCGGGCGACACCCCTGCACTGCCTTATCTGGCGCCGGACCCCCTCTATCTCGAACATCCGGTTGAGGTAGTAGTGCGGGCTCTTCTTCCACCAGGACACGTAGTTGCCCAGGCCGACGTGGAACCCTTCGGCCGAGAAGAAGCTGTAGCCGACCGGGAACACCGAGGAGTACCAGTAGTGCAGCGCGTTCCCCCCGATCACCTCGTCAATGTCCGCTCGGGCCGCGCCGAAATCTATGTTTATGATCATGGCGACCTCGGACGGGTCCCACTTCTCCCGGATGCCGGCCGTCCGGGCGACCGTGGAGATGACCCCGTCGGCCCCGATGATGATGTCGCCGGCGATGGTCTCGCCCGAGTCGGTGCGCACCCCGGTGATCCTCCCCGCGTCGTCCTTCACCACGCAGCTGATTCTGGTCGAGGTCCTGGTCTCCGCCCCGGCGTCGGCCGCCAGGCCGAACAGCCAGGGGTCCAACTCGCTGCGGTAGACGTTCACGGTCAGGAACTCGCGGGCCTCGGGGTAGGCCGCCCGCTCTGACGGTGTGAAGCTGAAGGACAGCTTCTCGACGTTCTCGTCGTCGGAGAGGTGCAGCGTGGCCATGGTCGCAACCCTCTCGTGCGGCAACTTCATCTCTTTCATGAACTCGAAGTCCCGAAAGCACTTGGGGCTCAAGCCGGTGCCGGAGACGTTCTTCTCCCCGGGTCTCGTACCGCGCTCGAGCACGATGGTCTTCAGCCCCAGCCCCGCCGCGGTCATCGCGGCGACCGAACCACCGGGCCCCCCTCCGACCACTATGACGTCGTACTTCTCCATGTGCGTATCCTCCGTCCCATCGCGCAGACCCCTGGAGTCTATAACAATCGTCCGGAATGTCTAGTGCCGGGGTGTGTTAACAGTCCGACTGATCGGTCGAATTGGGATTGCGCGGTCCGACACGACGCCGCAGGCGTCACGCCCGCTTGCCCGTCCAGGCCGGTCCGCATATAATGCTTGTATTGGTAGTACTGGACAGGAAGGGCTCCGGATAGTATGATTCAAATGCGAGTCAAAATGACTCATATACCGAATCACCTGGAGGAGACGGTGAAGCAGTACACGATACGGGGACTGCCCCTGGAGATCGAGAAGATGGTCCATGAAGAGGCTCGGAAGACTGGGCTGAGCGTGAACAAGGCCTTTGTCTCGTTGCTCGACAAGGCACTTTCGCGCGAAGCGCCCGCGGGTGGGCGGAAGGTCCACGACGACCTCGACACGCTCTTCGGGGTCTGGGATGAAGCCGAGTTCCGGACGTTCGAGCGCGAGCTCGAGTTCCAGAGAAAGGTGGACGAGGAGCTGTGGCAACGAGAGCGGTGATGCTGGATACCTCCGCGGTCTCCGCGTTCTTCCGTGGCAATCTCGCTGTGAAGGAACGCATGGATACCGCCGACATCCTGGAGCTGAACCCTGTGGTCCTGGGGGAGCTGCTCGCAGGGTTCATGATGGGGACCGCCGAACGCGTGAACAGGGAGCTGCTCGATCAATTCGTGGCATCTCCGCGGGTCGAGATCGTCCGTATCGATGAGGAGACCGGCGAGAGGTACGCCGCGATCTTCGGCTCCCTGCGGAAGGCCGGCACCCCCATACCGACGAACGATATCTGGATTGCAGCATGTGCCATGCAGCGCGGCTCCGTCCTTCTCACGGCGGATTCGCACTTCCTGAATGTACCGCAGATTCTCACTGAACTGTTTGAAACCCGGCCGCCGTGACCGATCGCGCGTCCCGCGCCGGGACCTCCCCTCGCGCCGTGACCGTTTGCTTGTCACTTCCGCTTGATATGCTTATAATATGATTGTACTGCTGGTCCCCTCTCCGCTGACGTAGGAGTCTCATTGCTATCGAGGATCTGTACCGCCGCACTGGTGGGCCTGGACGCGCATACAGTCGTGGTGGAGGTCGACATCCCCGGCCGCGGCCTTCCCGGCATCGACATCGTGGGCCTGCCCGACGCCGGCCTCAAGGAGTCACGCATGCGGGTACGGTCCGCCATCCGCAACTCGTTCTTCGAGTTCCCCAGGACCAAGGTCAACGTGAACCTCGCGCCGGCGAACGTGCGCAAGGAGGGTCCGGGCTTCGACCTGCCGCTGGCCCTGGCCATCCTCACCGCGTCCAGGCAGGTACCGGGCGTGAACGGGCGGCGATTCCTGGCCGCGGGGGAACTTTCCCTGGACGGGCTGGTCCGCGAGGTGCCGGGCGCGCTCAGCGTGGCGCTCGGGGCACGAGAGTCGGGCTTCGACTTCGTACTGTTGCCGAAGGGCAACACCTCGGAGGCCGCACTGGTCCCCGATATCGAGGTGTTCGGGGTCTCCTCGCTCCAGGAGGCGGCGGCGTTCCTGGCCGGCGAACTCGAGCTCGAGCCCGCCAGGCCGGCGATGGTCGTCCGGCGCGAGGACGAGGCGCTGTGCGAGGATCTCGGCGAGGTGCGGGGACAGGAGCCCGCCAAGAGGGCGCTGGAGGTCGCGGCCGCCGGGGGCCACAACCTGCTCATGGTCGGCCCGCCCGGGTCGGGCAAGACCATGCTGGCCAGGAGGATGCCGGGCATACTCCCTCCGCTCTCGCTCGCCGAGGCCCTGGAGGTGACGCGGGTCCACAGCGTGGCCGGCCTCCTCGGAGCAGGAGGAGTGCTCATCTCCGAGAGGCCGTTCCGGACGCCACACGGCTCGATTAGCCCGGTCGGCCTGTGCGGGGGCGGGGTGCCAATCCCGAGACCGGGGGAGGTGTCCCTTGCCCATGGCGGAGTCCTCTACCTGGACGAGATGCCGCTCTTTCAACGCCACGCGCTGGAGTCCCTGCGTGGGCCGGTCGAGGACCGCCAGGTCACAATAGTGCGCTCGATGGTCTCGGTGACCTACCCCGCCGCGTTCAGCCTGGTGGCGTCGATGAACCCCTGCCCGTGCGGCCACCTGACCGATCCACAGAAGGAGTGCCGCTGCTCGCCCGGTGACATACAGAGATACCACGCGCGCATCTCCGGCCCGCTGCTCGACCGCATAGACATCCAGGTCGAGGTGCCGCGGCTGACCCGCCGCCAGCTGCAGGAGAGGGGTGGGGGCGAGAGCTCCGCCGAGGTCCGGCCCAGGGTCGTGGAGGCGCGACGCCTCCAGGAGGCCAGGTACGGCGGCACGGGGGTCTTCTGCAACGCCGCTCTGAGCAACTCCCTCATCGAGAAGCACTGCGCCCTGTCGCCGGAGGGCGAACGATTCCTGGGGCTCGCGGTCGAGAAACTCGGGCTGTCGGCACGCTCATACAGCCGGGTACTGAAGGTCGCGCGGACGATCGCCGACCTGTCCGGCGTCGACAGGCTCGAGGTCGAGCACCTCGCCGAGGCGGTGCAGTACCGGTGCCTGGAGAGGGTGGGGGTGCTCGCGCGTTGAGCGGGCCGGGCGCCCCCGCGGACCCCAATCCGTTTCTTGTTCCCGAGAAGTCGGAGCTACTCGCCATGCTCGTGCTCGAGGGCATGACGACGCGCAGGGCCTCGAGCCTGCTGTCGGTCTACGGCTCCCCGGCCCAGGCCTGGCATGCCGTGCGTTCGGGTGGGCTGCGCGACCCGGCCCTGCAGGCGTTCTCGTCCGGGTGGGCGTCGGCCGCTCGCGGGGTCGATCCCGGGGGCCTCCTTGCGTCGCTCGAATCGGGCGGAACGCGGTTCCTCGCTCGTGGCGAGCCCGGCTATCCCACCCTGCTGAGGGCGATAGAGGACCCGCCGCTGGGGCTCTTCTGCAGGGGAACACCGCCGCCCGGGGACGCGACGCTGGTGGCGGTCGTGGGCGCGCGCAAGGCGTCGCCTTACGGCCTGGAGGTCGCCCGTTGGCTTTCCGCCGAGCTGGCGCGGGCGGGGGTGGGGATCGTCAGCGGAGCCGCCTACGGCATCGACTCCGCGGCGCACGAGTCCGCCCTGGACGCGGCGGGTTACTCCTGCGCGGTGCTCGGTTGCGGGATCGACGTGGTGTACCCGCGCTCTCAGGCGGGGCTCTACAGGAGGCTGGAGGCCGCCGGCTGCATCCTGTCGGAGTACCCGCCGGGAGTCCACCCGGCAAAGGAGCGGTTCCCCGCACGCAACAGGATAATCGCGGGCATGACCCCCGGCGTCGTCGTGGTCGAGGCCTCAGGCTCGAGCGGCGCGCTGATAACCGCCCGGTTCGCCCTCGACGGCGGCCGCGAGGTGATGGCGGTGCCCGGCCAGGTGCTTTCGGACAACAGCGCCGGCACCAATGCCCTGATAAGGGAGGGGGCGGTCGCGATCACAAGTCCCGAGGACGTGCTGGAGGGGCTGGGGCTGGACAGGCTCTTCAAGCCGGACAGGACGGCGGGCGAGCACATGGCCCCTGCGGGTCCCGAGCAGGCAGCCGTCCTCCGCGCGCTGGAGCGAGGCTTCTGCGACGTCGAGGACCTGGTGCGCAGCGTGGGCTTGAGCGCGGGCCGGACACTCTCGCTGCTGGCCGCCATGGAGGTCGAGGGACTGGTGGTCAGGGGCAGGGGAGGCCGGTACCAGGTTGGGCCGCGTTAGGCCGGGCCAGCATGCCACATCGAGACCAACACGCTATGGTTATCGTTCCCCGCAACTACAGACTTGTCCGCGGTTGCCTCGTTCAATCACATTAGTTGACAGTACTATAAGGTATTATAATATAATACAACTATACAACAGATAATCCGCCGGGGGAGGTCTAACTCGTTCTCCGCGGCGGTCTGCGGTGGTTCCCATTTCAAGGGAAAGAAACGGGCGGGTAGTATATCCAGTTAGGTGGGAGTGTCGTGATGGCGCGGGACAGGGGGTGGCTTTCGGCGTGAGCCCAGCGGTCGAGTTCGAGCAGTCGAGCGCAGCGTTTCTCCGGTACCTGGGCGAGGTGCGAAACCTGTCGCCGAACACCATCGCCGCCTACAGGCGCGACCTCGGCCAGTTCGGCGACTACCTTCGGCGCGCTGGCATAGAGGACCTCGCCTCGATCGACCACCGGGCCCTGCGTGGCTTCCTTGCGAATCAACAGACGCGCGGCTACTCCAGGACCACGGTGGCCAGGCGCTGCGCGTGCCTCCGGGCTTTCTTCCGTTTCCTGTCGGAGAAGGGCTTCCTTGCCGGAGACCCGGGCACGACCCTCACCTTCCCCGTGAAGGACCGTCCCCTGCCGCGTTTCCTGTCCGAGGGTGAGACGGACGAGCTCATCGGCCAGGCTTCCCGGGGCGGGGACCTGCCGTTGCGCGACACCGCTATAATAGAGATGCTCTACGCCACGGGCATGCGGGTGGGCGAGCTATGCAGCCTCGGGCTCGGCGACGTCGAGACAGGGACCGGCAGCGTAAGGGTGGTGGGCAAGGGCGATCGCGAGCGCGTCGTCCTGGCGGGCCTCCCGGCGATGGATGCCCTGGGCCGGTACCTGTCCGAGGAGCGTCCGGTCCTGGCCCTCTCCTCGAAGAGGCAGACGGACGCGGTCTTCCTCGGCAAGCGCGGAGCACCTATCGACCAGCGCCAGGTGAGGCGGATAGTCGAGAGGTACGCTCTGGCCGGCGTCGGGGAAGGTGTCAGCCCCCACACCCTGAGGCACAGCTTCGCGACCCACCTGCTGGGCCACGGAGCCGACCTGCGCGCGGTCCAGGAGCTACTGGGGCACCGCAACGTGGCCACGACGCAGATATATACACACCTGACAAGGTCCGAGATCAGGGAAGCATATGACAAGAGCCATCCCCGTGCCTGAGCGGGGGTCTTGATGGCCGCCAAGGGCAATAAAGAAAAGACCGGCCAGGCGCGCAAGCAGGCCTCGCCGAAGAAGCCGGACGTCGACACGGTGGCCCTGTGGGCCGAGTACAAGCGCGAGCCTACGCCTGAGTCCCGGGAGAAGGTCATCCTGCATTACGCTCCACTGGTCCGGTACGTCGCCGGCCGCGTCTCCTCGGGCCTGCCGCCCTCGGTCGAGTTCGGTGACCTGGTGAGCTACGGCGTCTTCGGGCTGCTGGACGCCATCGAGAAGTTCGATCCCGAGCGCGGCATCAAGTTCGAGACCTACGCCATCGCCCGCATCAAGGGCGCCATCATCGACGAGCTGCGCGCCGAGGACTGGGTGCCCCGGTCCATCCGCTTCAAGGCCCGGGAGATCGAGCGCGCCTATGCCGCCCTGGAGAGCGAGCTGATGCGCATCCCCACGGACGATGAGGTCGCACGCAAGCTGGGGATAACGCTGGACGAGTACCTGGGGCTGCTCTCCAAGATGTCCTTCATCTCGCTGGTCGCCCTGGACGAGCTCTGGACGGTCTCCGGCGACAAGCCCGACAAGATAAGCCTTGCCGACACCGTCGAGGACGTGAAGGTCAAGGACCCCTCGAAGAGCTACGAGATCGAGGAGATGAAGGACATCATCGCCGAGGCGATCAACCGCCTGCCGGAGCGCGAGCGCATAGTCGTCACGCTTTACTACTTCGAGGGCCTGACCATGAGAGAGATAGGCGAGGTCCTGCAGGTCACAGAGTCGCGGGTTTGCCAGATGCACACCAAGGCGATCCTTCGCCTTAGAGGCCGCCTGGGGACCACCCTCGGCTTCTAGTGCTCCGTCCCATAGGTAGCTTGACGCACCGAGAGTGCTGGGGCGCCGCGCCTGCAAGGCGCGCGACCGAGTCGTACTCACTGAGTACTCCGAGGGAGCGGAACGCAGCAGGCGTGGATGCAGCGGCGCTCGAATGCCAGGATATTTATGGGACGGAGTACTAGGTGTGCTAGACTTTAACCTCGCCCCGTTAGCGCGGGGCGAAAATACGCGCCCCGGTGGACTCCGGCGCCGGTGCCCTTACAAGGGTGGCGTCGGGGGATGAAGCCGGGGGAGGATCAACCATAGGAGGTTTCGTAGATGGCTGTCGTCACCATGAAGGAGCTCCTGGAAGCGGGAGTTCACTTCGGACACCAGACCCGCCGGTGGAATCCCAAGATGAAGCCGTTCATCTTCACCGAGCGGAACGATATCTACATCATCGACCTGCAGAAGACCCTGGTCATGATCGGCGCCGCCTACAACGCCATCAGGAACAGGGTGGCAGCCGGGGGCACGATACTGTTCGTGGGGACGAAGAAGCAGGCCCAGGAGGCGGTGCGCGAGCACGCCGAGAGGTGCGGGATGCCCTACGTCAACAACCGCTGGCTGGGCGGGACGCTGACCAACTTCACCACCATCCATAGCCGGGTGATGTACCTGGACAACCTCGAGCGGCGCGACATCGACGGCGAGTTCGACGTCCTGCCCAAGAAGGAGGCGCTGCAGCTGAGGCGCCGCGCCGAGAAGCTGAGGCGCAACCTGGAAGGCATCCGCAACATGCACACCCTGCCGGCGATGGTGTTCGTCCTGGACACCCGCAAGGAGAAGATCGCGGTGTCCGAAGGCCGGAAGCTCGGCATACCGATAGTGGGGCTGGTCGACACCAACTGCGACCCTGACGAGGTAGACTTCATCATCCCAGGCAACGACGACGCCATCCGCGCGGCCGAGCTGATCTGCAGGGTGGTGGCTGACGCGGCAATAGACGGGCAGGGGATGAGGGAGGCCAGGCTCGCCGAGGAGATGGCCGGGGCGGCCGAGCAGGCCAGGGAGCGCCAGCAGGCGGCCCAGGCCAGGATAGGTGTTACGACCCCGGCGTTCAGCGCCTCACCCGACGACATCGCTGGGCCGACGATGGCCCCGGGTTTCGAGGAGCCGGCGGCCGAGGCGCCCGAGCCCGTGACGGCGCCCGCGACGATTCCCACGCCGGAGTCGGAGGGAACGGCCCCGGCCAGTCAGGTCTGAGTAGACGTGGAACTCGGGTCGCATTACGTACGGGCAATCTGGAATAGCCTACATTCACAGCCAGGATGTGGCACCACGACTGGAGAGAGGACATGGCAGAGGCAGAAGTAAGCGCGCAGCAGGTAAAGGAGCTGCGGGCCAGGACGGGCGCCGGCATGATGGACTGCAAGAGGGTGCTGTGCGACTCATCCGGCGACCTGGACAAGGCGGTGCGCGTGCTTCGCGAGAAGGGGCTGGCCGGAGCGAAGAAGAGGAGCGAACGCACCGCGGACCAGGGCGTGGTCGAGTCGTACCTGCACATCGGCCAGCAGATAGGCGCGATGGTAGAGCTCAACTGCGAGACGGACTTCGTGGCCCGTAACTCGGAGTTCCTCGAGCTCGCCCACCTGGTGGCCCTGCACGTGGCCGCCTGCAACCCCGCTTACCTGGACCGCGAATCGGTACCCGCCGAGATCGTCGAGACCGAGAAGGAGATATACCGGGCGCGCTGCGAGGCGGAAGGAAAGCCCGAGAAGGTATGGGACCGCATCATCAGCGGCATGCTCGATAAGTTTTACCAGGACATCTGCCTGGTCGAGCAGCCGTTCGTAAAGGACCCCTCGGTGACCGTCGGTGAGCTCATCACCCAGGCGGCCGCCCGCATCGGGGAGAAGATCCAGGTCGGCCGGTTCTGCAGGTTCCAGGTGGGGGCCGGCCACGAGTAGATCGACTGGGGGGAGCGGCATGTCCGAGGCGGCTGGAGCTCAGGCGGGACCGGCGTTCAAACGGGTGCTGGTCAAGCTCTCCGGCGAGGCGTTCATGGACTCCACGCTGGGGTACGGGGTTGATACGGACACGGTCGCGGCCATGGCCGAGGAGCTCGCCGAGGTACACGCCATCGGTATAGAGCTAGCCCTGGTGGTCGGCGGGGGCAACATCTGGCGGGGGGCCCAGGAATCCGCCAGGTCTATGGACCGGGCTACCGCGGACTTCATGGGCATGCTGGCCACCGTCATCAACGCCCTCGCCCTGCAGGACGCCCTGGAGCAGGCCGGCGTCTACACCCGCGTCCAGACCGCGATCACCATGCAGGAGATCGCAGAGCCCCACATCCGCCGCAGGGCGCTGCGCCACCTGGAGAAAGACAGGGTGGTCATCTTCGCCGGTGGCACAGGCAACCCCTACTTCTCCACCGACACCGCCGCCGCGCTCAGGGCGCTGGAGATGGACGCGGAAGCCATCCTCAAGGCGACCAAGGTCGAAGGGGTCTACGACAGCGACCCCGTGAAGAACCCGGACGCGAAGATGTTCCGGCGGCTCACCTACCTCGAGGTCCTGAACCGCGAGCTCGAGGTGATGGACGCGACCGCCATCAGCCTGTGCATGGACAACTCCCTTCCCATCGTAGTCTTCAACCTGTTCGAGCACGGCAACCTCAGGAGGCTGTGCCTGGGTGACGAGGTAGGAACGGTGGTAGCCGCGAGCGGCGGCGAGGGCGCGGGCAGGCGTGGCCCGTATAAGGAACAGGGGATGTAACAGATGGACTCTATCATGGAGGACGCGGAGTACAGGTTCATGAAGGCGGTGGACGTAACCGCCTCCGAGTTCGGCTCGATCAGGACCGGGAGGGCCTCGCCGGTGCTGCTCGAGCGGCTGCAGGTCAACTACTACGGTACGATGACGCCGCTCAAGCAGATCTCCACCATCAGCGCGCCCGAGCCCCGGCTGCTGGTCATACAGCCTTACGACCGCACCAGCATCCAGGAGATAGAGAAGGCGATCACCCAGTCGGACCTCGGCTTCATGCCCTCCGACGACGGCGAGGTCATAAGGGTGCCCGTGCCCCAGCTCACAGAGGAGCGCCGCGTCGAGCTGACCAGACTGGTGAAGCACCGCGCCGAGGAAGGCAGGGTGGCCATCCGCAACGTGCGCCGCGAGGCGGTGGAGGCCCTGCGCGGCGAGGAGAAGAAGGGCGACGCCACCAAGGATGACCTCCACCGGGGAATGGAAGAGATCCAGAAGCTCACAGACAAGTACATCAGTGAGATAGACGAACTCGCCGAGAAGAAGGCGAAAGAGCTGATGGAGATATAGGCATGTCCAACCAGGGTTCGGGCCGCTCCACCGCGGAGAGCCTGGTCGAGAGGGTGGCCGGGGCGGTTCTATTCGTGCTCGTCTTCATAGGCACCCTGCTGTGGGGGTCCCTGCCGTTCACCTTCGGGGTCGCCATCGCCGCGGTGGTCGGCTCGGTCGAGCTGTTCAGCATGTTCGAGACCAAGGGCCAGGCCACACCGACCGCGGCGCTGATCGGTATAAGCGGCTCCGTCGCATTCGTGGTCCTGGCACACTACAGGCCGATCGAGAGCTTCGGCTACGTCACGGCGGCGATCATCTTCGCGAGCTTCATGTGGTACATGCTGGTGCTTCGTCACGTGAAGCCGACAAAGGCTGTCGCCCTGACCGTGCTGGCGCCACTGCTCACGGGTTTCATGCTGTCCCACCTGGTGATGATCCGGGATGCGACCAGCGCGGGCAACTCCAACTATTACAGCGGCTGGTGGATCGTCCTCTACCTGATGATCCTCATCTGGCTGTACGACGTGGCGGCCTGGGCGGTGGGGCGCAAGATCGGCCGTACCAAGATGGCGCCCTCCATAAGCCCGAACAAGAGCTGGGAGGGTACCATCGCGGGGACGGTGGTCGTACTCGGGCTCTCGGTGCTGCTCAGGCTGATCATGAGCGCGATGCTGGGGACTCACATGTTCCCCTGGTTCTCCTACTGGGTGGCGCTGGCAATCGGCGCGATCGTGTGCGTCCTCGGGCCGCTGGGCGACCTGTCCGAGTCGTTGATGAAGCGCGACTACGGCATCAAGGACATGGGCAAGCTCATCCCGGGCCACGGGGGCATCATGGACCGGTTCGACTCGACCATATTCACCGCCCCGGCGGTCTTCTACTTCCTCTACTACTTCGTTCTCCGGTGAGGTGGCAGGGATCTTGCGCGTAGCCATCCTGGGCTCGACGGGTTCCATAGGGACGCAGGCGATAGAGGTTGCGGGCGCCCTCTCCGACCGCCTGGAGGTGACGGCGCTCTCCGCTCACCGGAACGGGCCGCTGCTTTCGAATCAGGCCCGGGCGCTGGGAGCGGGGCTGGCCTGCCTCTCCGACCCGGAGGCGGCCGGGCGGTACGCCGGCCTGTTCGCAGAGGCCGGGGTCGAACTGCTCTCCGGGCCGGAGGGGGTCCTGGAGCTCATCGGGCGGGCGGGGTGCGACCTGGTCCTCAACGCCATGGTGGGTACGGCTGGGCTGCCCGCCACATTAGCCGTCTGTGAGGCCGGGGGGACCCTGGCGCTCGCCAACAAGGAGAGCCTTGTGGCCGGCGGGCGCCTGGTGATGGACGCCTCCCGCCGGGCCGGCACCGGGATAATCCCGGTGGACAGCGAACATTCGGCCATCTTCCAGTGTCTAAGGGGAGAGGAGCCGGCCGGCCTGAGAAGGATAATCCTGACCGCGTCGGGAGGTCCGTTCCACGAGGAGCCGACCGACCTGGCGACGGTCACGGTCGAGCAGACCATGGCGCACCCGACCTGGCGCATGGGGCGCAAGGTCACCGTCGACTCCGCCACGCTGATGAACAAGGGGCTGGAGGTGCTGGAAGCGCACCACCTGTTCGGGGTCCCCCTGGACGACATAGAAGTGATCGTTCACAGGCAGAGTATCGTCCACTCGATGGTCGAGATGGCCGACGGCTCGGTGCTGGCGCAGCTCGGGGTGCCGGACATGCGCATCCCCATCCAGTACGCGCTTACGTTCCCGGAACGCGTGCCGGGGCCCGCGCCGAGGCTGGACCTGGCCGCGGAGGCCGACCTGACCTTCGGGCCGGTGGACGTGGAGCGGTTTCCCTGCCTGGCGCTGGCTGTCGAGGCCGGGCGCGCGGGCGGGACGGCCCCGGCGGCGATGAACGCGGCCAACGAGGAAGCCGTCGAGGCGTTCCTCTCTGGGCGCATAGGATTTACTGGGATACCGGGCGTCGTCGCCGCGGTGATGGACGCGCGGGAGAGGCTGGAAGGTGAGAGCATCGAAGATGTGTTGAATGCCGACAGGGCGGCCAGGGTGCTCGCCCGCGACGAGATAGCCAGGCGCGAGGAGCCCCGATGATAGTCTTCTGGATATTCGTGATCGTGCTGGTGATCGCGTTCATGATCATTACGCACGAGATGGGACACTTCTTCGCGGCCAAGGCGGTGGGCATAAAGGCCGAGACCTTCTCCATCGGGTTCGGGCCGGAGATCGTCGGGTGGACGAGGGGCGGGACGAGGTACGCCATCAAGTGGATCCTCGCCGGCGGCTCGGTGAAGATCCTGGGGATGGACCCCAATGAGGAGATAAGCGAGGAGGACCTTCCCTACTCCTATACCCAGGCCGCCTACTGGAAGCGGGCGGTAGTGGTCCTGGCCGGCTCCTTCGTACACATAGTGATCGCGCTGCTCCTTCTCTACATCTACTTCTGGCCGGTCGGCTACCAGATGCCCACGGGCCGCATCCAGGAGGTGTTGCCGACCTGGGAGGTCAGCCAGGGTGTAAAGGAGCCCACCCCCGCCGCCGAGGCCGGCCTGGAGAAGGGCGACCTCATAACCAGCGTGGACGGGGTCGAGGTGAAGAACTGGTACGAGCTTCAGGAGCAGCTCAACAGCCACCCCGGCAAGGTCGTGACCCTGATCATAAGCCGGGATGGCGAGACTGTCACCAAACGGGTGAAGCTGCTCGACGTGGGGGGCGAGGGCAAGCTCGGGGTCGAAGCCGATCTGAAGGATACCTACACGGTCCGCTCCAACCCGCTGACCGCCATCGGCCAGGCGTTCAAAGCGCTGGGCCTGGGGACGGTAGCCATCGTGAGGGGCCTGGGGAGCCTGTTCTCGCTCAAGACGTTGAAGATGATATTCGGGGTCACGCCGCGTACCCAGGAGGGGCCCATGAGCATCGTCGGCGGTGCGCGCCTGGCCTACCAGGCGGCCGGTGCGGGCTCGTCGGTGTTCATTTTCGTGCTGGCGCAGTTGTTCCTGTGGCTCGCGCTCTTCAACCTGATACCGCTGCCGCCGTTCGACGGCGGTCACCTGCTGGTCATCGTCATCGAGAAGGTGTTCCACAAGGAGATAGACCTCCGCAAGCTCACTCCCATCGCGGTGGTGGTGCTCGTACTACTGACGGTGCTTGCCCTGCGACTCATCTTCCTGGACATCTTCAACCCGCTCAAGAACCCGTTCATCCCCTGACTCAGGTGGGTGCCAGGCGGGATTGACTAGGATAGGGGTCAGGCACGATTCAATTCACTGGTTGCAGCCATCGGTCCCTCGACCCCGTATACTAGAATATGACTTGAATCTGACCTGACCCCTGGGGTAGTCGATGAGGCGCATCTCGAAGAAGATACGGGTGGGCGGCGTCGCCGTGGGCGGTGATGCGCCCGTGACCGTCCAGTCCATGACCAACACCGACACCTCCGACGTCGAGGCCACCCTGGCGCAGATACGCGAGCTGGAGGCCGCCGGGTGCGAGCTGGTCAGGGTAGCCGTGCCCGACGACAGGGCCGCCGACGCCCTGCCGCGCATAATGGAGGGGACGCGCCTCCCGGTCATCGCCGACCTCCACTTCGACTGGCGGCTGGCCTTCTACGTTATGGAGCAGGGCGTGCCCGGCATCAGGATCAACCCGGGGACGCTGGGCAAGAGGGAGCGCATCGGCGAGATAGCCGCCGAGGCCGCGCGCAGGGGCATCGCGGTCCGCATAGGCGTGAACTCCGGGTCGCTGGAGAGGCGCTTCCTGGAGAAGGGAGAGCGCGCGGAGGCCGAGGCGCTCGCGGCGAGCGCCCTGGAGGGCGCCGAGCTGGTGGCCGGCCACGGGGTCGAGAACATCAAGCTCTCGGTCAAGGCCTCCGACGTCCCGCGCACCATCGAGGCTTACCGCTTCGCCGCCTCGCGCTGCGACTGGCCGCTACACGTGGGCGTCACGGAGGCGGGCACCCTCTGGTCCGGCACCATCAAGAGCGCGGTCGGCATAGGGGCCCTGCTCTCCGAGGGTATTGGTGATACCATCAGGGTCTCGCTCACCGCGTCGCCGGTGGAGGAGGTCCGCGTCGGGCGGAAGATCCTTGCCTCGCTGGGCCTGCGCGAGCCGGGCCCGGAGGTCGTCTCCTGCCCGACATGCGCGCGCACCGAGTACGACGTCATCGCGATGGCCGAGCGCGTCGAGCGTGAGCTCGAAAGCCTTTCCATCCCCATCCGGGTGGCGGTCATGGGCTGCACCGTCAATGGGCCGGGCGAGGCCAGGGAGGCCGATATCGGGCTCGCCGGGGGCAGGGACGGAGGGCTCCTTTTCGTGAAAGGCGAGATGGTCCGCAAGGTGCCGTCCGAGAGCATGCTGGAGGAGCTGTTGAAGGAGATACGGAAGATGGCCTCACGGATAGAGGAGGCTTAGGACAGCTTGAAGTTCACCCACGCAACGGTGCCCACCCTCAAGGAGAAGCCCGCCGAGGCCGAGGTCGCCAGCCACGAGCTGCTGCTCCGCGCCGGGATGATGCGGCCGGTCGCGGCCGGCATCTACACGCTGCTTCCCCTGGGTACGCTGGCCCTGGCCAGGATAGAGGACATAGTCCGCGACGAGATGAACGCCGCGGGGGCCTGCGAGCTGATACTGCCGACCCTCCAGCCGTCGGATGCCTGGGAGGAGTCGGGCCGCTGGTCGGCCTACGGCCCGGAGATGATGCGCCTGGCCGACCGTCAGGGCCGCGACTTCTGCCTGGCTCCCACCGCCGAGGAGGTCATCACCCTGACCGTCGCGCGCATAGCACCGTCGTACCGCGACCTCCCGCTGAACCTGTACCAGATACAGACCAAGTTCCGCGACGAGACCAGGCCGCGCTTCGGCCTGCTGCGCGGCCGCGAGTTCCGCATGAAGGACGCCTACAGCTTCCATGCCGACGCCGCGGACCTGGACGAGACCTACGCCCGCATGTACGAGGCGTACTCGGCCATGGCCCGCCGCTGCTCGCTGGAGGTCAAGGTGGTAGAGGCGGCTACCGGGCTCATCGGCGGCGACACCTCGCACGAGTTCATGGTGGTCTCTGGAATAGGTGAGGACGTGCTGGTGTTCTGCGACTCTTGCGACTACGGAGCCAATGCCGAGCTCGAGTCCCACCGCCCCTCGCGCGCTATCGGAAGCCCGGGGGGCGCGGCCCCCGAGGAGGTCCACACCCCGGGCATGACGACCATAGAGGATGTCGCCACCTTCATCGGGGTCACCCCCGAGGCGGTGATGAAGTGCGTCATGTACGTGGCGGACGGCGAGGCGGTCGCCGCCTTTATCCCAGGATACCGTGAGCTCAGCGAGTCCAAGCTGGCCGCCGCGCTCGGGACCGACGACTTCCACCCCCTGCGCGAGGACGAGCGGGAGCTCTTCGGCGAACTCACCACCGGGTTCACCGGCCCGGTGGGCCTGCGGGGGGTAAGGGTGCTGTTCGACCGGGAGCTGGCCGGAGGGCGGGGGCTGGTCTGCGGGGCCAACCGCCTCGACTATCATCTCAGGGGCGTGGATGAGGGCAGGGACTTCGCCGCCGAGCCGCTCGCTGATATCGCGGCGGCCGTCGTGGGAGACCTCTGCCCGCGCTGCGATGGCTCGCTGGGGATGGCCCGGGGTATCGAGGTAGGGCATATTTTCAAGCTGGGCCTGAAGTACTCCGAGCCGCTCAAGGCCCACTTCACGGATGCCGACGGGGTCTCGCGGCCGATGATCATGGGTACCTACGGTATCGGCACCTCGCGCATTCTCCAGACGGTGGTCGAGCAGCACCACGACGAAAAGGGGATATGCTGGCCGGCGTCGGTGGCCCCCCTGCCCGTCGAGCTGATCGTGCTGGACCCGGGGAGCGGGTCGCAGGCGGAGGCGGCGGCGCGCATCACCGGGGGTCTGGCCGAAAGGTCGGTGCAGGTGCTTACCGACGAGCGGGCCCTGAGCCCCGGTATCAAGTTCAACGACGCCGATTTGGTCGGGCTTCCGGTCCAGGTCGTGCTGGGGAAGAAGCTCATCGACGGGATGGTAGACCTGAAGATCCGACACACGGGCGAGCGCCGTGACGTGGCCGCCGGGGACGCGGTGGGGGGCGTGATCCGTGCCCTCGAAGAAGCCCCCTAGGCGCCCCCGGTGGGGGGCGGGCCTGTTCGATCCCCTGGGCTCCAGCCTTCCGGACGGCTGGGTCGATGTCGCCCGGGCCCCCGACGGGCCGTCCGCCGGGCTGCTGGAGTCGCTGCTCAGGGAAGCCGGCATCCCCGTGATGTTGTGGAAGCCGGCCGTGTTCCCGTACCTGGGCTCGGGGATCGGCGGGGTCCGCACCGTGCTGGTGCCCGAGGGGCGCAGGGAAGAGGCCTGCGAGTTGCTGGCGGACCGCTGGGACACGGTCGGCGGGGAGGAAGGCGATGGAGGGACCGATGGAGACTGAGACCCAAACGGGGGCCGCGGCACCAGGGGCCACGGAGGGACCCACCCGCGGGCAGCGCCGCGAGGAGGGTCTCCGCTGGTTCGCCGACTTCATATTCCAACCGTTTCTATGGGTCTTCGTCCATGCGCACATCTCGCCGAACCTGATCACGATCCTGGGGATGGCCCTGGCGATCGTCAGCGGCTATCTTCTCGCGACGGGGTACGTTCCCCTCGCCGCGGTCTTCTTCACACTGTCGGGAATACTCGACCTGGTCGACGGGTACGTCGCCAAGAAGATGGACATGGTGTCGGTCTTCGGGTCTTTCCTGGACTCGGTCTCAGACAGGGTCAGCGACGCGGCGATATACACCGGCCTGATGGTCTATTACCTGGAGCGCGCCGAAGGGGTGTACGTCGGAGTCGCACTGGCCGTCTTCGTGGTCTCGTTCCTGATCAGCTACGTGCGCGCGAGGGCCGAGGCTCTGGACACGACCTGCCGCGCGGGGCTCATGTCCAGGCCTGTGCGCCTGCTGCTGCTCGTAGCGGGGCTCTTCTTCAACGGGCTGTCGCCCTGGGTGCTCAAGGTGACGCTGTGGATACTGCTGGTTATGCTCGCCGAGACCCTGGTGTCGAGGCTGGTCGAGGTATGGAGGGCACTGGAGAGATGAAGATCGGCTACTACATGTTCGTGTTGGCTGACAAGGTCATAGGGAAGGTGCCGATCGGGATCACCCGGGCGGTCGCCCACGCCGGCGGCACGGCGTACTACTACCTGGTGGGGGGCAAGCGGAGGCTGGTGCGGCGCAACATGCGCAGGGCCTTGGGGCCGGAGGCTTCCGAGGCCGAGGTCCGGAGGACGGCGCGGAGCGTCTGCCGCTACTACGCCGACTACTGGGTGGATATCTTCTGGCTGCCCACGAAGTCCCGCGAGTACGTGCTGGAGCGGTTTGGCAAGGTCGGCGAGGAGCCCCTGGAGCGCGCGATCGGGGCGGGCAGAGGCACGCTCGTCGTCCTTCCTCACTTCGGGTCCTGGGAGGCGGGTGCGGTCTACCTGTCCAGCCTGGGCAAGTTCGCGGCGGTCGCCGAGGTGCTGAAACCCCCCGAGCTGTTCGACATGTTCTGCAGGCTTCGAAAGGGCGTGGGCATAGATATCTTTCCCTACGACCACAAGCCGGAGACGAGGGACCTCCTTGTGGAGGCGCTGCGGGAGAACACGATCCTGGCGCTGCTGTGCGACCGTGACCTCAAGGGCAAGGGGATCGAGGTGGAGTTCTTCGGCGAGCGGACGACGCTGCCCCCGGGCCCGGCCGCCCTGGCCATGCGGAGCGGCTCTCCGATCGTGTGCGTCAACGTCCGCAACGTCGAGGGGGGTTGGGTGGGCCACGCCACCGAGCCCATCTGGGTCGAGGCCCCGGCCGACGAGGAGGGGAAGCAGGAGGTCGTTGCGCGGACCATGCAGGAGGTCGCCCACCGGCTGGAGGAGCTGATACGCGAGGACCCCGCGCAGTGGCACATGATGATGCCCGCATGGCCTTCCGACCGAGACGGCTCAGGAGGTCCCGCCAAGGGCTGAAATGATTGTCTCGGCGGCGGCCTCGCTGCCCGCCACCTCCGAGTGGCGCACCGGGAGCAGCACCGGCTCTCCCGCCCCCGCCGCCCTGGCCAGCGCCCCCGTGGCGGCGGGTGAGTTGAACCAGGAAGCCCCCGTCCCCACTATCGACACGGCTCTCGCCGGCAGCCCCGGCGTCACCGGGAGACCCTCGACCACCTCCGAGAGCGGGACCCGCCGGCCTGGAGCGCGGGCCGCCGGTCTGAACAGCGCCTTCAGGAGCTCAGGAGGCTTCAGCTCCCGGGCCGAGTCGGTGGCGGGGTGGCCGGCCGGTTCCCGCGCGGGTGGGTCCAGCGCTACCGCCCGCCCCGCCGACCCTTCGGCCACCGCCTGCAACGCGAGCGCGCCGCCCAGGCCGATTCCCACAACGTCCGCGGGGATGCCCCCGGTCCTGCGGCCCAGCTCGTCCAGGGCCGCGCGGATGAGATCTTTCATGGCGGGATCCTTCAAGAGCCTGTCACCGCCCGGGCCGCCGTCCGGCTGGACGGCCAGGCACGGATGGCCCGCCGCCGCAAGGCGAAAGACCAGCGGGCCGAGATCGGAGACGGGCCGACCGTAATCACCGAGGACCAGGACGGGGCTTCCCCCGCCGTCCCGGAAGACGGCCGGAGACCTCGTCCCGCCGACGTCCAGGTCGAAGCACTCGCCCACCTCGCCGTCAAAGCGGACCGGGTGGTAGGCGCCCCTGAAGACGAACGAGGCCAGGACACCCTGTATCAGCACCGCGATCACCATGCCGGCGATGAGCAGTACCAGCGTCTCGAAGCCCTCCACGTCCGGGGAAGCAAAGTGCCCCCGCCCGCTGAAGTACCAGGCCGTAGAGCCCGCGAGGATCGCGCATCCCAGCGCGGCGCTCAGGGCCCGGCGGTCCGGGTATCCCGTCAGCGAGAAGCCGGAGAGCCGCTTCCAGGCGACCACCAGCTGGCAGGCTCCCAGGAAGAGGAGCACGAAGTAGGCCAGCATCCCCCACATGTCTCCCCTGAGGTGTAACAGCCTGCTCATCCGCTTTCCCTCTCCGGGCGCGCCGGAGGAGACTCCCAGGCGCACAGCACCCTGTACAGCGCCCTGTTGCAGGCGCGCGAGACCGGCGAGTAGAGGGGTTCGGCGGCCTTGAGCAGCAGCACGCAGCCCAGTCCCAGGACGGCGCCGGCCATGATGTCGGCCGGGTAGTGGACGCCGGCGGTCACCCGGCACAGACCGACCAGGCATGCCAGGGCGAGCATGACGGCGCCCACCCCGCGGCGGTAGAGGAGGGTGGCGAACGCCAGGGTGAATGCCAGGGTCGCGGCGTTGGATGGGAACGCCGAATCGGTGTTATGGTAGAACAGCATGCTGACCGGGTTGCTCGAGAAGGGCCGCGGCCTGAAGAACAGCCGGTTCATGACGTACAGGAGCACCATCGACAGCACCACCGCGGCCAGCGCGCAGATGACACAGCGGAAGTCGCGTTCGCGCGAGTCGTGGTCGCGGGCGAACAGCACCAGGGAGAGCACAATAAGGGTCATGATCACGGGGACGATGTGGTCGTCGGCGCCGGCCTTCACCGCGAGATCGAGCGGGCGCCAGGCACCGGCGGCGGAGTTGAAGAAGTGAAACACCGCCCGGTCGAGCCCGATGAAGAACTGGAAGATCCCGGCCAAGGTTCCCGCCCCTGTCCGGGGGCCGAAGGCCCCCGCTGCGTGCCGACAATGATAAACGATTTATCTCCTGATGGCATGGAGAGGCCCCGATGAGGATCGCAATGGTCTCACCCTACTCCTGGGCGTACCCGGGAGGGGTCAACAATCACGTCGAAGGCCTGGCGGGCCGGATGCTGGCCCGGGGGCACGAGGTGTGGGTGGTCGCGCCGGACGCGCCGCCCGACCGGCCCGACCCGGGAGGGGGCGTCCGGTTCGTGGACGCCGGCCGATCGGTGCCCGTCCCCGCCAACGGCTCGGTGGCGCACGTCGCACTGGCCCCTGGCACGAGAGCGAGGGTGAGGCGCGCTCTCGCCGTCATGGGACCGGACGTGGTGCACGTCCACGAGCCGATGGTCCCGCTCGTATCCACCGCGGCGGTGACGGCCACCGGCGCGCGGGTGGTGGGGACCTTCCACGCCGCGGGGGATGGCGGTTCGGCCTTATATGCGCTGGCCGGGCTGACTCGCGGGAGGCTCTTCGAGAGGCTGGACCACCGCATTGCGGTCTCGCCTCCCGCCCGCGACCTGGCCTCGCACTACTTCCCGGGCGACTACGAGGTGGTACCCAACGGCGTGGACCTGTCACGTTTCACCCCCGGGCTCACCGCCCCGCCGGGTTTCCCGCCCGGGCCGGTGGTGCTCTTCGTGGGAAGGGACGAGCGGAGAAAGGGCCTGGGAGTCCTGCTCGAGGCGTTCCCGGTCATCCGCCAGTCTGCCCGGGACTGCGGACTGGTGCTTGCCGGCTCCGGGATAGAAGAAAGGGACGTGGCGCGCCGGCTGCCGCGGGGGCTCGCCGGGGAGGTCTTCGTGGCCGGATACGTCCCCAACGAGCAACTGCCCGCCTACTACGCTTCCTCCACGCTATTCTGCGCCCCGGCGCTCGGAGGGGAGAGCTTCGGCGTGGTGCTCATCGAGGCGATGGCCACGGGGACTCCGGTGGTCGCCTCCGACATCCCCGGTTACGCCTCTGTGGTTGAGCAGGCGGGTGGGGGAGTGCTGTTCCCGCGTGGCGATTCCGAAGGCCTGGCCCACGAGGTCGCGGATCTGCTGGTCGATGAGGACAGGCGCCGGGAGCTCTCCAGAAGGGGCATCGAAGGCGTCAAGGCGTTCTCCTGGGACCGCCTCGCGCCGCGAATAGAGGAGATCTACCGGGGCTGAGGTACTAACTCAGACCGGCGGCTTTATCTCCAGCGGTGCGCCGAAGTTGCCCAGCGTGGCCTCGACCCGGCAGCGGAAGCCGCCTGTATCCTTCTGATCGAAGCCGGAGGCGTTCGCCGTGAACATGACGGGGTGGTGCTGCGCGTCGAGCAGGACCTCGACGTCCGCCCTGGTCACGTCCGTGGTCTCGGCCTCGGGCAACAGGCTGGCGACGAACCCGGTGGCCCCGTGGAACGCCAGCTGCTCGCCCCCGGTACCCCCCGGCTGTCCGGTCACTACCCTGGCCCCGGAGGTGCTTCCCAGCAGGGAGCCGGGGCTGAAGTCCATGTCGGCGCTCGACTGCTCCCATGCACCGCCCCCGGAGAGCTCCCAGGTCTTACCTCCGGTTCGTATGTACTCGCGGTAAGGCGGCAGGCCCGGCAGTTCCCCGGCGTAGACGGCGTGGAATGCGCCGTCGCCCGTTACGTCGACGGCGACCTTCCCGGAGCGCGAGGCTCCGGACGGGGTCGTCACCGCCACCGTGGCGTCCATGTGGTAGGAGACCCCGGCCATCGCGGCCCGGGCGGCCCCCAGCGCCTTCTGTCCGGCGCCCGCGAAGTAACTCCCCCCCGCGACCACGTACACGAGAGCGACCAGGAGCATCGCACACGCGACGGCGGCCACCAGGTAGCGGGGGCTGGCGAGCGCCTTCAGGCGGGATAGCACGGCTTCCACATCGACCCCGGGGCGCCGGGCCCTTGTCTGGCGCGGCGCTACCGGCCTGCCTGCCCCCCGCGGGACGGGCTTCCTGAGTGGCGGTCGCGGGGCCGGCGCGAAGACGTCGGCCGGGCTGGGTCCGGGAGGCGGGAACGGGTTGCCTTGCGGGGCCGGCGCGGCGAAAGTCGGCTGGACCGGGTCGACCGCGAAGGCGGGCGTGTAGGCGGCCGAGGGATCGAGGCGTGGCGGCAGGCCCTCAGAGCGACCCTGCTTTCCTCGAGAGCGCCGTCCGCCCCGCCTGCCTTTCCGGCGTTCGTCGCCGGATCCCGCGGGACGGTCGCCGTAGACGTCGCCCGGCGCCAGCGCTCCTCCGCCCGTCATGATGGCGAAGGCATCACCCGGGGCGGGGGCCGTATACGCGCCCGAGGTCCCACCGCCTATCTCGTATCCCCCGGAGGCGAACCCCCTGCCCTGCATGGTGTCGTCCAGGTCAGGCGGGGGCGGGAGGAGGTCGGCCTTGGCGGCCCACTGCGGCGGCTCGTCGAACCCGCTACCGCCGGGGCGCGTTTCACCGGGCGGAGCAGTCGATCCCTCGGGCTGCGCGGTGTCTGGGGCCGGGTCCGCGCTCGGTGCCTGGACGACGCCCATCAGGAAGCGGCACTTCATGCAGTACTCGGCCCTGTCTGGGTTCAGGAACCCGCAGCGGGGGCAGTCCTTCAATCGATCATCCTCCACGTAGCCGGGCGTACAGACGCATGATATCAGAGGTCGGCGCGGTGGAGGTATGATGTCGCCTCCGTGGCGGCCCGTCCGTACCGTTGGATATACTTGCCTGTGTCGCGTTCGAGATTGGAGGGAAGGCATGGGCTCACCGTGGGTGGAGCACGAGCAGATGGTCGTGACCGTGCGCTCGCTGTGCGAGACGGTGCGGGACGTGGTACGTCCGCACCTGGGCAGAGCGTCGGCGAAGGGACACGAGGGCTCCGGAGCCTCGGGCGACATGACCTTCAGCATCGACGAGGTGGCGGAGCGGGCCGTCGAGGGCGTCCTGGGCCAGCTGGACAACGTGGCGTACTACTCGGAGGATCGGGGCCTGGTGCTGCCCGCAAACCCGGAGTACCTCCTCATCATCGACCCGATAGACGGCACCCGGCCCGCGGCGGCGGGGCTCGAGTCGTGCTGCGTCAGCGTGGCGGCGGCCCGGTACGACGGGGGTTCCACCGATGGGTTGACACTCGCCGACGTCTTCCTGGGCGTGGTCGGGGAGATAAAGAATGATGCCTTCTTCAGCGCTATCGCGGGTGGGGGCGCGCGGCTGGAGACGGGCGGTCGCCTGGTGCAACCGTCGCTGTCGGAGGGCACGGAGCTGTCGAGGATCTTCTGGACGGCCGGGTACCGGGGGCGGCCCGCCGAACCGCTGACCGCGGTCATGAGCGAGCTGATCGACCTCACCTCGGTCGACGGAGGCTACTTCGACCTGGGGAGCGCCGCGTTCAACATCACCCGGGTGGTGACCGGCCAGATGGACGCCTACGTGGACGTGGGACAGAGGATGGTGGAGGAGTCCGAGGGGATGAGGGACCTTTTCCTCCAGGTGGGGCACGGGGCGATATTGAACAACTTCGCCTACGACATAGCCGCCGCGGCCCTGGTGGCGAGCGAGGCCGGTGCCGCCGTCAGCGACGCCGGGGGGGAGCCCCTGGACCGCTACCCCCTGGTCCCGCGCGAGGGAGGTGGCCAGGTCTCCACGCTGGTCGCGTCGAACGAGTCGCTCCACGGGCAGATCCTGGAGTACCTGGACCGTGGGATGGAGAGGCTGGGAGCGTAGCCGATGGGCGCACTCATCGGGATATTCTTCTCCTCACTGGGCATAGGACTCTCCGGCGCCCTGATGCCCGGCCCCATGCTCTCGGTCACCATCGCCGAGGCCTACAAGAAGGGCTTCTGGGCCGGACCCCTCATCGTGCTGGGGCACGCCATCCCGGAGTTCGTCCTGATGGTGCTTTTCAGCCTGGGCCTGAACAGGTTCATCAAGGACGACACGGTGCAGGGTGTGATCGGCATAGTCGGTGGCGTCTTCCTGGCGTTCCTCGCGGTGAAGATATTCGTCGAAGCCCGCAGGGGGATAACCGTCGACCTCACCGCCAGGCAGGAGATCGGTTGGGGCCCCGTGGTGGCCGGCACCTGGACCAGCATCTCCAACCCGGGATGGATAATCTGGTGGGCGACCATCGGCGCCAAGTACATCCTGCTCTCCCTCGAGTACGGCATAGTCGGCCTGGTGTTCTTCTTCGTGGGGCACGAGTTGGCGGACCTGCTGTGGTACTCGCTGGTGAGCTTCCTGGTCTCCCGGGGCAGGGGCCGCATCAGCGATCGCGTCTACCACGGCCTGCTCTACGGCTGCTCGGTGATGGTGCTCTTCTTCGCCGCCTTCTTCATCTACAACGGCATAAGGTCGCTCTGAGTGGTGCCAGGCACATAACCCCCTTTCTATAGGCCCCATCCGCAGAGAAGCAGCAGTAGGAGGTTATGCCTCAGGGGTCAAGCGCCTGGCACCATTTTCTGGGGTTGGTATAATACTCGCGACCGGACCCTCGACTAAGGAGGAACTCTGATGGTTTGGGTCATTGTGATCATCGTGGCGGCAGTGGTGCTCCTCGGCGGGGCAATCGCACTGCTGTATAACGGCCTGGTCCGCAAGCGGAACCAGGTCGAGAACGCCTGGCATCAGATCGATGTCCAGCTGAACCGGCGGGCGGACCTCATCCCCAACCTGGTCGAGACCGTCAAAGGCTACGCGGCCCACGAGAAGTCGACCTTCGAGATGGTCACCCAGGCGCGTTCGGCCATAATGAACGCCAAGACGGTGGGCGAGAGCGCCCAGGCCGAGGGGATGCTGACCCAGGCCCTGAAGTCCCTCTTCGCGGTGGCCGAGGCGTACCCCGAGCTCAAGGCCAACCAGAACTTCCTGGCCCTCCAGGAGGAGCTGGCCGGCACCGAGAACAAGATCGCCTACGCGCGCCAGTTCTACAACGACTCCGTGATGTCCTACGACATCGCCCGCCAGAGGTTCCCCGCGAACCTGATCGCCGGCATGTTCGGTTTCAAGGAGGAGCGCGAGTACTTCGAGCCGGAGACGCCCGAGGCGCGCGAGGTCCCGAAGGTCTCCTTCACCCAGTAGCCGATTGGCACGGTCGAACAGCGAGAAACCGGACCACCCGGTACCCGGAGGTAGTCTCAGTTGTACGAACAGATAGGCTCAAACAAGTGGAAGTCCGGCCTCATGATGCTGTTCTTCGTCGCCTTCGTGGTGGCGATAGGCTACGTGATAGGCCTGGCCTGGGGAGGCACCGCGCATCCCGAGTACGCGTTCATCGGGCTGGGCATCGCGGTCACCATCGCCATGATCATGAGCTTCGTCTCCTACTACAAGAGCGACAAGGTGGCCCTCTCCGTGTCGGGCGCCAGGCCCATCGAGGACTACCTCAACGACTCCAACTGGAGGGCGCTCGCCCTCCGATACGACAACGCGGTGGAGGGGCTGGCCATCGCCGCCGGGCTTCCCAAGCCCGCCGTCTACGTGATAGACGACCCCGCGCCCAACGCCTTCGCCACGGGAAGGAACCCCGACCACTCCGCCATCGCGGCGACCACCGGGCTGCTGACGATGATGAGCGACGCGGAGCTGCAGGGTGTCGTCGGCCACGAGATGTCGCACATAAAGAACTACGACATCCTGCTGCAGACCATGACCATAGTGCTGGTGGGCACGGTCATACTCCTCTCCGACATCTTCCTGCGCACGTTCTGGTTCAGCGATTCCGACTCCGACTCGGGAGAGGCCGGGGCGATAATGATGATCATCGCTATAGTCCTCGCCATCCTCGCGCCTATCATCGCGCAGCTCATCAAGCTCTACATCAGCCGCAAGCGCGAGTACCTGGCGGACGCCAACGGGGCGCTCCTGACCAGGTACCCGCCCGGCCTGGCCGGCGCGCTGCGCAAGATCGGCGGCGACGAGAAAGGGCTGCGCCGGGCCAACAAGGCCACCGCCCACATGTACATCGCACAGCCCTTCGCCATGAACGCGAAGAGGGGCCGCAGGATGAATGCCATGTTCGACACGCACCCCCCCATCGAGGACCGCATCGCGAAGCTCGACGAGATGTCCGGCCGTTTCTCCGAGGCCGAGTACGAGGCGGCCAGGTTGGTGCCCGAAGGCGCCGCGGCTCCGCCGGCAACGACATCCGAGTCGGTAGCGCCGTCCGCGCAGACGGCTCCTCCCGCCCAGCAGTCGGCACCGTTCGCACCCGCGCCTCCCTTGGGCCCGGCCGGCGGCCAGAGCGGGGAGTGAAAGGACCACAGACGGCCTCTCAAGGACTGCCCCCGGCCCCGGGGAAGTATTCGTCATGAGAGTAGATCGCTGCACGGTACTCAAGGCACTGGCCCTTGCGGCACTCCTGGCAGTCGTTCTCTCCCTCTCCGGATGCTCGTGGTTCGGTTCCGGGAAGAAGGCGGAGAAGAAGCCCGCGGCGGCGGCGAAGGTGCCCGCTCTGGTCACCTGCCCCCTCTGCGGCTCGGCCGTCACGGACACCGGCGCGATCATGCAGAGGCCGTGCGCGGTCAAGGTCGAGAACGACCCGGCGGCCCGCCCCCAGTCGGGCCTGGACAGGGCGTGCATAGTGTACGAGGAGGTGACCGAGGGGGGCATCACGCGTTTCATGGCTGTCTTTCTCTGCAGGAGCGCCGAAGAGGTCGGCCCGGTGCGCAGCGCGCGTCCCGCGGACATAGAGCTCGCCTTCCCGTTCAACCCCCTGTTCTGCCACTGCGGGGGAGGGCCGCAGACGCTCTCCCTGCTCGAGCGGTCCGGCATCTGCGACCTGGACGAGATGGCCTGGACGGGAGCCTACTGGCGCTCCTCGGACAGGCGCGCCCCCCACAACCTCTACAGCGCGACGGCGAGGCTGCGGCAAGCGGGCAACGGGGCCTACCCCTGGGAGGGAGAGGTGACCTCTCCGCTCTCCTTCCTGGACCAGGCCGGGGTTGAGAAGCTGCTCGACGCCAGGGTCACTGAGCTGGCCCGGATGCAGGCGGCCGCATCCTCCCCCGGAAAGCGGTCCACGCCGAAGCTGGCGATCATTAACGGCGTGAACGTACCGTATGACCCGACCTGTGTGGTGCGCTGGCAGTACGATCCTGCGAGCGGCCGGTTCCTGCGCTTCGTGGCGGGCAAGCCACATACGGACAGGGCGACCGGCGCCCAGCTCGCGGCCGACACGGTCGTACTGCAGTACGTGACCGAGAGCCCGAGCGGCGTGGTCGACGTGAACGGCGTGGACTCCCCGGACCTGGGAGTGCTGGGCTTCGGCAGGGCCCAGGTCTTCATGGGCGGGCAGCTCATCGACGCGAACTGGGAGAAGAACACCCGCGAGGAGCACACGCGCTACACGGACAACTACGGCAAGGTCATCGACCTCAAGCCGGGCAGCATCTGGATCGAGCTCGTCCCGGCCGACCGCCAGGCTACCCTGGACTGAGCCCGGCCTCTCAGGCCGGGAGTGATCGGCCGTGCTCACGCGGGGCTGAGAGCCCCACATCAAGGATAAGGCTGATTTGCGGGGCGTGCACCGTAGCGTTATGATGAAATCAATCCCCTACGAGGAGTGATATAGACCGTGGAAAAAGGTACCGACACTGTCAAGAGAGGCCTCGCCGAGATGCTCAAGGGCGGGGTAATAATGGACGTGACGAACGCCGAGCAGGCCCGGATCGCCGAGGATGCCGGGGCCGTCGCCGTGATGGCGCTGGAGCGGGTTCCCGCCGATATCAGGGCGGCTGGGGGCGTGGCACGCATGGCGGATCCCGTAGTCATCCAGGCGATCATGGAGTCGGTGACCGTCCCCGTGATGGCCAAGTGCCGTATCGGGCACTTCGTCGAGGCCCAGGTGCTCGAAGCCATGGGTGTCGACTACGTCGACGAGAGTGAGGTGCTTACCCCGGCCGACGAGGCGTACCACGTGGACAAGTGGAAGTTCGCCGTGCCGTTCGTGTGCGGCGCGATAAACCTGGGAGAGGCGTTGCGGCGCATCGGAGAAGGCGCGGCGATGATACGCACCAAGGGCGAGGCCGGCACCGGCAACGTCGTCGAGGCGGTACGGCACATGCGCACCATCACCTCCGAGGTGGCGCGCCTGACCACGCTGGGCGACGAGGAGTTGATGGGCGCCGCCAAGGAGCTGCGCGCCCCCTACGAGCTGGTCAGGGAAGTCGCCTCGACGGGCAAGCTCCCAGTGGTCAATTTCTCCGCCGGCGGCATCGCCACGCCCACCGACGCCGCCATGATGATGCAGCTCGGCGCGGACGGCGTGTTCGTGGGCTCCGGCATCTTCAAGAGCGAGGACCCGGCGGGGCGCGCGCACGCGATAGTCCAGGCGACGACCCACTTCCGCGACGCCGGGCTGATCGGGGAGGTCTCCCGCGGGATAGGCGAGGCCATGAAGGGCCTGGAGATAGCCGAGATCGGGAAGGAGAACCTCATACAGTACCGTGGATGGTAACGGGCTGACGGTTGGTGTCCTCGCACTGCAGGGCGCGGTACGCGAGCACCTCCGGATGATCGAGGAGTGCGGGGCCCGGGGGGTCGGCATCAAGCGACCAGCCGGGCTCGATGACGTAGATGGGCTGATCATACCCGGAGGAGAAAGCACCGCCATTGGAAAACTAATCAGTGAGTACGGCTTCGCCGACCCGATCCGCCGGATGGGGATGTCCGGTCTTCCGATATTCGGGACGTGCGCGGGGCTCATCCTGCTCTCGCGCGACGTGGTGGGCGCCCACGGGCCCCTTATCGGGCTGGCGGATGTGACCGTGGAGCGCAACGCCTTCGGGCGCCAGGTCGATTCCTTCGAGGCCGACCTGGAGGTGTCAGGGATCGAGGACGAGGAGCGCCCCTACCACGCGGTGTTCATAAGGGCGCCCATAATGGAGGCGGTCGGCGCCGGGGTCACGGTCATGGCGCGCCTCGGCGAGGGGGCCGTGCTGGCGAGGGAAGGAAACCTGCTGCTGGGGGCGTTCCATCCGGAGCTTACCTCCGACCTCAGGGTGCACAGGTTCTTCCTGGACATGGTCGCGGAAGCCGTGCGGGGCGCGCGGCATGGAGGTCGGTGATGTCTGGTCATTCCAAGTGGCACTCGATAAAGCACAAGAAGGGCAAGGAGGACGCCAAGCGCGGCCAGCTCTTCAGCAAGCTCTCACAGAAGATCACGGTCGCCGCGCGCGAAGGCGGGGGCAACCTGGAAGCCAACCCCACCCTGGCCTCGGCGGTGGAGACGGCCCGCTCCTACAGCATGCCCATGGACAACATCAAGCGCGCGATCGCCAAGGGCACCGGAGAGCTCGCCGGCGGCCAGCTCGAGCACATGTCGTTCGAGGGGTACGGCGAGGCCGGCGTCGCGCTGCTGGTGGAGGTCGTCACAGACAACCGCAACCGGGCCGCGAGCGAGGTACGCCGCGCCTTCACCAGGGCCGGGGCGCACCTCGGCGAGACGGGCTCGGTCGCCTGGATATTCGAGAAGAAAGGGGTCTTCCTGGTTCCGCAGGACCCCGCCCACAACGAGGAGGAGCTGCTGGAGATAGCCCTGGAGGCGGGAGCCGACGACCTCGAGGCCGAGGGCGACTACTGGGAGATCGTCTGCGACGTGGAGCACTTCGGCTCCGTGCGCGACGGCCTCAAGACCGCGGGCGTCGAGATAGAGAACTCCGAGCTCACCATGTTCCCCAGGAACACGATCCGGCTCGATCGCGATTCGGCCCGCAAGGTGCTCAAGCTCATTGAGGCCCTGGAGGACCTCACCGACGTGACCGATGTCTACGCGAACTTCGACATCCCCGACGAGGTGCTCGAAGAGGAGGCGGCCTCGCTCGATTGAAAGTCCATGACGCGCCCAGGACCGCGACGGCGCCGGAGGCCTCGCCATGAAGGTGCTCGGCATCGACCCGGGTATCAGCAACACGGGATACGGCCTGGTAGAGGAGGCCGCCAGGCGGCTGTCCGCGCTTGCCAGCGGCACCATCAAGACCGCTCCGTGCGACGAGATGGTGGTACGCCTGGACATCCTGTACCGCGGCGTCGCCGAGGTCGTGGAGCGGCTGGCCCCCGACGCGGTGGTGCTGGAGGAGCTGTTCTTCAACACCAACCAGAAGTCGGTGATGGCGGTGGGCCAGGCGCGCGGGGTCATCCTGCTCGCCTGCGGGCACGCGGGAGTCACCGTGGCGGAGTACACTCCTCTCCAGGTGAAGCAGACGGTGACGGGCAACGGCAACGCCAGGAAGGAGCAGGTCCGCTACATGGTCGGCGCGCTGCTCGGTACGCGCGACCTGCCGTCGTCCCTGCACGAGTGCGACGCCCTGGCCATGGCCATCTGCCACCTCCACTCCAGGCGCATGGCCGGACTCACGGGCGGGTAAGAGATGATCTCCTACATCGAGGGAACGTTGATAGAGAGGGGAGCCGACCACCTGGTGGTCAGCGTCGGCGGCGTGGGATTCGAGGTGAAGGCCCCCGCCGGGACGGTCGACAAGGCGCCCGAGGTGGGCGGCAAGATCTCCCTGTTCACCCACCTGCACGTGCGTCAGGACGTTCTCGCGCTCTACGGGTTCGAGTCGCCCCGCGCCCGCGACCTATTCGTCAAGCTGATGTCGGTGAGCGGGTTCGGCTCGCAGAAGGCGCTCTCCGTGCTCTCGATCTTCTCTCCTGACGGTTTCATCAAGGTCGTCCAGGCCGGCGACGCGGACGCTCTCACCATCATCCCCGGGGTCGGAAGGAAAGGCGCCGAGCGCCTGATACTGGAGATGAAGGACAAGGTCGAGCCCGCGGGAGAGGACCTGGCGGGGATCCCCGTGGGAGGCCTGCAGCCGTTCCAGGAGGCGGCCGAGGCGCTGGTGCAGCTCGGGTACTCCAGGAGTGAGGCCCACGCCGCGCTCAAGGGCTTCCCGTCGCCCGACGAGGGGACCACGGTGGAGGAGATGCTGCAGTGGGCTCTGAAGAGCGCGAGGTAGGGGAGGTGCCGTGACCGAGGTCGAAGGGGGACTGACCTCCGGGGCGTTGCTGCCCGAGGAGCGCGTGCTCGACCTCACCCTCAGGCCGAAGACGCTCTCGGAGTTCATCGGGCAGGAGAGGTACAAGAAGCAGCTCCGGGTGTTCATCGAGGCCGCCCGACAGCGAGCCGACGTCCTGGACCACGTACTGCTGTCCGGACCGCCGGGCCTGGGCAAGACCACGCTCGCGAACATCATCGCCAACGAGCTGGGCGTCAGCACGCGACCCACCAGCGGCCCCGCCCTCGAGCGCCAGGCCGACCTGGCGGCAGTGCTGACCAACCTGGACGTCGGCGACGTCCTCTTCATCGACGAGATACACAGGCTGCCCCGCGTGGTGGAGGAGATACTCTACCCCGCGATGGAGGACTTCAAGATAGACATAGTCATAGGAAAGGGGCCCGGCGCGCGCTCGGTCAGGCTGGAGCTGGCGCGCTTCACCCTGATAGGCGCGACGACGAGGGTGGGCCTCATGTCGGCACCGCTGCTCACACGGTTCGGCGTCATATGCCGGCTCGACTACTACCCGGTGGACGAGATGGAGCTGATAGTGACCAGGGCGGCGGGAATGCTCGAGATCGAGTTGGACCTCGAAGGCTGCCACGAGATAGCGCGCCGTTCCCGGGGCACACCCAGGGTCGCCAACCGGTTGCTGAGGCGGGTCAGGGACTTCGCGGAGGTGGAGGCCGATCGCGTCATAACCGGCGAGGTGGCCCGCGACGCGATGCGCATGCTCCAGGTGGACGAGGTGGGACTGGACGTGCTGGACCAGGCGGTGCTGGCCGCGATCATCGATAAGTTCTCCGGCGGGCCGGTGGGCCTGAAGACCCTGGCCGCCGCTGTCGGGGAGGAGCCCGACACGCTGGAGGAGGTGTACGAGCCCTACCTCATGCAGATCGGCTTCCTGGAGCGCACCTCCCGCGGGAGGGTCGCCACGCCTGGCGCCTTCAAGCACATGGGACGCGAGCCTTCCCCCGACGGCGGAAAGCTGTTCTGACGATGAAAATACTGTTGCATACCTGTTGCGCCCCGTGCCTCATCCATCCGCTCGAGGTCCTCACCGGGCGCGGTTACGAGGTGGTCCCGTTTTTCTACAACCCCAACGTCCACCCCTGGCGCGAGTACCGCGAGCGCTACCTGGCGGTCGCTGCGTTCTGCGAGGAGAGGGGGCTGCGACTGCGCACCGGCCCCTACGAGATGGAGCGTTTCCTGGCGGAGGTCTCGCCCCTGGAGGCGGGCGCGGTGGGGGAGGGCGAGGTCCGCTGCGAGCGATGCTTCGCCATGAGGCTGTCCGCCGCGGCGGCCGAGGCGCGCCGCATTGGCGCGGCCGAGTTCACCACGACCCTGCTGGTGAGCCCGCATCAGGACCGGCGGCTCATAGGCCGGGCCGGCGAGCACGCCTCGCTCAAGCACGGCGTGCTTTTCCTGTGCGAGGACATGAGCGCGGGTTACGGGGACTCGGTCGAGGCCTCGCGCGCCGCGGGCATGTACCGTCAGTCGTACTGCGGCTGCGTCTACAGCGAGAAGGAGCGGTACCAGAAAGGCGATCCCCCGCCGCGATGAGGACCGACCTGTTCGACTACACGCTCCCGCGGGATCTCATCGCACAGTCCCCCTCACCGGTGCGGGACGAGAGCAGGTTGATGCTGGTCGAGCGCGGCACCCGGCGGATCATAAACCACGTTTTCAACGAGCTGCCTTCCCTGCTGCGGCCCGGCGACCTGCTGGTGGTGAACGACACCAGGGTCTTCCCCGGCAGGCTCAAGGCGGCCAAGGACCCGGGTGGAGGGTCCGTGGAGCTTCTTCTACTGGAGGAATCTTCCCCCGGCACCTGGTCCGCGATGACGAGGGGCGCGAGGCTCCGCCCGGGGACGGTACTGAGCCTGGACGGCGAGGTGAGAGGCGAGGTGCTCGAAGGACCACGGGAGGGGGTGGTCACCGTGCGCTTCGAGGCCACGGGAGGGCAGGACATAGACGAGGCCGTCTTCGCCCGGGGGGAGGTGCCCCTGCCGCCCTACATCACCGCGGATGTGCCGGACCCGGAGTGCTACCAGACGGTGTACTCCAGGCGCCAGATCTCGGCCGCCGCCCCCACCGCGGGTCTCCACTTCACCGAGCGGCTCCTGGAACGGGTGGTTGACGCCGGCGCTCGAGTGGCCTCGATCGAGCTCGCGGTAGGCCGGGACACCTTCGTGCCGGTCAGGGAGGAGAGCATCGAGGACCACAATATCCACAGCGAGTGGTTCAGCGTGGGCCGGGAGTGCGCGCTCGCGGTCGAGCAAACACACCGGCAGGGCGGCAGGGTGGTCGCCGTGGGGACCACGGTGGTGAGGGCCCTCGAGAGCGCGGCAGGGAGCGGCACCGTCAGGCCGGCCGGCGGGCGCACCGAACTCTTCATCGTACCGGGGTACGGGTTCCGGGTGGTGGACGTCCTGCTGACCAACTTCCACTTCCCGCGTACCACGCTCCTGATGCTGGTTTGCGCGTTCGGCGGCCGCGACCTCATACTCGAGGCGTACCGGGTGGCGGTCGCCGAGCGCTACAGGTTCTACTCGTTCGGCGACGCCATGCTGATCACATGAGACCGGGGCCGGAGGCACTGTGACGAAGGGGAAGGGCGGTTTCTCATTCGAGGTGACGGACTCCGACGGGCGGACGGCCGCGCGTCGGGGCGTGATCACCACCCCCCACGGGACCGCGCAGACCCCGCTGTTCATGCCGGTGGCTACGAGTGCGACCGTCAAGGCGATGAGGCCGGAACAGGTCGCCGACCTCGGGTTCCGGATGGTGCTGGCCAACGCCTACCACCTGATGCTCCGCCCGGGGGTCGAGGTGGTGGAGAAGGCCGGGGGCGTCGCGGCGTTCATGGGATGGGACGGTCCAGTCCTTACCGACTCCGGGGGTTACCAGGTCATGAGCCTGGGCTCGGGAGTACGGATAACCCCCGAGGGCGCGCATTTCCGCTCGCACCTGGACGGGTCGTCCGTGTTCCTGAGCCCCGAGTCGTCCATGGAGTTCCAGGCCGCTCTGGGCGCCGATATCGCCATGGCCCTGGACGAGTGCCTTCCCCACGGCGCCGACAGGCCGACCACCGAGGCGTCCCTTACACTGAACGCCGACTGGGCGCGCCGATGCCTGGCGGCGCACGACGCCGAGGGCCAGGCCCTGTTCGGGATAGTCCAGGGTGGGACCCATCCCGACCTGCGGAAGCGAGGCGCGGATGTCATTGCGCCTCTCGGGTTCGCGGGCTTCGGACTGGGCGGGCTTTCCGTCGGCGAGCCCCGCGGTCTGACCCTGGAGCTGGTCGAGCGCACGGTCGCGCGCCTCCCGGCCGACAGGCCCCGCTACCTGATGGGCGTGGGGGACCCGGCCGGGCTCCTGGGAGCCATCGCCCTCGGCGTGGACATGTTCGACTCGGTGCTGCCCACGCGCCTCGCTCGCAACGCATCGGCGCTGGTGGGTTTCGCGCGCCTCAACCTGCGCAACTCGGGCTACTCGAGCGACCAGACCCCCCTCGACCCGGACTGCGACTGCTACACCTGCTCCGGCTTCACCCGCGCGTACCTGCGCCACCTGGTCATGGCAAGGGAGATACTGGGCTTTCACCTTCTGACGGTCCACAACCTCCGCGTGGTCTCCAGGTTGCTGGAGCGGGCACGGGAGGCCATATCCAGTGGCAGCTTCGACGCGCTCCGGGCCACGGCCGGGGTCGTTGACGATCCCGAATGACAAAGGAACGCGCTTCCTTTATCATTACGTGTGTCCCCGCTCCATCAGTACGCTGATGAAGCGGGGCACCGAAAGACTGGCAAGGAGCCGGTCTATCTCTTTAAGGAAGGTGTTACATGGGTTTCGTGTACATGCTGCTGGCAAACCCGGCGGTTTTCGCCCAGGCCAAGCAGACCACGCAGAAGACGAGCGGTCTCCAGCAGTACGGGATCTTCATCATCATCGGTGTGATGCTGCTGGTCTTCTACTTCCTGATCATCGTCCCCCAGCGCAAGCGCGCCCGCGAGACGGAGAGCCTCCTGTCCAAGATCCAGGTCGGCGACGAGGTGGTCACCATCGGCGGTATCCACGGCACGGTAACCGAGCTGATGGAGGACAAGGTCGTCATCGAGGTGGACGAGGGCGTCAGCCTGACGTTCAGCCGCGCCGCCATATCGCGTAACACGACCGTTCACGAGGAGCCCGCCGAGGAGGAAGAGGCCGAGGCGGAGGAACCCGACGAGGGGACGGAGGAGGAGCCCGCAGGGGATCCCGAGGAGACCGATTCCTCCCCTGAGGAGGAGGCCGGGGATCCCGAGGGAGACGAGCAGGGCGACAAGTGAGCCGGAACCCGCTGAGCCGCCCGCGGCGTCTAACAGCGGGCGGACGCCCTGGATGACCATCTGAGACGGAAAAGGTCCAATGAGCAAGAACACCAAGAACTGGATATCCATCGGAGTGGTGGCGCTGATACTGGTCGCGCTGTACGCCGCCACCTTCGCCTTCGACTTGAAGCCCCGCCTGGGACTGGACCTGCAGGGAGGGGTGAGCCTCGTCTACGAGGCCGTGGGCAAGACGGTGGACGCCCAGGTGCTGGCCAAGACCGTGGAGAAGATCAGGAGCCGCGTCGACAGCCTGGGGGTATCCGAGCCGGATATCACCACCCAGGGCTCTCGCAACGTCATCGTACAGCTGCCCGGAATAAGCGACCCGGAGCGGGCGAAGGCCCTGGTCGGTCAGACCGCTCAGCTCCAGTTCCGGCTGGTGCAGGAGTCCAAGAACGAGGCGGACGCCAAGAAAGACCCCGCCTGGGCCGAGACCACGGGAGAGGCACTCAAGCCTGACGCCGTGGTCGTACTCCCGCTCGGGGAAGGCAAGGACAAGGCCTACCTGAAGCTCGGACCGACGCTCCTTACCGGCGACGCCCTTAAGAAGGCCCAGGTCGCCTTCGACAACGACGGTACCCCCAAGGTGGGCTTCGAGATGAACAGCGAGGGCGCCGGCAAGTTCAAGGACATCACCACCAACAACAAGGATAAGCAGCTCGCCATAGTGCTCGACTACAAGGTCGAGTCGGCGCCCAACATCAACGAGCCGATCACCGACGGCAGCGGCGAGATAACCGGTAAGTTCACGGACAAGGAGGCCAAGGATCTGGCTATCGTGCTGAACATCGGGGCCCTGCCCGTCGAGTTGAAGCTGCTGACCGAGCAGGACGTGACCGCGAGCCTCGGAAAGGACTCCCTCGACAAGGCGCTGCTGGCGGGTGTGATCGGGCTGATAATAGTCGCGATCTACATGCTGCTCTTCTACCGCGCCCTCGGCCTGGTAACCGTGACGGGCCTGGGGGTCTTCGGCCTCATGATGTACGGTACCATCTGCGTGCTGGGGGAGTTCTGGAGCCTGACCATCGCCGGGATCGCCGGTATTATCGTCGCCATCGGCATCGCCGCGGACTCGTACGTGGTCTACTTCGAGCGTCTGAAAGAGGACATCAGCGCCGGGCGCACCATGCGCTCCAGCGCCGACAGCGCGTACAAGTCGGCGTTCAGGACCATCGTGGCTGCCGATACCGTGAGCTTCGCCGCGGCTGCCATCCTCTACCTGTTCGCGGTGGGCTCGGTCAGGGGCTTCGCCCTGACCCTGGGCATAGCCACCGTGTTCGACGTGTTCATCTCCTACTTCTTCACCAGGCCGACCGTCTCCCTGCTCTCCAACCTGAAGGTGTTCAACAAGCCCTGGATAGTCGGCGCGGGATCGACCGTCGAGAGCCCGGCCGGGGGTGACGCCCGGTGAAGAATATCTTCAGGAAGAGGCCGTACTTCAACATAATAGGCCACAAGTACGTCTGGTTCGCGATCTCGATCGTTATCGTCATCGTGGCGGCGATCGCGCTCTTCACCAGGGGCCTCGACTGGGGCATCGACTTCACGGGCGGCACCGAGCTGGACGTCCGGATGAAGCCGGGCACCAGTATCGCCGACGTCCGCTCGGCGATCGGAGAGCTCGGCTACTCGACGGCGCAGATACAGTCGTCCGGGAAGGACACCTTCATCATCAGGGTCCCCAAGCTCGACGACGCGAAGAAGAAAGCCCTGGAGGAGGGCCTCAAGGCGGACGGCATGGAGGAGGTGCTGGGCGTCAACGACGTCGGGCCGGGGTGGGGCGCCCAGGTGAGCCGGCAGGCTGTCATCGCGGTGATAGTGTTCCTGTTCGCCATCCTCATCTATATATCATTCCGGTTCGAGTTCAAGATGGCGATCACCGCCATCATCGAGGTGTTCCACGACCTCATCATCACGGTGGGGGTCTATGCCCTGGTGGGCTGGGTGGTGACGCCCGCCACGGTCATAGCCGTGCTGACCATCCTCGGTTACTCGCTGTACGACAGCATCGTCATCTTCGACCGCGTGAAGGAGAACGCCGACCAGCTCACGCGGCAGAGCAAGAAGACCTACTCGCAGATGGTCAACGACTCCATCAACCAGGTGCTGGTGCGCTCAATCAACACCTCGCTGACCACCCTGGTCCCAATCGTGTGCATAATGTTCTTCGGCGGTGAGACCTTGAAGAACTTCGCCTTCGCCCTCTTCGTGGGTGTGCTCTCCGGGACCTACTCGAGCATAATCCTGGGGCCCCCTATCCTGGCCACCTGGAAGGAGACGGAGCCCAAGTACAAGGCGTTCCGGGAGCGCGCGGAGGTCCGCGAGGGACGCGAGCGCAGGGTCGCGACGCCCCAGGCCCCGAAGGCGAAGCCGGCGACCACGCCTGCTGCGAAGCCGGCCGGGCCGGCTGCCGCTCAGGCTGGAAAAGCCCGGGCCGCCCGGCCCTCGGCGGGGAAGCCCGCCGGCGCGAAGGCACCCTCGAAACCCGGACCGAAGCCGAAACCGGCGGCGGAGCCGATCGAGCGGGAGGCGGGGACCGCGGCGGGAGCCGAGCCCGTGGAGCCGGGACCCAAGCCGAAGCCCAGGCCCAAGCCGGCGGCGGCGAAGGCGCCCACGACCAAGGCACAGGCCAAGTCCCGGACCAAGGGCCCCGGAAGCGGAAAGAAGAAAAAGAAGAAGCGATGACCTCCTCGGAGAAGCTCTTCGCGCTCACCAGGCGCTCGCTCTCCAAGAACGGCCAGCGACAGGTCGAGAGAGCCTACCGCTTCGCCGAGAGGTCCCACGAGGGGCAGTACAGGAAATCGGGAGACCCCTACATCGAGCACCCGGTCGCGGTCGCGACCATCCTCGCCGAGCTGGAACTGGATCCCGATACCCTCTCCGCGGCCCTGCTGCACGACGTCATCGAGGACACGTCTCTCACCATCGCCGATATCCGCGCCGAGTTCGGAGATGGAATCGCCGAGGTGATAGACGGGCTGACCAAGCTGGACCGCTTCAAGTTCGCCTCCGCCGAGGAGCAGCAGGCGGAGAACATCCGCAAGATGCTCATCGCCATGGCCTCCGACGTGCGGGTCATACTCATCAAGCTGGCGGACCGCCTCCACAACATGGAGACCATCTCCGCCCTGCCGCCGGCCCGCCGCCGCGAGATCGCCTCCGAGACGCTCGAGATCTATGGTCCGCTCGCCCACCGTTTCGGCATCAGCCAGGTTCGCTGGAGGCTGGAGGACCTCTCCTTCGAGGTGCTCTACCCGAAGCGGTACCAGCAGATCCAGCGCATGGTCGCCGAGCGCCGGGCCGAGCGCGAGATGTACATGCAGCAGGTGGCCGACCACATAAACAGGGAGCTGCGAAAGAACAGGATAAAGGCGGAGGTGTCCGGACGGGTCAAGCACTTCTACAGCATCTACGAGAAGATGGTGAACCGGGGTGTCGAGTTCGACGAGATCATGGACCTCTCGGCCGTGCGCGTGATAGTCGAATCGGTCAGGGACTGCTACGGGGCGCTCGGGGTCATCCACTCCATGTGGGCTCCGGTGCCGGGGCGGTTCAAGGACTACATCGCCATGCCAAAGCTCAACATGTACCGCTCGCTGCACACCGTGGTCATCGCCCTGGAGGGCCGCCCGCTGGAGATACAGATCCGCACCGAGGAGATGCATCGCACCGCGGAGTACGGCATCGCCGCGCACTGGCTCTACAAGGAGACCAAGAGACCACAGCACGGCGGCCGCACCTGGCTGAAGCAGGTCATGGAGTGGCAGCAGGAGATGAGCGACCCCACCGAGTTCATGAAGACGCTGAAGATAGACCTTTTCTCCGACGAGGTCTTCGTCTTCACCCCGAAGGGTAAGGTGGTTTCCATGCCCCGCGGGGCGACGCCCATCGACTTCGCCTACAGCATCCACACCGAGGTGGGCCACTCCTGCGTGGGGTCCAAGGTCAACGGGAAGATGGTCCCACTCTCCTACCAGCTCCAGAACGGCGACATAGTCGAGATCATGACCTCCAAGACCTCGACCGGCCCCAGCCAGGACTGGATCAACATCGTGGAGACGCCGCGCGCGCGCAACAAGATACGGCAGTGGTTCAGCCGGGAACGGCGCGAGGACGAGCGCCACGAGGGCAAGGAGGCCCTGGACCGCGCCATGCGCAAGAGGAACCTGCCGTTCCAGCGCAAGGAAGTCTCGCGCGTGCTGGCCCAGATCGCTTCGGAGAACAACCTCTCCTCGGTGGAGGACCTCTACCGGTTGATCGGGGCGGGCCACATGTCCCCCAACCAGGTCGCCAACAAGGTAGCCCACTACCTGGGCGGTGAGGAGAAGGCGGTGATCGTCCCGGAGGAGGAGGAGGCGGCCAAGCCGCGTGTCCTCGCCGAGGCGGAACAGGCACGTCTCGGGCAGCGCATAAAGGTACACGGCCTGGAGCACGCCCTGGTCCAGGTGGCCCACTGCTGTTACCCGGCCCCCGGGGACGAGATCGTGGGGTTTGTGACCCGGGGTCGGGGCGTATCCGTGCACAGGGTGGACTGCCCGAACATCCAGGGCCTCTCGAAGGAGTCGGACAGGATGCTCACGGTCTCCTGGGCCAGGCCGGAGCCCGCGGTGAGGGTGGTGGAGATCTGCGTAGAGGCGTGGGACCGCCCCAAGCTGGTGAGGGATATCACGACCGTGCTCGGGGACCAGCACGTCAACCTGCTGTCGGCGACGTTCTCCTCCGACGAGGAGCACCTCTCCAAGAGCCGGTTCATCTTCGAGGTGGGATCGACGGACCACCTGGCGCAGATACTCCGCGAGCTGAAGAAGGTCGGCTCGGTCATAGACGCCTACGACATCCGCGACGAAGCCGAGACCGCCGATTAAGAAAGAGTGGCGTCAGACGTTTTCATTGCGTTGTGTCGTTGTTCTAATCGACGTACTCCAACTGACTAGGATAGGACTAGGATAGGGGTCAGGCACGAGTCAAGTCATATTCATGGGGGTGTGTCACGAGAGCGGTAGTCCAGAGGGTCAGTCGCTGCTCGGTCAGCGTCGATGGCGAAGAGGTCTCTTCGACTGGTGAAGGCCTCCTGGTGCTCCTGGGAGTGGCCGCAGGCGACACCGAGCGCGAGCTTGAGTGGATGGCCGAAAAGGTCTTGAACCTGCGCATCTTCCCGGACTCCGGGGGCCTGATGAACCTCTCTATCCTGGACATCGGTGGCGAGGTGATGGTGGTCAGCCAGTTCACGCTGCTGGCGGACTGCCGCAAGGGTCGCAGGCCTTCTTTCGTGGACGCCGAGGAGCCCGGACGGGCCGAGGAGATCTACGGGCGCTTCATGGCCCGGCTGGCGGAAGCGGGGGTCCGCGTGGCCGGCGGCGTGTTCGGCGCCATGATGGACGTGGATCTGGTGAACTCGGGCCCGGTGACCATTATCCTCGATAGTCCTTTAACGCCAATTCCCGCGTTCGACTAGTATAATCATCACCGTATGATTCGCGAGCGGGGTCAGGAAGCCCCGGTCTTTCACCAAGGACAACCGATTTGCCCGAACTGATAGTAAAGACGCTCGAGGTCGGGATGCTCGGCACCTCCTGCTACCTGGTCATGGACGGCTCGCCCGGGCCCGGGTTCATAATCGACCCCGGGGCCGAGGCCCGCGTGATCGTGGAGACGGCGGGCTCGAGCGGGATGGCCTGCCACGGCATTCTCTGCACCCACGGTCACATGGACCACGTGGGCGCCGCAGCGAAGGTGGCTCAGGCCCTCGAGGCGCCGGTGTACATCTCCGGGCTGGACAGCGGGGCCCTCACCGGGCACGGCCACGGTATAGCCGGGCGCCTGACCTCGCTCGCGGTCTCGAAGCCCGGTGGAGTGGAGACGGTCCAGGACGGCGACACGCTGGATTTTGGCTCGCGCTCCGTTACCGTGCTGGACACCCCCGGCCACACCCCCGGCTCGGTGAGCTTTCTGTGCGAGGACAACATCTTCTGCGGGGACCTGGTCTTCCTGGGCGGGGTGGGCAGGACCGACCTGCGCGGGGGCTCGTTCGCCGACCTGCTCGACTCGGTGATCCGCCACGTCTTCACCCTGCCCGACGAAGCCGTCATCTACCCCGGGCACGGGCCGGCTACCACCGTCGGGCGCGAGAGGTCTTCCAACCCGTTCCTGCGCGAGCTGGGGGCGAGAGGGCAATGACGCGTTACAAGGCTCCCAGGGGCACCTCCGACCTCGTCTTCCCCGACTCGGAGAAGATGGAGAAGCTCATCGAGGCCGCGTGCGCGCTGATGAGGGAGCGTGGCTACCGGCGGATCGATACCCCCATACTCGAGGACACAGAGCTCTTCACGCGCAGCATCGGCGAGGACAGCGACATAGTCACAAAGGAGATGTACACCTTCGAGGACCGGGGCGGCGAGTCTTTGACCATGCGTCCGGAGGGGACGGCGCCGGTGGTCCGTGCCTACCTGGAGCGAGGGCTGGCATCCCGCGGTCTGCCGGTTAAGGTCTACTACGTGGGACCGATGTTCCGCAGGGAGAGGCCGCAGGCCGGGCGGTTCAGGCAGTTCACGCAGATAGGCGGGGAGGCGATAGGCAGCGAGGACCCGTTCCTCGACGCCGAGATCATCTCGTTCAACCATGTCCTCTTCGCCCGCCTGGGCCTCACCCGATACCGCCTGCTGGTCAACAGCGTGGGATGTCGCGAGTGCCGGCCGGCCTACGTGGACCGCCTGCGTTCCTTCCTCGAGGCGATGAAGGACGGCCTCTGCGAGCAGTGCGTCAGGCGCACGGAAACGAACCCCCTGCGGGTCTTCGACTGCAAGAACGAGAGGTGCCGCGCCACGCTGGAGGGCGCGCCGACGATAGGAGAGCACCTCTGCCCCCGCTGCAGGGAGCACTTCGACGCCGTGCTGGCCCACCTCGACGGACTGGAGGTGAGGTTCGAGGTGGACGAGCGGATGGTGCGCGGCCTCGACTACTACACCAACACCGCGTTCGAGTTCCAGTTCGAGGGGCTGGGGGCGCAGAACACCGTGTGCGGCGGGGGACGCTACGACGGCCTTGCCGAGGAGCTGGGCGGGCCCCCGACCCCGGGGGTCGGCTACAGCATGGGCCTGGAGCGCCTGCTGATGGCCCTGGACGCCGAGGGGCTGGACCCGTTCGAGCCCGAGCGACTGGCCGTGTTCCTGGCGGCCGCCCCGGGTGTGGAGCGCGAGCCGGTGCTTCGGCTCCTCGAGAGCCTGAGGGCGGAAGGGATCAGCGCGGACACCGACTTCCTGGGCCGCGGCCTCAAGGCCCAGATGAAGCAGGCGGACCGGCTCGGCGCGCGCGTAGTGGTGATGATCGGGGAAGAGGAGCTGGCCTCCGGCGAGGTCACCGTGCGGGACCTCGACGCCTCCGAGCAACTGAGGGTGTCCGCCGAGGGGCTCGTCGAGCGGATACGGGGAATGCTGGCCGGAGGCTGAGAAACCGTGCAAAAGGGTCTGACCCTTTTGCACATAGGGGAGTAGAAAGCCGGGTGGAGATGGACACGGAGGGGACCCGAAGCGAGCTGGAGGTATCGTTCGCCCTCAAGCGGACCGACTGGTGCGGCGAGATCCGGGCCGGGGACATCGGCCGCGAGGTCGTCGTGGACGGCTGGGTCGCCAGGAGGCGCGACCATGGTGGCCTGATCTTCATCGACCTGCGGGATACCACCGGGGTGATCCAGGTCGTCTGCGACCCCAGGGAGAGCAGCGGGTCGCACGCGACGGCGGAGGGGGTCCGGCCCGAGTACGTCCTGGGCGTGAGGGGCAGGGTCCGCGAGCGCCCCGAGGGCACCGAGAACCCCGATATGCCCACCGGCCGGGTCGAGGTCGTAGTCGAGGAGATCGAGGTGATGAACGCCTCGGAGACGCCGCCGTTCGAGATACGCGACGGGATAAACGTGGACGAGAAGGTGCGCCTGCAGTACCGGTTCTGCGACCTGAGGCGCGAGGAGATGATGGCCGGCTTCAAGCTGCGGCACCGGATCGTCAACGCGACCCACCGTTACCTCGATTCACAGAGGTTCACGGAGGTGGAGACCCCGCAGCTGTGCAAGAGCACGCCGGAGGGCGCGCGCGATTACCTCGTACCCTCGCGCGTGCAGCCGGGCAGGTTCTACGCGCTGCCGCAGTCCCCGCAGCTGTTCAAGCAGGTCCTCATGGTCTCGGGTTTCGACCGCTACTACCAGATAGCCCGCTGCTTCCGTGACGAGGACCTGCGGGCGGACCGGCAGCCCGAGTTCACCCAGGTCGACCTGGAGATGTCGTTCGTCGATGAGGACGACGTCATCGCGGTCATCGACGGGATGCTCTCCGCGGTATTCGAGGCGACGGGGCGCACGCTGGCAACCCCCGTCGAGCGCATGCCGTATGACCGGGCCATGGAGCTGTACGGCACAGACAGGCCGGACCTTCGCTACGGGCTGCGCATGGGCACGCTCGACGGCGTCTTCGCGGGCACGGAGTTCAAGGTGTTCGCCGAGACGCTGGCCTCCGGCGGCTGCATCCGGGGCATGCGCGTGGAGGGTGGCTCGTCGATGTCGCGCTCAGCGCTGGACGGCTGGAACAAGGCCGCCCAGCAGGAGGGCGCGGCCGGGATGATTTGGATGGTGCGCGAGGAAGACGGACTCCGCTCTCCGGTGGCCAAGTACCTGACCGGGCCCGAGCAGGAGGGGCTGGCCCGTAACCTGGAGCTGGAGACGGGGGACGCGGCGTTCGTGCTGGCGGGCAAGCGCTGGGACTGCGACGAGATACTCTACACGCTGCGCCCCAGGGTAGCCGGATCTCTGGGCATGGGCTCGGCCGACGAGTTCCGCCTGGTCTGGATAGTGGATTGGCCGCTGCTCGAGTACGACCGGGTCGAGCAGCGCTACAAGGCGCTGCACCATCCGTTCACCAGTCCCACTGAGGACTCGCTGCCCGGCCTGGAGGACGACCCGCTCTCGGCCAGGGCCCGCGCCTACGACATAGTGATGAACGGCGTCGAGATCGGGGGCGGTTCGATCCGTATCCACCGCCGGGACGTGCAGGAGCGCATGTTCTCCCTGCTGGGCATCGAGCCCGGGGAGTTCCGCACCCGGTTCGGCTTCCTGCTGGAGGCGCTGCAGTACGGGGCGCCACCCCACGGAGGCGTCGCGCTCGGGCTGGACCGCCTGGTGATGCTGCTCGCCGGACGGGAGACCATCCGCGACGTCATCGCCTTCCCCAAGACGCAGTCGGCCTCCGACCTCATGACCGGCGCGCCCGACGAGGTCTCGCCGGCACAGCTCCGCGAGCTGGGTTTGAAATGATGAGTGGCGTCAGACGTTTTCATTGCGTTTTGTCCTTGGGGGTGCAAAAGGGGGGCAAAAGGGGGGTCAAACCAGAAAATTTTCATTTTTTACAATACCACGTAAAAAACCAAAAATTAAGGTTTGACCCCAAGTGTTATAGTATGCAACGTATTTTTTTCAAGAGTTGGTCGGTGACCGGAGAGGGGTTCGGATGGGTCACGTCGCCGGACTTGTAGCGGCAATCGCCTTCGCCTGCATGGCGGTGTTCACCGCGATCCTGCTGTACCAGCTGGTCAAGACCATGGGTATCCTCAACATGTTCCTCAACGACGTGCGCGTGGAGACCATCCCGCTCATGAAGAAGGTCGGTACCACCGTCGACCACGTCAACACGGAGCTCGACCGCGTGGACGGCATCCTCACGGCGGCCGAATCGATGGCCGAGAAGGCGAACACCGCCACCAAGGTCGTCAGTGAGGTCGTCACCTCCCCGATCGTGAAGATCATCGGTGTGAGTGCGGGGCTGGGCAAGGCCTACACCAGGTTCAAACGGCGCTGAGCCGGGTCAACCAAACGCCTACTCCCCTCCGTACCGGACTGATCGATATCGTCCGCTATAATCAGGTCTTGGGTTACAATGTTTCTTTACTCCCGTTGGTAATCCGGAGGAAGCCGGCAAGTGAAAAGCGACGATATCCGCAGGACCTTCATAGAGTTCTTCGCCGAGCGGGATCACCGCGTGGTCCCCAGCTCTTCCCTGGTGCCCAACGACCCCACCCTGCTCCTCACCAACGCGGGCATGGTCCAGTTCAAGCCGTACTTCCTGGGCGAGGAAGAGCCCGGCTACAGCCGGGCGACCTCCGTCCAGAAATGCGTTCGCACCACCGACATAGAGTCCGTGGGGATCACCGCGCGGCACAACACCTTCTTCGAGATGCTGGGCAACTTCTCGTTCGGAGACTACTACAAGGAGAGCGCGATCCCCTGGGCCTGGGAGCTGGTGACGGCGGTGTTCGGCATCGAGCCGGCCAGCCTCTGGATGTCGGTATACGAGGAGGACCAGGAGGCCGAGGACATCTGGCGGTCCACCCCCGGGGTTCCGCCCGAGCGCATAATCCGGCTCGGCGCCGACGACAACTTCTGGGACATGGGCGCCACTGGGCCGTGCGGGCCTTGCTCCGAGATACTCTACGACCGGGGTGAGTCTCTGGCCTGTGGACCCGACTGCCGGGCGGGCTGCGACTGCGACCGCTTCCTGGAGCTCTGGAACCTGGTCTTCATGCAGTACGACCGGCAGCCCGACCAGTCACTGGTCCCGCTGCCCAGGAAGAACATAGACACCGGCATGGGCCTCGAGCGCCTGGCCGCCGTCAAGCAGGGCGTCGCCACCATATTCGAGACCGACATAGTGGCGCCGGTGTTGCGGGCGGTCAGCGACCTGTGCGGGGTGGGCCTCGGCGAGACAGGGCCCACCGACGTCTCGCTCAAGGTGGTCGCCGACCATGCCCGGGCGGCCACGTTCCTCATCTCGGACGGGGTCATCCCCTCCAACGAGGGCAGGGGCTACATCCTGCGCCGGCTGCTGCGCCGCGCGGTCCGGCACGGGCGACTGCTGGGCATAGAGCGTCCATTCATCGACGGGCTCTCCGACGTGGTGGTCGGACTCCTCGGGGACGCTTACCCCGGGCTCAAGGAGCATCACAAGCTCGCTTCGGGGGTGATCAGGTCCGAGGAGGATCGGTTCGGCCAGACCCTGGAGCAGGGGGTGGACCTGCTGGGGCGCGTCATCGAGGAGCGTCGCGACACCGGCGAGGACACCATCGACGGCCCGACCGTGTTCTACCTTCACGACACGCTGGGCTTCCCGCTCGAGGTCACCCGGGAGATCGCGGCCGACCAGGGCATGAAGATCGACGGCGACGGCTTCGACCGCCTGATGGCCGGGCAGCGCGAGCGGGCCCGAGCCTCGCGCGAGGACGAGGCGGACGAGTTCGGAGAGGTGTTCACCGGGCTGCTGCGGTCCTGCGGGGCGACCGCTTTCGAGGCGTACACGGTCTGCGGTCTGGATACGACCGTCTCGGCGATCGTGGCTCGAGGCGAGCTGGTCGACCAGGCCGCGAACGAGCCCGAGGTCGAGGTGGTTCTCGCGGCCACGCCCTTCTACGCGGAGTCCGGGGGCCAGGTGGGCGACACCGGAACAATAACGGTACCCGGCGGGTCTATACAGGTCATGGACACCTTCTACGGAGCGCAGGGCCTCGTGGTCCACAAGGGGCGCCTGACCGGTACCGTGAGCGTCGGGGAGCCGGCCAGGGCTGACGTCGACGAGGCCGGGCGGGCCGACATCTCGCGCAACCACAGCGCTACCCACCTGCTGCACTGGGCGCTGCGCTCCGTGCTGGGGACACACGCAAAGCAGGCAGGCTCGCTGGTCACTCGTGAGCGGCTGCGCTTCGACTTCACCCACTTCCAGCCCGTGTCACCGGAAGAGCTCGAGGAGATAGAGCGCCTGGCGAACGAGAGGGTCCTCGAGGACGCCCCGGTGGACACCGACGTGACGGGACGGGAAGAGGCCATCGCGGGAGGCGCCATCGCGCTGTTCGGAGAGAAGTACGCAGAAAGTGTACGCGTGGTGCGCATGGGCGATTTCTCAGATGAGCTCTGCGGCGGCATCCACGTGGAGCGGACCGGCCGGATCGGCCCGATCCGCATCGTGAGCGAGAGTGGCATCGGCGCGGGGCTCCGCCGCATAGAGGCCACCAGCGGGCAAGAGACACTGCGACACTACAGGCACCAGCAGGAGCTCGTGAGCAGGACGGCTGTCGCGCTCAAGGTGGCACCCGAGGACCTGCCCGGCAGGGTTCAGGAGCTTGCCGCCAGGTTGAAGGAGCTGGAGAGGGCTTCGGCGCGCGAGGCCGCGAAGTCGGCCGCCGGCACGGCCGCATCCGCCGTGGAGACCGGCCGGACCGTGGAGATCGCGGGAGTAAGGATGCTCTTTGCCACCATCCCGGGTGACGACGCGGGAAGGCTCCGGGACCTGGCCGACATAGCGCTCTCCAGGAATGAGCTCCGGCTGGTGGCGCTGGTGGCGGCCTCCGGGGACAAGGCCCAGCTCGTGGTCAAGGTCGATCGCGACCTGACGGACAGGCTCAACGCGAAGGAGCTTGCCTGTGTCGGGGGGAAGGTCCTCGGGGGGGGTGGGGGCGGCAGGGACGATATGGCCGTAGCCGGGGGTTCGAACCTGGACGGCATGGTGGCGGCTCTCCAGGCCGTCGAGACGTCGGCGCGCGAACGCCTCAAGTAGACGCGACAACGTGAACCGAAGACCGTAATCAAGAAGAGCACAGGCAATTGGGGTCGGACACTTGCATGCGCTCGATGACGCTTCCCGACATGTCGACATAGCGCGCGAAATTGTCCGACGCCACGGTGGACAAGACCAGGACAAACAATGAAAAAGTCGAGGATCATCGGGCTGGACGTGGGTGAGCGGAGGATCGGGGTGGCACTGAGCGACCCGCTTGGCCACACCGCCCAGCCGCACCTCACCATCGAGAACGACGATCGCGCCATGCGCCGCATCTGCGAGCTGGCCTCGGAGTCGGGCGTCGGGCGCGTGGTTGTGGGTCTCCCGCTACTCCTCGACGGCCGCGAGGGCGCGCAGGCCGCCAAAGCGCGGGAGTTCGCCTCACGCCTCGGCGAGCACCTGTCCCTGCCCGTCGAGATGATCGACGAGCGGCTCACCACCCGCCAGGCCACCTCTATCATCTCCAGGAGCGAGGGCGCCGGGAAGAAGGACAGGGGAGCCTCGGACCGGGTGGCGGCTGCCCTGATCCTCCAGTCGTACATGGATGGCCGCGGGGTGGACACGGATGCCTGATACTCACCTCTACGGCAGGAGGTCGGAGCGCAGGCGCGAGAAGGCCAGGCTCAGGGTGGAGCGCCGGCGCCGGGTGCTGGCGGGGGTCGGCATCGGCCTCGCGGTCCTCGTCGTCGCGGGTCTCGTGGGCGGAATCATCATCTTCAGGAAGGTGAAGGCGGACAAAGCCCGCAAGGTCGTAACCTACTCCGTCACCATACCCGAGGGTTTCACCAACGAGCAGACCGCCGAGCGGGTGGCCGAGGAGACCAAGGGGAGTATCAGCCGGGCCGAGTTCCTGGCCGCGCTGGAGCAGGACTACGACTACCCGTTCCTCGATGGTGCCTACCTCGAGACGGGGCCGGAGGCCCGCATGCAGGGTTTCCTGTTCCCCAAGACTTACGAGGCGACCAACAAGTCGAGCGCGCGCGCCGTGGTGAACAAGTTGCTACACCAGTACGGGGTCGAGACGGGTGACCTGGACTGGAGCCGGGCGTCGAGCCTGGGGCTCACGCCCTACCAGGTCCTGATCGCCGCCTCTCTCATCGAGAAGGAGGCCAAGCTCGCCGACGACAGGCCGCTCGTCGCATCGGTCATCTACAACAGGCTGGCCGGGAACATGAAGCTCCAGTTCTGCTCGACCGTGGAGTACGCGCTCGGGGAATGGAAGGAGACGCTCACGGAAGAGGATCTGGAGGTGGACTCACCCTACAATACCTACCAGGTGAGCGGGCTTCCCCCCACCCCGATATGCAACCCGGGATTCGAGTCGATCCGGGCGGCTCTGTACCCGGCCGCCACCGACTACTTATACTTCATACTGACGGGGCCGGATGGAAAGCACAGCTTCACCGGCGATTACCAGCAGTTCCTCCTCTGGAAGAAGCAGCAGGGCGGATAGCGGGAGAGCGGCTTGGCCGAGGATAACCTGGGGTACAGGTCACAGCTGATGACCTTGATGAGGATAGCCCTCATCCTGGACACGGCGGGAGAGGGCGTGCTGGGCAAGGGCGCACCGGCCATGATGTACCAGGCCGGCCGCGACGCCGGGTGCTCCCAGGGATGCGCCCCCGGTGAAACGGGCGATATGGAGCAGGCGCTCTCCATGGTCCTGACCGAGGGGGACGAGGTCTGGGAGTTCGAGCGCTGGAGCGATCCCAGGCAGGACTCCCGCTGGATGGACGGCGGCGACCGCACATCCACCTGGATACTCTTCAGGCGCTGCCCGCTGCTGACCCTCTCGAGGAAGGCGGGCAGCATTCCGGGAGGCCTCCTGTGCCAGGCCCTCCACGGCTACATGGCGGGCTCCATGGAGCGGGTGATGGGACGGCGCGTCGACATGAAGGTGGAGCACTGCGGGCCGAGGGCCTGCAAGGTGCTGGTGGAGCTGAGGACCTGATGTACGTAGCAACGGCCGCGCTGTGCGCGTGCGGGGGGTGCCACTGCTCGCTGATGACGGTCGGCGAGCCGTTCATCGCCCTACTGGCGGACAACTCCATATCTTACTCGAGCCACTTAGTCGACCGCAGGACCATCGCACCGTCCGACGTGGTCCTGGTGACGGGCGGCATAAGGAACTCCGAGGAGCTGGAGATCGCCTCGGAGATAGGGCGGACCAGCCGCAAGGTGATAGCGGTGGGTTCCTGCGCGGTCTACGGGGGCATCCCCGGCGCGGGCGATATCCTCCCGGTCGAGGTCGAGGACGGCTCAGGACTGCCGGTGCTGCTGCCGCGGCTCGAGCCGCTGGACACGGCGATCACGGTGGAGCTGTACGTCCCGGGGTGCCCGCCGCCACCCAACCTCATTTTCGAGGCCCTGAAGTCGGTGGTCGAGGGTTACTCGTCCATACGCTTCGACTCGACGGTCTGCTCGGACTGCCCCCGCCGGGTGCGGCGGGGCCCGGTGCGGCGCTGGACGCTTCACCCCGGGACCGGCGTCCACGGCGCCGACTGCCTTCTCTCGGGGGGCATGCTGTGCCTCGGCCCGGTGACCCGTGGAGGCTGCCGGGCTTCGTGCCCCGCCAGGGGAGCCGTCTGTGCGGGGTGCCGGGGACCTTCAGACGCGGTCCTCTCCTCCCAGTTGCACTCCATGTACGCGGACATGGTCAAGTACGTGGGGTTGACCTGCGGTACGAGGGAGGACAAGGTCGCCAGAGAGATGGCGGCCCTGCTGCGCTGGATGTACCTGTTTACCCGGAGGGACCCGGTGACCAGGGCCAGGATCAGGGAGAAGGTCGTCGATGGATAGCCCCGAGGAACTCCAGGAAACCGGCGAGTGGACCGGCCAGAAGGTCCGTATCTACCCCGTGACCCGCATCCAGGGCAGGGCCGACATCGAGGTGTTCTTCACCCCACACCAGAAGCCACGCGGGGCCCGCTTCAGGGCTCTGGAATACCGCGGATTCGAGGAGATGGTACCCGGGATGCCCGCGTTGCGGGTGCCCTCCGTGCTGTCCCGCCTGTGCGGTCCGTGCGGACTGACCCACCAGCTGCTCTCCTGCCTCGTGATCGAGCGCGCGCTGGACGTGGAGGTCCCGGAGGCGGCCACATCCTTCCGCGAGCTGATCTCCTGGTTGTTCCTTGCCCAGAGCCACCTGCTGACCATGGTCTACTCGGTCTTGCCGGATTACGCGCTTCCCATGTCCGATGTGTCGGTGCGTAACATAGCCGGCATATACTCCGTTGACCGGGAGGGCGTGTCCAGGCTGCTCGCGGCCCTGACGGCGTTCACGCGGGCCATCAGCGCGGTGGCCGGCCTGCCGGCGCATCCGCCGGTGGTGGTGCCCGGGGGGACTTCCTACCTGCCGGCCGCGGAGGGCTTGCACAGGGTATCCGAGATGCTCGCCGAGGGCAGGGAAGACATCGCCGAGACCCTCCGCCTGGTGGAGATGCTGACGAAGCGCAGCTCCAGGATGATCGACCCGGGTCCACCACTGAAGGGCTTCTACGTCACTACCAGCGCCGGCGGCTTCGCCGACATCAACGGAGACTCCGTGACCATCTCCCCGTTCGATGGCGAAGAGCGACGGGTGGTAGACCCCGACTCCTTCCTCGATATGCTGGACAAGAGGCCCGTCGACTGGTCCTACCTGGTGCCGGTGGCGATTCTGCAGGGTGAGCCGTGCCTGGTGGGGCCCATGGCGCGGGTCAACCTGGGTTTCAGCCCGGAGGCGGGATGGGCGTGCGAGGAGCGCGCACGGATCCTGGAGGAGTGGGGCGCGCCCATGGACAGCGAGCTGCTCTTCTTCACGGCGCTGGCCCTGGAGGTCATCTGGGCCTGGGAGAACGCGTCGCGGCTCCTCGAGGGGGGGACCATCTCCGGGACCGACTCGTGCTCGGTGCCCTCGATGTCGGAGTCGGGCGCGGTGGCGGTGCTGGAGACGCCCCGGGGCACGGCCCTCCACTGGCTGGCGATGGACAGGGGAGGGGCGGTCGCGGAGTACCGAGTGGTAAGCTCGCTGCAGCTCAACCAGGCGCTGCTCGACGACCACCTCACCTCGGTGGCGCTCAGCGAGGTCAGCGGCCTGGAGATAAGTGACGCCACTTCCCAGCGGCTGCAGTTCGCGGTGCGCTCATTCCTGCCGTGTGTCTCCTGTGGGACACACTAGGAGGACAGGCGGATGCCACACATACCGGACATAAAGGTGATAAAGGAGCGCTGCGTAGCCTGCGGTGACTGCATCACGCTATGCCCCCAGAGTGGAGAGGACTCTACCTCTCCCGTGCTGGACATGGGAGAGGGGACGGTCTCCGTGCTGAACCATGAGGCGTGCATAGCCTGTTACACCTGCGTGGAGTACTGCCGCGCTGCGGCCATCCACATCGTCCAGGAAGTCTCCGGGCACGAGGGGCAGCCTGACCTGTACCTGACCCGCCCCGTGAACAGGATAGTCTGATAACGGACGAGTTGGAGATTCCTCATATATTTTTCCGCCGTTTCCGATACTATGTTAAACAAGGGTAAGCCTACGAGCTGTGACTGTAGGTCGAACAAGTTGCCCCGCAGCGTGGTGCGAGCCAACTTGACGTCTAGCAGACTTGGCCGGGTAAGCCTACGAGCTGTGACTGTAGGTCGAACAAGTTGCCCCGCAGCGTGGTGCGAGCCAACTTGACGTCTAATAGACCTGGCCGGGCAAGGGCCCGATCGCGGGGGGGATTCGATTGAACGGTTCGCGAGAAGACAGGATGTCGGAGATTCTGCGGGACTTGCGGGCGGACAGTCCCGGCGTCGAGGCCGCCGTACTGGTGAGCTCCGACGCCATGCCGCTCGCCTCGGAGCTCGGCGATTCAATGGACGAGGAGCTCCTGAGCGCGATGGCTTCGTCGCTGGTGGCCTCTGGGGAGAGGGTTGCCCGCGACCTGTCGCGGGGAAGCCTCGACCAGGTCTACCTTCGGGGCGCCGAAGGCGACCTGGTGGTGGTGAGGGTAAACGACGACGCCTTGCTGGCGTGCGTGGTCAACAACCAGGCCAGGATGGGAATGACCCTGCTCGAGGTCAATCGCTGTGCCGCGAGGCTATCGGAGATCATTTAGACGGCCTCCGGACGCGAGAGGTAGCAGGAGCGCTGTGATAGAATTAGCGTGTAAAACGGTATACGTGAGTGCCGCTGGCGATGCCTATGCGAGGGTATGACATGGGGATTGTTCGTCGGTGTTCGCGTATCCGAGCGGTCCCGATCGACGAGGCCGGGAGGTAGCCGGCTTGGACGGTTCTCAGCAGAGCGACCTCCACGAGGCGCTGAAGCGCCTCATAGAGAAGTCCCAGGACATAGACGCCGCGGCGGTTGTGAGTATGGACGGCTTTGTCATGGCCTCGGTCCTGCCCGCCGGGTACGAGGAGGACCGCCTGGGCGCGATGTCGGCCGCCCTCCTCAGCCTGGGCGAGCGCACGGCGCAGGAGCTGGGCAGGGGAGAGCTCGCGCAGGTCTTCGTGGAAGGGACCAACGGTTACGTCTTCCTTCTGGCCGCCGGAGAGGACGCCGTACTCAACGCCATCGTGCGGCGTGGAAGCAAGCTCGGGCTGGTCCTCTATGACATTCGCAACGCGGCCAAGGAGATCGCCGCGATAATCGACGCGAACCTGCAGGTCGAGTACGAGTAGTCAGGCAGGAACGGAATGCCACTGAAGGGAAGCCTCAGAGATTTCAGCCTTCCCGACCTGTTTCAGCTGATTCACTTCGGGAAGAAGAACGGGACCCTCAACATCACCAATGGTGACGTGAAGGGCTACGTGTGCTTCCGTAACGGCAACGTCTTCTTCGCCACCCATAACTGGAAGCGCCCGCCTCTCGGCCAGCGCCTCGTCGAAGCGGGAATGGTCACCAGCGACCAGATCGAGGAGGCCCTGGACCTGCAGAAGGGCTCCAGCAAGGGTCAGCGCCTGGGTAACATCCTGGTCGAACTCGGCTACCTGTCCAGGGAATCCCTGGAGGTGTTCGTAGAGGAGCAGATCCGAGATGCGGTATTCCACCTGCTTCGCTGGACCGAGGGCGACTTCGACTTCGATCCCAACCAGATCTTTCCCGAGGAGGATATCGGCCTCTCCATGAGCACGGAGGACCTCATCATGGAGGGGAGCCGGCGCCTGGACGAGTGGTTCCAGATCGAGAAGAAGGTTCCTTCGCTCGACTCCGTATTCCGCATGACGAAGATGCCGGGAAAGGAAGCCAGTGACATCAACCTGACCAGCGAGGAGTGGCTGGTCCTCTATCACGTCGACAGTGAGAGCACGGTCAGGGACATCATCGAGAAGTCAGGGCAGAGTGCGCTGGTGACATGCAAGGCGCTGTACGGGCTGGTGACGGCGGGGCTGGTGGAGCTGGTCACCGGAGAAGGGGCGGGGGTCCCGGCTGCGAGCGGTGCCCTGGAGGACGAGATAGAGAAGCTGGCGGAGTCCGGTGAGCCCGCCCCGGCCGCGCCCCAGGCCGCCTCCCAGGAGACCCGCGGCAGGAAGGCGCGCCGCAAGGCTCCCGCGCCCATCGAGGAGGAAGCCCCCCCCGCGGAGGTCTTTGAGACCGTCGGTGACTTCTCGGACGAGGACGTCAGCGTAGAGGTCGTCGGCGCCGGCGAGGAGGATGCCCGGAAGCGGCGCCGCAAGCCGAAACGGCGCGGTAAGAAGGCCGAGCCGGAGCCCGTGGCCGAGGAAACCGAGCCCGTGGCGGAGGAAGCCGAGCCGCCGGCGGAGACGGAGGAGGAGGCGCGCGAGCCTGCTCCCGTGGTCGAGGCCGGCGAGGAGCCCCCGGCGGAGGAGTCCCCGGCCGCCGTCGAGGAGGTCCCGGCCGAACCCGAGCCCGAGCCCCCGGAGGCCGCGCCCGAGGAGAAGCCTTCGGCTATCGTCCACGACGACGAGGTTATGCCGCTGCCCGAGGCAAAGGAGGAGGCACCGGCCCCGGGGCAGAGCCTGGTCGATTACTACAAGTCACTGGCCCTCAAGGATGCCACCGACACGGACCGGCTGGTCGCTTTCCAGGAGACCGAGGAGAGCATCGTCGCGCAGCAGGGGGCGGTCGACCAGGATCTCGAGCCGGGGTTCGTCTCGACGGTGGAGGAGGAGGTCCCGGATTTCGAGGAGCCGGAGGATATCCCGCTGGAGTGGGCCGGCCACCTGGCGCGCATGAGGGGCGGGAAGAAGCTGGAGACCCCGAAGATTCTACAGCCCGCCGAGGAGGCTGAGCCCGCTGAGACCCCACCGGAGGCGGTCTCCGAGGCCGAGCCGCTCGCCGGGGGGGTCCCGGTCGAGCGGGAGAAGCTGGAGGAGCCTGTGGTGGCGGAGGAGACCCACCCGGGCGCCATGACCTACGAGCAGGAGCTGGAAGCCGCCGCCGCGGAGGAAGAGCCCCCGGCGGTGCCGCTCGTCGAGGAGGTCGGCGTGGCCTCGGGAGCCCCGTTGCCCTCCGGCGAGGACATGGAACGGATGCTCCAGGTGGAGCCGCAGCCAAGGGAGGAGATGAGCAGGGAGGAGCTACTCGCTTTCGACCAGCCCACATACCAGGCCCAGGCGAGGGAGACCGCGCCGGAGGTGGAACCGCTCCTCGAGGGCCCCGAGCCGGCGGTCGAACCGGTCGGCGCGGCGGAGGGACCCCGCGGCGGCATCCTCGGCCGGGTCCTGAAGTTCACGAAGGGCGCTCCGGCCGAGGACATCGAGGTGGTCCTCGAGCAGGGCGAGCCGATCGAGGCCTCGGTCGTCTCCGAGGAGCTGTCGGTGGCCGAGGACCTGGGCATAGAGGTCGGCGAGCCTGTTGCGGTGCAGGTGGAGACAGGCCCGGCCTTCGAGGTGGAGCTCGCCTCCGGCGAGGTGGCCGAGGAGCCCGTGATGGAACCGGTCATCGAGACCGCGGAGCTGATCACCGAGGCCGAGACCGCGGCAGCGATCGAGCTCGCGGAGCTCGAGAGCGCTGTGGAGGAGGTCGAGGCCGTAGAGAGCGTCATCGAGCCGGGTACGGTCGAGGTCGCGGCGGAACCGGAGGAGGTGTTCGTCCTCGAGGAGCCTGAGACCGTGGCGATGATTGACGAGGAGGAGGTCGTTGCGCTCGAGCTCGAGATAGAAGCCACCGCGGTGGAGGGAGCGCAGGTGATAGCGCTCGACTCGGTCAGGTCGGCGGGCGCCGGTCAGGTGGAGGAGGCGTCGGTTCTCGACGAGATAGTGTTCGAGGAGCCGTCGGCCGCCGTGGAGGAATTGGCCGAGGCGTGGGAGGTCCCCGAGCTGGAGGAGGGAGCCGCGGTGACCCTCTCCGAGTCGCCCGAGGTCGCCGCCGTGGAGGCCCCTGCCTTCGAGGATGAGCTGGCGGAGCTCGAGCTCGCCGCGACGGGTGAGGAGGAGCCGCCCGCCGCGATAGCCGAGGAGGAGCCACCGGCGGCGGCGTTGGCTGTCGAAGCCACCGACGACGCATACGGTGGATTCGAGGACATCGAGATGCTTCGAGAGATCACGTCGTCGAAAACGGCTACGGCACCCCCTCCCGAAGAGGAGCCCGTCCCGCCCGAGGAGGAGCTTGCCCGGGAGGCCCGGCCGGAGTTCGAGCAAGAGCCTGTCGTGGCGTTCGACGTCGAGGAGGAGGAGGAGGAGGGCGGTCTGATGGGCTCGCTGAAGGTCAGCGGCAAGAGGGGCGCCGGGACGAGCCTCATCGACCTGGAGACCTTCGAGCTGGAGCAGGAACTGCTCGAACTGGCCGGCGGCGTTAAGCAGACTAAGCATCGCCTGCCCGTTACCGAGCGGGACAGCGGGGCCAAGAACAAGAAAGACAAGAAGGGACGCGGCGGCAAGGGCCGCGGGTCAAAAGAGGTGGACAAAGGGTCGGTTAAGAAGATTATTGACGACATGAAGAAGATGTAGGAGGGGAGGGATTGATTGGCGGAAGTCTATAAGATCGTGGTGACAGGGCCGTTCGACTCGGGAAAGACGACGTTCATAGGCTCCATCAGCGAGATCGACGTCGTCTCTACCGAGAGGACGACGAGGGTCGGCGGAAAGCGGCACAGCACCACGGTTGCGATGGACTTCGGCCGGATAACCCTCCGCGAGGGCCGCGTGCTCTTCCTCTACGGAACCCCCGGCCAGGGCCGGTTCGACTTCATGTGGGAGATCCTCTCGGAGGGCATGCTCGGGTACGTCCTCCTGCTGGACGGCAGCCGACCCGACACCTTTGAAGAAGGCTTGCGCATCCTTGACGCGTTCGAGCGCATCTCCGAGGCGCCCCACGTGGTAGCGCTGACCCGGCCTGAGGTGCCGGGCTCGCTTCGCGCTTCGGGTGCGGCCCGTCGCGTGCCCGCGCTGGAGGGGCACACGGTACTTGAGTGCGATGCGCGCAGGCTGAAGGACGTGAAGGACGTGCTGCTCGAGCTGCTGGAGGCGGTGCTGGCCAGGGCTGAGGCCCGGGCGCAGGCGGGCTAGAGCGCGCCGAAGACGAGGATTGGAAGATGCACATCGATGGTAGCACGCGGCTGGTGGGGTTGATCGGCAACCCGGTAGAGCACAGCCTCTCGCCGACCATCCACAACGCGGCGTTCGATTATCTCGGGATCAACTGGTGCTACGTGCCGCTACCCGTCGAGGAAGGCCGCCTCCTCGAGGCCGTCGAAGGCGTCAAAGCACTGCGCTTCTCCGGCGTGAACGTGACCATGCCCTTCAAGACCGAGGTGCTGGGGCTGCTGGACGAGGTCGCGATGTTCGCCGAGTCCGTAGGCGCGGTGAACACCATCCTGGTCGACAAGGGGAGGCTCATCGGCTACAACACCGACGGGCGCGGCTTCTACACCGCCCTGATCCGTGACCTGGACTACCAGGTCAAGGACAAACGGGTGCTGGTGCTCGGCGCCGGAGGCGCGTCGCGGAGCGTCACCGTCTCGCTGGCGCTGGCCGGCTGTACTTCGATCATGATAGTCAACAGGTCGCCCGAGCGCAGCAGACAGCTCGCCGATATAATCCTGAAGAGCGTGCCCGAGGTCGAGGTCAACTGGTTGTCGCCGGACGACAACTACGACATCGTGGTCGCGGAGTCGGACATCATCATAAACGCGACGCCACTCACGACCTTCAACGGCGCACTGCGGGTGCCGGTTTCGCTGCTCAACAAGAACCAGCTGGTCTGCGACCTGAACTACTCGCTGTACCAGCCGCCACTCCTGCAGGAAGCGGAGGCGCGGGGGGCAAGGGTCATGGACGGCAAGGGCATGCTGCTCTACCAGGCCGCCGCCGCCTTCGAGATCTGGACAGGCCTGGACGCGCCGGTCGAGGTCATGCGCGTGGCACTGCTGAAGGCCCTGGAGCAGGCCCACATCTAGTTGGACTTGGAGCATAGTTAGATCGATGTGTCCCGTGGATGGGACCACACGAGGGACGAGGGATGGAACGACCGAGACAGGACCGCCTGGGAAGGCTCCTTCTGCAGAGTAACCTCATATCCGAGGAACAGCTTACAGAGGCGCTGGACGAGCACGGCTCGTCGGGCAAGTCCCTCGGCCGCGTACTGATCGACAAGGGGATGATAACCGAGGGCCAGCTGACATCCGTTCTCGCCGAGCAGATCGGCATCCGCTACACGGACCTCTCGACCCACCCCATCGACCCGGGCGCGGCGACTCTCATCGACGCCAACCTTGCCAAGCGCTACACGGTGGTCCCAATCGACTTCGAGGACAACAAGCTGGTCGTAGCCATGGCGGACCCCACCAACGTATTCGCCCTGGACGACCTGCGCATCATGACCGGCATGGAGATCCTCCCGGTGGTGAGCACCAAGGACGACATCAACGCAACCATCGGCAGGTACCTGCACAGCACCGCCGACATGGAGGGCGCCCTCGACGACCTCCCGATGCTGGAGGAGCTCGAGGAGACGGAGGACGAGCTGGTGGAGGCGGCTGAAGAGGCCCCCATCGTCAAGTACGTCAACCTGATCATCAACGAGGCTGTCGGAGAGAACGCCAGCAACGTGCACATCGAGCCCGCCGAGAAGGACGTGCGGATCCGCTACCGGGTCGATGGCGTCCTCCACGAGATAAGGCGCTCTCCCAAGCGAATACACCCGGGCATCGTCTCCAGGGTCAAGATCCTGGCGAACCTGAACATCGCCGAGAGGCGCGTACCGCAGGACGGCCGCTTCGCCATGGACGCCAACGGCCGGTTGGTCGACATCCGCGTCGCGACGGTCCCCACGATCCACGGCGAGAAGATCGTGCTGCGCATCCTGGACCGCATGCAGATCCTGATATCCCTTACCGACCTCGGCATGCTCGAGGGGCCGCTCAAGCTATTCAGCAATTCGTTCAAGAAACCGTACGGCACGGTCGTTGTCACGGGACCCACCGGCTCGGGCAAGACCACCACCATGTATGCCGCACTGAGCGAGCTCAACAAGCGCGAGGTGAACGTTATCACTGTCGAGGACCCGGTGGAGTACCAGGTCAAGGGGCTCAACCAGGTCCACGTCAACACCAAGGTGGGCCTGACCTTCGCGGCGACGTTGAGATCCATCCTTCGCTGCGACCCCGACATCGTGATGATCGGCGAGATCCGTGACGCCGAGAGCGCCAAGATGGCCATCGAGTCGGCGCTCACCGGCCACATGGTCCTCTGCACCCTCCACACAAACGACGCGCCGAGCGCTATAACGCGTATGGTCGAGATGGGGGTCGAGCCGTTCCTCATCGCCTCCGCGGTGGACAGCGTGGTCAGCCAACGGCTGGCCCGAAGGCTCTGCACCCGATGCAGGAATGTGGCGGAGTACGACACGGAGTACCTGGAGAAGATCGGGTGCTCCATCGAGGAAGGTGAGGAGGTCACGTTCTACAAGGCGGATCCCAAGGGTTGCGCTTTCTGCAACAACACGGGGTTCCGGGGGCGGATCGGCATATACGAGGTCTTCACCATGGACGAGGAGATAGAGCGCATGCTGGTCAAGCTCGCCACCTCCCGCGAACTGGGGGTGGCCGCCGAGCAGAGGGGGATGGTCCGTCTGAGGCAGGACGGCTTCACAAAGGTGAAGCAGGGCATCACCTCTATCGAAGAGATCCTGCGTGTTGTAATGTAGTGTGGTTCCTTTAAAACCTGGTCCTGCTGGGGGTGTGATCGTGACACAGAGCGGTTTGAAACTGGACATCAACGACCTCCTGGAGGAGGTAATAAAGAGGGGGGCCTCCGACCTGCACATAACGGTCGGTGTTCCGCCCGTCCTGCGCATCAACGGGGTCCTGCAGCGGATGGACCTGCCCAAGCTCACGAGCAACAACACTCGCGAGATGGTCTACAGCATCCTCACCGCCCGCCAGCGGGAGACGCTGGAGACCAACCTCGAGTTCGACCTCTCCTACTCGGTCCCCGGTAGCGCCCGCTTCCGGGTCAACGCCTACTTCCAGCGCAACAGCGTAGGAGCCGCCTTCCGGATCATCCCCTACCGCATCAAGACTATTGAGGAGCTCGGCCTGCCACTTGTCATCAAGGAGTTCGCGCGGCTGCCCCGGGGCTTCGTGCTGGTCACGGGTCCCACGGGTCAGGGCAAGTCCACGACGCTGGCGGCGATCATGGACCTCATCAACTCGACGCGCGAGGAGCATATCATCACGGTCGAGGACCCCATAGAGTTCCTGCACCTGCACAAGAAGTGCATCGTCAACCAGCGTGAGGTGGGCGCGGACACCCACTCGTTCGCGAACGCGCTCAAGTACGCCCTGCGCCAGGACCCCGACATAATCCTGGTGGGGGAGATGCGCGACCTGGAGACCATCTCGACCGCGCTGACCGCGGCCGAGACCGGCCACCTGGTGTTCGCCACACTTCACACGCAGGATGCCCCCCAGAGCATCGACCGCATCATAGACGTCTTTCCCACCTACCAGCAGCAGCAGGTCAGGCTTCAGCTCGCCTCCACCGTGCAGGCGATCGTCACCCAGCAGCTCGTGCCCACCAAGGACCGCCGGTCGAGGGTCGCCTCCGTGGAGGTCATGATCGCCACCAGCGCCATCCGCAACATGATCCGTGACGCCCGCGTGCACCAGATCTACTCCGCCATGCAGGCGGGGGGGCAACTGCGTATGCAGACCATGGACGCCTCCCTGGCCGCCCTGTACCGGGCCGGACAGATCACCTACGAGACCGGGCTCGCCCGGGCGCACAACAAGGACGATTTCCGGCGGCTTGTCGGTCGTTGACATCCGTCATTGCGGCTTGGGACCGCCGAACGTTAACTACATGTGTTAACTATCGTTTGTAAAGTCAAGAAACGGTGCTATCATTACGATAATAGAAGTGGTCGACTCATCTTGCTTCAGGAGGGTTTGAGGTGGCCGGTTCATTCACGTACACGGTTAGAGACAGGACGGGCCGGGAGATTACCGGGTCGCTCGAGGCCGACAACCCCGACGTTCTCGCCGGCAAGCTGCGCCAGATGGGTTACTTCGTCGTCTCCATCGAAGAGGTCAAGGTCTCGGTGGGGAAGAAGGAGTTCCACATCTTCGGCGTCAAGGTCAAGACCGAGGACATCACGGTCTTCACGCGCCAGTTCGCCACGATGATCAATGCTGGCCTGCCGCTGATCAAGTGCCTCAGCATCCTCGCCCAGCAGACCGAGTCCGGCGTTCTGGCCGATATCATCACGGACTGCCAGAGAGAAGTCGAAGCGGGGCGGTCCCTGTCCGAGGCCCTGGGCAAGCATCCCGAGGCGTTCAGCAACCTGTACGTCGCAATGGTGCGAGCAGGAGAGCTGGGCGGCATGCTCGATGACGTACTGCTCCGGGTCGCCAACCAGTTGGAGCGCGAGCAGGAAATCCGCCGGAAGGTCAAGTCCGCGATGACCTATCCCATCGGCGTCATGACCCTGACACTGATCCTGATGGCGGCCATGATCATCTTCGTGGTCCCCAAGTTCGCCGCCATGTTCAAGTCCCTGGGGGGCAACCTGCCCACCTTCACCCAGATACTGGTCAACATCAGCCACTTCATCGGCGGCTGGGGCGGCCTCATCCTGGCCGCCGTGATCATAGGCGCCATAGTCGCGTTCCGCCGCTTCAAGACCACCGCCAAGGGGCGGATGGTGGTCGACAAGATAAAGCTCAAGCTTCCGGTCGCGGGGGTACTGTTCCATAAGTACGCCATGGCCCGGTTCGCCCGCACGCTGGGAACCCTGCTCTCATCCGGTGTTCCGATCCTGGGCGCCCTGGAGATAACGGGTGAGACCACAGGCAACATGGTGGTCACCAAGGCCCTCGACGAGGTCCGCGCCGGCGTCAAGGAAGGCGAGACCATTGCGAGGCCGCTGGGCGAGGCCGCCGTGTTCCCGCCCATGGTCACCCAGATGATCGCCATCGGCGAGGAGACGGGCGCCCTGGACGTGATGCTCAATAAGGTCAGCGACTTCTACGACAGCGAGGTCAACGCCGCTGTCGACAGCCTCACCTCGCTTATCGAGCCCCTGCTCATGGCGTTCCTGGGTGTCGGCGTGGGCCTGATCGTGGTGGCCCTCTACCTGCCGATATTCCGGGTCATCACGATGATCAAGTAAGACGGACAATTTATTTGACCAGCCCCAGGCCTAAAGTAGCGGGGCACCGATGCCGATAATAAATTGATGATGTGTATTGAAGCATAGATCTATGCTGGGGGAGGAGGTGACAAGCATATGAAGAAGCTGATTCGCAGGCCGGAGGGCTTCACGCTGATCGAGCTGATGATCGTTATCCTAATCATCGCAATCCTCGTGGCGATCGCCGTTCCGGTCTACCTCAACGCGAGGGCGAACGCCCAGAGGCGCACTTGCCAGGGCAACCTGAGGACGACGGACGGCTCGATCCAGAGCTATGAGGCGTTCTTCGACAACCCGATCTACCCGAACGCGATCACGGCCTTGACGCAGGGTGGGACCAAGGTTTTGAAGAGCATCCCGACATGTCCCGCTGGCTCGGTCGCGTACTCCTGGGTGACAGGCGACCCGCCGACCATCTCTTGCCCGAACGCGACGAACCACACGATCTAGTATCGGGTTGTTCGATGGGTCGAGAAGCCGGCTCCGGTAACGGGGCCGGCTTTTCCGTGCCCGCGGACTCGGTTCAATCATGGCGGGAGCTTGCCGAGCTGCTCCCGGGCGAGCGTGCCTATGTTCCCGTCGGGGTCCAGGTCCGCCGCCTTCCGGAACTCCTTCCTCGCCTCACCGGTCTTCTCCCGCCGCAGCCAGGTCAGGCCCAGTATGTAGTGGGCCCTCGCATCCTTGGAGTTGGCCCCGAGGGCTCTCTCCAGCTCGACCTGCGCCTCGGGCACCTCGCCGATAATCAGGTACACCTCTCCCAGGTCCGTCCGCGAGGTGATATCGTCGGGGTTGGTGAGCAGGCATATCTCCAACTCGGCGATCGCGGCGGCGTAGTCCCCGGTCATGACATAGGCGCGGGCCAGAGCTGGCGAGGTGAAGGAGGGTTCGATCTCCCTGGCGGCCGGCAGGTACCTGACGGTGTCCTCGTACCGGCCCACTGCGTTCAGCGATTGCCCCCAGAGCTCGTACAGCTCGGCGAAGGTCCCGCAGCTGTACAGGGTGGGCACGTAGATGCCGCGAGTGAACTCCTCGATGGTTTCCTGGTAGATCCGGTTGGCCTTGTCACAGTCCTTCCGCCCGAACTCCCTGGCGGCCAGAAGCGCTCGAGGCAGCAGGATGGCCTCCCGCGCGTCGGTGTCCTTGTAGGCGGCGCTGTTCGCGCCGCGCATAGCGGTAGGCCCGGGAGCGACCGTTGCCATGGCTGTCCCCGGAGGGTACAGGCGGTCCAGGTAGCCCAGCCATTGCCATCCCCAATCATACTGGATCACCGTGGGATCGGAGGTGTAGACGGGCAGGCGGGCGTAGTTCCTCTCGATTATCTGCACGTACGAGTCCTTTTCCTTCGGGTCCCCCACGTACCCGGGGGGGTTCACCGCCGCGAGGTCATCGCCGTGAAAGCCCGGGACGCCCGCGGCGCGTGCGCTTACGACCCTTACGGTGGGGCGATAGCCCTCGACGTACTGCGTGTACAGAAGAGGGAAGATGACGTTGTCACTGTCCACCATGATGATGCCGTCATCCGCCGCGGTATCGAGCATTTTCCTGGCCTGGTCCTCCGCGAAGTAGTAGGAGCTCTTGTCCACCTTGTCGTAGTGGATCAGCAGTGAGGCCAGCGGGCAGAGCATCAGCGCCGCCACGAGCACGGTCACCGCGGTGCCGGCCACCAGGCTGTCCCGCCTGCATCCCCAGTTTCTCACAGCCCTGAGAAGGTACGCGGCGGCGTAGCCGATCCAGATCGAGACGATCATGTAGGCGGGGTAGTAGAAGTGAGCCCGCAGGACCGGCTCTATCTGCCGGTAGGTCATGACCGACAGGGCGGAGAGCAGGAACAGGAAGGCCAGGAAGACCGCGTACTTCTTCCGCCGTTTCAAAAACGAGGCGACCAGGCCGAGAGCGCCCAGCCAGAAGAAGTAGGGATACTCGGTGGTCAGCGTCCCGAAGAAGCGCCAGAATCTCGCCGGCAGCAGCTTCAGGGGAAGCTTGAAGAGGCCTCCACGCTGGTAGTAGACGGTCATGTGGTGGATCCAGCGGATCGGCGTCGAGGGATCCCCGTAGTTGTAGGCGGGCCCCCTGAACGCGGCGACCGGCTCGTAGACGTAGGGCAGGACACCCAGGGCGAAGAAGGCGGCCATGCGGGCCAGGTTCCGGGGAGCCAGCACGCGCCGCCAGTCCGTGTCCAGGGCGAAGAACGCGAACGCGGGCACCAGTATTATGATACTGAAGTGGTTGCCCAGGGCCAGGCCGTAGCAGAAAGCTATCACGGCGAGGGTATTGTCAGCGCTGCTATCACGTCCTTCGCCGACCAGCCTTTCCCAGCGCAGGATCAGGACCATCAGCAGGGCGATGAAGAAGGTGTTGATGCTGTAGGACTCGGGTATCACCGACTGGTACCAGTAGGTGTAGGAGAAAGCGAAGCCGAGTCCCGCCACCACTCCGCCCGCCCTGCTGTGCGTCATCCTGAACACAATCCTGTAGAGCAGGCAGGTGGTGAGTGCTGCGAACAGGCCTGAGTAGATGCTCATCCTGAACGGTAGCGAGCCGAGAGGGAAGAGCAGGCTGAAGATCTTGGCGCTCATCAGGTAGGTGGGGTAGCCGGGACCGTGTATGTTGCCCATCAGCGCGACGCCCATAAGGAAGTCGCCCGAGTCGGAGAACGTCACCGCGCGAGCCGCGGTGATGACGTGGAAGATCATGGTGGCGGCGAACAGGGCGGTGTAGATGACGGTGTCGGGCTTCTCCTTCAACAGAGAGAGCGGACCGCCCCTTACAGCCCGGGGCGCGGGGAACACCAAGGTTTTATTTTCCATGTCATGATTATAGACTCGACCCTGTCTTATTCAACTTACTGTAGGACGACGCCGGCCGACTGGAGGTTCGACGACGCGGACGCGAGTTCCGCGCTGGAACGAAAGAGGTTCGATGACCTGGTTCTTCTATCTCGTCGCCGCGGGACTCGGCCTGATATGGGGCAGCTTCTTCAACGTGGTCATCTACAGGACCCCCAGGGAGGAGGGGCTGGGCCAGCGGTCCCGTTGCCCGGAGTGTGGATACACGATCCGGTGGTACGACAACATACCGCTGGTGAGCTTCGCGTATCTGCGCGGCCGGTGCCGGAACTGCGGCCGGCCGATCTCCTGGATGTATCCGGCGGTCGAGGCGTCCACCGCCCTTCTGTTCGTGCTCTGCTACTGGTGGAGCATCAACGTGGTCCCCGGGCTGCTGGGGATCGAGGCGCAGAAGCCGTTCGTGCCCGAGCTCATCATCGCGATCCTGCTCGTCTCCGTGGGAGTGGTCGTGGCGGTGGTGGACGTCAGGCACGGGATAGTCCCCGACAGGGTCGTCTTCCCCGGCATGGTGCTGATGCTCAGCGCGGTACTGGGGCTTGCGTTCTACCGGGAGCAGCCGGTCAGGATAGCATCGTCGCTCGGGCTCGCGTTCGGGAGCAGCGCCTTCTTCGCGGCGGTCAGCATCGCCTACGGCGCCGTTCGCATGAAGGGCCGCGAGCCGCTGCAGCCCTCCGATTACAGCATGGCCCTCCCGGGGGAAGATCGGCACACGGAAAGGGCCCCTGGAGAGTCCGTGGTGAGCGTCAGGACCGCGTGGGTAATGCTGGGGATCGGCGCGGTCCTGCTCGCCGGAGCGCTGAGCCTGGCGATACCTCTGTACCAACGCGACTCCTACGGGGCGGCCGTCTCGATAGCGGTCGGCCTCGCTGGTGGTTTTCTACTCCTGGCGGCCGGCCTGCTGATAGACGCGCTGACGGCGGGAGAAGACCTGGATGACGTGGAGGAGGTTCCCACGGGCATGGGGATGGGAGACGTCAAGCTCCTTTTCTTCACGGGGCTCGCCCTGGGCTACTTCAACTGGGCGCTGATAGTGGTCGAGCTGCTCGTGGCATCGGTCCTGGGGCTCGTGGTAGGGTTGCTGGTTATGGGGTTAAACCGCAAGGAGGCGATCCCTTTCGGGCCTTTCCTCGCGGCGGGAGCGGTTGTCGCGCTTTTCTGGGGACAGCAGCTCATTGATGTCGTAACGAAACTCTATAGGTAATCTATAGACCCGCACCTGAATCCTGGTGAGAGAGTTCAGCCTTTCGCAGAGGTTTTTTGTATTCGCTGCCGACCTCCAGACCTCCTTCAAAATAGCCAAAACATGGGGAATATTTAGGCATTTGAGAAATACTGCTAAAGAATGTTATTAATGTTGACGAATGAGGCTATTGACAACAAGATTGGAGATGGTTCATAATTTGATTCTTACGTTAAGATAGAAAGTACTTGTCTTAACGAGTGCATAAGATTTACTGTTTAAGCCTCCTTGATGAAAGTGAGCGGAAGTGAGCAGCAAGTTACTAACGGTCAACGAAGTTGCGAAGATCCTCAGGGTCTCCAACATGACCGTGTACCGGCTCGTCAAGAGTAAGCAGCTTCCTGCGATCCGGGTAGGCAAGAACTACAGGATCAAGGAGACCGACGTAGACCGGTACCTGAATCGTGGTTCAGAATAACCGGGTTCGCCCGCTCGTGTTGGTGAGGTTGATGACAGGGGTGAGCTGATTGGCTAAAGCTGGAGTGGCGATAGGCCTGGATATCAGTACGGGGTCTATCAAGGTCGCGGAGGTGAACGTCGGCCGCAGGGAGCCGATCCTTTCGAACCTGGCCATCATCATGCTGCCCGACGGCGTCGTGCGCGAAGGCGAAGTCGACGACGTGGCGACGCTCGCCAGCTACCTGAAAGAGCTCTGGAAGCAGAACCGCATCAGCCGCCGGAAGGTGATCCTGGGCGTATCGAACCAGAAGGTAATCGTCAGGCCCATGGACCTGCCGTACATGCCCGAGGACGAGCTGGCCTCCGCGGTCAAATACCAGGTCCAGGAGTTCATCCCGATCCCGATCGACGACGCCATCGTCGACTACGAGGTGGTCGACGAGTACATGACGGGCGAGGAGGAGCGCATGCAGACCGTGCTCCTCGCCGCCGCACATCGCGAGATGATCCAGTCGTTCCTCGACGCGGTGCTCCAGGCCGGGCTATCACCCGTCGCCATCGAGCTGAAGGCCTTCGCCATGGTCCGCTCGCTGGTCAAGAAGGAGTACCAGTTCCTCGAGGAGGAGGGCGGCGAGGCCCCGGGCAGCGTCTGCCTCATCAACATCGGCGCTGGTATCTGCAACATCTGCGTGGTCAAGGAGGGAACACCCCGTTTCGTGAGAATGCTCATGAGAGGTGGTGACTTCTTCACCAAGCTGCTGTGCGATCACCTGAACCTCTCACCCGTAGAGGCCGAGGAGATCAAGCGGGGGAGGAGCACGGACGCCGACGCCAACGCGCTGCTGCAGCGCGAGATCCAGGCGTTCGTGGGAGAGATCAGGAGGTCTCTCGAGTACTACATATCGCAGACCCAGGAGCGAGACCTGAACAAGGTGATCCTCTCGGGCAGCGGTTCCAAGATGATCAACCTGCCCCTGGAACTGAACAGGGGCCTGAGGTTGCCCATCGAGATAGGGCACCCCCTGCAGAATGTGCAGCTGGGCAAGCTCCCCTACACGCCCGAGGAGCTCGCCGAGCTGGAAGCGTCCATCGCGGTCAGCGTCGGCCTGGCCCTGAGGGACACGGAGGACTGACGTGACCAGGATCAACCTTCTCCCTCCAGAGAGAGTAAAGGAGCGGCGCGGGATCCCGACCCAGCGCAACTACCTGTGGCTCGCCATCGTGCTCCCCGTGGTGGTCCTGCTGATAATGGGTTTCTGGTGGTTCTCGCTGGGCTCCCAGATCAAGAACAAGGACGAGGCGCTCCAGAAAGCCAACCAGGATCTCAAGGACGTGCAGTCGCAGGTGCAGTCCCTGCAGAAGTACGCGACCAGGGCACAGGAGATCGCCGCGACACAGGCCACGGTGCTGGCGGCGCTCGGCGGCCGTGTCTACTGGGCGAGGATCCTGAACAACGTAGCCATCTTCTGCCCGACCAACATCTGGCTGGTGGCGCTCAACGGAACCAGCGCGGCGGGCACCTCGGGCTCGGTCACCTTCGACGGTTACGCCCTTCAGTGTCCCAACAGGGACCTGGCGGGATTCTTCCCCGGCGAGCTGGACTATCACCCCGACTATAGGCCCATCGCGGGCTGGCTCGAGCGCATGGCGCAGATAGAGCAGTTCTCCAGGGTCTGGCTGGCAAGCGCCGAACCGTCGTTCATGATCAACGACGAGAACGTCGAGGAGCCGGAGCCTTTCCCGCCGACGACGTTCACCGCCGGGGGGCAGTGGGTGATGCACTTTAACTCCTCCGCCCAGCTCAATATGACGTCGGCGGCGATCGGGACAAAGGCGTCGGAGGCCCCCGCTTCTCCCACCCCGCAACCCAGCGAAGGAGGGGGTGAGGCCGAGTGAGCATATTCAAGCGTCCGGCTATAGCGCTGCTGATCGGCCTCCTGCTTGCCATAGTGGTGGGGGCGCTCGGTTACTTCCTGCTGGTCGGGCCCCGGAAGGGGACCATCGACAAGAAGCAGAAGGACATCGAGGCCAAGCAGCAGCAGGTCGAGACCGAGAAGAGCAACCTGCGCCAGCTGCAGGATATCAAGAACCACGCGGCCGAGTACGAGGCCCAGCTCGCGCAGCTGCAGGCCAAGATACCCAAGGAGCCGGACCTGCCTTCGCTCATCAGGAACATCCAGGCCGCCGCGGACCCGGGCAGCGGTGCCGGCGTACCCTGGCTGTCGTTCGCTCCCGGGGAGATAGCCACGGGAGAGGGCGGGGCTTTCCAGCAGTTCACATTCAGCATGAGGGCGGGAGGGTTCTACGACGAGATAGTAGACCTGATATACCGCATGGAGAGGTTCGCCAGAGCCGTGGTGGTAGACACCGTCAACATAGTGCAGAGCGCCGGGTTCCTGCAGAGGACCTACGACCTGAACCTGGGCGTGGTCCAGATGGACATGACGGCAAAGGCCTTCACCTTCGCCCCGGTAGCACCGGGCGAGGGGGGCGTAGTGACGCCCACGGCGCCTACTCCGGGCACAACGCCCTCGTCGAGCGCTCCGCCGACGAGCACCGCACCGGGCACGTCACCATAGGATCCCGACGAGCCGAGAGGTAGAGATGGGTAGCCAGGTCAAGAAGATGAAGCCCAAGAAGAACGCGGAAGGCGAGGAGCGCAGGCTGGCGCTGATCGCCGGTGCGCTGGTCGTCTGCCTGGCCGTTGTGCTGGCGGTGTTCCTGCTGGTATCCGGCGGGAAGTCCAACAAGCCGATGAAGCGGCTCTCGGCGCAGACCAGCCCCGCGGGCTCCACCGCCCCGGGGGCGTCGGCTCCCACCACCGTCCCCGAGGTGGATATTTCCCAGGTCGAGGTCCCGCCACTGTCGATATACCGCAGGCGGAACCCGTTCAGGCCGCTGGTGCAGGTCATCCACGAGATCACCACGGGCGAGGCCACGGTCACGGGGACCGCGGGCGCGGGTGTCATCAGGGTGCCCGATGACATCGAGTGGGGCTCCGACGCGGGCAAGGTCGTCTCGACGGCCCTGACCCTGGAGGGTATCACCAGGCAGGGCGGCCAGGCGTTCGCCAGGATACGTGTGGGCGAACAGGTCTTCGACCCGGTCGCCGTCGGTGACGTCTTCGCCCAGAACTACAAGCTGCTCTCGGTCGGGAACGACTCCAGCGTTACCATCCTGTACGGCGACGAGCGGGTGACCATCTTCGCCGGTCAGTCGATATACTGGTGAGGTGGTGGCCCGGGCTTGATCGAAGGGGCCGGCTAGGAGCCGGCCGAGAAAACAGACTGGGCGGCGCCACGGGCAAGGCGCCGTTTTTTTTATTGATGAACGCGACGGGGGAGATGCTGATGGCGCTTCGCCTAACAACCGCCGGTGAGTCGCACGGGCCGGCCCTGGTGGCTGTGCTCGAAGGCGTGCCGGCGGGTCTGGAGCTCACCGCTGAGTACATAGACCGGCAGCTCGCCAGGCGGCGGCGCGGCTACGGCCGCGGAGGGCGCATGGACATCGAAGATGACGCGGTGAGGGTGTTGTCAGGGGTACGGCTGGGTCGCACCCTGGGCAGCCCGATCGCCCTGCTGGTGGAGAACCGGGACCACGCCAACTGGGAGGAGTCCATGTCCCCCGGGAAGCGGCCGGGACCCGCGCCGGAGCAGGAGACCCGCCCACGCCCGGGACACGGGGACCTGGCCGGAATGCTGAAGTGGGGGACCCGCGATGCGCGGGACGTGCTGGAAAGGGCGAGCGCCCGGGAGACGGCCGCTCGCTGCGCGGCCGGCGCGATCGCCGCCAGGCTGCTGGAGGAGGTCGGCGTAACGGTCGCCAGCGCGGTGGTCGGGGTGGGGCAGGTGAACGCCCCGTTCTTCGAGTCGGGCGGCTACGAGGACTTCGCGGGCGACGAGGACGACCCGTTGCGCTGTCGCGACGCGGAGACATCGGCGCGGATGCGCGCTTCTATCGACGCCGCGCGCGAGGCGGGCGACAGCCTGGGTGGTCTGTTCGAGGTGGCAGCTTTTGGCGTCCCGCCGGGACTGGGGACCTGCGCGCGGGCGGAAGGCAGGCTGGACGCGAGGCTGTTCGCCGCGCTGGCCTCGATCCCCGCGATAAAGGGCGTCGAGGCGGGGGCCGGGTTCGCGCTGGCGAGGTCGAGAGGCTCCGAGGCGCACGACGAGATAATCCGCGATCGCGAGAAGGGTCTTGTTCGCGGGTCCAACCGCGCCGGGGGTCTGGAGGCCGGGATGACCAATGGGGAGATGCTGGTGCTACGGGCAGCGATGAAGCCTATTCCTTCCCTGGCTTCCCCACTGGCGACGGTCGACCTGAAGACCCTCGAGCCCGCGGTCGCCTTCAAGGAGAGGGCGGACGTCTGCGCGGTCCCCGCCGCCGCGGTCGTCGCCGAAAGCATGGTCGCCCTGGTCCTTGCCGACGCCCTGCTGGAGAAGTTCGGCGGTGACACCGTCGACGACCTGAAGGCGAGCTTCACCTCCTACCTGGACAGGATAGGTGACCTGTGGCGCCCCCGCGCGCGTTGAGACCCAACATAGTCCTCGCGGGATTCATGGCCTCGGGGAAGACCACGGTGGGCGGGCTGCTCAGCGGGCTGACGGGGATGCCGCTGGAGGACACCGACGAGGCCGTGGAGCGCCGGGCGGGGGCAACAGTGGCCGAGGTCTTCGCTTCGAGGGGGGAAGGGGCCTTCAGGCGGCTGGAAGCCGAGGAGATAGAGCGCGCGGCGGCGCCGCACGGCGCGATCCTCGCCGTCGGCGGAGGGGCCGTGATGGACCCCGCCAACGTGGAGGCGCTGAGGGCGGGCGGAACCATCTACCTCCTTCAGGTCGGCGCCGCCGAGGCGATGCGTCGCGCCGGTGGGGGAGGTGAGAGGCCGCTGCTGGCGGGGGACGAACCCGCCGTCGACGACCTCTACCGCTCCCGCGAGGCGGCGTACCTGGACGCGGCAGACGTGGTCGTGCCCACGGAGGGAAGGAGCCCGGAGCAGGTGGCTGAACATATAAACGTGGATTTCGCTCGCAGGCACGCCGGAGAGCCACATGAAGACTGAGCTTGTGAGGGTGGACCTCGGCGAGCGCGGCTACGACGTCCTGGTATGGACGGGGCTGCTGGACCGCATCGACGAGGTGCTTGACGCGGGACGCTGGGCGCGCGCGCTTGTGGTGAGCGACCTCGAGGTGGGCCCACTCTACGGCGCCCGGGTCCTGGCCGGGCTCGAGAGGCTGGGGGTCGAAGCCGAGCTTCTCGCGATCGAGCCGGGCGAGGGCTCGAAAAGCCTGGAGGAACTGGGCAGGATTCTCGACGGGATGGCTGGTTTCCGGCTGACCCGCTCGGACCTGGTGCTGGCACTGGGCGGCGGCGTGGTGGGAGACCTCGCAGGTTTTGCGGCTTCGACGTTCAAGAGGGGCCTGGACCTGGTCCAGGCGCCCACCACCCTTATGTCGCAGGTGGACTCCGCGATCGGCGGCAAGACCGCGGTGAACCTCGCTTCGGGCAAGAACCTTGCCGGCACGTTCCACCAGCCGGTGAAGGTCGTATGCGACGTGGTGGCGCTCTCGACCCTGCCCGCCCGCGAGCTGGCGGGGGGTCTCGCCGAGGTCGTCAAGTACTCCTTGATAGATCCCGAAATCGTGCTCGACGATGAGACGGCCGCCTCGCTTCAGGCGCTGGAGCCGGACGACCTGGTTTCCACGGTGGCGGCGTGCGCGCGGGCAAAGGCGCGCGTGGTGGCCGAGGACGAGATGGACCGTGGCGGCGTCCGCGCCGTGCTCAACTACGGGCACACCCTCGGGCACGCGCTGGAGACGGCCACAGGCTACGGCGGCACGTACACCCACGGGGAGGCGGTGTCGGTGGGTATGGTGTTCGCGGCCATGGTGGCCGAGCGGCTGGGGATGGGCGCAGGAGGCCTGGCCTCGAGGCACCGCCGGTCGCTGGCCCGCTTCGGCCTGCCGGTCGCACCCCCTGAGCCGCGCCCGCCTTTCGAGGAACTCCTGGAGGTTATGCTTCAGGACAAGAAGAGCGCCGGGGACCTGACCATGGTGCTGCTGGAGGAGGAGGGTTCGCCTTCCCTCCGCAGGTGCATCGACCCCGGGGTGCTGCGCGACTGTTACGAGCGGATGGGAGAGACAGAGTGATGGAGAGGATACTCGTCCTCAACGGACCCAACCTGAACCTGCTGGGTGAGAGGGACCCCGGGCACTACGGGACCAGGACCCTGGCCGAGATATGTGACGACCTGCGCCGGAGGGCCGAGGCCCTCGGGGTGGAGGTGGAATGCTTCCAGAGCAACCACGAGGGGGAGCTCATCGACATCATCCACCGCGAGCGGGGGACCAGCGCGGGGCTCATCATAAACCCGGGGGCGTTGACGCACTACAGCTACGCCATAAGGGACGCGATCGAGGCGGTCGGGCTACCGGCGGCGGAGGTCCACCTGTCGGACATCGATTCACGGGAGTCGTGGCGCAGGAACTCGGTCATAAGGGACGTGGTGGTGCTGACGGTGAGCGGCAAAGGCCCTTCCGGGTACCTTGAAGCCCTCGATGAACTGGTGCGATACATCAGGAAGCACTAACTGCCGCATCCCCGATTCCCAGTCACCAGACGTCGATGACCGTGGGGTCGGACATTTGCGTTCATTCGAGAACTCCGATCCGACTCCAAGAGACAATGAACGAATCTGTCCGACGCCACTCCATATTCGCAGACGTTGATCAATCCCCGAGGATCTTCGCGTACTCCTTGAAGATGGTGAGTTTGATCCTCGTCCTGCCCGCGGTGGGCGACGGGGGTGTTGCCGCCAGCACGAATCCCTCGGTCGGGACCTCCGCGGCTGTCTCCTGGTCGGAGGACATACCTTCCATGGCCTGTGCCTCCAACCGCGAGATCCCCTCGGCGTCGGTGATACCCAGCGCCAGGGTCAAGCCGGATGCGCCGGAGGCGTCGCTGATCATCACGCCCAGGTAGTCGCGCCCCAGCGCCCAGGCGTCGGGGTACGCCCCGGAGTCTATGGGGCAGGCGAAGAACCCGAAGGCGCCGCCCGCCTCGACCACCGCGTACGGGGCGCCCACCTGGAAGGTTAGCAGGGTCGGCTCGGCGGACGTGTTCGCCGGCACCTTGTTGCCGGAGACCTCGATACCCATACCCTCAGGGATGGACAGGCGCGCGACCTCTCCCGGGGCCGGGGGCTCAGATATGCAGGCTATCACCGCATACGGCTTGCCGGCCTGGAGGGAGACCTGGTAGACCTTACGGTGGACGCCTTCCTCACCGGGGATCTCGTAGGCTACGCGGTAAGAAGCGGTCGCGCCCCCGTTCCCCGAGACGGTGGGGCCCTCGAAGGTGAAGGAGTGGTTTCCCTTCCTGGCAAGCGCCACCACCTCCGGGTCGACCAGTGCCCCGGTCCTGCCCGATACCTCGTGTCCTATGACACTCCTGATGACCACGCCCGAGCCGGCTCCGTCGCACGATACCTCGACGATGCCGTTGTCCAGCACCGCGGAGGATGCGCCCCGATTGAGGGCGGAGACGCCGAGAGCCGCCGACCCCCGACCTTCCACGCCACCGACCGCCATCACCAGTCCTACGTCGTTCCAGGCCCCGTTGAGGACCTTCAGACCCACGCGGCTCGGGGCCGCGATCGATGTCTTCACCATCGTGAACCTGAGTGCGCCGCTCCCGTCGGTGGTCAGCGCGACGGGACCCGCCAGGCCGTTGATGGTGCTCGTGCCCGTGGTGTCGACGAGCTGCACGGACCGGTTGGCCAGCGCCTTCCCGCCGCTCTCCAGCGTCATCGTGAAGTCCCGGGGCCGTCCCACGGTCAGGCAGGAAACCGAGGGCTCCACCTTCGCCTTCACTCCACCGGAGGCGGCCGGGGCGTACACGGGCAGCACCGCCTTGCGACCGTCGGCCTCGATCGTGGCCTGAAGGAGCGAGGCGTCCGAGGCTTCCTCCAGGTCGCACGAGAACGAGATATCGCCGTTGGCGTCGGTTTTCCCGGCGACCTGCTTCCCGCCGTCACCGAGTGGCTCGCCGGTACCGTCGTAGCGGATGACCACGTCCGCTCCAGCCGCCGGCGCCAGGTTCACCGCGACGCCCGCCGCGGCGAGCCGCCTTCCTATGTTCTTCCCGGCGGTCTTCACCTCGCGCAGGTGGGACGCGACCTGCTGCGCCCGTGGGAGGTCCTGTGTCTTGAGAGCCTCGCCCACCGCGCCGGTCCTGGCCGCGTAGTCACCGGCCGCCTCCGCGACCTTCGCGCTGTCGACCTCGTTGTCCGCGATCAGGCGGTCGAGCTCGGCCAGCCTGGTCTCGGCGATGACGAGGTTCTTCTCGGCCCGATCGGACTCGTCCCAGGTGAACGCCATCTCGAGGTTTTCCCTCGCCCGCTTCATCGGGTAGAGCGCGTCCCCGGGCCCTGTGTCGCGCGCGGCGACCGTCAGGCCGCCGAAGGTGAGTATCGCGACCGCCAGTATCAGGCAGACCGCGGTGGCCACACGGAAGGTGCCGTGTACCCACCCGGAATGATGGGCCCGCCCGGTAACCGTCCCGGGATCGCGCGAGGTCTCCGGCAGAAGCCGGGGCATACGCGAATAGATCCCGACCTTGAGACGGAACCAGGCGCGCGGCCGGATCCGGGGAACCGAACGGATACGGCTCACGATCGCCAGAAGCTCTTCGTGTTCCTCGATTATTCTGTCTTCACCGTCGCCGGTCATCTGAGTCCTTCGTCATTCGACGCCGCCGGAAGCGCTCCCGGCCGCCTCGACCTTCTCCCTGAGGTTTCGGATGCCCTTGAACTGGAGGGCCCTCACCGTCACCTCTTTCTTGTCCAGTATCATCGCCGTCTCGGACACCGAGCGGTCCTCGATGAACCTCAGTATCAGCACCTCCGACTGGGCCGGGGGCAGCTCGGCTATGAACCGGTAGACCCCGTGGAGCTCCTCCGTGAAGGAAACCTCCGCCTCGATGTCCCTGGCGTCCGCCACCTCGGGGACCTCGGCCAGGTCCACCGTCTGCCGCGCCGTACGGAAGTGGTCGACCACCGCGTTGTGGGCTATCCGGTACAGCCAGGCCTTCACCGAATGCCCGCGCTCCTCGTACGACTCGACCGCCTTGAGGCCCTGCGCGAACACCTGCATCGCGAGGTCCTCCGCGTCACTCCTGTTCCCGACCCTCCTGGCAATGTAGTCGTAGATGTCCTCGTAACAGGCCCGGAAGATCCTGCCGTACGCGCGACGGTCGCCGTCGCGCGCCTTGGCGACAAGCTCTCTGAGCAGCTCCTCTTCGGGCCCCTTTGACATCTGTCCCTATCCTCTGAAACGAACTTGAAAGCGGATTTGTTAACTCGCCGGACAGTATCTTATCAACCGGCATCTATCGAAGGCCCGCGCCGGGCGAGGCTGTTTCATATATCATCTACTATATCTATCGGGCTGTGACCTGCACACTGAGAGGTCGATTCGCGATGGCAAAGGTGCGGTCGGGGGCACGGAAAGCGGGCCGGCGGGGCTTCACCGTGGGCGAGATGATATTCCTCGTCGGGGTGCTGGCCGTCTTCGTCGCGGGCACGGTTGTGGTCGTCGGCGACGGCGTGGACCGGTACGGGCCCGGCTCGGGGGACACGGGCTCGGGCGAGGCGCACGAGCTGATGGACCGGCTGGACATGATCGTCGAGCAGGCGCGGGCGTTCTACCTCACCCTCCCGGCGGGCCTGCCGGGAGGCGTGCCGGGCCGGGGGGAGGACTACCTCGCGTTCGACGGCGACCTGGACGGAGACGGCACCTGGGAGGCGGTCGTCCTCCGCGCGGTGGACGGCGGCCGCGTGCTGGCGGCGGATATCAGCCTGGATGGTGAATGGCAACGCGTGGAGCTCACGGACGGGCTCGATCCCGGGGCGGCCGAGCCGTTCGCCGCGTCTCTGGAGGCCGGCAAAAAGGTGCACGCGTCTCCAATAGATACGCTTTCCGCCGGAGACGAGGTTACCGCGGTCAGGTACACTGTGAAGCTGGTGGGCGAGAAGGGTCCCCGGACCTACTCCGGGACCGCTTCCTTCGAGAGGCCGGTACCCGTGGAGCGGTGGGCCCCCTGACCGCGAACGGCCACTATCTTTGTCCCCGGAGCGCGTAAACCATCGGGGGACTCCAGCGTTATAATCTATGACATGGCAGCATGCCGGCTGAATGGAGGCGCCTGGTGACAAGGTCTCGTCGCGATGAGGGTTTCACGCTCGTCGAGCTACTCACCGTCATTGTGATCATCACGATGATCCTGATGATAACGTTCGTTATCTACCACGGGGTTACCGCGAGGACCGACCTCAAGGCCGCCGTGGAGATGCTCAAGCAGGACGTCCGAAAGGTGTATGCGCTCGCGGACGCCGGCGTGGGGGTCATGGACGCGGACGGTGTCACCAAGCAGCGTGACCAGTACCGGATGGAGTTCCACATCAGCGGCGACGGGTCCGCCCCTGGGAGCGCCTACCGTACTCTCAAGCGCACCTGGAATGCCGGGGCCGATACCTGGAACGCCTGGACGGTGGTGGCGCCCCAGAAGCAGACCGCGGTCCAGATAGTCAGCAACGACTGGATACGTCCCACCATGAGCTCGAATACCGTGATCTATGCCTGCAGCGGGATGTCCTATGACGCCGGAAGCAAGACCTACTACCTCACGTTTATCACGAAGGGATCAATCGTCACCACTGATGCCCTTGGAGACGCGCAGGTCACCCTGAGGTCGAACGACCAGGGCAAGAACATGAACATCTATATTTCCACCTACGGGTCGGTATCGGATTGATGGTGGCAACAGGCCCGGAAATCCCCGCCGTCGAAGCGGGGAGAGCGGCGGGAGGCCTCGGACAGGAGGATTTGGACCATGTTTGGTAAGATGAGGCGCCTCAAGGGGCAGGCCGGCTTCTCCATGGCGGAGGTTGTCGCCGCGACGATGTTATTCGTCGCAAGCGTGGTGGGGATCAGCAGTATGCTGGTCAGCGGCGGGGCCAACGTGAACAAGGGCGCGGTGGAGAGCACCGCCAGCAACCTCGCCTCCCGCAAGATAGAGGAGGTAAAGACCCTCCCGTTCTACGTGCCCTACGACAACGTCCAGGGTGACAAGGACATCGACGACACCTACTTCAACGGGTCGTACGCCAACGGGGTCCAGGCGCAGGAGGACCAGCATCCCCAGCTCGATCACCCGGTCGTGGTCGAGGACTACGGCACCATCCCGGGCCAGCCCCGTTTCAGGAGGACTACCGCCATCGAGTACCAGTACCTCAGCAACATCGGGGGCACTGACCACCTCGCGCCGGCCGTCATGACCACCGGCTGGCTCCCCTCGGACCCGCTCGGGAACGACAAGCCCAAGGGAGGGGCCGACGCGTCCGTCACCGACGACCTGCACGCCGTCCTTATCGAGGTCTGCGTGTACTATAACATCGAGAACATCCAGCACACCTACAAGGAGAGGGCGCTCGCCGGCGACCTCCTGGTGACGGGGGGCTCCAACAACCCCATCATCGTGATCACCTCCATCGATCCGGTGACCGGCAGCACCGCTGACCCCCACATGAACATGACCATCTATACCGACGCGGTCAGCGAGTTCGGCCCGAGCTCGACGGTGAACGTCAAGCTGTGGCGCGCGGGTACGCTGGAGATCTTCGCCAACGGCGAAGCGGTGAACGCGAGCGGCACGCAGGTAACGTGCTGGTTCGACTTCACACCGCCGGATGTGGTGGCGGCCAACGACTATAGCGTGTCCCTGGAATGGGCCGACAGGGGGTTCACCGCCCAGTTCCGTAACTGCTTCGACCTGACAACACCGCCCCCCACCATAACCAGCCTTACGAGTAACAACTGGGGTTACCGCAGGCAGACGGCCAGGCAGGTGACCATCAACGGGACCGGCCTCAACAACGCCAGCCTGGTGCGCATGCTGGGGCCGTATCCTTCCAACGGATACACCATAAACTCCGGCGCGCTCACCACCAACACGCCCACCCAGATAGTCACGACCTTCAACCTGGTGGGGGACGCGGTCTCCAGGCC
>JAZDFZ010000080.1:0-4464 GCA_043807425.1 Actinomycetota bacterium
CTGCCGCATGCCTTCGCGAGCCTGAGCGCGACCAGGACCCAGAATACCACGTTGACCAGGGGCACGAACATCATGATGGTCCAGACGACCCCGTGGCCGACGATGCGGCAGAGCAGGTAGACGTTCAGCACCGGTATCCAGGCGTACCAGGGCCGCGGCATCGCACGCTTCCTGGCTATCTCCCTCAGGCAGTAGGCCGTGTAGAGATAGACGATGACTGCCGTCCCCCAGTAGAAGACGTGTCCGGCCGTGTTGTAGATGATTGCAGTCTCCCTATCGTCTCTCTAGTTGTTCATCGTCTCGGAACGCTCGAGCGAGATCTTCCAGTCGTCGCCCTCGGGGACCAGCATGATGTATAGCGTCTGGGATTCTCCTCCCTGAGTTATCTCCACGCCGACGGCCGCCTCGTCCTCGGAGGTCTGCTCGTCCGTGATCTCGTAGGAGACCGACTCGTCGATACCCGACAGCAGCTCGGCGAGGTGCCCTCTCCACTGCTCCTCGGTCATGCCTTCCCGGTCGGCCGCCGACAGCATATCGTAGGCCGACGCGTAGTCGCCTTCCTTCAGGGTCCCCAGGAACTCCAGCGTGACTTCCTCCGGCGTCCGGGAGGGGGCCCCGCTTCCGCAGCCGGGAGCGGCACAGATCACGAGCAGCAGCGCGAGGAACACACCCGTTGCTGCGCGCAAGCCGGTCACCCCTTTCATTGGTAGTGAAACGAACGCGTCCATTATACTAGGCGCACATTGGAGGTGGACGATGTCAGCCGACCGCGAGCCCAATCGAAGGCGGGCGAGAGTGACGGCCAGGGCCCGGAGTGCGTGGCCGCTGATAGTCGTGATGACCGCGAGCATACTCGGCATCGTCCTGTGGCCCTATTTCACCTCCAACCCGAACCTTGGCGTGCAGGCCAAGCCCCGCGTCAGGCAACTTATCTACCCCACCTTCGGCAACCCGGCGATAGTGGAGTCCGGCTCCCCGCTGGTCATCGAGTTCGACCCGAGGGACCGTCGCTTCGACACCCCGTTCCTTGCTGTCGAGAACTGCGAGGTCACCGCGCGGACGTCTATCGACCCGGTCCCGGTGGAGATGGCGCTGCCGGTCCGCTCCGTCAAGCCCGGGACGAGCACACGCTGGCCGGAGTACGCCGCGGTCCCTGAAACGGACCGTACGATCTGCCTGGTGACGGTCGAGGTCCCGGCGGCGCTACCGGAGGACCTGTACGACCTCACGGTCCGGGCGAGGGTCGTCGGGGGAGAAGAGACGGAGGACTTCCAGCCACACGCGCTGCAGGCGGTCGAGCGCTACAAGGACCGCTTCTCGTTCTGCCAACTGACCGATATCCACGTGTACGGCCCGGAGTGCGACTACCCCTCGGCTCACTACCACGAGAGGAGCAGGCGGCCCAACGGCATCAACCCCACCAGGGACGGGGCGGTTTACTACCAGAAGACGATCGACCAGGTCAACGTGATGAAACCCGACTTCTGCGTCTTCACCGGCGACTACATGTTCGGCCAGTCGTACCTGCTGCAGGACCAGGGCTTCCCCTGGAAGGTCACCACGGAGTACGAGTACGAGATGCTCTGGTTCTACGAGGAGACCCTGAAGCTGGATGTGCCCGTCTTCCTGGTAATGGGTAACCACGAGTTCTTCGCCGAGGGCGATAACGCCGCGCGGGAGGACTGGTTCGAGAACTGGCGGAGGCTGTTCGGGCCCGTGTATCACTCGTTCGACTACGGGAGCGCACACTTCCTCGCGGTCAACTCACAGGACTGGCCTCTGTCGCAGCGGGTGCTGACGGATTACGGCGTCTCAATCCAGTCCGACAAGTACAAGGGGCAATTCATGGGGAACGGCGACCCCTGGCAGCCAGGGGTAAGCCCGGAAAGAGTCGCGGCCATCGACACAACGGCACTGGCCGGCCAGCTGGCCTGGATGCGGGACGACCTCGCGGCCCACCAGTCTTCGTCGATAAGGGTGGTCGCCACCCACCAGGACCCCTGGAGGAAGGCCGGCGAGGGCAGGATGTGGGCCAGCCAGGGCTCGGACGACCTGGGCTTCCTGGGTGCGATTAAGACCATGATCGGTTTCGCGGGCAAGTACGGCAACGGCTACGGGCGGCTTGCGGCGGTCCGCCTGATGGCCGAGTACAGGGTCGCCCTGGAGGTCAGCGGGCACTTCCACTCCGACTCCGTGGAGTCGTTCCCCTGGCTGGGGGGCGGCGGACAGGTCTTGTGCGTGAACACGACCTGCGCGCAGTTCAACGTGGACGGCCTGTCCCGCTCCTACCCCGGTTACCGGAGGATCTGGATCGCCGGGGGGACCGTGGAGAGCTATAACTACAAGGATCCCCGCTGGTCCTACCCGAGCTACGCGGGGGTCAACGTGGGCGGCGTCACTAACCTGGGCAGGCTGACGAAGCCCGCGTTCGCCTCGGTGGTGGAGCCGGACTCCGGGAGGGCCGAAAAAGTAGCCTGGGTCGTGGGCAACACCCTGGAGAAGCCGCTCCCGGCGGCCTTCGCCAAGCTGCCGGTTCCATACCTGGATGACGGCTACTACTACGTGGCCAGGAACGGCAGGCTGGTGCAGGCCCACGACGACCGCGAGCGCTCCCCCCGCCGCAGGGTCCTGATCGTACGGACAGATGTCCCGCCGCGGCGAACGCACATGGTGGAGGTGGAGCCAAGCGCCAGGCCGGACGAGAGAGCTCCGGAGGGCACGGTCACAATCCAGGGTGGAGCGGCCTACACCACTTCGCTCTCAGCGGTACTCGATCTCCGGGCCACCGACCCGGGGGGTTCGGGCCTCAAGGACGTGATGATCTCCAACAGCCCGGATTTCGAGGACGCGGCCTGGCAGCCCTGCGTGGCCTCGGTCCCCTGGACACTCGCCGACGGCCCGGCCGGAGAACGGGAGGTCTACGTCAGGTTCCGGGACTGGGCCATGCCGCCCAATATCTCCGACCTGGCAGAAGTCAGCATCGTGTACGCTCCGCAGTGAGCTCGTGAAAGAAAACCTCAGACCAAAAATTTCACGTGACAAAAGACCTGTGGTACAGGTCTCACATCGACTGATCCTGGAGCCATGGTGAAAGAAATGGTTTGAGGTTTTCTTTCAGGTGAGCTCACGTTCGAAGAGGTCCAGGAACTCCTCTATCACCGGGCCGTTCGACCCCTCACCAGTGTACCCGACGGTCATGGTCATCGAGTCCCTGAATGTGGTTACGCCCGTGAGCAGGGAAGGGGGGAACATAAGCGGGCTGATGATGAAGGCATCATCGAGCGGCACTCCCCCGACATCGAAATCGCCCTCCGACAGGACACCGAAGTTGGAGAGGAAAGGTGTGGCCCTGCCGTCGCCGGCCATGGACTCCACCATCCTGTCGAAGACCCGCCTCGATATCCCGAAGCCGGACCTCAGGTACGACTCAATGCACGTCGCCGAGCCTATTCCGGGGCTGTTCTCCTTGAAGCGCCCCATAACCTCGCGGACCCGGGCCAGGGTGCCCTCGAACGGCTCGCCGTCCATATGCTCCAGCACGGGGTAGAGCTGGCCGGACAGGTTGCAGACCGCCCCGGCCTTCCCTTCGGGGAGATAGCGCCGCAGGTCCACCGGGACGTCGACCGGAAGGCGCGTCCCGGCCTCCACGTGACCGATCCCGCACAGTGCCCGGAAGTAAGCGGTCAGGAGCAGGTCGTTCACCGTCGCCCCGGACCGGGCACGCCGCTCGGCCAGCGCCACCGGCGCTTTTTCGCCCAGCCTCCGGACCGAGAACGCCCGATCGCGTGCTTCGAGGTCCGGGAAGGGGAATCCCCAGGTCTGTCTCGGGGAGACGCCGTCTCTCAGCGACCGGGCCCGGGCCCTGAGCCCGATCCGGCGGTACACCTGGCGCAGGGTACGGTCCCCGGCGATATTCGGCGAGGGCACCCAGGTGGAATCCCCGGCGAGCCTCCTGTAGATGGAGCAGAGCAGGCTTCCGTACTCCTTCACCCCGCCGGCGTCCGCGGCTGCGTGGTGTACCTTCACACAGAGTGTGTCGGAGCCGGACCGCATCAACAGCGCTTCGGCGGCCGGTCCGGCCTTCGGGTCCATGGGCCGCTCCGCGAACTCGACAGCGCCTCGCCGGGTGTCCCCGATCTCGACGGTGGAAAAGGGAAGGCGCCGGTCCAGGTCCTCGAGCCGTAACCAGCGGGGGCGCACGGGACGCTCGACGAACCGGCATCCAAGAACGGGCTCGGCGTCCAGGCTGAGCCTGAAAGCCCGTTTTACCCTCCCCGCGTCCAACTCCCCGCCGAAGAAGAGGACCAGGGTCATGTGCGTGTCCCCCATGTTGTCGCACATGTACTCCGCCTGGTCCATCCGCGTCGCGCGCAGGGACGAGTTCACAGGCGCCACCGTCGGAATGGACCGGTTACTGCGGCGCGCTCTTGCCGCCCAGGACCTGGAAGAGCGCCAGGGCGGTGT
>JAZDFZ010000081.1:0-2615 GCA_043807425.1 Actinomycetota bacterium
TTGAACCCACGGTGGACGTTGCCGCCCACAACGGTTTTCGAGACCGCCTCCTTAGGCCACTCGGACACCCCTCCGTCGAGTATCTTAATCGATTGAGATGGCCCCGTAAAAACGTATAAGCTCTTCAGCACAAGGGTTCCAGCGGATCAGGGAGGCGACCGGGATCTTGAAAGTCCTCATCCTGTACTACTCCGGTACCGGGAACACGAAGTTCGCCTGCGAAGTCACCAGGCTCGCCATCGAGCGGGCCGGGCACGACGTCACCATGACCACATACGCCAGGGCCGGGGACGTCCGGCTCGAGGATTTCGATCTCTACTGCTTCGCCGCTCCGGTCTACGAGTGGGCTCCGGCCAGAAACGTCGAGAGGTTCGTCCGCTCTATGCCTCCGCTGGAGGGAAGGCGCGCCTTCATCGTCACCAGCAGCGCGGGCGCTACGGGTCAGGCCACGCCCCTGTTCGCGCGGATGCTCGAGGACAGGGGCCTCACCGTGCTCGGGGACCACAACCTCATCTGCCCCGATTCCTGGGGCGGCACCCGCAGGTGGTCCGCTCCGCACGACGCGGAGACCCCGACTCCGGAGTCGGTGCGCGAGCTTGCCGAGTTCGCCGACAGTATGCTCGAGCACGCGTGCGCGATCGAGGACGGCCGGGCGGTATCCCTGCCGGCCTACCGGGTGCTCCCCACCGGACTGTTCTTCCTGTCCCGGCTCACCAGGGTACCTGGAAGGTGGCCCCGCCTGAAGATGGGCAGGAAGAGGGTGGATGAAAGCGCCTGCACCCGGTGCGGCGTCTGCGTGAAGAACTGCCCCTCCGGGGCGATAGCGCTCGATCTCTATCCAGCCTTCGGCCGTGGCTGCATCGCCTGCTGGCGGTGCATCAACACATGCCCCGTCGACTGCATCACCACCATCATCGACAGCGACACGCACTACAAGGGGATCGCCGGGCGGGAGCGCCTGCTCGAAGATGCGGGGCTCTAGATCCTGCGAGCCAGTGCGGTGACAGAGGTCCCGAAGGGCAGTGTGACCCGCCCCACCAGGTGCGACTCCAGGCCCGGCAGCCAGGCCAGCGCCCGGTTGAGCGCGGCCGGCACCGGGACCAGGTCCGAGCGGTGCTCCCCGGAGGATCCCAGGAGGTTGCGCACGACCTTGACGGCCGCCGTCGGTGGGAACAGGAAGAAGTTGGTGTAGGTGACCACCAGCGGCTCCAGACCGGCGATGAGCAGCTTGCGCTCAAGCTCTCCCCTGCGATAGCGCCTGGCTGTATGCACCGCGCGGTCGTGCTCCGAGTAGAGGAACATGAAGGCGGGCAGGTTGACTAGCAGCCGGCCCCCCCGGCGCAGGACTCTGGCGAACTCTCTCATCGGGATCACGTCGTCGGGGACAGACCTGTGGCAGAGCACGTCGAAGGAGGTCACCAGGTCGAAGGAGCCGTCGTCGAAGGGAAGCTCCACCACCGAGCATTGGACGAGGCCGTTGAAGCCCCGCTCGCCGCAGAACGACAGCGCCTCCGGGCTGAAGTCGGCGCCCACGAGGACCTCGGGCCTGTAGCGGTCGGCCAGGAACTCCAGGAAAGCGCCCGTGCCGCATCCGGCGTCCAGGACCCTGCCCGCGACCTGCTCGGCGCAGTACCTTTCTATGAACGCGGCGAATATCCGGCGGAAGCCCACGTACCACCAGAAGTCGTCCTCTATGTCGCGCATTATGCGGTATTCGTCGAGGTTCAGGTCTTCACCCCCAGCCAAGGCCGCGGACTGAAGTCCGCGCCCAATCAACCTTCCCTGCCCCCTCAAGGGGGAGGGGAATAATCGCGGAGTAGCGTCCTTCTCAACCGAAGAAGGCGCGGACCTCGCGGGCGACGGTCATCGCGTCCTGGTCGCTCAGCCATGGGTGCAGCGGTAGCGAGAGCACGTGTGCGGCCGCGGACTCCGCCCTCGGGAAGTCCCCGGGCCCGTAGCCCAGGTTCGCGAACGCGTCCTGCAGGTGCGGGCACACCGGGTAGTGCACCAGGGCCGCTATGTCCCTCTCCTCCAGGTGCCGCTTCAGAGCGTCCCGCCCGTCCGTCGCCACCACGTACAGGTGGTACACGTGCGAGCCTGGCTCATTCTCGCGGGGCAGATCCAGCGGCAGTCCCTCGAGCTCGGCGGCATACAGCGCGGCCAGCGAGCGCCGCCGCTCGTTCCAGGCGTCCAGCCGCTCGAGCTTGATCCGTAGCATCGCGGCCTGCAGTTCGTCCAGGCGGCTGTTCCTGCCGGGTTCCTCGAAGAGGTCTCGGCAGGAGCGACCGTAGTCGCGCAGCTTTCTCAGCCTCCCGGCCACCGCTGTGTCGTCCGTCGCTATGAGACCCGCGTCTCCAAACGCCCCCAGGTTCTTGGTCGGGTAGAAACTGAACGCGGCGGCCGCCCCGAAGGTTCCAGCGGCCTTCCCTCCGAGCCTCGCCCCGTGCGCCTGGCAAGCGTCCTCAATCACTACCGCACCCAGCCTGTGCGCTACATCCAACAGCGCGGAGAGGTCCATGCACTCGCCGTAGAGGTGGACGGGGACTATCGCCCTGGTGTCCGGGGTCGCCACCCGTTCTACCTCACAGGCATCCAGGCCGTAACCGCCTTCGGCG
>JAZDFZ010000082.1:0-4755 GCA_043807425.1 Actinomycetota bacterium
CTTCACCGTGGGGGTTTCACGGATCGCGGTGAGCTTCTTGCGCGACAGGACGCCCATGACGATGAAGATGATCCCCAGGATGAACGCACCGGCCCCGATTCCTACCACGATCCACTGGCTGTTTTCCATGTCGCCACCTCCTGTGTGTGCTCACCGAGTCTATTCCGCGCGGCGAGTGGTGGCAACCACAAGAGAGCGGATCCGCGAACCCCGCTTAATAGCCGGTCGTCAGTAACCGATAGATACAAGTGCAGGTCCGCGCTTCGAAGGTAGGGGGACAGCTCGTGAGAGCGGAGCCCGGGAAAAGCACAGCCTCTATCCGCTCCAGGACCGTCCCTGCCGCGATGATCTGCCTCTTTCTCGCCGCGATGAGCCTGCCCGCTGTCGCCGTGGCCGCTCCCGCGCAACCATCCCCGGCGGGACCCTACCAGGGAACCCGCACTATCGAGCACCCCGAGTACGAGCCGGGAGAGATGCTGGTGAAGGCCGGGCCCGGCCTGACCCGTCGAAGCCTCGGGCGTATGCGCGGCGCGGCAGGAGTCGCCCGCGAGATGGGGAAGCTCTCCGGCGTGAGCGGTGGCGAGGTCCACCGTTACAAGCTGCATGACTACGTCCGGGTCGAGGATGCCGTCAGGTACTTCGAGGCCCGGGACGGTATCGAGTACGCCGAGCCGAACTACCGGTTCCAGCCCGCGGAATGGAGGCCCACCGACCCCGGGTTCTCTGAGGAGTACGGCCTTGAAAACACCGGCCAGGTCATCGAGGGACAGGCCGGCACGCCCGACGCCGACATGGACATGCCCGAGGCGTGGGAGATCGAGAAAGGCGACACGAGCCCGCAGACCGTGGCGGTGCTGGACACCGGCATCGATAGGACACACCCGGACCTCGCCACCAGGGTCTGGACCAACCCTGACGAGGTGGCCGCCAACGGTGTCGACGACGACGGAAACGGGAAGTTAGACGACACCTGGGGCTGGAACACCGCGGGCATCGCCCAGAAGAACTATTACTACGACGAGGGCGGCGGGAGCTACCAGGCGATGTACCGCGAGCTCGGAAAGGGCGGGACCGGGGCATACTGGCACCCCGCCGGTACCGGCGACCCGGACAACGACTTCTTCTACGGTGTGCACGCGCTCGACGAGAGCCATATCTGGGCGGTGGGCGCCAACGGCAAGATACGCTTCTGCGACGGGGGCAACTGGACCGCGCAGGCGAGCGGGACAGCGCAGTTGCTGGCCGACGTGTGGGCGGCCGACCCCTGGAACGTCTGGGCGGTCGGCGACAACGGCACCATACTCCATTTCAATGGAACGTCCTGGAGCGCGCAGGCCAGCGGTACCACCGCACATCTGAACGGGGTGAGCGGGCTCGACTCCACACACGTCTGGGCGGTCGGCGAGAACGGTACCGTACGCTACTTCAACGGCACGTCATGGAGCGGGCAGAGCGCCCCGACCTCGAGAAACCTGAACGGCGTATCGGCTCTGGACTCCACCCACGTCTGGGCGGCGGGAGATTACGGTACGGCGCTCTTCTACGGCGGGTCGGGCACCGGGTGGGTCCAGCAGGATGGTAATCACAGTGAGTACTCCCTGGCGGGGGTGAGCGCACTGGACTCGACCCACGTCTGGGCGGTCGGCGGGACCACCGGGAACGAGGAGAAGATCCGCTTCTTCAACGGCACGGCCTGGCAGGATCAGGTGCCCGCGGGTCACATGGGTCCCCTGCGGGGGGTGTCGGCGCTCGACGGCAGTCACGTCTGGGCGGTTGGGGACGACGGCGAGACTTGCGGCTTCGACGGCTCGACCTGGGAGTGGTTCGGCTTCGGCGCCGGCAACCAGATGAAGGACGTGAGCGTCCTGCACCAGAACCTGGCCTGGGGTGTGGGGAGCAGCGGGCTGGCCATCAGGTACTTCGAGGCCGGCAGCCAGGTCTGGGGCCAGTCGGTCACCGCCACCGGGACGACGACGAGCAGGATCGGGGTGATGCTCGGGAAGAACGGCGATCCGACGGGTCCGGTCACCGTCTCCCTCAGGACCGGGAGCATCGCCGGGCCTAGCGTGGGCAGCTACACGCTGAGCCCGGCGGAGGTGCCCGACATCGAGGGCTCCGTGGTCATGGACCTGGACACCGCGTGCTGGGTGGCGGAGGGTGTGCAGTTCTTCATCGTGATAAGCACTACAAACAGCAGCGACACCGACTACTACTACCTCTACGAGAACGACGACGCCCACACCTACACCGTGTATCCCGGCGGCTCCGAGCAGTACTGGGACGGGGCGGTGTGGACCCAGATCCCCGAGGACGACTTCTACTTCTTCACCAACGAGGACGAGGCCCCGGTGGACGACAACGGCCACGGCACGCACGTGAGCGGGATAGTGGCCGCCGAGGCGCAGGGTACGGGCGTGGTCGGTGTCGCCCCGGGGGCGAAGGTAATGCCCCTCAAGGTGTTCGGCAGCTACGGGGGTTGCACACACTACGACATCGCAACGGCCCTCCAGTACGCCTCAGGGGAGGGCGCCCGGATCGCGAACATGAGCATCGGCGGCGGCGCGCAGGACTCCGACCAGATGGAGACGCTGCAGGATATCATCAACTCTATCCACGACAAGGCAGACGACCCGATGATCCTGTTCGCCTCGGCGGGCAACGACTCGAGCGCGGCGCTGAACTACCCGGCCGCCTTCAACAAGGTGGTCGGTGTCGGCGCGACGGACAACAACGACGCCAGGGCCGCCTTCTCCAACTACAACTCCAGCGTGGACGTGACCGCGCCCGGCTGGAACGTATACTCGGCCATGCCCACCTACGAGGTGACGTACAACAGTCCGCCGCCGGGGCCGGGTTACGCCCAGGACTACGATCACATGAGTGGCACATCCATGGCTTGTCCCCACGCCGCGGGGCTGGCCGCGCTGGTCCTGTCCAGGAACCCGGAGTTGAAACCGGACGACGTCGAGCGGCTCATCGAGGAGCGCTCCGACGACAGGGGCGCGGCCGGGAGGGACGACTACTACGGGTTCGGGAGGATAAACGCGATGAACGCGCTCTCGGGTCCGAGGGTGACCTCGGTGAGCCCGGCGTCGGCGAAGCGCGGGGAGACCAGGACCCTTTCCATCACCTGCAGCGGCACGCACTTCCAGGAGTACTGGCCGGACGTGTCCCTGGGTGATGGTGTCTCGATCGGCCAGGTGTCAGTGATCGCGGGCGATAACACCCACATGTTCGCTCAAGTACAGATCGCCTCGGACGCCCCCCTGGGTGCCAGGTCGGTGATAGTGAGCAACAGGGGTGAGTACATAGACCCCCTGTTGGACGGTTTTACCGTGCTCGACAACAACCCGCAGATAACGGGCATCGAGCCGGACTCGGGTGTGGTGGGGGAGACGGTGACGGTCACGGGCTCCAACCTCGGCTCCTCGCGAGGCTCCTCGAAGGTGACCTTCGACGGGGTGGAGGCGACCCAGTACGTATCGTGGTCGGATACCCAGGTGAAGGTGAAGGTGCCCTCGGGCGCCACCAGCGGGCCCGTCAAGGTCACGACGGGCGCGGGGACGAGCAACGGCGTCGCGTTCACGGTCCAGGCCCCGACCGTCTCGAGCATCGACCCGCCGACCTCGAAACCGGGCGAGAGCGTGACCATCAACGGGGACAACTTCGGCACGAGCGGGGCGGGGGCATCCGGCGGGGCCGCTTCGTACGTCTCCTTCAACGGCGTGTGCGCGACCGAGTACGACTCCTGGACCAACACGCGCATAGTCGCCACGGTGCCCGAGGGAGCGACCAGCGGACCGGTCACGGTCGTGACCGGCAGCGGCACCTCCAACTCCGACAAGACGCTGAGTCTCTACTACCCGACCTGGTACCTGGCCGAAGGGACGACCGCCTGGGGCTTCGATACCTACATTTCCATCGAGAACCCGAACGACACGGGGGTCGAGGCGCGGGTGATCTACATGACCGCTACCGGGGCGGTCTCCGGCGGGACTGTCGTCCTTCCCGCGTTGTCACAGGCAACTGTCGACCCCGCGGACACGCTCGGCGAGGCCGACTTCTCGACAAAGGTGGAGTGCCTGACGGATGGGAAGTCCATCGCCGTGGACCGGACCATGACCTGGACGGGAGAGGGGGCTGACTCGCCGGAGGCGCACACCTCTGTGGGCGTCACCGCGCCGGCTGAGACCTGGTACCTGCCCGAGGGGTCGAGCGCCTGGGGGTTCGAGACCTGGCTGCTCATCCAGAACCCGAACACCGAGGCGGTGACCGCCACCGTGACCTACATGATAGAGGGGGCCGACCCTGTCTCCGTCGAGAAGAGCGTGCCGGCAGCCTCCAGGGCCTCCTTCAGCATGGAGGACGACATAGGCGAGCACGACGCCTCGATAGAGGTCGTGGCCGACGACCCGGTCATCCCGGAGAGGGCTATGTACAAGGACGACCGCCGCGAGGGGCACGACTCCATCGGCACCACGCGCGCGGCCTCCACCTACTACCTGGCCGAGGGCACGACCGCCTGGGGTTTCACCACCTACGTGCTGGTGCAGAACCCTAACTCCGCCGAGGCCACGGTGACCCTGACCTACATGACCGACGAGGGACCCGAGGAGCAGGCGCCCTTCACCATGCCGGCCAACTCCCGCAGGACGGTGAGGGTCAACGACGCGCTGCCCGACAAGGACTTCTCCACAAAGGTGGAGGCCGACCGCGGCGTAATAGCCGAGAGGGCCATGTACTGGGAGTCGGACG
>JAZDFZ010000083.1:0-44470 GCA_043807425.1 Actinomycetota bacterium
ATCCAGGCCGAGATAGAGAGCTACCTCGGGATCGGCGTACAGGTCAACCTGATGGAGCCACGCAGCATCGCCCGGAGCGAGGGCAAGGCCGTGCGGGTGATCGACAACCGCGAGATCTAGGAGGTGCCGGCAATGACCGTAAAGCAGATCTCGGTGTTCCTGGAAAACAAGGAAGGGCGGCTGCTCGACGTCACCCGTCACCTCGGCGAGGCGGGCGTCAACATACGGGCGCTGTGTGTGGCGGACACCAGCGACTTCGGCGTGGTGCGGCTGATAGTCGACGATCCCGAGAAAGCGCACGAGTGGCTCAAGGAGCAGGGCTTCACGGTAAAGGAGACCCCGGTGGTGGCGGTCGAGGTGGACGACAGGCCCGGCGGGCTCTCCGCGGTGCTCAAGCCCCTGGTGGAGCAGGAGATGAACATCGAGTACCTCTACTGCTTCCTGGAGAAGGCCGGGGACAACGCCATCGTCATCATCCGGGTGGAGGAAGCCGAGCAGGCGATCGGGGCGCTGAAGGCCGCCGGGTTCAGGAGCATCCCCCCCGAAGAGCTCTACGCCATGTAGCCGATGACGGTCACCTCGAGCAGCTTCTCTGTTGGCACCCGCGGCGACGGGGACGTCGTCGACATCACCCCCGACGTCGCCGAGGCTGTGCGCGGCTCAGGGCTCATGGACGGAACGGTCACGGTGTTCGTGCCCGGAGCGACCGCGGGCGTGACCACCATCGAGTACGAGCCGGGGCTGGTCGAGGACATCGACGAGCTGTTCGAGCGGGTCGCACCCGCGGGGCGCGACTATCACCACAACCTGCGCTGGCACGACGGCAACGGGCACTCGCACGTGCGCGCATCGCTTCTGGGACCTTCCCTCACCGTCCCCTTCACCGCAGGAAAGCTGACCCTGGGCACATGGCAGCAGGTGGTGCTGGTCGACTTCGACAACAGGCCGAGGGAACGCGATCTCGTCTGCCAGGTGATGGGGGAGTAGCCGACTTGCTCTACTCTTCGGGCCCTTCCCAGACCGTCTCGCGGGGTCGTTCGCGGCGAGACCTTCTCCTGCCGGCGCGCCTCTGACGCCTCTCGGGCTCCCCGGGCTCCGTGGTGTCGGAGACCACGGCCGCCTCGTCTTCACCGTCGACGGTCTCCTCCCCGGCCGACAGCTCCTCCTCGAGCCTCCTGGAGGGCTTGCGCCTCGTCCCCTCAACGTCGATCTCGTCGAGGGTGAGCCGGAGGAGCTTGAAGGCCCGGTCAAGGCCCGCTCGCTCGAGCCTGTCGATGGTGTCGGCCTCGTTCCGGTAGCCGAAGTAGGCTCCGCCCTTGAGGCCGCCGATGGTTATGGCCCGGAAAGAACGCACCGTGGCCACCATGGCGTCGCTCCGCTTCACGCGGCAGCGGCCCTTTCGAAGCCCCCTGAGCCCCTTTGACCTCACCGCGGCCTGCAGTATGAGGCGCTTGAGGTGGCCGGAGTTACGGAAGCCCAGCATGATCCCCTCGCGCGTGATGACCTTGAGCTCGTCGTGGCCGACGTGGTCCACGTTGATGATGTAGGCGTCCTTGAGCTGGTAACCGTGGCGTTTCAACAGGGCGACCATGCCTCTGCCGCCGGCCGCGCCCCTGGCGGTGGCGACGCCCCACACCTCCGTATGCTCGAGGGGATCGGCGGCAATGGCCTGAAGGGTGGACAGCATCACCCCCACCCCCGAGGCGTTGTCGTTCGCACCGACGGGGTAGCGGCCACGCCCCCGTCCGATCGCAAGGAGGAGGGCCATGAGAAGGAGGTAGAGCGCCGCCGGCGAGGAGTAGAGCCAGATGCTGTTTATGACCCGCCTGCTCACGTGCGTGAGTGACGCCCCGAGACCCACTATGCTCAGCACGACCAGTGCGGTGATGAAGATGAAGGCGATTATGTATAGGACCCGGTAGGCCCTGGCTATTCCGGGGCGGCCGAGGGGGGAGCTCATGGTGGTGTCGTAGTTGGCCGTTATGACCACACGCCTTCTCGCGCCGCCCGCCGCCGGAACCCGGCCGACCACGTTGGACGCCTGGCTCCGCGGGAGTATTCGCGACACGATAGCCCACGAGTACGTCTCCATCTGGAAGGCGAACCATACCAGTATGGTCACCACCATGCTCGCCGTGAACGACAATCGGAAGAGCCCGTACCCGGCGATCGCGGCGAGGTAGAGGATGAGCAGGGCGTCCAGGTCGGACTTCCAGCAGGAGAAACTCTCCATATTCACCTCGGCGCCGGAGTCGCCCATGCAGCGTAGAATGTAGGAGGCGGCGGCCGCCTCGCCTTCGGTACCGGGGCCCCTGGCGCCGATACGTCTCGAGAGGTATAGGGTGTGCTTGCTCGGCATCTCCATGTGCGTATTCTAACAGCGGCCGGCGTTCTTGTGGTCGCGAGCGACGTTTGAGTAAAATGCTACGATGGACTGCTCGGTCGTTTACGGAAGCGGGCGTGAAAGCTGACAGGTGGACCGGGCGCGAAGGGAACCGGCGCTACTGATGGACTCGATCCTGCAACGGGTGGACTCGCCCGCCGACCTGAAGAGGCTGTATCCCTGGGAGCTGGACCAGCTCGCAGTCGAGATTCGCCGGCTGATCATCGACACCACCTGTGCCACCGGCGGCCACCTGGCCTCCAGCCTGGGCGTGGTCGAGCTTACCATGGCGGTACATCGCGCCCTGGATGCGCCCCGTGACCGCATCATCTGGGACGTGGGTCACCAGTCGTACGCGCACAAGATAATCACCGGCAGGAGAGACCGCTTCTCCACCCTCCGCCAGAAGGACGGGCTATCCGGCTTTCCCCGCAGGTCGGAGAGCGACTACGACGTGGTCGACAGTGGACACTCCGGCAGCTCCATCAGCTACGGCCTGGGGCTGTGCCTGGCTCGCGACCTGCTGGGGGCGGACTACGGCGTCGCGGTCGTGATCGGAGACGGTTCCATGTCCTCGGGGGTGGCCTTCGAAGCACTGAACCAGGTCGGACACCACCTCGATTCAAACCTCATCATCATCCTGAATGACAACGAGATGTCGATCTCGCAGAACGTGGGCGGCTTCGCGGCTTACCTCTCGCGCATCCGCCTCAAGCCCGGGTACACCCACTTCAAGGAGGACCTTGAGGAGTTCCTGAGCACGATGCCCGGGCTTGGAGCGGGGCTGGTCAGGGTCGCCTCCCAGCTCAAGGAGGCGGTCACACACGCGCTGGTCCCCGGCGGGCTGTTCGAGTCACTCGGCCTGAAGTACGTCGGCCCGATCGACGGCCACGACGTGGCCCTGGTCGAGGAGACGGTGAGGGAGGCGAGGCGGATAAAAGGGCCAGTGCTGATCCACGCGCGGACGCTCAAGGGGAAGGGTTACGGTCACTCCGAGCGCCGCCCGGAGAGGTTCCACGGCGTGGCCTCTTTCGACGAGGAGACAGGGACTCCGCTGAAGACCGCGGACGGTAACACCTTCACGGAGCGGTTCGGCAAGGCGATGGTCGGGCTGGCCGCCGAGAGGCCGCGCCTGGTGGCGATAACGGCCGCGATGAGGCTTGGAACCGGGCTCACGGAGTTCTCGGATCGGTACCCCGAGCGGTTCTTCGACGTCGGCATAGCGGAGCAGCTCGGGGTGAACCTGGGGGCCGCCCTGGCCCTCGGAGGGCTCGAGCCGGTGGTGGCCATATACTCGACGTTCCTGCAGAGGGCATTCGACCAGCTGTCACAGGAGGTGTGCCTGCAGGGCCTGCCCGTGGTGTTCGCTATCGACCGGGCCGGCGTGGTAGGCGAGGACGGGTCCACGCACCACGGCTACTTCGATATCTCGTTGCTGAGGTCCCTTCCGGGCATGACCGTGATGGCCCCCTGCGCGGCCGTCGAGGTGGAGTCCATGCTGCACTATGCGCTGGAGCAGGACGGGCCCACCGCCATCCGTTACCCCCGCGGGACCGCGCCCCAACTGGAGGGGGCGGGGCTCACCCCCATCAGGCGGGGCGAAGGCGAGGTAATCAGGGAGGGCGGCCAGGTGGTGATTCTCGCGCTCGGGTCCATGGTCAAGACCGCGCTCGAGGCCGCGGACATCCTGGAGGGACGGGGGATCTCCACCGGGGTGGTAAGTGCCAGGTTCGCGAAGCCCCTGGACGCCGGGTTCCTGGAGGCGGCGTGTACCGGGGTGGGGCTGGTGGTCACTCTCGAGGACGGTGTCCTTTCGGGCGGCTTCGGAAGCGGGGTCCTCGAGGCCATGCAGGAGCTTCCCACTGAAGGGCGGGGGTTCCTGCTCAAGGGACTGCCCGACCGCTACCTGCAGCACGCCAGCATCCCCGAGTTGATGGAGGAGAGCGGGCTCACCGCCGAGCGCGTGGCCGAAGAGGCGGCGGCACGTCTCGAGCACGCATGAAGAAGAGGCTGGACGCCCTCCTGTACGAGCGCGGGGTCTTCGAGAGCAGGGCGCGGGCGCGTTCCGCGGTGATGGAGCGCCTCGTAAGAGTCGATGGGAGCTTCGAGGTCAAACCGGGCACGCAGGTCACGGGGAGCGAGTCGATAGAGGTGGTCGATCGGGGCGAGCTCTACGTCTCGAGGGGGGGCAGGAAGCTGGAGCGCGCCCTCGACGAGTTCGGCATAGACGTCACCGGCAGGGTGGCGCTGGACGTTGGCGCCTCGACCGGCGGCTTCACGGACTGCCTGCTGCAGCGTGGTGCCGGCTCCGTCTACGCCGTCGACGTGGGAAAGGGGCAGCTGCACCAGAAGCTGCGCCTCGATCCGAGGGTGCACGTCCTGGAGGGGGTGAACGCCCGCGCTCTTGCCCCGGGGTTACTGCCGGAGCCCCCCGGCCTGGCGGTGGTCGACGTCTCCTTCATCTCCCTGAGGAAGGTCCTGGGTCCGGTGTTCCGCGTGCTGGAGCCGCACGGGAGGGCGGTGGCCCTGGTGAAACCTCAGTTCGAAGCGGGCCGGAGCCAGGTCTCAAGGGGAGGAGTGGTCAGGGATGCCGCGGTGCACCTGCAGGTGCTCGCCGGCCTGGTAGACTGGCTGCGTGGGAACGGCCTCGAGGCGGTCGCGGTCACTCCGTCGCCCCTGAGAGGTCCCAAGGGAAACGTCGAGTTCCTCCTGCTGGTCGAGCGTGCCCCGGCCGACGGCATCGAGTTCGAGGGCATCGCGGCCGCGGTCGAGGCGGTTGAAAGAGGGGTCTAGGATCACATGGCGGACCGGAACGCGGGCGGCTTCGAGAAAGTACTGATAATACCGAATGTCGGCAAGCCCGGCATAGACGAGATGGTGACCACCGTCTCGCGCTGGCTCCAGTCCAGGGGGGTGCAACGTTTCGTGCTGGCCACCGACGCGGACAGGCTCGCCGGTGAGCACGACGGGGTCACCGTGGAAACGGCCAGGAGCCAGGCCGACCTGGCCGTGGTGCTGGGGGGTGACGGCACCGTCCTCCACGCGGTGGACGTGCTGTGGGGCGGCGAGGTGCCTCTGGTCGGGATCAACATCGGGAAGATGGGCTTCCTGACCGCCGGGGAGGTCCACCAGGCCGAGCAGGTGCTGGAGGAGGTCCTGGCCGGGAGGTACTACGTCAGCGAGCGAATACCTGTCGGCTGCACCGTGGAGGGGGGAGGGCCCACCCGCTCTTACCGGGCCTTGAACGAGGTCGTGATAGGCAAGCTGGTCCGGGAGCGGCTGATACACCTGTCCACCTACATCAACGGAGAGTTCTTCATGCGGTACTCGGGGGACGGGCTGATCGTCTCCAGCGCCACGGGCTCCACCGCCTACTCGCTGTCGGCGGGAGGTCCGATTGTGACCCCTTCCCTGGCGTGCTTCCTGCTGACACCGATCTGCGCCCACATGCTTTTCAGCCGCCCCATCGTGCTGGACTCACGGGACCGGGTGTCCGTCGTCGTGGAGGAGAAGCCCGAGCGCCTGGCCCTCAGCATCGACGGAAGGGAAGACGTGGAGGTTCCGCCGGGGGCCAGGATAGACTTCCACGCGCTGGACTGGAGGGTCAAGATCCTTGGAGCTGGAGGGATCCTCCTTCTACCAGACGCTGCGACGCAAGTTCATGGGTCCGCCGCCGGACGAGCCCGAGCGGGGTGAGAGTTGCTCGCCTATCTGAAGGTGCGGGATTTCGCCCTGGTCGACCTGGCCGAGATCGAGTTCGAGAGCGGTTTCAACGTCCTGACAGGTGAGACCGGAGCCGGCAAGACGGTGCTGGTGGAGGCGATCGGGCTCCTGCTGGGCGACCGGGCGGAGGGCATGATGGCCCGCAAGGGGACCGGCGCCGCCGTACTGGAAGCGGCGTTCGACCTGTCGGGGTCACCCGGGGTGGCCGGTGAGCTGGTGGGACTGGGCTTCCTGGACGAGGGCGAAGACGAACTGGCCCTGGCCAGGACCATCCCGGCCTCGGGAAAGGGTCGCTGCACCGTGAACGGCCGCCTGTCCACCGTATCCGCGCTCCAGAGCGTCGGCGAGGTGCTCGTGGACGTGCACGGGCAGAACACCCACCAGGCGCTGCTGAAACCCTCGACGCACATGGACTACCTCGACCGCTTCGCGGGATCCGTGCACCTCGAGCTGCTCGGCGGATACCGCGAACGCTACCTGGAGTACCGGCGGCTCATCGACGAGAGGGAGAGGCTGGCCGGCGCCGGTCCAGGCTCGATGAGGGAGGCCGACCTGCTGCGTCACGAGGTCGGCCAGATAGAGGTGGCGGGCGTGAGGGAGGGCGAGCTGGAGGATCTCGAGCTGGAAGCGGGCCGGCTGCGAAACGCCAGGCTGATCGGTGAGCTCTCGGCGTCGGCGGCCTCGGCCCTTTCCGGCGACGGAGGGCTCGGGGCGGGCGAGCTGCTGACGCGCGCGGCTGACGACCTGGGTCGCATCGCCGAGAAGGACCCCCCGGTGGAGGGCCTGCGCTCCAGGGCGGAGGCCCTTGCGATCGAGGCGGAAGACCTGGCGCGGGAGTTGACCTCCTACAGGGGCCTGCTCGAGGCGGACCCATCGCGGCTGGAGGAGATCGAGTCACGCCTCAGCGCGCTGCGCGAGCTGTTCCGCAGGTACGGCGGCTCGGCGGAGACGACGTTGGCCTACCTCCACGAGGCCTCGGAGCGCCTGCGGGAGATAGAGGGAGGCGAACTCAGGCTCGCGGAGATAGACGGAGAGATCGCGAGTGCCACTCGTGACATGGAGGAGAAGGCCACCGGGCTCGATGAGGCCCGCAGGGAAGCCGCCTCCAGGCTGGAGGAGGCGGTGGCAGCCGAGCTGGAGCAGTTGGAGCTGGGGCATGCCGCGCTAGAGGTGAACGTCGCCGGGGCCGGCGGGAAGCCCGGCGAAGCGAAACCGGGCCCTGACGGTTTCAACACCGTCGAGTTCATGTTCCGACCTGCCCCGGACGAGGAGTTCAGGCCTCTGAGGAAGATCGCCTCCGGCGGAGAGATGTCCAGGGTCATGCTGGCTTTGAAGATCGTGCTGGCCGGGGCGGACCGGCTGCCGATCCTGGTCTTCGACGAGGTGGACTCCGGCATCGGTGGAGAGACGGCCCTGGCCGTGGGAGAGAAGCTGCACAGGCTGGGGGTGTACCACCAGGTCTTCTGCATCACGCATCTGCCGCAGATAGCGACCTTCGCCGATCACCAGTACCGGGTGTTCAAGCATGAAGGCGCCCGCACGGACGTCGAGCCTCTCGACGAGGACGGTAGGCTCGACGAGCTCTGCCGCATGCTCGGTGACTCCAGCGGCCGCAAGGTGACGCGCGAGCACGCGCGTGCGTCGCTGGAAAGAGCGCGGGAGCGGATGAAGCAGGTGTGACCCGGGGCCGGCGGCGTCCGGGTGCGGCCTTTGCAGTATAATCACCTCTTAGGATCGACCAAGGTGGACCTTTCGTGAAGACCCCAGGACCGGCGGTGACGGAGCGCGGCGAGATGACGATCTCCGGGACCGCCAGGCTCGACAAGCGAACCAAGAACCTGGTCAAGAGACTGAGGCCGGGCGATATCGCGATAATAGACCACAGGGACGTGGACCGCGTCTCCGCCGAGTCCCTGATAGAAGCCGCGCCGGCGGTGGTGATAAACGCGTCCTGTTCGATCACGGGCTCATACCCGAACCCCGGGCCGCTCACGATCGTGGCCAGCGGAATTCCCATACTCGACGAGGTCGGCGCGGACATCTTCGAGAAGGTGAAGGAAGGCGAGGCCGTCGAGGTCGCGGCGGGAGCGGTCCTGCTCGCCGGGGAAGAGGTGGCAACCGGCGCTCCGCTCTCCATCGATGAGATTGTCGGGCGCATGGAGGAGAGCAAGGCAAGGCTGGGCAAGCAGTTGGGCGACTTCGCGGCGAACACAATGGAGCTCCTCGACGCCGAGAAAGAGATTCTGCTCGAGAGCGTGGACCTCCCGCAGATAACCACGAGGTTCTCGGGGAGGCAGGCCCTCATCGTGGTAAGAGGACACAACTACAAGCAGGACCTGGTGGCGCTGCGTCCCTACATCCGTGAGGTCAAGCCCATCCTTGTGGCGGTGGACGGCGGCGCGGACGCTCTGCTGGAGATGGGCTATCACCCCGACATGGTCATCGGCGACATGGACAGCGTGAGCGATAAGGCGCTCTCCGGCAGGGCCGAGTTGGTGGTACACGGGTACTCCGACGGCCGGGCGCCGGGCATGAAGAGGCTTCAGGACCTCGGGTTGACGAGCACCGTGTTCCATTACCCCGGCACCAGCGAGGACATCGCCATGCTGGTCGCCTTCGAGAAGGGCGCCGAGCTGATAGTGATGGTGGGCAGCCACAACAACCTCATCGAGTTCCTGGACAAGGACCGCAAAGGGATGGCGAGCACGTTCCTGATGAGGTTGAGGGTGGGTGGCGCGCTGGTCGACGCCAAGGGGGTCAGCCGGCTGTATTCCAACAGGGTGAAGGGGTGGCACCTCGCCATCATGGTAGCCGCCGCCCTGCTGGTGATAATGCTGATAATCCTGCTCTCCGAGCCGGTCAGGCAGTTCATCTCGGTACTGGCGATGCGCTTCCAGGTCTGGATAATGAAGCTGCAGAACCTGATCTAGCGTTACAACTGGAAAGGAGGGGGTCTCGATGCTCGACATGCGATACCACGTGATATCGCTTGTGGCCGTGTTCCTGGCACTTGGTATCGGGATCCTCCTGGGCACGACCCTTGTCGAGCGCGGCCTGGTGGGCGAGCAGAGGGCGGAGATCAAATCACTGAAGCAGACCTTCGAGGAGATCAAGGAGAAGAACGTCACTCTCAACGAGCAACTGGTCGCCTACCAGGAGTTCGCCCGCCAGGCGAAGCCGTACCTGGTCACAGGAGCCCTGGCGGGACGCTCGTACGTCATTGTGGCAAGGACTGACCCGGAGGAAAAGGCGCTGGCAAGCATCAATGAAGGGCTCCAGAGCGCGGGTGCCTCGGTGCCCGCCACCGTGCTCTTCGCGGGCTCGGCACAGTACTCCAAGCCCGAGGTCACCGACAGCCTTGCCACCCTCTTCCAGATGCCGGGGGCCAACCCCCAGCAGCTGAAAGAAAGGGTATATGCCGAGGTTGTGAACCAGATGCTGGTCGCGTCCAACCTGGGGATCCTCGACACCCTGCAGGAGACGGGCGTCATACAGGTCCGCGGAGCGATCACCGGGCCCGTGACCGGGGCCGCGCTGCTGGGCAGCATCGAGACCACCAAGCTGGAGGAGAACGACATCCCGCTGATAAGGACCTTCATCGCCGCCGCGCTCCCGCTGGTGGGGGTCGGGGGGTCGGAGACGGCCGAGTCCGTCATGGTCGCTTACAAGAAGACCGGGATCTCGACGGTTGACCCGATAGACGACGCCCCCGGCCAGGTCGCGCTGGTGATGGTGTTCAACGGACGGTCCGGGAACTACGGAAGCGGCAAGTCCGCTACCCGCATGATACCGGAGTACGGTGGTATCTGAGGTGCCGGGCGTCCTGGCGGTCGTTCCCTCCTTCTCAGAGGAGGGGGAGATTGCGGCGACCGTGCGCTCCCTGCTCTCGCTGGCGCGGGTCGCCGAGGTGGTGGTCGTCGACGACGCCTCGCCCGACGGCACGGCGCGCAACGCCCGCGAGGCGGGCGCCAGGGTACTGGTCAACGGTTCGAACCTGGGCAAGGGAAGGTCGCTTGCCAGGGCGCTGGCCGACCTGTCTTTCGATATCCTGCTCCTCGTCGATGGTGACCTCGGGGAGCACGCGCTCGAGGCGGAGAAGCTCATCGTGCCGGTCTGCGCCGGGGAGGCCGACCTGGTCATCGCCGCCTTCGGCCGCGCGTCGCGCAAGGGTGGTTTCGGCCTGGTGCGGGGACTGGCGGCCGGCGCGATCGAGCGGCTCGCCGGCCGGAGAATGCGATCGCCCATCTCGGGGCAGCGTTGCATTACGCGGGCCGTGTACGAGGCGTGCTCACCCTTTGCCCCGGGGTTTGGCATGGAGGTCGCCATGACCATCGACGCGCTGAGGGCCGGGTTCAGGGTGGTGGAGGTAGAGACCTCGATGTCGCACAGGGAGACCGGACGGGACCTGGCAGGGTTCGTGCACCGGGGGCGCCAGTTCCTCGATGTGCTTGTCGCCGTCGCAACCAGGATCCCGGGGGGGAAAACATGTCCGCCATAGCACCGGTCGCGTTATTCCTGATCGGGGGGGTGGCCGGGGCACTCGCACTTCTCGGTCTGCGGCCCGTACTCGCGCACCCCGCGCTGCTGCGCCGTAACTACCGCGACATCGAGGTACCCACGGCCGCGGGGCTTGTTTTCTTCCCGGCATACCTGCTCGTCTTCCTGGTCGCGCTCATCTACTACAACCTCTTCCCGGTCTCCATCATGAGTGAAGCGCACCCGAGCCTGGTGCCGCTGGACTTCGCCTTCCGGATGCTCCTGCTGGTCTCGGGGTTTTGCCTGCTGGGGCTCCTGGACGATGTGCTGGGGGACCGGGGCGACAGGGGTTTCGCCGGCCACTTCTCCGAGCTCTTCCACGGACGGCTCACCACCGGCATGCTGAAGGCGGCTGGCGGTTTCCTGCTGGCCGCCGCGGTGAGCGCGACCGCCAGGCCCGATTTCTGGATGCTGCTATTGAACGCCGCGGTGATAGCCCTTTCGGCCAACCTCTTCAACCTGCTTGACCTGCGTCCGGGCAGGGCCATCAAGGTGTTTCTCCCGGCGATAGCCGGGGTCATCGCCCTGAACTTCACCGAGCCACGCGATGTGATGCCCTACCTGCTGGCGGTTGCGGCGATCACCCTGGTTCTCTTTCCGGGGGACCTCTCAGAGCGCTTCATGCTCGGTGACGCCGGCAGCAACGTGATGGGCGCGGCCGTGGGGCTAGGGTTCGCGACAGGCGCGGGGACCTGGTGGAAGGTGGGTGCCCTGGTGGCTCTCATCGGCCTGAACGTGCTGTCGGAGGCGGTCTCCTTCAGCAGGGTGATAGAGTCGAACCGAGTGCTGAGATGGCTGGATGGGCTCGGCAGGCCGGAAAGACAGGGCGGGAACGGCCACTATCTGGGAAACCCGAAAGGAGACGGCGCGCGGGAGGCCAATAATAATGATTAGAGGCAGGTCTCGATCCGGAGGTACGTAATGCCCTCATCCAGAACTCCAACCAAACACGTGTTCGTGACCGGTGGAGTGGTCTCGTCGCTCGGGAAGGGAATCACCGCTGCCTCTCTGGGCCTGCTCCTCAAGTCACGCGGCCTGAGGGTCGCGATGCAGAAGATAGACCCTTACGTCAACGTGGACCCCGGGACCATGAGCCCCTTCCAGCACGGGGAGGTTTTCGTCACCGAGGACGGCACCGAGACCGACCTGGACCTCGGCCATTACGAGCGCTTCGTGGACATAAACACGGGCCGGGAGAGCAACGTCACGACCGGCACCATATACGGCACCATCATCGCCCGGGAGAGGAAGGGGGAGTTCCTGGGGGCGACCGTCCAGGTCATCCCGCACATCACCGACGAGATCAAGCGGCGGATACTGAAGCTGGGCGAGAGCGAGGACGTGGATGTCGCGATAAGCGAGATCGGGGGGACGGTCGGTGACATAGAGAGCCAGCCGTTCCTCGAGGCGGCCCGGCAGCTCAAGAAGGACGTCGGACACGAGAACGTCTGCTACATCCATGTGACCCTGGTACCCTACCTGGAGACCTCCAAGGAGCTGAAGACCAAGCCCACCCAGCACAGCGTGAAGATGCTGCAGAGCCTGGGGATACAGCCCGACGCCATAGTGTTGCGGTCGGACCGTCACATCCCGGGCGAGGTCAAGGACAAGATAGCGCTGTTCTGCGACACGGACCGCGAGGCCGTCGTCTCCGCGATGAACGCGCCCACCATCTACGAGGTCCCCCTCATGCTGAACGAGGAGGGGCTGGACGCCTACGTGGCCGAGCACCTCGGCCTCCCCGGGCACCCGCCGGACCTGGCCGAGTGGCGGGCGCTGGTAGACCGGATAAAGAACCTCTCGGGCGAGGTTAGAATCGCCATAGTGGGCAAGTACGTCGAGCTGCCGGACGCCTACATCAGCATCGTAGAGAGCCTCAACGCGGCGGGAATACTGCACGGCGTGAAGGTGAAGCCGGTGTTCGTCTCGTCGGACTCGCTGGAGGGCGGATCCGTCGAGCCCCTGAAGGACATGCAGGGTATCGTCGTGCCCGGGGGATTCGGAGTGCGTGGGATCGAAGGTAAGATTGCGGCCATCCGCTACGCGCGAGAGAACGCTGTTCCCCTGCTGGGGCTGTGCCTGGGCCTGCAGTGCGCGGTCATCGAGTTCGCCCGTAACGCGGCCGGGATGACCGGGGCCAACTCGTCGGAATTCGAGCCGGACACGGAGTACCCGATAATCGACCTGATGGAGCACCAGAAGGACATCGAGGGCCTTGGGGGCACAATGCGGCTCGGCGCGTACCCGTGCAAGCTCACACCGGGGACGCTGGCCGCCCAGGCATACGGCGAGGAGGTCATCTACGAGCGGCACCGGCACCGCTACGAGGTGAACAACGCCCTGCGCAACCGGCTGGAGGAGGCGGGCATGGTCTTCTCCGGGCTTTCCCCCGACGATCGGCTGGTGGAGATGGTCGAGATACCCGGCCACCCGTTCTTCGTGGCCTGCCAGTTCCACCCCGAGTTCAAGACCAGGCCGCTGCGCCCGCACCCGCTCTTCAGGGAGTTCGTGGGAGCGGCCGTAAAGCGGCAGCGCCTGGCCGAATCCCACCTCAAGGTGGTCGAAGGCGACGGAGCCCAGGCGGCGAAATGACCGCTGTGGGCGGGCCCCGTCCCGAAAGGCTCTTCTCTCTCTTCCAGGAGCTCGTCCGTATCGACAGCGAGCCGCGCTCCGAGGGGAAGATGTGCGCGTTCCTGAAGGAGTTCTTCTCGCACGCCGGACTCACCGTTCATGAGGACACCGGGGCGGCGGCCAACGGTGGTGAATGCGGCAACCTGGTGGTCAGGGTCCCCGCGGGCGCGTTTTCCCCGCTCCCTCCCGTGATGCTCAACGCCCACATGGACTCCGTGGTGCCCAGCCGGGGGGTGTTCCCGCTGGACATCGGCGACCGGTTCACGAGCCTTGGCGAGACGGTGCTCGGCGCCGACTGCAAGGCGGGACTCGCGGTGCTCATGACATGCGCGGAGTGGCTGCTGTCCGCGGGGCTGGGACACCGATCGCTCGAGCTGGTCTTCACCGTGCAGGAAGAGATTGGTCTTGCCGGGGCGAAGAACATGGACATGTCGCTGGTGGACGGCGAGTGGGCGGTCGTCCTCGACGGCAGCGGGCCGGTGGGGGGCATCGTGGTGGAGGCCCCCGGGCAGGAGCAGATCACGTTCACCGTCAGGGGCAGGGGCGCTCACGCGGGCATCGAGCCCGAGAAGGGCGTGAACGCCATCGCCTGCGCCGCGAAGGCGATATCCACGCTGCAACTGGGGCGGCTGGACGAGAGGACGACGGCCAACGTCGGGGTGTTCCGGGGCGGCGAAGCGGTGAACATCGTGCCCGACCTGGTGACGGTCCAGGCGGAGGTCCGCGGCCACGACGACGAGCGGCTGCGCTCCGAGCGCGACGCCATGGTCCTGGCGTTCGCCCGCGCCGCCGAGGAGTCAGGCTGCGGGCTGGAGACAGAGGTCGAACGCTCGTTCGAGCGTTTCAGGCTGGACGCTTCGTCGACGCCGGTGCGCTTCCTCGCCCCCGCGATGCGGAAGTGCGGTATCGAGCCCCATACCACCTCGAGTGGTGGCGGCAGCGACGCCAACGTCTTCAACCGGGCAGGCATCCCCGCCGCCTGCATGTGCATAGGCCTGGCCAACGCGCACAGCAAGGAGGAGTACATCCTCAAGTCGGACATGGAGGCCTGCGCGAAGGTGATCTGCGCGCTGGCGGTGCTGTCGGCGTCCGAGGGGGAGGGCTGAGGAGAATGAGCACCTACGGGACGGCTCGTGTGACGGGGGTCACCCGATGGGGGCCGGGGGCGCAGGAGGCGGGTCTCCGGTTCGAGGACGGCGAGGAGGCCAGGGGGATCGTCCTGACCGGGCTCGTCGGGGAGGTGACGGCGGGCGACCGCGTGATAGTCAACACCACGGCGATCGGGCTCGGGCTGGGCTCCGGAGGGTACCACTACGTGCTCTGGAACCTGGAGCGAGCCGAGCTGGACACCGGGGGCTCGGGCCACGTCATGAAGCTGCGGTACACGCCCCTGCAGCTGAACGTCGAGGCGGTCGAGGAGACCCTGGGCGCGCTCGAGGACCCGTCCCGAGCGATCGCCGGGATGCCCGTGGTCGCGGGAGAGCTGCACAGCCAGCTCCTGCCGGTGGCGCTCGCCTACCGCGATGCCAGGCCGGACGGGCGGCTGGTCTACGTCATGACCGACGGGGGAGCCCTCCCCGCGGCGCTCAGCAACACCGTGAGGTTCCTGCGAGACGGCGATTACCTGCAGGGGGTCATCACCTGCGGCCAGGCTTTCGGAGGAGACCTCGAGGCCGTGACCGTCTTCGGGGCGCTGCTCGGTGCCAGGGAGAGGCTCGGCGCCGACGCCGTGGTGGCCCTGATGGGACCGGGCATAGCGGGCACAGGCTCGGCGGTGGGGTTCAGCGGGCTCGAGCAGGCGGTGGTCCTCAACGCCTGCGGGTCCCTGGGCGGGCTGCCGCTGGCCATACCGAGGATAACGTTCCGCGACGAGAGAGCGCGACACGTGGGATTGAGCCATCACACCGCCATGGTGCTGGGAACGGCCACGCATATCAGGGCCGTGGTCCCCGTGCCGGAGATGGAAGGTGGCAGGATGGACCAGGTCATGGACGACCTGCGCGCCGCGGGCGCGGATGAGAAGCACGACATCCGGCGGGTTGATGCGAGCGCGGTGCTCCGGCTGATCGATGAGTGCGGGTTCCCCGCGACCGTGATGGGCCGGGGTCCGGACCTCGAGCCGGAGTACTTCATGGCGGCGGGGGCGGCGGGCATCCTCGCCGCGGAAGGCGGGTACTAAAGTTGTATGACATAGGCGATCACGAGGTGCTGTCGAGCGAGCAGGCGTTTAGCGGTCGCGTGATAAAGGTCTTCACCGAGCAGGTGCGGTTGCCCGACGGCCGGACGGCGAGCTGGGAGAGGGTGGTGCACCCCGGAGCGGTGGGGATGGTACCCCTGCTGGAGGACGGGACCGTCCTCATGCTGCGCCAGTACCGGCACGCGGTGCGGGGAGTGCTGCTGGAGATCCCCGCCGGCAAGCTCGACCGCGGAGAGACCCCGCTGGAGTGCGCGGTCCGCGAGCTGGCCGAGGAGGTCGGCAGGAAGGCCGACCGCATGGTGGAGCTGGCCGAGTTCTACAACTCGCCCGGATACTCGGACGAGCGCTTCTACCTGTACCTGGCGACAGGGCTTTCCGAGGCGCACGCGCATGCGGAGGATGACGAGTTCCTCCTGTCTGCGCCTCTGCACATAGGGGACGCGGCCGACCTTATAGCCTCAGGGGTCATAAGGGACGCCAAGAGCATCATCGGTCTCACCATGACGCGCCTGTTCCTGGCCGGCGAGGCCCGCCAGTTCGAGGGGGAGCCCTTTTGAGGCTGGAGGATACGGCCGAAGAGGACGAGAGCCCCCTGCTGGGGGGTGCCCGGGAGTTCCTCGAGTACATCCAGGTCGAAAAAGGGGTTTCGCCCCATACCCTCGCCGCGTACCGAAGGGCCCTGGTGCGCTACCTGGAGTTCCTCGAGATACGAGGGATCTCACGGCCGGCGGACGTCTCCTCCGACGAAGTCGCCGCCTTTTCGGCGGCCCTGTCCAGCCCCGAGGGGTTCGGGCTGTCCCCCCGCTCGGTGGCGCAGTCCCTTTCCGCGGTAAGGGCGTACCACCGTTTCCTGGTGACCGAGAAGTACGCCGATCAGGATCCGAGCGGGGGAGTGGAGTCGCCCAGGTTACCCTCCCGGCTGCCACGGGCGCTCACGCGCGAGCAGGTCGCCCGGCTCCTGGATTCGCCGGACGGCGCGACCACCCTGGGGATCAGGGACCGTTTTATCATCGAGATGTTGTACGCGACCGGGATGCGCATCTCGGAGCTGTGCGGCCTCGACACGGGCGACCTCGACATGGAGGAGCGGCTGGTCACGGTGCGTGGCAAGGGCGGCAAGTGGCGGGTGATCCCGTTCGGGAGCCGGGCCTGGGACGCCGCCGGGGAGTACCTGAGGCACTCGCGGGGTGATCTGACGCGTGGCAGTCGCTCCCACGCGCTGGTGGTCAACTTCCGTGGAGGCAGGCTCACCCGCCAGGGCTGCTGGAAGGTGGTCAAGGGCCACGCGGAGGACGCCGGGGTGGCCGGGGTGACCACCCCGCACGCGCTGCGACACACCTTCGCAACGCACATGCTGGAGGGAGGGGCCGGCCTGCTGGTCGTGCAGGACTTGCTCGGGCACGCGAGCGTGGCGACCACCCAGATCTACACCGAGGTCACGCGCGACCACCTGCGCTCGGTCTACCTCCGCGCGCACCCCCGCGCCCGGTAGAAGGCGTGGAAGGTCAGCAGGGTTTCTTGTCTAAGGATGAGGCGACCAATAGAATGGCTGGATAACCGGGCGGTGCGGACGGACTGGCGTAATAGATGAACTGGCAGAACATCGTATTTCTTCTCATAGGCCTGTGGATAGGAGCGATATTCCACGAGTACATGCACGCCCGGATAGCAGACAGGCTTGGCGACCACACGGCCAGGAACGCGGGCCGCCTCACCCTGAACCCCATCGTGCACATCGATCCCATAGGCACCCTGATCCTGCCGATAGCGATACTCGTGATCGGCAGGGGCGCCTGGCCCGCCTTCGGGTACGCCAAGCCGGTACCGGTCAATCCCTACCTCATGAAGAAGCCGCGGCGCGACATGATGCTGGTCGCACTCGCCGGGCCGACCACCAACTTCGCGCTGGCGGCGGCGGTGACCCTGGTCGCGATGGCGGTGAGGCTCATCGCCAACGTCCATTTCGGCGTCAGCTCGGGGGGCAGGATCGTGACAACGTCGGGGAGCGCGGCGCTAGGTGACCTCTTTCTGCTGCTGTACATGGTAGCGATAATCAACATCTTCCTGGGGGTGTTCAACCTGATCCCGGTCCCGCCGCTGGACGGGTCGCACATACTCGAGTTCTTTCTTCCGCCGCACGCGAGGGAGGTGTACGATTCGTTCTCTCGCTATGGTTTCATAGTCTTCTTTATCTTGATCTTCGTATTCGGCAGGTACATCTTCGCCTGGTTCGAGCCGCTCTACAGCCTGATGCAGCAGGCGATCTTCGGGCCGCTGACCAGCTACCTGCTCTAGCGGAAGCCGGGCTGACGGGAGGTTTGCTTGAAGGACAGGGTCGTAAGCGGATACAGGCCGAGCGGGAGGCTCCACCTCGGCCACTACCACGGCAATCTCAAGAACATGATCGCGCTGCAGGAGACCAACGAGTGCTTCTTCTTCGTGGCCGACTGGCACGCGCTGACCACGGTGTACCGCGACACCTCGATGCTGGGTGAGTATACGCGGGAGATGGTGCTCGACTGGCTCGCCGCGGGGCTGGACCCGGACCGCTGCACCATATACCGGCAGTCCGACGTCAGGAGCATACCCGAGCTGGTCCTCTACTTCGGGATGATAATGACCCTGGGGGAGCTGGAGCGCTGCCCGACATACAAGGAGCAGCTCCGCGAGCTGGACGCCCGGGTGGTCAACACCTACGGGTTCCTGGGGTACCCGGTGCTGATGGCGGCCGACATCCTGATAGTGGACGCCGAGCTGGTCCCGGTGGGTGAGGACCAGCTTCCCCACCTGGAGCTCACCCGCGAGATAGCGCGCTCGTTCAACTCGCTGTACGGTCCCACATTTCCGGAGCCCCAGCCGATACTGAGCAAGGCACCGCGCATACCTGGGACGGACGCCCGCAAGATGTCGAAGAGCTACGACAACGCCATACTGCTGGAGGACGAGCCAGAGGTCATCCGCAAGAAGGTCAGGCGCATGATAACCGACCCCGCGCGCAAGCGGCGCGATGACAAGGGGCACCCCGAGGTCTGCACCGTGTTCACCATCTACGACGTCTACATGCCCGAGGAGATGGAGCGGGTCGCCGCCGAGTGCCGCGCGGCCGACATAGGCTGCACCGACTGCAAGGACAGGCTCTCGGGGCTCATCGCGTCCGACCTCGCCCCGTTCCGGGAGAGAAGGGTCGAGCTTGCCGCGAAGCACGGCCTGGTTGAAGATGTGCTGCGGCGGGGCGCCGAGGCGGCCTGCCCGATAGCGGCGCGGACCCTCGAGCGCGCGCGTGAAGCGATTGGGATCGGAGCCCTCTAGGAGACGCCGGTGGCTTTCCAGGTCAAGATAGAGGTCTTCGAGGGCCCGTTCGACCTGCTTCTCCAGCTCATAATGAAGCAGGAGTTGGAGATCAGCGAGGTCCCGGTCGCCGTCATCACCCAGAGCTTCCTCGAGCACATGGAGGCCATGCCCAAGCTGGACCTGGACACCGCCACCGAGTTCCTGCTCATCGCCGCGACGCTCCTCCTCATAAAGGCGCGCGCCCTGATCCCTCCCGCCGAGGACCTGGAAGGCGCCGAGGAGCCCGAGCAGGCCCGGGAGTTCCTGCTGGAGAAGCTCATCGAGTACAGGCAGTTCGCCAGCGTCGCGGAAGTCCTGGGCGACCGCTACGCCGAGCACGGGTGGTACCTGCCCAGGTCCAGGGAGCTGGAAGTGGACTACGCGTCTCTCTACCCGGACCCCTTCGAGGGGGTGATCGCCTCCGAGCTGGCCGCGACCATGGTGGAGCTGCTGCTCCAGAGCGCGCGGGCGAAGGTCGACACGTCTTACATCGCGCCGATAAGGGTGTCCGTGCGGGAACGCCTGGAGGAGATACGCGGCCTCCTGGCGAAAGGTGGGCAGGCCATGTTCACACAGATCGTGGCGTCCTGCGGCTCGAAGATAGAGGTCATCGCCACCTTCCTGGCGATCCTGGAGTTGTGCAAGAGGGGTGAGGTGACCCTGAAGCAGAAGCGGTTGTTCGGAGATATCGAGATAAAGAGCAGGGAGGAGGCCGGCAGTGCCGCCTGAGGACGGGGGCGGGTTCGTCCCGCCCGAGGACGAGGACGTGCCCCAGGGCACGCCTGCGATGCAAGGGGATCAGGCACCCCTGCTACATCCCGCGGGGGACGCCGGTCTCGAGGAGAGCGATGCCGGTCTGCTCTCGGGGCTGCCGCCCGCGCCACCGGACATGGGGGTCGACAAGAAGGCGGTGGTCGAGGCGCTCCTTTTCGTGAGCCCCGAACCGCTGTCCGCGCCCATGGTCTCGGAGATAACCGGGTTCGACCCGGGGGCCGTCCGCGAGATAATCAACAGGCTCGCCGAGGAGTACTCGGGACGGAAAGGCGGCGTGGTGCTCCGCGAGGTGGCCGGAGGCTTCGGCTTCTACGCCTGCCCCGAAGCCGCCGTCTACATCTCCAGGCTGATACGCTCTTCTGTTAACCCCAGGCTGACGCGGGCGGCGCTGGAGACGATCGCCATAGTAGCTTACCTGCAGCCGGTGTCCAGGTCGGTGGTGGCCGAGATACGCGGGGTGCAGTCCGAGGGCGTGATGAGGACTCTCGAGGAGCGCGGACTGGTGCGGGTCGCGGGGCGGGGGGGACCCCCCGGTTACCCGGCGCTGTTCAATACCACGAACCGCTTCCTGGAGAGGTTCGGGCTGAAAAGCCTGGACGACCTGCCCGCGCTGGAGGATTTCGCTCCGGACGAGGCGACGGTGGAGAAGATCAAGAGCAGCCTTTCCTGGGAGGTGGCCGGAGAGGAGCCCGATGGAGAGCGAAGCCCCGCAACGGGTTCAGAAGATACTGGCGGCGGCGGGAATAGCCTCCCGGAGGGCGGCTGAACAGCTCATACGCGACGGAAGGGTCACGGTCAACGGCCGGGCCGTCGAGCTGGGTGCCCGGGCGTCCTCCTCGGACACCATCGCGGTGGACGGGGTCACGATCGAGACCGGGGCGCCGCTGCGATACTTCGCCGCGAACAAGCCCGCGGGCGTGGTCTCGACCGTGAGCGACCCGCAGGGCCGGCCCACCGTGCTCGACATGCTCGGCGCACAGGAGCTTGGCGGCGCCCGCCTGTTCCCCGTCGGCAGGCTGGACATGGATTCGACCGGGCTTATACTCTTGACTAACGACGGCCTCCTCGCCTACAGGCTCCTGCACCCGGGGTTCGAGGTGTCACGGGAGTACCTGCTGGAGGTGGAGCCGGTGCCGAGGGCGGGGGACCTGGCCGCGCTGAGAAAGGGCATCGTCCTCGAGGACGGGGACACGGGCCCGGCCAGGGTCTCGGTGCTGTCACGCCGGGGGAACAGTGCCCAGGTCTCCATGAGCCTGCACACCGGCAGGAAGCGGCAGATAAGGCGCTCGTTCGCTCACCTGGGGTACAGGGTCCTGTCCCTCTCCAGGGTGCGCTTCGGGAGCCTGGGGCTGGGCAGGCTGGAGCCGGGTGGGTTCAGGGAGCTCACCGGCGAGGAGGTGAGGGAGCTCTACCGCCGGACAGGCTGGGAGTAACGCTAAGGAGGAACCGATGAGGGTCAGGGCTTTGCGGGGCGCAACCACCACCGAGGAGAACACCAAGGAAGATATCGTGAGCGCCACCACCGAGCTCCTCGAGGAGATGCTGGATCGCAACGACGTCGGAACCGACGACGTGATACTGATAATCTTCACTTCGACACCGGAGCTCACCGCCGAGTTCCCCGCGGCGGCGGTGCGGAAGCTCGGGCTCTCGCACATACCGGTGATCTGCGCGCGGGAGCTGTCCGTGGAAGGGGCGCTTCCCAGGACGGTCCGGGCCATGATGCTCCTCTACACCGAGAAGGCCCGGGAGCAGCTCAGGCACGTGTACCTGCACGAGGCCAGGCAGCTTCGTACCGACCTCCCCGAGTGATCCGGTTGGAGCGGCGACGACGAACAAAGGGTGAGTCTCGATGATGATAATCATGAAGGGCGGCTGCAGCGACGCCGAGGTCGAGGCCGTCATCGACAAGCTTCACGGGATCGGCGCGGAGGCTCACCTCTCCAGGGGCGAGTTCAAGACCATCATCGGAGCCATAGGGGACCGGGAGCTCATCGTACAGATCCCCTGGGCGGCGTTGCCGGGGGTAGAGGGCGTCATCCCGGTGATGAAGCCCTACAAGCTGGTGAGCAGGGAGTTTCACCCCGAAGGGACCGTGGTGGAGGTGGGTGACGCCCGGATCGGGGGCGAGGCTTTCACCGTCATCGCGGGGCCGTGCGCGGTCGAGAATGAGGAGCAGTTGCTGAAGAGCGCCGTCGCCGCGAAGGAGGCCGGGGCGACGATGCTGCGGGGCGGCGCGTTCAAGCCGAGGACGTCGCCGTACTCGTTCCAGGGCCTGGGTGAGGAAGGCCTGCGGCTCCTGGACAGGGCACGCGAGATGACGGGACTCCCGGTGGTCACCGAGGTGGTGGACGTGCGGCACGTCCTGCTCGTGGGCCGGTACGCGGACGTCCTCCAGATCGGCGCCAGGAACATGCAGAACTTCCTGCTCCTGTCCGAGGTGGGCATGCAGCAGAAGCCGGTGATGCTCAAGAGGGGCCTGTCCAGCACCGTCGAGGAGATGCTCATGGCCGCGGAGTACATCGTGAGGGGTGGCAACAGCAACGTCATACTCTGCGAGAGGGGCATACGCACCTTCGAGACCGCTACCCGGAACACCCTCGACCTCTCCTCGGTGCCGCTGGTAAAGGAGCTCAGCCACCTGCCGATAATCGTGGACCCCAGCCACGCCACCGGCAAGCGCGAGATTATCCCGGCCCTCTGCAAGGGCGCGCTCGCGGTAGGGGCCGACGGGGTGATGGTAGAGATACACCCGGACCCCGGCGCGGCACTCTGCGACGGCCCGCAGTCGCTGGAGCTGGACGAGTTCGCCGGGCTGATGAAAGAGATGAAGAGGGTCGCGCCCGCCCTGGGTCGCAGCCTTTAGGTCCGGCTTTCCGGGTGGAAGAGAGACCGATGCCAGAGCGTTTCGACAGGGTGGCGATTCTAGGGACCGGGCTGATGGGCGGCTCGCTCGCCCTGGCGCTCAAAGAACACTCCGCCGTGGGTACCGTCGCGGTCTACGACATATCCCCTGAGACGAGGCGCCAGGCGGCGGACCTCGAGATAGCCGCTGAGGTGGCGGACTCCGGCGCGGACGCGGTGCGCGGCGCGGACCTGGTGTTCCTGGCCACGCCGATAAGCCGGCTGGCGGAAGCCCTCGGCGAGATCGCGGGCGCGCTGTCTGAGGGAACGGTAGTAACAGATCTCGCCTCGGCCAAGCGAGAGGTGGTCGCACTCTTCGAGGAGAGGCTGCCCGCGGGTGTTCACTACGTGGGCGGACACCCCATGACCGGCTCGGAGCAGTCGGGGGTGAGCTTCGCCCGCCCGGACCTGTTCAGGGACCGCTACTACATCCTGACGCCGACGCCGTCGACGGACACGGAAGCTTACAGGCGCCTTCACGCTCTTCTCACGGACATGGGCGCCAGGGTCATCAGCATGGACCCGGAGGCGCACGACCGAACCGTGGCGGTGGTGAGCCACGTGCCGCACCTGCTGTCGCTGCTCCTCATGGAGAACGCCAGCCGGCAGAGGGAGACGCTGAGGAACGTCTTCACCGTCGCCGCGGGGGGTTTCAGGGACATGACCCGCATCGCCGCCAGCAACCCGGATATCTGGCTGGACATCTGCCTGGCCAACAGGGGGCCGATAATCAAGGGGCTGCTCGATTACGGGGTCTCCATAACCGAGCTCGTCGGGTTGCTCGAGGACAGGGACACGGTCAGCCTGCGCCGGATGTTCGAGCGGGCGCGCGAGGCCCGGGTCGAGCTTGCGGGGAAGCCGGGCCTGGACATGGCACAGCTGTTCGAGGTGTTCATGCCGGTGCCCGACGAGCCGGGGGTCATCAGCAGGATAACCACCGAGGTGGGTGCGCTGGGCATCAACATCGAGGACATCGCCATAGAGCACCCCATGGAGGGGGAGACGGGGATAATGACACTGACTGTCCTAGGTGAGGAGAACGCCCAGGTGGCGGCCGGGCGCCTGCAGAGCCTCGGCTACCAGGTGGGCGTCAGGGGTATCTGAGGTGGACGCCACCTTCAGGGGCGGCCAACCCCTGTCCGGAGAGATCGGCGTTCCTTCCGACAAGTCGATATCGCATCGCGCGGCGATCCTGGGGGCGTTGGCGGATGGGATATCCACGGTAGGCAACTACAGCCCCGCGGTCGACTGCGCGAGCACGCTCTCGTGCCTCGAAGCCCTGGGCGTGGGCACGGAGCTGGACGGTGCCGTGCTGAGAGTGCGGGGGACGGGTGCCGGGGGGCTCTGTCAGCCCGCCGGGCCGTTGGACGCGGGGAACTCCGGCACCACCATGAGGCTGCTCTCGGGGGTCGTCGCCTCCAGGCCCATCTCCGCGACCATAACCGGCGACTATTCGCTGCGCTCCCGACCGATGAGCAGGATCATCGAGCCGCTGAGCGCGATGGGCGCACGGATCGAAGCAGGCGACGAGGCGGGGCATCCTCCCTTGAGGATCACGGGAGGCGGCCTCGTCGGGATCGACTACGAGCCGTCGATCGCCTCCGCCCAGGTGAAATCCTGCGTCCTGCTGGCCGGGCTGGGCGCGAAGGGGCCGACCACCGTCCGCGAGAAGGTGCTCACGCGCGACCATACCGAGAGGCTGCTCAGCGGGACGGGTGTCGAGATATCCAGGCGTGGCCTCGCGGTAACCGTCCTGCCGGGGACGCCACGGGCGTTCCAGATGGATGTCCCGGGAGACTTCTCCTCCGCGGCGTTCCTGCTGGCGGCGGCGCTCCTGGTGCCCGGGTCGCGGATAACCGTGAGCCGGGTGGGCCTGAATCCCACCAGGACCGGTTTCCTCGACGTCATCCGTGCCATGGGGGCCGAGGTGGAGGTGGACTGCGCGGCCGGGCCGGCGGTCGAAGAGGGGCATGTCCCATCATGCGAACCGGCGGGGGTCATCCGGGCCGGGTATTCGGGGCTGGTGGGAATCGAGATCGGGGGCGAGGAGGTCGCGCGGGCCATAGACGAGATCACCCTCATCGCGCTGCTGGCCACCCGGGCGGAAGGCAGGACGGTTATCAGGGGAGCCCGGGAGCTTCGCTTCAAGGAGTCGGACAGGATAAGGAGCGCCGTCGCGGGCCTGAGGGCGCTCGGGGCGGTCATAGAGGAGGAGCCGGACGGGATGGTGGTGGAAGGCCCGTGCGGGCTGCGCGGAGCGACGGTGTCGGCGGCCGGCGACCACAGGATCGCGATGATGCTCGCGGTGGCGGGGCTGGCCGCCGTGGGAGAGACCGTGGTATCGGGCTGGGAATCGACCGCGGTGTCGTACCCCGGATTCCTGGAGACGGTCCGCTCGCTCGGGGGTGATGCCTCCTGAGCCCTGACGCGCTCTACGTCATCGCCCTGGACGGCCCGGCCGCCTCCGGCAAGAGCACGGTGGCGCGCCTGGTGGCGAAAGACCTCGGCTTCGACCTGGTGGACACCGGGGCCATGTACAGGTCGGTTACCCTGCTGGCGGTAGAGTCCGGGGTACCCCTCGACGACGAAGGATTGCTGGGCGCGCTTGCCGCGGAGGTCAGGGATCAGTTCCACGCGGAAGCCGGGGATGGCCCTACTCGTTTCTTCCTCGGGGACCGCGAGGTCACCGACGACATCAGGAGCGCGGAGGTGGGCGACTCGGTCTCGCCGGTGTCGAAGGCCGTCCCGGTGAGGCGCCAGATGGTGGCGCTTCAGAGGTCGTTCTCGAGCGGCCGGGGCGTGGTGGTCGAAGGCCGGGATATCGGCACGGTGGTGTTTCCGGACGCCGCCCTGAAGGTGTTCCTGGACGCGGACTCAGAGGAGCGCAAGCGCAGGAGGCTGCTGGAGCTGGAGGGGAAGGGGAGGAGCGCGAGCGCCCTGGAGGTATCAAACGAGATCGACAAGCGCGACCGCATAGACTCCTCGCGTGAGAACAGCCCGTTGCGCCGACCCGAGGACGCCCTGTACATAGATACCACGGGGCTGGCGGCCGAGCAGGTCGCGGAGATGATCGTGCGGAGGTGGCAAATAAGGGGTCAAACCTGAGAATTTGCGTTTTTTGCATGATGAGGGGCGTCCGTCAATGATGAGGGGCGTCAGACAATTTCACGCGTTGACTCCAATCACAGTGTTGACCGGGAGTTGAGCGCATGCAAGTGTCTGACCCCCCGGTTCGTCCAGGGGTTGGTCAACCGCATTTCTTGCATTAGGGAGAGGATGTGTTCTATTATCACCGGCAAGATGAGAATGACAAAGGCGGACAATATCTGGTGGTGGAGCTCCTAGGGGGGTTCCACGCCGCCTTTTACTGGTAAGGCCGTGGGGCTCGATGACCCGCGGCCGACGTGTTTATGACCCGGTCGCGGACCGGGCTTTTTATCATTGTCGAAAGACGCACGAGGAAAGGAGAGGGACATGGCAGGCAAAGAGACCCCGACCAGGGTCATGCTCATGGAGACGGAGTTGCCGACCGCGTGGTACAACATCCTGCCCGACCTTCCGTCGGAGCTGCCGCCACCGCTGCATCCCATGACGAGAGAGCCGCTGGGGCCCGAGGACCTGGCGCCGCTGTTCCCCATGGGACTTATCGAGCAGGAGGTCAGCCCTCAGCCGCAGATAGACATCCCCGGCGAGGTGCTGGACTTATACAAGCTGTACCGGCCTACCCCCCTGCACAGGGCCTACAGGCTGGAGGCGGCGCTGGAGACGCCGGCGCGCATCTTCTACAAGAACGAGTCCGTAAGCCCCGCGGGCAGCCACAAGCCCAACACCGCCATCGCCCAGGCTTACTACAACAAGAAGGAAGGCGTGAAGCGCCTCACCACCGAGACCGGGGCGGGACAGTGGGGCTCGGCGCTGGCCCTGGCCTGCAAGCTGTTCGACCTGGAGCTCAAGGTCTACATGGTGAAGGTAAGCTTCGAGCAGAAGCCGTACCGGCGCGCCATGATGGAGGTATGGGGCGCTGGCGTTGTCCCCAGCCCCACCGACACCACTGATGCCGGCCGGGCCGTACTGGCGGAAGACCCCGACTGCCCCGGCAGCCTCGGGATAGCCATCAGCGAGGCCGTGGAGATGGCCTTCCAAGACCCCGAAGCCCGGTACTCCCTGGGAAGCGTGCTCAACCACGTATGCCTGCACCAGACGGTGATCGGCATAGAGGCAAGGGAGCAGATGGCGAAGATAGACGCTTATCCGGACATCGTCATCGGCTGCGTTGGCGGCGGCAGCAACTTCTCGGGCATGGCCTTCCCGTTCATGAAGGACAAGTTCGCCGGCAAGGAGGTCCGGGCGATCGCGGTGGAACCCACCGCCTGCCCCACGCTCACCAAGGGCAAGTACGAGTACGACTACGGCGACCAGGCCGAGATGGCGCCCATCGTCAAGATGTACACCCTGGGCCACAAGTTCGTGCCGTCCCCCATACATGCAGGTGGCCTGCGTTACCACGGAGACGCCCCGATACTTTCCCTGCTGGTGAAGGAAGGCCTCATGGACGCGGTGGCCTACCCGCAGACGGCCATCTTCGAGGCGGCGATGACGTTCGCCAGGACGGAGGGCATGATAGTGGCGCCCGAGACCGCCCACGCCGTCAAATGCGCCATCGACGAGGCGCTGCGCTGCAAGGAGTCCGGCGAGAGCAAGGACATTCTGTTCAACCTGAGCGGCCACGGACTGCTCGACCTGAAGGGCTACGAGGAGTACATAGCCGGCAACATGACAGACTGAAACAGGTAGATGCCGGCCGGTGCAAGGTGTGGTGCGCGGCTCCTGAGAATACTTTTAAGGGGGCCGCGCCTCTTTTAAGGCGAATCGGCCCGAACGCCGACTAAGGAAGGACCTGGCGGTGCCGATAATCTGCCCGACGTGCGGAGCGGAGAACCCTGAGCACGCCGCGTTCTGCAACCTCTGTTGCTCGAGCGTGGGGTTCGACAGCCCCGAGTACACCAGCGCTCCTCAGCAGGCGGACGGCTTCTCTGACAGCTACCCCTCGAGCTTCGACCCGAACGCGCAGCACCTGCCACCCGACGGGTTCACACAGATGCCCGACGCCGGAGAGGTCGATATCGGCCAGTACGGCGTCAGGTCGGGGCAGCAGGCCCAGGAATACGCGCCGGTGGCGGCCACGCCGGTCGACATCGGGACGTACGGGGTCCGCTCCGGCTACCCCACGATGCCATCCGGCTACCCGGGGCAGCAGGACGCCGCCAGGGCGAGCCGCTTCCAGTGGAGCAGGGCGGTGTGGCAGTGCCTGGGGATAGCCCTCCTGACTGGTATCGCCTCCTGCGCGCTCGAGGTGCTCCTGGGTTTCATGGGGGTGGCTTTCGCGGTGGGGGGGAACACCGTCGCGGCCTACGTGATCATCTTCGCCGTCCTCCTGGTCCCGATCACCATCGGTACGTTTGTGTCCGGATACCGCCTCCAGGAGAACGGGTGGGCCGTGGGCCTCATCACCGTGGGCTTCTGGTCCCTGGTGTTCAGGCCTCTCTACTTCGCGATCCTCGCGTGGCTGCTCTCGGGGCGCTTCACCTTTATAGAGGTCTTCAACACCTATACGCTGGTCTTTATCTTCGCTGTCTGGTTCCCGCTCGGAGCGCTGATGGGCTGGCTGGGAGAGAAGCGTGCGACAACCGGGTTGCACTTCTAGCGTGGAGGCGACCGCGGTTCTTCTGGTATCATCCATGTGGGTAGAAAAAGGCACTGGAGGTCTCTAGATGGCGATATCGACAGCCTTACCCGGTACGGCGGCGCTCATCGAGTGGAGCAGTCCATGGACGTACCTGCTTTTCGGAGTGTTCTTCCTGATGGTGATCATGGGGACATGGACCGGCGCGGTGGCGGCGGGCAGGGGCCGCAGCATGCAGTGGTGGTTCATAATCGGGTTCTTTGTGCCGATCATCGGACTCATCGTTCTGTACATCCTCAAGCCGCTTCCGATGAAGGACGAATCCAAGAGTTAGCGGCTGTGCTTGTTATGCCTCAGGTCTAGTGCCGAAGGCCGGAGTTGAACCGGCACGGGGTTTCCCCCACTGGTTTTTGAGACCAGCGCGTCTACCATTCCGCCACTTCGGCTTTCCCGCTTATGAGATATTATAACCGGGGAGAATCCCCCTTCCACCTGCTGGATGCACGTTGTTCGTCGCCCACTTGGAAAAGGAGAAAGGTAATCGAGCACGTTGGCTGAGAAGCGCAAGGTCCTGTTGCTGGACGGGCACAGCCTGGCCTACCGGGCGTTCTTCGCGCTGCCCCCGACCCTGAGCACCACCGGCGGCCAGCTCACGAATGCGGTTTACGGCTTCACCAGCATGCTGCTGAAGGTACTTTCCGAGGAGAGCCCCGACGCCGTGGTGGTCGCGTTCGACGGCCCGCGCTCCGAGCTGCGACGGACCGTGGAGTACCCCGAGTACAAGGCTCACCGTCCCACCATGCCCGATGAGCTCCGCGAGCAGATGGGCATGATCGAGCAGCTGCTCCAGAAGATGGCGATACCGGCGGTAAGGGAGGCGGGCTACGAGGCCGACGACCTCCTCGGGGCCATGGCGCGGAGGATTGCCGACTCCGGCGGTGAGGCCGTCATCGTCACCGGCGACAAGGACACCCTTCAGCTCGTGGGCTCCGGGGTGCGCGTGCTGATGACCACCAAGGGGATCAGTGAGACCGTCTCCTACGATCGTGAAGCGGTGCTGGAAAGATACGGGGTACCGCCCGACAGGATGCCCGACATGGTGGGCCTCAAAGGGGACCCCTCCGATAACATCCCCGGCGTGGCCGGCATCGGCGAGAAGGGCGCCGTGTCGCTGATCAAGGAGTACGGCTCTCTGGAGGGGCTCTACGAGCACCTGGAGGATATCGGCGGGGCCAAGAGGAAGCAGTCGCTCACCGACTGCCGTGACATGGCGTTCCTGTCGCGCGACCTGGCCACCATCGATACCGAGGCACCCGTCAACATAGTGCTCGATGCCGTGCGGCTCGGGGAGTGGGAGAGGCAGGAGGTGATTGATTACCTGTGCGCCCTCGAGTTCAAGACCCTGGCCGCGAGGTTCCTGGAATGGTTCGGGGGAGAGATGCCCGAGGCCGCCGCCGGCCTCGCCGTCGCCTACACCATGGTAAACACAGCCGATGCCGCCGCGATGGAATCCTTCGCCCGCGACGCCGTGCGCCAGGGTCGTATCGGCGTCGCCTCGACCCTGGACGGGGTCGGCTTCTGCGACGTGGAGCTGCGCCGCCTGGCCCTGGCGACATCGGACAGGGTGATGGTCCTCGGTCGCGACGACGCGGGCTCTCCAGCTTTCTCGACCGCGGCCGGGCTCCTGGACTCGGAGGCGGTCGGCAAGTCGTTCCACGACGCCAAGTGCACGATGCTCGCCCTGGGGAAGCTGGGCACGGGGGTCCGCAAGCTCGATTTCGACACCGCGGTGGCCGCCTACCTGGAGAACCCTTCCCTGGGGACGTATCACCTGTGGGACGTGTGGGAGAGGAACCTGGGCGGAGCGGTCGAGATCGAAGGGGTGGCACAGGTGACCGAGGAGCAGCCGTCGCTGCTGGACTCCGACGACACCTCGAGTGAGCTGGCCGCGGAGGCGGCCCGGGTGTTCCACCTCACCCGGGCGCTCCGGGACAAGCTGAGCTCTCTGGGGATGGAGGGGCTCTTCGACGAGCTGGAGATGCCACTGGTTTCGACGCTGGTTCAGATGGAGACCGCCGGGGTGGCGCTCGACGCCACCGTGCCGAGGGCGCTCGGAGCCGAAGCGGGCGCCGAGCTCGCTTCGCTCGAGCGCGAGATATTCGACCTCGCGGGACACGAGTTCAAGATCGGTTCCACCAAGCAGCTCTCGAGCGTGCTCTTCGACGAGCTCAAGCTGCCTACCATCAAGAAGACCAAGACCGGTTACTCGACCGACTCGTCAGTCCTCGAGGCGCTGCGCGAGGAGCATCCCATCGCGGGGAAGATAATAGAGTACCGCGAGTACTCCAAGCTCAAGTCCACGTATTTCGACGTTCTGCCGGAGCTGATATGCCCCGCTACGGGGAGGCTGCACTGCAGCTTCAATCAGACCACGACCGCGACGGGCAGGATATCCTCCAGCAACCCCAACCTGCAGAACATACCCGTCCGCACGGAGGTGGGGCGCAGGATACGGGAGGCGTTCGTGGCGGGGGGCCCCGGTTGGAGGCTGCTGGTCGCGGACTACTCTCAGATCGAGCTGAGAGTACTGGCCCATATGTCGGCCGACAGCCTCCTGCTCGAGGCGTTCGCCGCGGACCAGGACGTCCATGCTGAGACCGCCGAGAAGATCTTCGGGGTGCCTCACGGGGAGGTGACCCCGGAGATGCGGCGCATGGCCAAGGTGGTGAACTTCGGAGTCGTCTACGGCATGGGATACTACGGACTCTCCTCGCGCCTGGGAATAAGCATGGAGGAGGCCACCCGGTACATCGACACCTACTTCGCGACCTACGATGGAGTCAGGGAGTACCGCGATCTCTGCATACGGCAGGCGGCGGAGAGGGGGTACGCGGAGACCCTGCTGGGCCGCAGGCGTTTTATCCCCGAGCTCAGGAGCCCGCACAGGCAGACCCGCGAGCTGGGGGAGCGCCTCGCCATAAACACGCCTCTGCAGGGCACCGCGGCCGATATCATCAAGAAGGCGATGATCGAGATAGCCGGGGCGATGTCCGGCGGCGGCATCCGGAGCCGGATGACCCTGCAGATCCACGACGAGCTCATGTTCGAGGTGTCGCCGGACGAGGAGGAGCGGATGACGCGGCTCGTGGAGGAGCGCATGTCCGGAGCGGTCTCGCTGGCGGTGCCCCTCAAGGTGGACATCGGGTCTTACGACAACTGGGGCCAGGCCAAGGGATAAGCCGAGACTGGCCTGGTGCAGGACCAACCACATCGGGCTGATCACGCGGTCGTTACCGCGTTAACCCGGGCATAAGTATGAGGTTGTCATCCATGCTTGAAAAACCTTTAATTGCGCGGAATATCGGCCATTCTTGCTTGCGGGCTCAATAGGGTTGTGCTATTCATATCAGGTACTTGAAAGCCAGATGGAAGGAATTGTGATGGAAGACGACGAGATGGGTCGGACTAGCGAAGAGACGGTCATCGACGAGGCGGCAACGGACGAAGCGGCGGTCACGGAAGAGGCACCGGTCACGGGAGAAGCGGCGGTCACGGAAGAGGCACCGGTCACGGAAGAGGCCGGGATAAGCGCCCCGGACGTGGAACAGGGGGAAGATGAGGAGAACATGCTTACCGGGGCCAGCGCCCGGGAGTCGCTGGCGAGCCTGGGGCTGACCCCTGAAGAGAGCCAGGAGGTCCCGGACTACGAGGGGACCATCAAGATATTCAATGAAGGCGACATCGTAAAAGGGACGGTGGTGAAGGTCGACAAGGAGGAGGTCCTCCTCGACATAGGCTACAAGTCCGAGGGGGTCATTCCCGCCCGCGAGCTGTCGATACGCTACGACGTGAAGCCCTCCGAGCTGGTCACGTGCGGGGAGGAGCTCGAGGCGCTGGTGCTCCAGAAGGAGGACAAGGAAGGCCGCCTCATACTCTCCAAGAAGCGGGCCCAGTACGAGCGGGCATGGGGCAACATCGAGCGCCTCAAGGAGGAGGACGGGATCGTAGAGGGAGAGGTCATCGAGGTGGTCAAGGGAGGGCTGATCCTGGACATCGGTCTCCGGGGGTTCCTGCCCGCCTCCCTGGTCGACCTGCGCAGGGTCAAGGACCTCAACCAGTTCCTGCACCGCAACCTCGAAGCGAAGATCATAGAGCTGGACAAGAATCGCAACAACGTCGTCCTGTCCAGGCGCGCACATCTTGAGAAGCAGAAGTCCACCGAGCGCAAGGAGTTCCTCGAGAACCTCCAGAAGGGCGTCCGGATGACCGGGACCGTGTCGAGCATCGTCAAGTTCGGTGCCTTCGTGGACCTGGGCGGGGTGGACGGACTCATCCACATATCCGAGCTGTCCTGGAGCCACGTGGAGGACCCCTCGGACGTCCTTTCCGTGGGACAGGAGGTGGCCGTCGAGATCCTGGACGTGGACCTGGAGCGTGAGCGCGTGAGCCTCTCGCTCAAGAAGGCCCAGGAGGACCCCTGGGAAAAGCTCGCCAAGGAGAGCCCCGCTGGTTCCACGGTGCAGGGCAAGGTCACCAAGCTGGTGCCGTTCGGCGCCTTCGTAGAGATAGCGCCCGGGGTGGAAGGCCTGGTGCACATATCGGAGCTGGCCTGGGAACACATCGAGTTTCCCGAGGAGATAGTCTCCGTGGGCGAAGAGGTCGAGGCCAAGATAATCGATATCGACCTGAGCCGCAGGCGGATCTCGTTGAGCCTGAAGCAGCTCACCGGGCCGGGTGAGGTCGAGTACGTGTACGACGAGGAGGAGGCGGTCGCGGAGCCCGAGCTGGTCGAGGCGGAGGAGTACGAGGAGGCGCTGGCACAGGCGCCCGAGCCCGAGGTGGCAGGGGAGGTCGTCCGCGAGGAGATAGTCAGCGAGGCCGCCGAACTGGCCGCCGAGGTGGCCGAGATAGCGGCCGCCGCCGCGCCCGAGGGGTTCGAAGGGCAGGAGGAGTTGACCCTCGAGGAGGAGGCCGCGGTACGTGCGGAGGCCGAGGCCGTGGCCGAGGCGGTCGTGGAAGCGGTGGAGGAGGCTGTCGAGGAGGTCATCGAGGAGGCCATCGAGGAGGCCATCGAGGAGGTCGTCGAGGAAGCGATCGAGGAGGCGGCCGTAGAGGAAGCAGCAGTCGAGGAGGCTGTCGAGCAGGCCGAGGTCGAGGAAGAGCCCGCCGAGGCCGTGGAAGAGGCCGCTGAGCCGCAGGCGCCCGAGCCCGCAGGGGAAGGCGCACCAACCGCCGAGGTCGAGGCGGACGGGTCACTCGAGTCCATCCTGGCCGACATGAGGAAGAAGGGCCAGCCCGAAGAATAGGTACGGAGAGCCGGGAGTTATCTTGGGCCATCCGGAGGTCTGGGGCAGGGCCGGAGACAGGCTGCTTGTGGTCGGCCTCACCGGGGGGATAGCCTCCGGAAAGACGGAGGTCGATCGCGCCCTGGAGGATCTCGGGGCTACGGTCATAGACGCCGACGCGGTGGCCAGGGACGTCGTACAACCCGGCCTGCCCGCCTACGAGGCATGCATCCGGGAGTTCGGCGAGGGGATACTGGGCCCAGACGCCCGCATAGACCGCGCCTCGCTGGCGGCCCTGGTCTTCTCCGACGAGGAGAAGCGCCGGCTCCTCAACAGCATCACGCACCCCCGAATAGTCGCGGAGATCGTCCGCCGCGTGAACGAGAAGGCGGAGAACCTCCTTCCCGACGACGTCCCCGCCGTGGTGATAGACGCGGCCCTCATCGTGGATATCGGGGCGACGGCGATATTCGACCTCCTCCTGGTGGTCACAACCCCGGAGGAGACCAGGGTGGGCCGTATGCTCTCCGACCGGGGGATGAGCGAGGACGAGGCGCGCAGCCGCATCGCCAGCCAGATACCCGAGGACGCCCGGGTGGAGATGGCCGACCTGGTGATAACCAACGACGGCTCGCTTCGGGAGTTACGCGAGGCGGTCGGTCGGGTCTGGGGGGAGATCTCCGAGAGGGCCCGGTCCGCTTATCAGAGATAGAATGGCGTCAGACGTTTTCGTTGCGCAATGACATGATTCGATTCGGCGTGCTGCAGCGCACCGCAAACGTCTGACCCCACTGTTCGTCCAAGGGTTGGTCCACGATGTTTCGCAAGAGCTGACGCCTATTCCTGGGGCTTTTCCTCCGCCGATCCCAGGAACGGGAACATCATCCGAAGGCGGTACTCGATCTCGTGGTCGATCTCGTCCATGTGCATGTCGTAGACGGGGCAGCCCATCTGCAGGCACAGCAACATGCTGCGAGAGCCGCGTGGGTTGGAGACCTCCCAGCAGCGCTTGTCCTCCAGGTAGGCCTTGCAGTTGAGGTACTGCGCCGCCGAGCACTTCTTTATCTCCCAGCACTTGTCAGAATCACTCATGGTGTTTTCACGGTAGCATTTGGTACCTTCGGGGTCAAACGCGCGCGTCACGCGTTCGATAACGTTCTATAATCATGTGGGGGCCCGCCCAGCGGGACCCCTGGAGCCCCCCGCCCCGGAAGAAGGCTATGCCGCAGAGCAAGGACCCGTACAAGATACTGGGCGTCTCCCGCGACGCCGGCAAAGAGGAGATCAAGAGGGCGTATTACCGGATGGCTCGCAAGTACCATCCCGACCAGCACCTCGGCAACACCTACGCGGAGGAGATGTTCAAGGACGTGGCGAGCGCCTACGAGGTGCTCTCGGACGACGGCCTGCGCGCCCGGTACGACCAGGGGAAGGCGTACAGGGCACCCCAGGCCGCCCGCAACCCGGACCCCTGGCGGGGAGCGGCCACCGAGCCTTCCCAGGAGACCATAGACGCCATACTGGGCCTGTTCGCCGCCAGGGAAGCCGCATACCGATCGGAGAGCTGGTTCTCCGATCTCGGGGTGACCGGCCGTCCCGGGCGCAAGAGGCTGTTCCGGTTCCTGGCCACGGTGGTCATAGCGCTCGTGGTAGCGGTCGCGGGCCTCACGTTCCTCGGCTCGATAATAAAGAGCGATGGGCCGGGTAGTTCCGGAAAGATCTCTTTGCCGGATGGCATGTACAACGCGACGGTCATCTCGTCAACCGTGCGGCAGTCGACCTCGGGCGGTCAGTCGAGCGGCGTCGTACAGCTCGAGATCTATAAGTACGCTGGGAACACGATGATTTCTCTCCGGCCGGAGGTGGAGAAGCCGTTGACGATGGGCGACACGCCCGGGAGTCCCTGGTACGGGTTCTGCCACCTCGCTCCAGGTACACGGCTGCTGGTGACCATCCGGGACGGCGTGCTCACCGGGTACCAGGAGCCCTAGCGGTCGCCGGAGGGCGGCGATTACGCATGGCGCGCGGCCGACTTCTTTGCTAGCCTCAGCATCCGGGGTGTTTTGTTTGTCAGGCTTCAAGCTCGAGACCAGGTTCGTCCCCCAGGGCGATCAACCAGAGGCGATACGAGGGCTCGTCGACGGCCTCGAGGCCGTCGAGCGCTACCAGGTGTTACTCGGTGTCACCGGGTCCGGCAAGACCTTCACCATGGCAAAGGTAATAGCCGAGGTCCAGCGCCCGACCCTGGTGCTGGCACCCAACAAGACCCTGGCGGCCCAGCTATACAGCGAGTTCAGAGAGTTCTTCCCCGGGAACGCCGTGGAGTACTTCGTGAGCTACTACGATTACTACCAGCCCGAGGCGTACATACCCAGCACCGACACTTACATCGAGAAGGACTCGTCCATCAACGAAGAGATAGACCGGCTGCGCCACGGGGCGACAAGCGCCCTGCTGTCGCGTGACGACGTGATCATAGTGGCCTCGGTATCCTGTATCTACGGGCTGGGATCGCCCGACGAGTACATGAAGCGGATGATAATGCTGGAGGTGGGCAAGGAGTGCGAGCGTGAGGAGCTGCTGGCGCGCCTGGTGGATATCCACTACGAGCGCAACGACCTTGCCCCCGAGCGCGGCCGGTTCAGGGTGAGGGGGGACGTAATAGACATCTTCCCGGCGTACTGGGAGGACTCCATGGTGCGCATCGACATGTTCGACAGCACGGTCGAGCGCATCACCCAGGTGGATCCCCTTACCGGTGAGATCACCGAGACCCTGGACCGGGCGGTCATCTGGCCCGCGACCCACTTCCTGACCCCCTCCGAGCAGCTCGACAGGGCAATAGGGGACATCGATGAGGAGCTGGAGGGGCGGCTGGAGGTGCTGCACGACGAGAACAAGCTCCTCGAGGAGCAGAGGCTGCGGATGCGGACCATGTATGACCTGGAGATGCTGCGTGAGACGGGCTACTGCCACGGGATAGAGAACTACAGCAGGCACCTCTCCGGCAGGAAGGAGGGCGAGGCTCCCTACACGCTCATAGACTTCTTCGGAGAGGGATTTCTCACGTTCATAGACGAGTCACATATAACCGTGCCCCAGCTGTCGGGCATGCTGAACGGGGACCGCTCGCGAAAGGAGACACTCATCGAGCACGGCTTCCGCCTGCCCAGCGCCCTGGACAACAGGCCCCTGTCGCGCGCCGAGTTCTTCGAGCGGGCCCACCAGGTCGTGTTCGTGAGCGCCACTCCCGCCGACTGGGAGATGTCGGTGGCCGACCGCGTGGTGGAGCAGGTCATCAGGCCCACCGGCCTGGTGGACCCCGAGGTAGAGGTGAGGCACTCGGACGGCCAGATAGACGACCTCATATCCGAGATAAGGGAAAGAGTGGTCAGGGGCGAGCGTGTGCTGGTCACCACCCTCACCAAGAAAATGTCCGAGACGCTGACCGAGTACCTGGCGGAGACGGGCATAAAGACACGGTACCTCCACTCCGAGGTGAACACGGTCGAGCGGGTGGAGATACTGCGCGATCTGAGGGCCGGCGTGTTCGACGTCCTGGTGGGAATAAACCTGCTCAGGGGGGGGCTGGACCTGCCCGAGGTGTCCCTGGTGGCGATCCTGGACGCGGATAAGCAGGGTTTCCTGCGCAGCGAGAGAAGCCTGGTGCAGACCATGGGCCGGGCCAGCCGCAACCTGAACGGAACGGTGCTGCTGTACGCCCAGCAACGCTCCGAGGCCATGGACAGGGCCATAGCCGAGACCTCCAGGCGGCGAGCCCTCCAGGCCGAGTACAACCGCGTGCACGGGATAAACCCGCAGTCCATACAGAAGGACGTGCGCGACATCCTGGAGGTAGCCATGTCGCCGGACGCCAGGGCCCGGATGGACCCGCTCGATCGCGCGCGCGGGCTTTCCCCGGAGCAGCTGCAGCGGCTCCTTCTGAACATGGAGGAGGAGATGCGCCTGCTCGCCGAGGAGCTTCGCTTCGAGGAGGCCGCGCACCTCAGGGACGAGATAAGGCGCATCAGCGACGAGCTCCTTCCGCGGGAAGATGGAGAGCACGGTGCCTGACGACGTGATAAAGATACGCGGGGCGCGGGAGCACAACCTCAAGGACGTGAACCTGGACCTTCCGCGGGACAGCCTCATAGTCATGACCGGCATCAGCGGCTCGGGCAAGTCGTCGCTCGCGTTCGACACCATCTACGCGGAGGGACAGCGTCGCTACGTCGAGTCCCTGTCCTCCTACGCCCGGCAGTTCCTGGGCCAGCTCGACAAGCCGGACGTGGACCTGATAGAGGGGCTCTCGCCGGCAATCTCCATCGACCAGAAGGCGGGCACCACCAACCCCCGCTCCACGGTAGGCACGGTAACCGAGATCTACGACTACCTGCGCGTGCTCTACGCGCGGGTGGGAGTGCCCCACTGCTACTCCTGCGGGCGCACCGTCTCCCGCCAGACCCCCCAGCAGATAACCGACCGGATACTGGAAATGGAGGAGGGCCGCCGGGTGATGCTGCTGGCGCCGCTGGTCAGGGGGCGCAAGGGAGAGCACCAGGGGGTGTTCGACAACCTGCGGGAGCGCGGGTACGTCAGGGCCATGGTGGACGGCGAGGTCCGCGACCTCTCAGAGGAGATATCGCTCGACAAGAACAGGAAGCACGAGGTGTTAGCTGTGGTTGACCGCCTGGTGGTCAAGCCCGGCGCCAGGAGCAGGGTCGCCGAGTCCGTGGAGGCGGCCCTCCTGCTGGGGGAGGGAATGGTCGCGGTCCAGGACGAGGAGGACCGCCGGGACCTCTTCTCCCAGGAGTTCGCCTGCGTGCACTGCGCGATAAGCCTTCCGGAGATCTCGCCCCGGATGTTCTCGTTCAACAGCCCGTATGGTGCATGCCACACCTGCGGCGGGCTGGGATACAGGCAGGAGATAGACCCGGAGCTGGTGGTCCCCGACGTCGAGCGCTCACTGACAGACGGTGCAATCGCGCCCTGGGAGGCGGCCACCCAGACCCACTTCTACAGCACCCTGCAGTCCCTGGCCGACCGCTACGGGTTCGACATGGACGTTCCCTGGCGCGAGCTGCCGGAGGCCGTGCGGCGCCTGGTGCTGTACGGGTCGGGCGGCCAGGAGATAAGGGTCAGGCACCTCGACGCCCGCAACCGCCAGCGCACCTACTACACGGTCTACGAGGGAGTCATACCCACCCTGGAGCGGCGCTACCGCGAGACCGAGTCCGACTATGCGCGCTGGCGCATCGGCATGTTCATGAGCGTGAAGCCGTGCCCGGAGTGCGGGGGGGCCAGGCTCAGGCCCGAGAGCCTGGCGGTCACGGTGGGCGGGCTCAACATATCGCAGCTGTGCGACCTGACCGTCCAGGGCACCATGCGGTTCGTGAAAGACCTGGAGCAGGGGGAGCGGGAGAAGCAGATCTCGGCGCGGCTGCTCAAGGAGGTCAACTCACGCCTCAAGTTTCTCGCCGACGTCGGACTGGATTACCTGACCCTCTCGCGGAACGCGACCACGCTGGCCGGGGGAGAGTCGCAGAGGATACGCCTGGCCACCCAGATCGGCAGCGGCCTGGTAGGGGTGCTCTACATACTCGACGAGCCGAGCGTCGGGCTGCACCGCAGGGACAACGACCGGCTCATACAGACGCTCAAGCGCCTGCGAGACCTGGGCAACACCGTGATCGTCGTTGAGCACGACGAGGACACCATAAGGGCGGCGGACTACCTGGTTGACATCGGCCCGGGCGCCGGCATCCACGGGGGCCGGATAGTGGCCACCGGCGGCGTCGCCGACCTCGAGGCGAAGAAGTCCTCCATCACCGGCAAGTACCTCTCGCGCGAGATCAAGATACCCGTGCCGCCGCACAGGCGCCCTCCCACCGGGCGCGAGCTGGTGGTACTGGGCGCGGAGGAGCACAACCTCAAGGACATCGACGTGGCGTTCCCCCTCGGGGTGTTCACCTGCGTGACGGGTGTGAGCGGCTCGGGCAAGAGCACCCTGGTGAGCGAGATACTCTACAGGGCCCTGCGACGCAGGCTGGGGGCCTCCAGGACGCCCCCGGGGAAGCACCGCGGGCTGGAGGGGGCCGACGAGATAGACAAGGTCGTCAACATCGACCAGTCGCCGATAGGACGCACGCCGCGCTCCAACCCGGCCACATATACCAAGGTGTTCGACGCCATCCGCAGCCTCTACGCCGGGACGCCCCAGGCCAAGGTCCGCGGTTACAAGCCTGGAAGGTTCAGCTTCAACGTGGCCGGTGGACGCTGCGAGGCCTGCAAGGGCGACGGCATGGTCAAGATCGAGATGCACTTCCTGCCCGACGTCTACATCGCGTGCGACGTCTGCAAGGGGCGCCGGTACAACCGGGAAACCCTCGAGGTCCATTACAAGGGCAGGAACATCAGCCAGGTCCTGGACCTGACCGTGGAGGAGGCCATGGACCTCTTCGGCAACATACCCCAGATAAGCAGGCAGCTGCGCGTGCTGGTGGACGTGGGACTCGGCTACGTAAGGCTGGGGCAGCCCGCCCCGACGCTGTCCGGCGGCGAGGCACAGCGGGTGAAGCTGGCGCGCGAGCTGTCGCGCAGGCCGACCGGCCGCACGCTCTACCTGCTGGACGAGCCTACCACCGGCCTTCACTTCGCGGACATCCACATGCTCATCGAGGTGCTGGACAGGCTGGTAGAGGGCGGGAACACAGTCGTCGTGGTGGAGCACAACATGGACGTGATAAAGGTCGCTGACCATATCATAGATCTAGGGCCGGAGGGCGGCGACCGGGGAGGCGAGGTCGTGGCATCCGGAACCCCGGAGCAGGTGGCCGCCAAACGACGGTCGCATACAGGCAAGTACCTGGATGAGCTGCTGAACGGCCGCCGCAAGGCGGGGGGCCGGCGTTGACCGTCGCGCGGTCCAAGCTCGCTTCACTTCCCGGAAGGCCGGGGGTCTACGTCTTCCGGAACCCTGAGGGCGAAGTGATCTACGTGGGCAAGGCCAAGTCACTCAAGGACAGGGTGCGCTCCTACTTCCGGGCCCCCGCGCCGGGAGACTACAAGGGGGAGGCCTTGAGGAGCGAGATCGCGGACCTCGAGGTCAACGTCTGCGAGACGGAGGTGGACGCGCTCATACTCGAGGCCACGCTGATAAAGAGGTACCTGCCACGATACAACGTCATCCTCCGCGACGATAAGAGCTACCCCTACATAGCGGTGACGGTATCCGACGAGTACCCCACGGTCTCGCTGTCCAGGGGCAGGCGGGTCCGTAGCACGCGCTACTACGGCCCATACGTGAACGCGCGCGCCGCGCGCAATACCATCAGGCTGCTGCAGAAGGTGTTCCCCTTGAGGCACTGCACCGGCAGGGAGCCGGGGCAGAAGGGACGCTCGCCCTGTCTTTACTACGACATGCACATGTGCCTGGGGCCCTGCCGCGGCGTGGTGAAACCCGAGGAGTACATGAGGCACGTCAAGCAGTTCTGTGACTTCCTGGAGGGACGCTACTCGGAGGTCCTCGGTGATCTGGACACCCGGATGAGGGCGGCGGCCCGCGACCAGGAGTACGAGGAGGCCGCGCGCATCCGGAACCAGATCGAGTCCGCGAACTCGGTGCTTCGACACCACAGGGCGCTGTCGTCCTCCACCGAGGACTACGACGTGGTGGGGATCGAGAGCGATTCTGTAAGGGCGTGTTTCGCCATGGGTCAGAACAGGGGCGGGTTCCACCTGGGCAACCTCGTCTTCTTCAGCGACCTGCCGGAGGAAAAGGACTCGGGCGAACTCGCAGCGGAGTTCCTCAAGAGGTACTACGCCGGCGCCAACTCGGTGCCGACGCTGGTGCTCGTCCCGGCGCTCGACGAAGAGGAGCGCGAGTCGCTCGAGGAGTGGCTCTCGAAGCTCAGGGGCTCATTGGTGGAAATACGCGTGCCCGCGCGGGGCAGGAAGAAGAACGAGCTGGCGCTGGCGTCCGCGAACGCGCGCCTGGCCCTGGAGGGGTCCAAGCTGGAGCTGGCGCGCGACAAGAGCAGGCTCGACGAGGCGATATCGGGGCTGGCTTCCGGGCTCGGTTTCCAGAACTACCCCATACGCATCGAGTGCTACGACGTCTCGACCATGATGGGCTCCGCGTCCGTCGCCTCCATGGTGGTCTTCCAGGACGGGAACCCGGCCAGGCGGGACTACCGCCGGTTCCGCGTGAAGTTCACCCCGGGCATGGACGACGTGGGGATGACGCGAGAGGTGCTCTACCGCAGGTTCAAGCGGTACCTCAAGGAGCGGGACGGAGGCGCGTCGTACCAGCGCTCCTCGTGGGCGAAGAAGCCCGACCTGGTCCTGCTGGACGGCGGCAAGGGACAGCTCGGGGCGGCCAGGGAGGTCCTGGGCATCCTGGGGATCACCGGGGTGGACATCGCGGCCCTGGCAAAGAGGCTGGAGGAGGTGTACCTGCCCGACCGGCCGGAGCCGGTCGTCCTGCCGCGCGCCTCGGAGCCGCTGTTCCTGCTGCAACGGATCAGGGACGAGGCCCACCGCGCCGCGGTCACCTATCACCGGTCTGTGATGGAGAGATCCACCTCCAGCTCATGGCTGGACGACGTCGCGGGGATAGGCCCCGGAAGGAAGAAGATGCTGCTACGTCATTTCGGGAGCCCCAGGAAGGTGGCGGAGTCGACCCTGGAGGAGCTGGAGGATGTGCCCGGCCTGCCCGGCACCGTGGCGATGGGGGTGTACCAGGCGGCGAGGAGGAAGAAAGGCGAGGGCGATGAAGGATGACGGGTTCGTCCCGGACGCGGTCATAACCGTGCGCGGAGCCTCGTTTGGCGCCGGTTTCGCGGAGCACGGGGTAAGCAGGCTGGTCCTGCCTCCCCTGGCCGACATGTCGCAAGGCAGGGAGCGCGGCCCCATCGTGAGAATAGTAGATAGAGAGAAGCCCGGCGTGGATGAGCGCGCCGGTGACCTGGCCCGTTTCCTGGAAGAGTACCTGGCGGGCGGGGAGACCGGAAGCGTTCCCGCGGTGGACCTGGGGGCGGCCGGCCCGTTCACGAGGTCGGTCCTCGAGGAGGTCCGCCGGATACCACGGGGGAGCACGGCGAGCTACGGGCGGGTAGCCCTGGCCGTAGGCCGGCCCGGGGCGGCGAGGGCGGTCGGGGGCGCGGTTTCACGCAACCCGGTACCACTCCTGGTACCGTGCCACCGCGTGGTAAGGAGCGACGGCTCCGGAGGCGGGTGGAGCGGCGCCGAAGGCTGGAAGGAGTGGTTGCTGGACATGGAGGGAGAGGCGGCTTGGAGATAGTCATCATCACCGGGATGTCCGGCGCGGGGAAGACCGAGGCCCTGAAGTGCCTCGAGGACATGGGTTACTACGCGATCGACAACATCCCCGCGTCCCTCCTGGCGAACATCGTGGACGTGGCGTCGAGCGAGGGAAAGAAGCTGGAGAAGGTCGCGGCGGTGATAGACGTCCGCAGCGGGCCGTCCTTCAACGAGCTCTACGAGGCACTGGACACGCTGACGGAGAAGAACGTCCCCTACGCCATCATCTTCGTGGACGCCTCCGACGACGTGCTGGTCCGACGATTCTCGCAAAGCCGGCGGATACACCCGCTCGACACCGAGGGCTTGAGGGTCATCGACAACATCGCGCGGGAGAGGGCGCTGCTGGGCGGGGTCAAGGAGAGGGCAGACCTCCTCATCGACACCTCGGACATAAACATCTACGAGTTCCGCAGCAAGCTCCTGGAGATGGTGCCGGGCACCGCCTCCCTGCTGACCACAAAGCTCACCTTCATATCTTTCGGCTACAAGTTCGGCCACCCGCTGGACGCCGACATCATCTTCGACCTGAGGTTCCTGCCCAACCCCTACTGGGAGCCGGAGCTCAGAGACCTTACCGGCCAGGACAGGCCGGTGGCGGCCTACGTGCTCGAGAGAGACATCACGGTCGAGTTCCTGGACAAGTTCTCACTCCTCATCGACCTTCTCATCCCGGGGTACGTGAAGGAGAGGCGTGTAAACCTGACCATAGGTCTCGGCTGTACAGGCGGACGTCACCGCTCGGTGGCCATCGCCGAGGAGCTGGCCAGAAGGTTCTTCGCGCGGGGACACCCGGTCAGTGTGTTCCACCGCGACATCGAGAAGTGATGGGCCGATCCTCGAGCGAGGTGAAGGAGGAGCTCTCCCGTATCAAGGCGAGCCGGCGCTGCTGCCGGCTGGCGGAGCTCAGTGCGCTCCTCCACATGGACGGGACGTACGCCATCAGGGGCCAGAAGGGGCACGTACTGGTCACGGAGAGCTCCACGCCCGGAACAGCGCGCAAGATCTACACTCTTGCCCACGACCTCTTCGAGGTGGAGACCTCTCTGGTGAAGGTGGGAAGGAGCTCCCCGTGCCGCGGCAACGTCTACCGGGTCGAAATCCAGGACCAGCCGGGGTTCAAGCAGATGCTCCACGAGCTTGGCGTGCTGGACTCGAGCCTCGCTCCCGAGTCCGGCCTGCCGAGGAGACTGGTCGCGAAGGAATGCTGCGCGGCCTCCGCCATGCGGGGCGCGTTCCTTGGCGGTGGTTACGTGAGCGAGCCTTACGGCCCGGCCGACCTGGAGATATCGTTCTCCTCCCGGGAGGCGTGCCTCGCCTTCAGGGAGCTGTTCGAGCGCAGGGGCCTCGTTCCCGGCATGCGCCGGCGGCGAAACCAATGGGTCCTTTACATGAAGATGCGGAACCGGGTATCCGAGTTCCTGGCGATCACTGGCGCTCACGCCGCACACCTGGAGTGGGAGTCGCACAGCATTATCAGCGGCACCAAGAATCAGGTGAACCGGCTGGTGAACTGCGACGCCGCCAACGCGCGAAGGCTGGCGCAGGCCAGCCTGCGTCAGCGTGAGCTGGTGAGCTCTCTGAAGGACGCGGGAATGCTGCGCAAGGCTCCCCCCGAGCTGGCGGCGCTGGCCGAGGCGAGATTGCTCCACCCGCAGGCGTCACTCGCCGAGTTGGGGCGGGCGCTGGAGCCGCCGGTCTCC
>JAZDFZ010000084.1:0-2813 GCA_043807425.1 Actinomycetota bacterium
TCGTTCGTCTCAGAATTCGTGCCCCCTCTCCTCCATCCTCCCCCACGAGGGGGGAGGAGAAAAAGGCGACACCTAACTTAATTCACCTCTACTCAAATCCCCTCGATCCGGACCTCATCGAAATACGGCTTGACCAGTTCGGCCATGCGGTTGATGGCCTCCTCGGGGTACGGGTCGATCTTGGCGAAGAGCTTGTCCACGGGATTCCGCTTCGAGAACTGCTGGATCTGGAAGCGCTTGGCCCGGTGGAGCATCTGGGCGATCTCCAGCAGGTCCTTCTCCCCGACCAGCCCGGGGACGACCGTGGTCCGGAAGGTGTAGGGAAGCTCGCACTTCCGGACGATCTCGATGCTGCGGGCGATGTCGTCCTCGCTGACCTCGGACCGCGTCACCTGCTTATACCTGTGGAGGGGCGCCTTGACGTCCATGGCGATATAGTCCACGAGCCGGGCGCCGATGAGATCGGCCAGCCGATCCGGCCGCGACCCGTTGGTATCCAGCTTGACCAGCATGTTCCGGTCCTTGATGACCCGGAGCAGCACCTCCAGGTCGTCCCAGATGAGGGGCTCGCCGCCGCTGACGCAGACCGCCTCCAGCCAGTCCCGGCGGCTCTCGAGAAAGGTGATGAAATACTCCAGGGGCATGGTGTCGAGCGCCTCCGGCCTGAGGACGAGGTCGGCGTTATGGCAGAAGGGGCAGCGGAAATTGCACCCGCCCAGAAAAACCGTCGCCGAGATGAACCCCGGAAAATCGAGGGGCGCGAACTTTTCTAGGCCCTTGATCCCAACCAACCGTCGAGCTCCGCCTGGTCGTTGAAGATCCCGAGCACCCGGCCCTCCTCGCGCAGCACGAAGACGGGCAGGATGATCGCCCCCTTCTCGTCGCGCTTGATCTGGCCGAGAAACTCGCGCACCCGCAGCTTCCCTTCCTTCTGGACCAGGCTCAATTCCTCACCCCGAAGCGGCGCCCCCGCCGCCGTCTTCAAGTAATCCTTCAGGGCCTCGCACTTGTCACAATTCGGGTAGGTGAAGAGAAGATAGTTCATGGCCGCCTACTGGATCTTCTCGTAGGGCGTCCGGTCCTTCCACTCCTGCTGCTTGCCGTCGTTCCAGGTCTTGATCGGCCGGAGGTAGCCGACGATCCGGGAGAAGACCTCGGTGTCGGAGCCGCACTTCGGGCATTTCGGGTGGGCGCCCCTCAGGTAGCCGTGGTTGTAGCAGATGGTGAAGGTCGGCGTGATGCTGAAGTAGGGGATCTTGGTCTGGGCGATCTTCCTGACCAGCTTACGGCAGGTCTCGCGGTCGATACTCTCGGGGAGGAAGGTGTGGAAGATGGTGCCGCCCGTGTAGAGGCTCTGGACGTCCTGCTGATGCTGGAGCGCCTCGAAGACGTCGCGGGTGGCGTCGACGTTGAGCTGGGTGGAGTTGGTGAGGTAGGGGTACTTCTCGGTGCCCGCGGTGATGATGTTCTTGTATTTCGCCCTGTCTTTCCGGGCCAGCCGGTAGGAGGTGGATTCGGCCGGGGTGGCCTCGAGGTTGTAGATGTTTCCGGTCTCCTCCTGGAACTGCTTCAGGATGCCGCGCATGAAGGTCAGCGTCTCGATGGAGAATTCCTTGCCCTCGGGAGTGCCGATCCCCCGGTCCAGGAGGTTCAGGCAGGCCTCGTGCATCCCGCAGACGCCGATGGTCGAGAAATGGTTGTCGAAGTGGCCGAGGTAGACGAGGGTGTAGGGCATCAGCCCCTTCTGGAGCATGTTGTTGACCACTTCGCGCTTGGTTTCGAGCGACTCCTTGGCCAGGATCATGAGGTCGGTGAGCTTGATGAAGAATTCCTCCTTGGTCTTGGCCTCGTAGCCGACGCGGTTGAGGTTGAGGGTGACCACCCCGATCGAGCCCGTCGAATCGCCGGGCCCCCAGATATTCCCGGGGCGGCGCAGGAGCTCCCGCTGGTCGAGGTTGAGGCGGCAGCACATCGCCCGGATGTCGCCGGGGTTCAGGTTGGTGCCGATGTAGTTCTGGAAGTAAGGGATCCCATACTTGGCGGTGGCCTCGAAAAGAAGGTCGGCGATCGGCGTATCCCAGGCGAATTCGCGGCTGAGGTTGTAAGTCGGGATGGGGAAGGTGAAGACGCGGCCCTTCTGGTCGCCCTCGATCATGAGCTCGAGGAAGGCCCGGTTGATCAGGTCCATCTCTTCCTGGTAGTCGCCGTAGGTCGAGTCCTGCTCGAGGCCGCCGACGATGACCTTTTTATCCTTCATGTCGTCCGGGACGTTGAGGTCGAAGGTGAGGTTGGAGAAGGGCGTCTGCCAGCCCCATCGCGAGGGCACGTTGAGGCCGAAGATGAGCTTCTGGATGTCCTGCTTGACCCGGTCGTAGTCGAGCCCGTCGGAGCGGACAAAGGGCGCGAGCAGCGTGTCGACCGAGGAGAAGGCCTGGGCGCCGGCGAACTCGCCCTGCATCGTCCCGATGAAGTTGACCATGTGGAGGGTGGCCGTCTCGAGGTGCTTGGCCGGGTGGGAGTGAACCTGGTTGGCGACGTGGCCGAAGCCCTTGCGGAGGAGCTTTTCGAGCGACCAGCCGGCGCAGTAGCCGACGATGGGATAGGACAGGTCGTGGAGGTGGAAGTCGCCGTCCGTGTGGGCCTTTTTGACCCTGTCCGTGTAGATCTGGTTGAGGGCTAAGTTGGAGAGGACCTCGCCGGAGACGCGGGCGTTGAGACCGGAGAAGCTGATGTCGCCCTCGTTGCTGTTCTCCCGGATCTTCCAGTCGACGTCGCTGTTGTAGTCCTTGATCATCCGCTCCAGGTTGATGCCG
>JAZDFZ010000085.1:0-7358 GCA_043807425.1 Actinomycetota bacterium
CCGCCAGCTCATTGAGAAGCTCCAACTGCTCCTTACTTCCCCTGCCCTTCGTCACGTCATCGACGATGTATGCCATGTGCTTCAGACCTTCGCGGCACGGCGTGCACTTGCCGCAGGACTCGTCACCGAGGAAATCCAGGAAGTAGCGGGCCACGTCCACCATGCAGGTGTCCTCGTCCATGACTATCATGCCGCCGGAGCCCATCATCGAGCCGACCTTGTAGAGCCTGTCGAAGTCGACCGGGATGTCTATCAGTGACTCCGGTATGCACCCCCCGGAGGGGCCGCCCGTCTGGACCGCCTTGAACCTCTTGCCGTTGGGGACCCCGCCCCCGATGTCGTAGATGATCTCCCGAAGGGTTATGCCCATGGGCACCTCGACCAGCCCGGTGTTCCTTATCTTTCCCACCAGGCTGAATATCTTGGTCCCCTTGCTGCCATCCGTCCCGATCGAGGCGTACTCGTCCGCGCCCCTGTTTATGATGATGGGCACGTTGGCCCAGGTCTCGACGTTGTTGAGGTTTGTAGGCCGGACGTACAGCCCGCGGACCGCGGTGTGTATATACTTCTCCCGTGGCTCGCCGATGCGGCCTTCTATGGAAGCCATCAGGGCCGTCGACTCACCGCATACGAAGGCGCCGCCGCCCTTGCTGACCCCCACGTGAAAGCTGAAACCGCTTCCCAGGATATCATCGCCGAGCAGGCCTTTTTCCTCTGCCTGGCGGATGGCTTCGGTCACCTTCTCCACCGCCAGCGGGTACTCGTTCCTCACGTAGATGAAGCCGCGGTTGGCCCCGATCGCGTAGGCCCCGATCACCATCCCCTCCAGGACGCTGTGCGGATTCCCCTCGAGGAGACAGCGGTCCATGAACGCTCCGGGGTCTCCCTCGTCCGCGTTGCACAGGACGTACTTGACCCCGTCCGGGCTCTCGGCGCTCCTGCACGCCCTCCACTTGCTCGCCGCCGGGAAGCCCCCGCCTCCCCTTCCGCGCAGCCCTGCCCTGTCGACCTCGTGTATGACCTGTTCGGGCTGCATCTCGAGTAGCGCCCTGGCCAGTGCCCGGTATCCTCCGACACCTATGTAGTCGTCGATCTCCGACTGGTCTATCTCGGCGTTGGCGCCCAGGACCCAGCGCAGCTGCTTCGCGTAGAACGGCACCTCGCTCTCGTGCACCGCTTTCTCGCCGCTGACGGGATCCTCGTAGAGCAGCCGGTCGACCACGCGGCCGTTCATCACCGTCTCGCGGATTATCTCCTCGGCGTCAACCGGGCTCACCTTCTGGTAGAGGATGTTGTCCGGCTTCACGGTCAGTATGGGCCCTCTCTCGCAGAAACCGCGGCAACCTGTCTCGCGGAAGACAACCTTGTCATCCAGGTCGTTTTTACGCAGCTCCTCCCTGAGCGCCGCCGCGACGTCCTTGCTCACCGCGGCCCTGCAGCCCGTGCCCGAGCATAGCGCCAGGGCGGCGGACCCGGCGAAGCGCTCCTCGCGCACACTCGCCCTGTGTTTCTCCAGGTCCTCGGCCGAGACCAGCCGCGCGGACGGGGCCACCTCCTGCTCGACCCTCTCACTGCGGTAAGGCTTGAGGACCTTCTTCACCTTCGAGGCGTTCATCTGGCCGTAGTACTTGCCATCAACCACCATTACGGGCCCCATGGCGCATGCGCCCAGGCAGTTCACGGTCTCCAGCGTGAACGACATGTCCTTGCTGGTCTGGCCGGGTATAATACCCAGCTCTCTGCTGAGCTCCTGCAGGAGGTCGGCGGAGTTTCGCACGTGACAGGCGGTCCCCATACATACCGTCACCACGTGTCTTCCCTTCGGGACCAGAGAGAAGAGTGTGTAGAACGTCGCCACCCCGTAGATGTCGACGAGTGGCACTTCCATGGCCTCTGCGATGTCCCTCAAGGCCTGCTCCGGCAGGTAGTTGTACTTCTGTTGAATGTCCGCCAGTATGGCGGTGAGCCTGCTCCGGTCCGCCCCGTTGTCGCTGACCACCTTGGAGACGAACTCCGTCATGCTCAGGGTCTGCTCTTCTGCCATATCACTTCCCCTTTGAAATGAAAAAAGACGACATCGAAAGACGACGTCGTCTCCAGCGCACACCTTCGTGCGCCTGTCGCGGATACTAGTGCAAGGGAATCCGGCAGTCAAGCAAGGGGGCCGGCACGAGCCCCGAGTTACTTCAGGCCCACCTCGTGGGCGAGGATGATCGCTTCGGCTATCTCGCGGATGGGCCGGCGGGAGTCCATGGACTTGCGCCTCATGGCCTGAAAAGCCTCGTAGCCGGTGATGCCGCGCTCCTCCATCAGGATGTCCTTGGCGCGCTCGATGAGCTTGCGCGTCTCGAGCTCCTCCTCCATCAGCTTGGCCTGCATCAGAAGCTTCGTGTTCTCGATGGCCATGGCGGCCTGGTTGGCGACCGTGGCCAGCGTGGTCGTCTCCTCGCGGGTGAACTCGTGCGGGAACGAGGTGTAGCAGTTTATGACGCCCAGGACCCTGCCCTTTGTGCTCATGGGCATGCTGAGCAGCGAGCAGAGGTTCTCCTTGATCGCGACGTCCTTGTTCACGAACAGGGGGTCCTCCTTCACGTCCCAGCAGGTCACCGGCCGGTTCTCCGCGGCCGCCTTCCCGCTGATGCCCTCGCCGAGCCTCACCGGGGGCTTCTTGAGGTACATGTCGCTGACCGCCTGCGTGGCCTTTATCTCCAGCTCGCCACTCTGCTCGTTGAGGAGCATCAGCGAGCAGATGTTCGAGCCCAGCACCTTCGCCGTCACCATGACGACAAGCCTCAGGATGTCGTCCAGGTACGTATCCGAGGTTATGGCCTCGCTTATCTCCGAGATCGCCTCGAGGTGCCTCCCGGTGTTCTTCGGTCGTTCCTCAGCCATTAACGCACCGCCTACATAGAAGGGCGTCGGACGTTTTCGTTGCGCGCTCTCCCAATGCGATTCGCCGCGCTCCAGCGCACCGCAAACGTACGACCCCCTGGATCGTCCAAGGGTTGGTCTACCGTGTAATCTTAGTCCATCCAATAATCCGGTCCGTGCCACTCCTCGATCCAGTGGCCGTAGGCCCCTATGTTGAAGACGAAGCGCCACTCGTCTCCGCTCGCCGAGGCCACGAACCGGTCGCCGCGGCTCGAGTAGCAGTACAGCCGCGCGTTCTGCGGTGTGACGGCATCCACGTAGACCACGTTGGGCCGGTCACCGGGAGCGTCGGAGAACTCCACCTCGATGTTTATCTCCGAAAGGACGGCCGCGTCCATCCCCCTGTAGGAGTCGCCGTGCTCCGAGTAATAGATGCGGGCTGCGTCCGCGCCGGTCATCAGGTTGGACCTCGCAGTGAAGGTGGGCCCCACCACCGCTATCCCGACCGGTATGGCTACCGCGGTTATTACCACGATGAGGAAGATACCCACGAATCCCATCGCAATGCCCGCGATGGCCATTCCGGACCCCTTGACCATCCCGTCGGACCTCTTTATATCACCGCGCGCCACGAACCCGAAGATGAGTGCCAGCACGGCCCCTATCAGGGGCAGCACGAAGATGAGCCCCAGTATCCCGAGGACCATCGCCGCGACGGCCAGTCCGCTGTACCTCGGCCTCAGCCCTCCGGAGAGCGTCGCGGGTGGCACGACCGGCGCCGCCGGACCCCCTGGCGGCGGGCCTGATGGAGTTGCGGCTGGCGGTACGGGCGGGGGCGGCTTCGCCCTTCCGGTCGCGGCGGGGGATGACACAGGCATGCCGGGCCCCGGAGGGACGGGAGGCGGTGGAGTAGCCTTCCGGACCGCGGGCGCAGGCGGCACCGGCAGGGGAACGCTCCCATCCGGCTCGGGGACGGCCTCCTCGACCGCGCCGTCGAGAATCACCGGCGCGCGCTCCTCTGAGGTATCCTTCCCGGCCGCACCTGAGACCCTGATGCCGCACTCGGGGCAGAACACCTCACCAGGCGGCACCTCGCTGCCGCACTTGCTGCACCTCATCGCTACCTCCCCCGGTCAGAACCTCGCCAGGTGGTGCTCGCAGAGGCCGAACATCCCGTCCACGTCGACTTTCACCGCGTCCGGGCCGGACATCGCTCCCGCGAACGTCCCGAAAGGCTGGTGGAAGTCCGACATGACCACGCCGAGGCTCACCCGGCCTCTCCTCTCTCCCCGGGGGGTAAATCCCAGGTCCAGGTCCCCCCCCGTGCAGCGGATGCGCCAGGGGGCGAGCACGTCGCACTTCTCGAACTCGAACCGCGCCGCCGACAGCAGGTTTATCTTGCCGTCGACCCAGGTGCAGTTCTCGTTGTACTCCTCGTCCTCGGTAATGAAGTTCCTGCACACGTTCATGCCCAGGAGCCTTCCCTCGGTGTCGAAGCCGCCGAAGGTCGCCCAGTTCCAGAACGTGTTGTAGGGATAATAGGTCTTCTGTACATCCATCAATCCCACGTCGCGGTCCGGCTTCAGGGTGATCTCCGTATCGCCGAGCCGGACCCTCCCCTCAACGGGGGCCACCGTCTTGTGCGTGTAGAGGGGCCGGTTCTCTGAGACCGGACTCACGATGACAAGCGGCTCGATCTTCTCCAGGTCCTCCAGGACGTAGATCTCGGCCTCGACCGCCGGCCTGCCACCCCTGGCCTTGATGTCCACCCGCAACCGGTGGAGCCCGCTGTCCAGCCGGTTCTCGAACTCCATGAGGTACCCGATGCTGCGGAAGACACATTCCCCGTGCAGGAGTTCGCGCGCGACGCGCAGGGGGCCGGCGACCATGGTGCGCTCGTGCTCGAAGAACTCCCCGGTGGACCGGTTGTAGGCATAAAAGAAAGACGTGCCCATGTACTTGGCGTCGAAGATCACCATCCCGAAGTAGTACTCGTCGGTGACTATGCCGAAATGCTCCCACTCCTTGAGCCGGAACTCGCGCACGAAGCGGGGCACGTGCTTCCCGCGCATTACCAGGTCGAGGTCCAGCAGGTTGACCTCGCGGAACGGCTCGTCGAAAGCGCCGAACTCCGCTACCCTGCCGCCCACCACCATCCTCGCCGGCGTGCTCTTCTTCTCCCTCATAGGACTCCTGCCCCTTCCTCATCGAAGCGTCGGCGCGGCCGCGCGCCGGTACTTCTCCGCCTGGCAGATCTTGGCCTGCAGCCGTTTTGCCTGCATCCATGTGCTCGCAGCCGTCTCCGTGCAGGCGTCTTCACCCTGTTATGATAAGTCCGGCGTCGCCCCAGTGCCAGTTGGGAGGAATGACGGATGGAACACGTCGACCAGTGGGAGAACGCGCTGCAGGACCTGCGGGAGGTCGCCGGACTCCTGGACCTTCCCGCGGAGACCGTGGCGGTACTTTCGAACCCCCGCAGGATATTGTCGGTCTCGCTGCCGGTGCGCATGGACGACGGCGAGGTCAGGGTCTTCGAAGGCTACCGTGTCCAGCACAGCCTCGACAGGGGGCCGGCCAAGGGAGGCCTGCGCTATCACCCGGATGTCTCGCTCGACGAGGTCAAGGCGCTGGCGATGCTGATGACCTGGAAATGCGCGCTGGTGAAGATACCGTTCGGTGGGGCCAAAGGAGCGGTTGTCTGCGACCCCGACCGGATGAGCGAAGCCGAGATAGAGCGCCTGACCCGCCGCTACACCACCGAGGTGGGGATAATCCTGGGGCCGGAGAAGGACATCCCGGCCCCCGACGTCAACACCAACCCCCAGGTGATGGCATGGATAATGGACACCTACAGCATGAACATGGGGTACTCCGTGCCGGAGGTGGTCACCGGCAAGCCTACCGAGATCGGCGGCTCGGAAGGGCGTTTCGACGCCACTGCCAGGGGCGTGGTGACCACCATACAGGAGGCGTGCCGGGTGCAGAACAGGACCTTCGCCGGCTCCACACTGGCGATACAGGGCGCCGGAAACGTCGGTGGCAACGCCGCCAAGCTGGCCGCCGACCTGGGCGCTTCGGTGGTCGCCCTCTCGGATGTCAACGGGGCGGTCTACAACCCCCGGGGGTTGAACCTCTGGGCGGTGGCCGCCCGGGTGCTGAAGACGGGGAGCGTTCTGGGCACCCCCGGCTGCGAGGAGATCTCCAACGCCGAGCTCCTCGCGCTCGATGTGGACATACTGGTGCCCGCGGCGCTCGGAGGCACGATAACCATGGACAACGTGAACGAGGTCAAGGCCCCCATCGTCGCCGAGGCCGCGAACGCCCCGATCACGCCCGACGCCGAGAAGGCGCTTTTCGAGCGCGGGACCTTCGTCATCCCTGACATACTCTGCAATGCCGGCGGCGTCACCGTCAGCTACTTCGAGTGGGTGCAGAACATCCAGAGCCTCCTGTGGAAGGAGGAGGACGTCTACAAGAAGCTCGAGGAGATCATGCTGACCGCTTTCTACCGCGTGCTGGACATCGGCGCTCAGAGGGGCGTGAACCTGAGGGTGGCATCCATGGTGCTCGCCGTGGACCGGGTGGCGAAGGCGATCAAGGCCAGGGGGCTCTTCCCCTGAGAATTAACCTCAACCATCTTTTCTCACCGTGAGAAAAGATGGTTGAGGTTAATTCTCATGTAGTGAGGGCCTTCCTTGCGGTCGACTTGACCAGCATGCTCGAGTCCTTGAGCAGCCGCTTGAGCGTGTCGGCCGACTCCGGACCCCCGATCTGACCCAGTGCCGTGGCGACCGCGGCTCTTACCTCCTCCGGGTAGACGACGTGCCTGCGGCTTACGATCGCCACCTCGACCAGGGACTCGACCGCCTGCCTGACCTTGAGCGTGCCCAGCGAGCGCGCGGCCGCTATCATGACCGCGCTGTCCTCCAACACCTCGCCCTTCTTCCTGGGTGATACCAGCTCCATGAGACGCCTGACAGCCATGAAGTCATGGAAGTTCGCAAGCTCCCTGATGGCCGCGACCTTCACCTGCATGTCCAGGTCGGCGCTGGCGTTGAGGACCATCTGCATGGCCTGCTTCCCGCCTACGCGTCCGAGCGCCCGTACCGCCTCCACCCGGACCTCGGGCATATCTCCGGCGAGGGGAGCCTCCAGCGCCGCCGCATACTCCTCCCGCCCTATCAGGGCCACCACGCGCACCAGGTTGATCGCCTCCGCCGGCTGCAGGTCGGCGGTGAAACGCGCAGTTATGTCAGGCAGCGGGTCGGCGGCCATCTCGGACAGCGTCCCGGCCACCGACTCGAGGGTGGCTGTATCGGTCGCGGTCTGCACGGTGTCCAGGAAAGCGGGCACCGCCCTGTCCTCCATGCCCATCAGCACCTTTGAGATGGCCTCCTGCGCCGCGCTGTCCCCCGACCGGAACACCGCCTGCACGACCTTGCCGGTATCCGCGGACATCAGCTTCTCGATGGTCCTGCCCGAGACCG
>JAZDFZ010000086.1:0-4542 GCA_043807425.1 Actinomycetota bacterium
GCCCTCTTCGGTCAGGCGGTGGCCCAGCGCTACAAGCGGGAGGTGAATACCTGGAGCACCCGGGCGATGATCCTCGAGCGCCTCGGTCACGAGCTCCAGTTCGAGGTCTGGCGCGAGGGCTGCCTGAAGATCGACCACTGCTTCGACGCCGTGATCTGCGCCTATACCGGTTACCTCTGGGCCAAGGAGGGCTGGCAGATGCCCGAGGAGGACCGCGAGATCTTCGAGCGCGACGGGTGGATCTGGTTCCCCGAGGCGATCACCCCGCCGTCCGAGAGGTGAGCTCGGCGTGCGCGGTGCGCTGCGCGGAAGGTGGCGCGGGAGCGCGCTCAGACTCGGGAGAGAAAGGCGTCGATCTGTGCGGCCAGCGTGGGCCCCTTGAGGTCGGCCAGCTCGTAGCGCACGCGCACCGCGGGCTTGTCGATGTGGAGCAGCCGGCCCATGTCGAAGGGGGTGGCGAAGAGCACCGTGTCGCAGTCCACCGCGTTGATGGTCTGCGCCAGCTCCCGCACCTGCTCGGCGGAGTACCCCATGGCGGGCAGGGCCGATCCGAGGTGGGGGAACTTCTGGAAAATATCGCGGATGGAGCCGACCGCGAAGGGGCGCGGGTCCACCACCACCGCGGCGCCGAACTGGTCCGCGGCGATCTTGGCCGCCCCGAAGGGCATCTCGCCGTGGGTGACGGTGGGGCCGTCCTCCACGGTGAGGACGCGCTTGCCGCGCACCATGGTCTCGTCATCGACGGTGAGACGGCTCTCGGCCCGGATGACAACGGCCTGCGGGTTGAGGCGCGCGGCGTTACGCGCCACGGCCTCCACGTCCTCGGGGCGGGCCACGGTGGTCTTGTTGATCAGGATGACGTGGGCCGCGCGGAGGTTGGTCTCCCCGGGGTGGTAGCTGAGCTCGTGTCCCGGACGGAGCGGGTCGGCCACGGTGATCCAGAGGTCCGGCCGGTAGAAGGGGGTGTCGTTGTTCCCGCCGTCCCAGATGAGGACGTCGCACTCGGCCTGGGCCTGCTCCAGGATGCGGCCGTAGTCCACGCCGGCGTAAACCACCGTGCCTCCCTCGATGTGGGTCTCGTACTCCTCGCGCTCCTCGATGGTGCATTTGTGGGCGGTGAGGTCCTCGTAGGTGGCCAGCCGCTGCACCGCTTGCTGGGCCAGGTCCTCGCCGTAGGGCATGGGGTGACGGACCACCACCACCCGCTTCCCCGCTGCCTTGAGCTGCTGGGCCACGTAGCGCGAGGTCTGGCTCTTGCCGCAGCCGGTGCGCACGGCGCAGACGGCGATCACCGGGACCTTGGCGGTCAGCATGGACCGCTCCAGGCCGAGGAGGCGGAAGTCGGCACCGGCGGCGATGGCCTGGGAGGCGAGGTGCATGACGTGCACGTGACGGACGTCGGAGTAGGCGAAGACCACCTGGTTGACCCCCTGCTCCAGGATCAGGCGGACCATCTCCGCCTCGGACTCGATGGGGATACCCTGGGGGTAGCGCGGGCCCGCGAGCGCCGGCGGGTAGGTCCGCCCCTCGATGCCAGGTATCTGGGTGGCGGTGAAGGCGACCACGCGGTAGAGCGGGTTGTTGCGGAAGAAAATGTTGAAGTTGTGAAAATCTCTCCCGGCAGCGCCGAGGATCAGCACCTTCTCTTCAGACATGGGATACCTCTCTGACGGCCCGAGGCGCCGGCGCGGCCCCTAGAGCAGAGTGTTCCGGTCTCGAACTGCGGCGCCAGCGCGCAGCGTGACCGAGCGCAGGCTACCATCAGCCCATGAGCAGCGCCATTATCGCCTTCTGGGTGTGCAGCCGGTTCTCCGCTTGATCGAAGATGGCCGAGCGGGGGTGGTCGGAGACCTCGTCGGTGACCTCCTCGCCGCGGTGAGCCGGCAGGCAGTGCATGAAGATGGCGTCCGCCGCGGCCCGGGAGAAGAGGGCGGCGTTCACCTGATAGGGGGTGAGAACCTGACGTCGCTGCTGGGCCTCCTCCTCCTGGCCCATGGAGGTCCAGACGTCGGTGTAGACCACCCGCGCCCCGCGGACCGCCGCCGCCGGGTCCTCCTCCAGCTCGATGCGCGCGCCGGTCGCCCGGGCGTCCTCCCGGGCCGCGGCGATCACCCGCTCGCTGGGCAGGTACCGACCGCCCGGCGTGCAGATGACGAGGTGCGCGCCCAGCTTGGCCGCGCCGTAGGCCAGGGAGTGGGCGACGTTGTTCCCGTCGCCGAGGTAGACCACGCGCACCCCCTCGAGGGAGCCCAGGCGCTCGGCCATGGTGAAGTAGTCACAGATTCCCTGGCAGGGGTGGAGCAGGTCGGAGAGCCCGTTGATCACCGGCACGGTGGCGTGGCTGGCCAGCTTGAGGATGTCGTCGTGGGAGAAGACGCGGGCCATGATGCCGTCGACATAGCGGGAGAGGACACGGGCCGTGTCCTCGATGGTCTCTCCCCGGCCGAGCTGCAGCTCGTTCTGTCCCAGGCTGAGCCCCATCCCCCCCAGCTGGTAGATCCCCACCTGGAAGGAGACGCGGGTGCGGGTGGAGGGCTTCTGGAAGATCATCGCCAGGGTCTTCCCCGAGAGGGTGGTGCGAAAGAGGTCGGGGTGCCGCTTCATCTCCGAGGAGAGCGCGAGGATCTCGTTCAGGTCATCGAGGCTGAGCTCGTGGATGCTGGTCAGGTGCTTGGCTCTCATGGAAGGGTCCTCCGACGATGGAGTCTATCTACTCCAGGGCAAGGGCGGGTGCAAGATGTCCCCTCGGGGAATGGTTCTAGGGCGCGCCCGAGTGGTCCGCGCCGCAGCGGAGAATGGGTCAATCTGGTGCCGGAGAAGGGACTCGAACCCTTACTTGCGGTAAGCAAACGGGATTTTGAGACCCGCGCGTCTACCAGTTCCGCCACTCCGGCGTAGAATCATTGCGCTACCTTAGCACGTTTCGCTTCAGCCCGGCCAGGGGCCTGTGCCCCAGGCTGTGCCCGGTCAACACAGGCCGTTCGGTGGTCAGCTCAGCCATGGATACAACCTTTGGCTCCGCCAGGTCAACACATGCCGCTCGGTAGTCCTCAGCGGTGAAGGCATCGGGGCGCAAATGCGCATAGCGCTCGGTCACCAGCACCGAGCTGTGCCCGAGGATCTCCTTCAGCTTCTCGATCGGGCGCCCGTCGAACACCCAATGTGACGCCATGGTGTGCCTTATGCGTTGAGGATGCGCCAGACCTCCTTCACGTGCACCTCTTGGCGACGGTGCAGCTCGGCGGTCCAGGCGATTTCGGCGTCGATGTTCATGCTAATCAGGGAGGGGCGAGGTACTCGAACGCGCCGATATCCATGTGGCTTTGCTGGGGACGAGCAACACCGTCATAGTCGTTCGAGACCAGGGAGGGGAGGTCCTCTGCGGCGTCTATGGCGGGGGATCCAGTGCTCAGATGATAGTCCGGAGGAGCGGCGCCGGGGTTCTTCAAGAGTGGATTGACTCCCCAGAGGTCGGCCGCTCTACGGGAAGGCCCATAGTAGCTGTCATTGGTGACCAGCGGTTTCCCATCGCTCCGGTACGAGAGATTCTTCCCGGTCTGGGCGCTCTGAGAAGTCGCATCCTTGAGGATGATCGTGTGCACGCTCATGTCAAAGAAAAGGTTGTTCTTTATCGTCGCGTTCGGGGAGTTGGAGAACCCCACCCCCGACGGATGGTAGTCGGTCGGCAGCGAGAGGTCGTTGACGAAGGTGTTGTTGACGATGATGATGCCGGTCGCGTCGAGGACGTTCATTCCACGGTACGCGCGGATGACATTGTTGCGCACGATGAGATTGGTCGGAGAATTAGGGGGAGGACCTTCGATCATGAAGCCTTGGCCGGTCTCATTGGCTGCTTGCCCTTGTGCGTTGTCGCACCAGTTCCCCTCGAACACGATGTCCTTGGCGGTCTCAGCTGACGTGCCGGTCCAGGTCTGGAAACAATCGATATGGGGGTCGTCATTGTAGTCATCGTTGGCCGGGTTTGTTCCTGGCGGACCGAACTTGATGTCGTGAATGTAGTTCTTCCGGAAGGTGTGTCCCTGCCCGAAGAAGCGGATTCCATCTGCATCCAGCCAGGACTCTGTAGTATGCTCGACGTTCTTGGGGTGGTGCTGGATGGTCGCCCAGATCTCGTTTCCGTCGATCAGATGATTCCGTCCACTCACCTCGATGCCAGACATTCCGTTCTTGAACAGCCGGTTCTTCCTCACGATGCAGTCGGTGGGCGCCGCGAACGTGCCACTCTTGTAGAGCTTGACGCCGCTCCAGACACAGTAGTGGATCGTGTTCTCCTCGAGTAGACAGGCATTCCCCTCCACGAAGATGCCCGTGCCGCCGCGCCAGTCATGGCTGGATTGACTGTTGACCCGGTGATCGCTGGTATCCGAGATGTCGAACCATCTGATAGCAATGTAGTCGGCCGAAACGATGAAGCCCCGCGTGGTCACGAGACCTTGGGCTTGGAAGGTGACGGGGCTCGTCGAGCTGCCTGAGCGGGTGATGATGGTCTTGTAGCTCGAGTAGTCCCCTTCGAGAACCACA
>JAZDFZ010000087.1:0-15212 GCA_043807425.1 Actinomycetota bacterium
AGATCGTCCTCATCCAGGATGACAAGTCCTGGGACAACTTCCCGCCCGAGCTGGTCGGCCGGCACCAGGCGGTGCTCTTCGACGTCCTCAACCTGATGAAGAGGCTCCTGGAGAAGACCGGAGAGGTGACGGGTATTGAGCTGCCCGACCCGCTGGAGGCCGCGGTCTTCATGCTGGCGCTGGAGGTGGGCCTTTTCTGGATAACCAGGATGGCGCCTCCGGACCTTCAAAAGGTGGTGGACGAGGACAAGCTAGTCGAGATCATGAGCCAGGCGGTGCTCCGGGGTCTCATCGGGATGGACTCGAGGGGCAAGATCTTCCCGCGGGGCCTGTACCCGGAGAACGAGCAACCCTAGCTTGGGGGCGGACTTCAGTCCGCCATCTCTTTCCGGGATTGAAGTCCCGGCCCAATAGACTTATCGATTGGGGGCGGACTTCAGTCCGCCGCCCAGTGAGAATTCCTGGTTGAGGTGATTTCTCACTCTCTCTCAGTGAGAATTCCTGGTTGAGGTGAATTCTCACTCTCACGGTTTATTTGCCTCTTGACAAGGATTTCGCTCGTCCTTTATTATTTGTAATAAGACAACCATTGTAAGAAGGACGGCATTATGAAAGAGAATGAGGAACAGGCCGGCGGTACGGTGGAGCAGGCGGCCAGGATGCTCATCGCCGCCACCAGGCTGACACACGGCATGATAATGACCGAGCTGCGCGAGGTGGGCCTGCGGCCTCCCCAGGCGGCGTTCCTGGCGTTCATGCACCAGACCGGGCCGCTGCGGATGTCCGACCTCTCCCGCTTCGCCAACATCACCAGCAGTGTGGCAACCCGGTTCGTGGAGCGCCTCGAGGACAGGGGAATGGTCGAGCGGGTCCCGGACGAGCACGACCGGCGGGTGGTGCTGGTCCGCCTCAGCGACGAGGGAAAGAGCATCGCCGAGCACCTGCTCGAGACCTATACGGCCAGGCTGGAGGAGTCGCTGGAGGGGGTAGAGCCCGACGAGCTGGACGCGTTCCTGAGGGTCCTGGCCCTGATCAACCAGCACCTCGCGGAGAAGCTCGACCTGAGCGCCTTCGTGGGGATGCTCGGCGCCCACGGGCCGCGCGGTTGCGAAGAAGAACATGGAGAGGGACATGAATGCTGACGGCAAGGTAATCGAGCTCGATGACGTACACAAGGTGTACAAGATGGCGGGCGAGGACGTGCACGCCCTGCGAGGTGTCTCGCTGGATATCGGCCGGGGCGAGTTTCTGGCGGTGATGGGCCCTTCCGGGTCCGGCAAGACCACGCTCATGAACATAATCGGCCTGCTGGACCGGCCTACGTCCGGTGAGTTCCTGCTCGAGGGCGAGCCGGTCGGTGGTATAGGAAAGGGAAGGCAGGCCGCGATACGGAACCGCAAGATAGGCTTCGTCTTCCAGCAGTTCAACCTGCTCCCGAGGGCGACGGTGCTCGACAACGTACTGCTCCCCACCATCTACGGGGAGAGGGCGGACGGCGTGAAGCACGCCCGGGACCTGCTCGAAAGGGTCGGACTGGGCGGCCTCGACCACCACCGCAGCAACCAGCTCTCGGGAGGGCAGGTGCAGCGCGTTGCCATCGCCCGGGCGCTGGTGATGGAGCCGTCACTGATACTGGCCGACGAGCCGACCGGGAACCTGGACTCGGTTACATCCGAGGAGATCATGCAGCTCTTCCGCCAGGTGAACCGGGACGGCGCGACCGTGGTGCTCATAACCCACGAGCTGGAGCTCGCCGGCTGGGCGAACAGGATAATCAGGGTACGCGACGGGTACATCGTGGAGAGCGAGGTCAGCCATGAGAACGCTTAAGATAATCAGGCAGTCTTTCAGCGCCGTACTTGCCAACAAGGGACGCAGCTTCCTCACCATACTGGGCATCGTCATAGGAATAGCGTCCGTGATCGCCCTCATGTCGCTGGGCAGCGGGGCCAAGAAGGACATCACCGAGAGGATCTCCGTCCTCGGCACGGCGAACGTCACCGTCACCCCGGGCGCGAGCGTCGAGGACAACGGCGTCGGACCGGGCGGCGGACGGCCGGGGGCGAGGCTCACCGGGAGCGGCCAGGCCTCGACCCTGACCCAGGCCGACCTGGACGCCCTCCAGGGCCTCATAGGGAAGGATGGTATACAGGAGGTCACAGGCAACATCTCCGGGACCGCGGTCTTCGACACGGCCGACGGCGAGCAGCGGTTCGAGGTGCTGGGAACGTCTGCCGACTACTTCGACATCCTGAACCTGGAGCTCGCCCGGGGGAAGGCCTACAGCCCGGAGGAGGTCTCCTCCGTCGCGAAGACGATCGTGCTGGGGAAGGAGCTCGCGAGCGACGTCTTCGGTGCCCAGGACCCGGTCGGCAGGACGCTCGACATAAGCGGCGTTCCCTACACCGTCACCGGGGTCCTGGCCGACGTCGAGGAGAGCGGATTCACCAACCCGGACATTCAGGGTTTCATCCCTTACACCGCGGCCCGAGAGGCTTTCGGCGCGGAGAACTTCAACTCGCTCATCGTGCGGACGGACAGCGAGGAGCACGTCGACGCGGCGAAGAAGGAGGTCGAGAGCGCGCTGCTTGCCAGCCACGGCATCGAGGACGTGAACCTCGCCGACTTCACGGTGCGCTCCTCGGAGGACCTCCTCGCCACCGTGACCAGTATCACCGATATCATGACCGCCTTCCTGGGAGGGATAGCGGCGATCTCCCTGCTGGTCGGGGGGATCGGCATCATGAACATCATGCTGGTGTCGGTCACCGAGCGCACCCGGGAGATCGGCCTGCGCAAGGCGGTGGGCGCGCGCACGGGGCACATCATGGTGCAGTTCCTCACCGAGGCGCTGCTGCTGACGGTGACGGGAGGGCTACTGGGCGTCGTCTTCGGCCGACTGCTGAGCGGCCTGGCCGGCAGGATACTCAACTTCTCGACGGTTGTGACGGGCAGCTCGATCGTGCTCGCGGTGTGCGTGGCCGCTTTCATCGGGATCGTGTTCGGCCTCTACCCCGCCGCCAAGGCCGCGCGCCTGGACCCGATAAACGCGCTGCGCTACGAGTGAAAGAAAACCTCAAACCATTTCTTTCAATTGCTGCATCGAGTGCGTTCGGAGTCTTTGGGTGAAATTTTTGGTGTGAGGTATTCTTTCATTCGGAGTCTTTGTGAAATTTTTGGTCTGAGGGCATTCTTTCACTTCGTGAGAATTCCTGGTTGAGGTAATTTCTCATACGGGGATGGAGAAGGTGAAGGTAGAGCCACCTCCCTCGCGCGGTCCCACCCTGATCCATCCACCGTGCGCGGTGACTATCTCCTTCGCGATGAAGAGCCCCAGCCCGATCCCCGGCAGCGAGTGGTGTATGACGTCCCCCACCTGGTAAAAGCGCTCGAAGATGCGCTCCCGGTCCTCCTCCGGGATACCCGAGCCCCGGTCCGACACGCTGAACAATGCCTCGTCGCCGAGCCGCTCGTAGCCGACTTCGACCTCGCTGCCCTCGGGGGAGTACTCGACCGCGTTTTCCATGAGTATGACCAGGACCTTGCACACCCTTTCGGGATCCAGGGACACGCGCTCGGAGGTCGCCGGGACGCCGATGTTCACGTCCGCCTTCACGCCGCCGGTCTCCAGCTCGCGGACCGCGGTCTCGATCAACGAGCGCGGGTCCGAGTCCCTGGGACGTATCTCGATCGCGCCGCGCTCCATCCTCGACGTGTCCAGAAGCTCGGTCACTATGTGCGTGAGCCTGACCGAGGCGTTCTTTATCGTCTCCAGGGCATCCCTGACAACCTTGTCGTCGAGGTCACCACCGCGCTCCAGCAATATCTCGGAGTAGCTCATGAACATGGTAGCCGGATGCCTGAGCTCGTGCGCGGCGATGTCGATGAGGTCTCTCAGCTCCTCGGCGTGACGCTCCGCCGCTTCCACCTCCGCCCTCGCTGCCGCGGTCTCCTTCTCCGAGACCAGCAGGCGCTTCGCGTCCACGCTCATCCTGTTGAACTGCTCGGCAAGTACCCCGAACTCGTCCCGCTTTCCGACCTCGACGGGCGAATCGTAGTCTCCGCTGCTCACGGATTGCATTCCACGCTTCAGCCTGTCCAGGGAGCCGAACACCTCCCTCGCCAGCACGACCGGGACCGTCACAGCGACCAGCACCCCCAGGGCGACCGCCAGCCAGCCGAGCACCCGGGCGGCGCCGCCGGCCCTGTCGGTGGCTGCCTCCGAACTGGCAACGTCGAGCCTCTCCCGGTCGATGAGCGCCCGGATCCTCGGCACGAACTGCTTCTCGTAGCTGCCCGCGAGAATTCCGTCGAACGTCATCATGGCCTCTTCCAGCCGGCCCTCCCTGGCCAGGGAGACCGCCCCTTCGAGCCTGCCGTCCATGTCCTCGTATGAGCGCCGGATGTCCAGCACCTCTGTCAACTGCCCCGTGTTCTTCCCGGAGCCGGCACCCTCCCCCGGGCCGATCCATTCCGCGAAGCAGGCCTCGACCTCCTCCCTGGACCGGTCGTAATCCTCCCAGCCGCTCGCCCCGGTCGCCAGGGCGTGTGCCGCGCCGACCTGTCCGCTGATGTAGCCGTCCAGCTCGAGGGCCTGCTCGAGGCTTCCGTGCGCCTCCATCAGGGTCTTGCGGTTATCCACGCTCGCCCTCAGCGCCCAACTGAGGAGCCCCGCCAGGACCAGGACCACGACGCCGAGGACCGAGAATCCCACCACGAGCTTTGTCTTGACCGTCATCGGGTTATCGCGCGTGAGCAATGTGGACCTCCACTTCGACTACCCGATATTAGTATCGAAGAAACGGGCCGCGCCATGAAGCAAGACAATCCGGGCCGGCGCCGGAATAAGTGGCCGCCGTTCCTGAGGCGGCCTCCGGGCACCGGCACCTGCCGACCTTTTCTGCTATTATTCTGTGAACATTTTGACCCGGAGCCCTGCGAGGAGGCCAGTTGGACAAGCCCGACATCGAGAACGCGTCTGCGATCATCCGGTCGGACCCCTACGCGGCCCATCTGGGGATAGAGTTCGTGCTGATCGAGGAGGGGCACGCGGTCTCGCGCATGGCCCTCGACGAGAAGCACCTGAACTTCATGGGCCTGGTCCACGGCGGGGCCATCTTCTCGCTCGCCGACTCGACCTTCGGGGCCGCGGCCAACTCGAACGGCACCATGGCGATGGCGATCCATGTCAGCATAGACTACCTGGCCCCTCCGGGGGACACGCCGTACCTGGAGGCGGACGTCCGCGAGGACGCCCGCGCCGGCCGCGGCGGCCACTATCGCATGGAGGTCCGCAACGCGGCAGGCGAGATGGTCGCGGTCTGCAACGGGTGGGCCTACCACACCGCCAGGCCCCTGGGCGGCTGAGGCGATACCGCCTCTTCAAGCGAAAACGGCGCGCCGGACGTGATATATTTCACGGGTGCGTCTCGGTCGGAAGCGCATGAAGGGCGGATCAGGAAAACGAACACGGGGGTGAAGTCCATGTCGCTCGAAGGGAAAGTGGCACTGGTCACGGGAGGCTCCGGTGGCCTTGGCCGTGTCCACGGCCTGGTGCTGGCCAGGATGGGTTGTGACGTCGCTCTTACCGGGAACCGCAACCTGGAGAAGGCGGAGGCGGCGGCCGCGGAGCTCGAGGCGCTCGGCCGTAAAGCCATCGGGGTCAAGATGGACGTCTCCGACCCGGACGAGGTGAACAAGGGCGTCAAGGAGATCATAGACAGACTGGGGACAATCGACATCCTGGTCAACAACGCCGCATACGGGATAGTGAGGGCCACCACCATCATCAAGATGGACAAGGCGGACTGGGACAAGGACCTGGCCATCAACCTGACCGGCGCCTTCAATACCATCAAGGCCGTGATGCCGGGCATGCAGGACAAGAAATGGGGACGTATAGTGAACGTCTCCTCGGTGACCGGCACCATGGGCGGGTTCGGCCAGTGCTCCTACGCCGCCACCAAGGCGGGCCTGATCGGGCTGACCAAGACCGTGGCGCTGGAGGGGGCCAGGAACAACATCACCTGCAACGCCGTGGTCCTGGGCGTCTTCGACGGGGGCAGCTTCTACGAGGTGGCCCCCGAGTTCAGGGAGAGGATAATCAAGAGGGTGGCCATGCGCAGGGCGGGAGACCCCGAGGAGTTGAGCAACGTCATCGCCTTCCTGGCTTCCCCCGAGTCGAGCTTCGTCACGGGTGAAGCGATCGAGGTATCGGGCGGCATCAGCCTTTTCACGTTCTAGGCCGGAGGCCTTCAAAGACAAGCGGGGAGTGTTGACATGAGAGATGTAGTCATAGTGAGCGGGGCGAGGACCGCGGTGGGCCGGTTCGGGGGGACCCTCAAGGATATACCGGCAACGACCCTGGGCTCGGTGGCGATCAAGGGTGCGCTGGAGCGCGCCGGCGTCTCGGGTGACATGGTCGACTGGGTGTTGATGGGAGCGGCCAGCGCCGACGGCATGGGAGAGGTGCCGGCGCGCAACGCGGCGCTGCAGGCCGGCCTGCCCGAGGACGTCCCCGCGATGTTCCTGTCGGCGGCCTGCACCTCGGGGCTGTTCGGGGTGTCGCTCGGCGCGATGATGATCCAGGCCGGGAAGGCCGACATCGTGGTCGCCGGCGGCATGGAGTCCATGAGCGGGTACCCGTACCTGATCAAGGACGCCCGCTGGGGCCTGAAGTTCCGGGACTCGGTGCTCGTCGACGGATGCTCGCTGGCGCTGGAGTGCCCGGTGGGCCACGTGCAGATGGGCGCCTATGGAGACGAGGTGGCCGCCGAGGAGGGCGTGACCCGCGAGGAGCAGGACACCTGGGCGCTTCGCAGCCAGCAGCGCTGGGCCGAGGCGAGTGAGGCCGGCCGCCTTGCCGAGGAGATCGTAGCGGTGGAGATCCCGCAGAGAAAGGGCGAGCCCAAGAAGTTCGAGGTCGACGAGTTCCCGCGCGCCGACTCTACGATAGAGGCGCTCGCCGGGCTGAAGCCCGCGTTCACCAAGGACGGCACCGTGACCGCCGGCAACGCGCCGGGAATAAACGACGGCGCGGCCGCCGTGGTCCTGATGTCGGCGGAGAAGGCGAAGGAACTTGGGATAAAGCCGCTCGGCACCGTACTCGGTTACGGGACGGTGGCAGGACCCCCCAGGGACATCCCCATCGTACCCTCGCAGGTGATCGACAAGGTGATCTCCGAGGCGGGCCTCAAGCTCGAGGACATCGACCTCTTCGAGATCAACGAGGCGTTCGCGGCGGTCTCCATAATAACCATGAACAGGCTGGGGATAGACTCCGAGAAGGTGAACGTGGACGGCGGGGCGGTCGCCATCGGGCACCCCGTGGGAGCCACCGGAGTGAGAATACTCATCCACCTGCTATACGAGCTCAACCGTCGCGGCGGAGGCGTGGGAGTAGCCGGCCTCTGCGGGGTCGGGAGCCAGGGCGAGGCCGTGGTGGTAAAGGTCTAGGTCCTAATAACCCAGGAGGAGCAATGGTTTATGCGCTGACCGAGGAACAGGAGGCCCTGCGCGGCCAGATCAGGCAGATGGCGCTGGAGAAGGTCGCGCCCCGCGCGGCGGAGATAGACCGCGAGGGCGTCTACCCGTGGGACATGCAGAAGCTGCTGGCCGGGAACGATCTGCTCGGCCTGGCGATACCCCAGGAGTACGGGGGCTCGGGAGCCTCGCTGCTCACCAACTGCGTGGTCGGCGAGGAGCTGGCCCGTATCTGCGCCACGACCTCCCTGATCTTCGTGGTCCAGAAGCTTGCCGCCTACCCCATCGTGCTGGCGGGCTCCGAGGAGACCAAGAAGAAGTACCTCCCGAGGGTGGCCAGCGGAGAGCACCTGGCCTCGTTCTGCCTGACCGAGCGTAAGGCCGGCTCGGACGCGGGGGCCACGCAGACGATAGCGAAGGCGGTGGACGGCGGCTACGTCCTGAACGGCGAGAAGTGCTTCATTACCAACGGCGGGCTCGCGGAGGTCTACTCCACCTTCGCCATGACCGACCCGGACAAGGGAGTGCGAGGCATCAGCGCCTTCGCCGTCGAGAAGGGCTTTGAGGGGCTCTCGGTAGGCCATATCGAGGACAAGATGGGCCTTCGGGGCGCCCAGGTCTCCGAGATCATGTTCGAGGACTGCTTCGTGCCAGAGGAGAACATGCTCGGGGGGCGCGGTGAGGGCTTCACCGTGGCCATGAAGACGCTGGACAACTCCAGGCCGCTGGTGGGAGCGCAGGCGCTGGGCATAGCCCAGGGCGCGCTGGACGTGGCGGTGGAGTGGGCCAGGGAGCGCGAGCAGTTCGGCAGCCCCATCGGCAAGCTGCAGGGCATGCAGTTCCTCCTTGCCGACATGAAGACCCAGGTCGAGGCCGCGCGCCAGCTCGTCTACCGGGCGGCGACGTTGAGCGATATGAACCACCCCGACCTGTCCATCAACTCCGCGATGGCCAAGCTGTTCGCGAGCGACGTTGCAATGAAGGTGACCACGGACGCCGTGCAGGTGCTCGGCGGCTACGGGTACATGAAGGACCATCCGCTGGAGCGGATGATGAGGGACGCCAAGGTGACCCAGATCTACGAGGGGACGAACCAGGTGCAGCGGGTGGTAATCTCCCGCCGGCTGCTGGGCAAGATCTAGGAGTGAGGCGACAATGAGCGACGATGACACGAGGAAGATCGCCGAGGAGCAGGAGAAGTGGCTCCTGCAGCTCGAGGGGGTCAAGGAGCGCAAGGAAGCGTTCGTGAGCGACGCGGGAATCCCCCTGAAGCCGCTCTACACGCCACTGGACGTCGGCAACATCGACTACGTGGAGGAGGACGGGTTCCCGGGGATGCCGCCGTATACCAGGGGCGTCTACCCGAACATGTACCGGGGCCGCCTCTGGACCATCAGGATGTTCTCGGGGTTCGGGACCCCCGAGGAGACCAACCAGCGCTGGAAGATGCTCCACGACCACGGGGAGACCGGGTTCAGCTCCGCGGTGGACTCGCTCACCTTCGCCGGGGTGGACCCCGACGACCCTATAGAGTGGCTCGAGTCCGAGGTGGGCAAGGAGGGCGTGCCCCTGTACTCCATCCGGGGCATGGAGGCGTTGGTGGAGGGCATACCCATCGACGAGGTGAGCGTGGCCCTGGTGGTGGAGCCGGAGACCAGCGCCGCCATCACCTCGATGTACTTCAACGTCGCGGAGAAGAGGGGCATCCCGAGGTCGCAGCTGCGCGGGACGACCCAGAACGACATCCTCACCATGACCATCGGGTACGTCCCGTGGCACCCCTTGAAGCCGCAGGACCTGCTCAAGCTGGCCTGCGACCTCATCGAGTACTGCACGGCCATGGGCGAGGCGCCGAAGTGGAACCCGGTCAACTTCACCACCTACAACTACCGGGAGGGCGGCATCGACGCCGTCCAGGAGATCGCCTTCGGCCTGGCCAACGCGGTGGCGCACATGGACGAGATGCTGAGGCGCGGCTGGAAGATAGACGACTTCGCCTTCCGGCTGGCTTTCCACCTCGCGGCCCAGAGGGACTTCTTCGAGGAGGTCGCCAAGTACCGCGCCGCCAGGAAGCTGTGGTACCGGCTGATGACCGAGAGGTACAACCCCCAGCAGCCGGTGTCCAAGCAGTTCCGCTTCCACGTGCAGACGGCGGGGAGCTCGCTCACCGCCCAGCAGCCGACCGTAAACATCATCCGCACGGCCTACCAGGCGCTGGAGGCGGTGCTTGGAGGTTGCCAGTCGCTGCACACCAACTCCTTCGACGAGGCCGTGTGCCTGCCCGCCGAGGAGTCCGTGCTGCTCGCTGTGCGGACCCAGCAGGTCATCCGCGAGGAGACCGGTGTGACGGACGTAATAGACCCGCTGGGCGGCTCGTACTACATCGAGGCCCTCACCGAGGAGCTGGAGCACAGGATCTGGGAGTACTTCCTCGAGATCGAGGAGGCCGGCGGCATCGTCGCGGCGCTCAACAGCGGATGGCTGTACCGCGAGATGAACAAGGCCTTCGACAAGAGGCGCAAGGCGGTAGAGTCCGGCGAGGAGAAGGTGATCGGGGTGAACACCTTCGTCGTGGACGAGGAGGAGCCCTGCCCGCCGTTCCGCACCAACCCCGACGCCGCGCGGATCGAGATCGAGAGGCTGGAGAAGCTGCGGGTCGAGCGCGACAACCAGAAGGTCGCCGGCCTGCTTGACGAGCTGAAGCGCGTATGCGAGACGCGGGAGAACGTCCTGCCGGTGGTCAGCAGGCTCACCGCCGAGGGGGCCTCTGTGGGAGAGATAACGAACACTTTCCGCGAGATGTGGGGCTTGTGGGACTGCCCGATGATGGGTTGACGACGCGGACTGAAGTCCGCGCCCAATCAGTCAGTGCTTGGGCCGGGACTTCAGTCCCGGTATTGGGGCTGGGCCGGGACTTCAGTCCCGGTATGCGGGGTAGATGGCGGACTGAAGTCCGCCCCCAAGGGGAGTGACATATGAAGAAGATCAGGGTCCTCTTGTTCAAGCCGGGCATCGACGGCCACTGGCGGGGCATCCTCACCGTCTCGCGTGCGCTGACCGAGGCGGGCATGGAGGTCATCTTCGAGGGCTTCAAGTCGGTGGACACCATAGTGGAGGCCGCCTTCCAGGAGGACGTCGACGTGATCGGCTACAGCGTCCACTCGGGCGCCCACCACGAGTGGACCCGCAGGCTGAGCCAGACGCTCGAGGAGAAGGGCGCGCGCGACAGCTTCCTTATCATCGTCGGTGGTGCGATCCCTCACGCGGACCACGAGGCCCTCAAGCAGGAGGGCGCGGACGCGGTCTTCAGCCCGGGCACCAACACCGGCGATATCGTCCGCTTCATCGAGGAGAACGTGAGCGGCGCCGGCCGCTAGTCCTCCTCGAGCTCGGGCAGGTCCGCGTAGTAGTCGAGGGACTCGGGGTTCTTCAGGGCATCCTTGTTCTTCACCGGCTTGCCCTCTATCACGTTCTTGACCGCGAGCTCCACCTTCTTCATGTTGAGCGTGTAGGGGACGTCCGGCACCTCGATGATCTTGGCGGGGACGTGCCTGGGTGAGGCCGCCTCGCGGATGACCTTCTTGATCTTCTTCCTGAGCCCGTCGTCCAGCTCGTAGCCGGGGGCCACCTTCACGAAGAGGATCACACGCACGTCGTCCTTGAAGTGCTGGCCCACCACCAGGCTGTCCTCGATCTCGGGCATGTTCTCGACCGGCCTGTATATCTCCGCGGTGCCGATCCTCACCCCGCCCGGGTTCAGCGTGGTGTCGGAACGGCCGTAGATCGCCACCCCTCCGTGCTCGTTGACCACGATGAAATCGCCGTGCCTCCAGACCCCCGGGTACACCGAGAAGTAGGCGTCCCGGTACTTCTCGAACCCGGGATCCTCCCAGAAGTAGATGGGCATCGACGGCGAGGGGGCGGTGCAGACCAGCTCTCCCTGCTCGCCGTAGACCGGCCTGCCGTCGCTGTCGAACGCCTCTACCGCCATGCCCAGGCCCCGGCACTGCAGCTCGCCCGCGTAGACGGGGAGCATCGGGTTGCCCAGCGCGAAGCAGCCGTTTATGTCGGTCCCTCCCGAGATGGAGGCGAGCTGCACGTCCTCCTTGATGCTGTCGTAGACGAAGTGGAAGCCCTCGACCGAGAGCGGGGAGCCCGTGGACAGTATGGCCCTGATGCTGGACAGGTCGTACTTCTCCTTCGGTATCAGCCCCGACTTCATGAGGGCGGCGATGTACCCCGCGCTTATGCCGAAGACGGTTATCTTCTCCTTCTCCGCTAGGTCCCATAGGGCGCCGGCGTCCGGGTGGAAGGGGTTGCCGTCGAACAGGATTATCCTCGCCCCCACCGCCAGCGAGCTGACCAGCCAGTTCCACATCATCCAGCCGCAGGTGGTGAAGTAGAAGATGGTGTCTTCCCTGTTCAGGTCGGTGTGCAGCATGAGCTCCTTCAGGTGGTGCAGCAGGATGCCGCCAGAGCATTGCACCATGCACTTTGGGAGGCCTGTGGTACCCGAGGAGTACATGATGAACACCGGGTGGTCGAACGGCAGTTGCTCGAACTCGACCTCGAGACCTTCCTCGGATGACTTGAAGTCGTCGAAGAGGACCGCGTTGGGCAGCCCGCTCAGGTCGGGCTCATCGGTGGTATATGGAGTGACCACGATCTTCTCCACCGAGGGCAGATCCCTGATGATCTCGGCCACCCGCTCAAGCGAGTCGAACCGGCCGCCCTTGAAGTAGTAGCCGTCCGCGACGAAGAGCACCTTCGGCTTGATCTGGCCGAAGCGGTCCAGCACGCCCTTGATCCCGAAGTCGGGCGAACAGGAGGACCAGGTCGCCCCGATGGCGGTCGCGGCCAGCATCGCCACAACGGTGGAGTGCATGTTGGGCATGAAGCCGGCCACCCGGTCGCCGATGCCCACCCCGGCCTCCTTGAGAGCCTTCTGGAGGCGCGCGACCTGGTCGTAGAGCTCGGCGTAGGTCATCCTCACCGGCTCCTGTCCCTCCCCCTTGAACACCAGCGCCTCGCGCTCGTCACGGAAGCGGAGCAGGTTCTCGGCGAAGTTGAGGCGGGCGCCGGCGAACCACTTCGCCCCGGGCATCGTGGCGGCGTCTTCGATGACCTCCTCGAACGGCTGGGACGCGAGCACATCGGTGAAGTCCCACAGAGCCGACCAGAAATCGGCGATATCCTCCACCGACCAGCGGTACAGCTCCTCGTACTCCGTGAACTCCTTGCCGAAGCGCTCGTTCACGTACTGGATGAACCGGTACATGTTGCTTGACTTCACGCGTTCCTCGCTGGGGCTCCACAGGAGTTCGCCTTCGCCGGTGTTGGTGAGCTGATCGCCTGCCATAGGACCTCCTTGATGCGTCGGACGGCCAGATGTCCGAAAAGTACCGCTACCCGGTGCCTAATACTACGACAGCCGGAAAGAGCCAGGCAAGATGTGCTTGGGCCGGGACTTCCATCCCGATAGGCGTTGTCTACGGCGGACTGAAGTCCGCCCCCAATCGGTGGTGCTTGGGCCGGGACTTCAGTCCCGGGTAGACCTGGCGGACTGAAGAGAGGGCGTGTTTTTCCGCAGGAAATCTGGCGTCCGCGATGAATCGGGTGTTAGACTCTTGACATTTACACTCGCGATCGGCACTCGATGCGAACAGGAGGTTGCCATGAACATCGGACAGTGGGTAACCAAGAGGGCGATGCTACACCCTGACTCCACCGCGCTCATCAGCGACGACGGTCGCGCGTACACCTATGCCGAGCTCAACGCCGGGGTGAACCGCATCGCCAACTCGTTGCCGGGCATCGGGGCGAAGCGGGGGGACCGCATCGCCACCCTGTTCCCCAACAATCCCGAGTTCCTCATGTCCTGGTTCGCCGCGGCCAAGACCGGGGCCATCATGGTCCCGCTGAACTACCGCCTTACACCCCCCGAGCTGGTCTACATCCTCAACGACTGCGGCGCCGTCGCTCTCGCTTACACCCCCGAGTTCGCCGAGCAGGTGAACGGGATACGGGGTAAGGTGGACAGCATAAAGAACTTCGTCTGCGTCGGGGGCCCAGGCGAGGAGGGCGACATCGATTACGACGAGCGGATCAAGAGCAGCCGCGACAGCGAGCCGTTCGTGGACGGCGAGCCGACCTTCGATGACGTCCATTTCATCATGTATACCTCGGGGACCACCGGGAGCCCCAAGGGCGCCGTCCTCACCCACGGCAACACCCACTGGAACGCCGTCAACGCGATGCTCGCCTACCAGCTCTCCCGGAAAGAGACGAACCTGGTGGCGACGCCCATGTACCACATCGCGGGACTCTCGGCCGGCCCGACACCGACCCTGTACGCCGGCGGCAGGGTGATCCTCTTGCGGTTCTTCAACCCGGAGGAGGTCCTGAGGATGATCGAGGCGCATCGCGTCACAACCATGTTCGGGATCCCCACCATGTTCCAGATGATGGCCGACTGCGAGCTGTTCGACCATACCGACTTCAGCTCGCTCCGCTTCCTCATCGCGGGCGGGGCCCCCTGCCACGTCTCCCTCATCGAGACGTACCTGTCCAAGGGCGTCACCTTCAACCAGGGATACGGCCTCACCGAGGCGGCCCCGGGTGTGACGGCGCTGTCCGACGAGGATTCCCTTCGCAGGAGGGGCTCGGCGGGCAAGCCCCTATTCTACGTGGACATGGACATCGTGGACGACGATGACATGGAGGTCCCCCGGGGAGAGATGGGCGAGATCGTGGTAAGGGGCCCGAACGTATTCAAGGGCTACTGGAACAACCAGGCGGCGACCGACAAGGTGCTCAGGCACGGCTGGCTCCATACGGGCGACGTCGGCTACATCGACTCCGACGGCTATCTCTACATTGCGGACCGCAAGATCGACATGATCATCTCCGGGGGCGAGAACGTGTACTCCGCCGAGGTTGAGAAGACGATACGCGCGCACCCCAAGGTCGTCGAGGTCGCGGTCATCGGCCTGGCGGACGAGAAGTGGGGCGAGGTGCCACTCGCCCTGGCGATCGTCAAGCCGGGGGAGACCGTCACCGAGGAAGAGATCATCGAGTTCTGTCGCGACAAGCTGGCCCGGTTCAAGACGCCCAAGAAGGTGATCTTCACCGAGGAGCTGCCGATGAACTCCACCGGCAAGGTGCTGAAGACGGAGCTTCGAGCCTCGTACGCGGAGAGCTGATAACACCACTTGCTTGGGGGCGGACTTCAGTCCGCCGTCGACTAGATATGCCTCTTGGGGGCGGACTTCAGTCCAATCTGCGACGCCAAGGTCCTAGTGCTGTGAATGTAGGTCGAACAACTAGACCGTACGTAACGCGACCCGAGTTGAAGGCGGCATAGACCTGGCTGGGGGCGGACTTCAGTCCGCCGTTGACTAGATATGCCTCTTGGGGGCGGACTTCAGTCCGCCGTTGACTAGATATGCCTCTTGGGGGTGGACTTCAGTCCGCCGTTGACTACGCCTACCGGGACTGAAGTCCCGGCCCAAGCAAATCAACTGAAGTCCCGGCCCAAGCGGCAGGCTACCCGTACTCGATGACGACCCCGGTGCCGCCTTTCGGATAGCGAAAGTCCACCGCCTCACGCTCGCAGATCTCCCAGCACGCCGCGCACTCCAGGCACAGCTCGGTGTAGCGGGGCGAGAGCCTGGCCTTCTCCGCCGAAACGGACCACAGGCCCATCGAGCAGACGTCGGCACAGCGGCCAC
>JAZDFZ010000088.1:0-2289 GCA_043807425.1 Actinomycetota bacterium
GGGCCGGTGTAACCCTCGGCCAGGAACCAGGTGCTCGACATGACCTGCGACCCGATGGAGTTACTCCCGCCCGCCTTGCCGTCCGCGTAGGTGAAGTACATGGCCCGCTCGACCACCACGCCGCTGGTCGCCTCCACGATAGTGGACACGTTCGCATTCTCCAGCCCCGGCTGCTCGTCCACGGTCACGGTGGTGCGGGAGTTCCCCTCCAGCTCCAGCTCCAGCGGGTCGGAGGCTCCTTGCTCGGTCAGGAACCTGACCGTGGCCTCGGCGTCCCATTCGTTGGGGTTCTGAACCAGGATGTAGGTATCGAAGTTCCCCCCGGTGTAGCCCTCGGGCAGGTACCAGGTACCGAACCCGCATGCCGCCGCAGGTGGCGCCGCGATGATCAGTAACGATGATGCCATAAGAATGGTGACAAGCATCGCCACGCCCCTGCGTGTCTTGAGTGTTTTCATGCGCTCCTCCCTTTCTTCCCCGGGTCCACAGCACTCTATCAAAACGGCCCACCTCAGGCCATGATGGTGGTAGGACCCGCCTACACTCCCTTTATGGGAATCGTCAGCCGACGTGGGGCTACTGGACACCCATGAGAATGTAAATGGCGGCGGCCGGAGTATGAATTGTGTAGCCTGCCGGGGTGACCCGCCCTCCCCCATCAGGGTGAGCATGATAGAATACCGCTCCAGCAGACAGCTTGGGCCGGGACTTCAGTCCCGGAACAGCAAAGGAGGCGATACCGATGACTATCGACGCGATTCTCAAGAGGCGCAGCGTGCGCAAGTACGAGGAGACCCCGGTCACCGACGAACAACTGGACGCGGTGCTGGAGACGGCCCGCTACGCGGCGTCCTGGGCCAACAAGCAGGGCTGGCAGATCATGGCGGTCAGGGACCCCGAAATCCGCGCGAAGGTCTCGGCGGTCCTGGAGCACAACCCGGGCCAGAAGGCGGTCGCCGCGGCCCCGGTGCTGCTGGTGGTCTGCATGGACCCGGACGAGTCGGGCAACCCGGACGGCAGGGACTACTACATGGCGGATGCCGGCATCCTGATGGACCACCTTATGCTGGAGGCCGCCGAGCAGGGCCTGGGCACGGTGTTTATAGGGATGTTCGACGAGAACGGTGTCCGCGCGGCCCTGGGCGTTCCGGACCAGTACCGCATAGTGGGCCTGACCCCGCTGGGCGTCCCGGCCAAGATGCCCGGCGAGCGTCCCCGCAAGGAGCTCTCGGAGATCGTCCACTACAACACCTGGTAGACCTTTGCCTGACCTCTTCCTCCCTCTCCCCTCCGGGGGAGAGGGTCGAGGTAGGGGTGCCAGATAAGAGGTATATCTTCCCCTTGATTTAACTATTCATAAAAACAATCACAAGGAGGCCTCGTGCTCATAACCCACATCCAGGCCCGCGACATCCCGGACGCGTGGTTCCAGTGCACCTGGGAGGTCATGGAGCAGGGGCGGGAGTACACGATCGACCGGGGCTCCTACGAAGGCCAGAAGCGCCGCGAGTTCGAGTTCGTGGTGGTCCGCATCACCCATCCGGAGGCGCGCCCGCTGGTCCCGACGATGCCGGAGGGCTCGAACCTCCCCCCACCCACCGACATGGAATTCGTCACCAACTACCTGGACAAACTCGTCTCGGCCCACTCCAAGGCCGAGCGTGAAGACTATACCTATGGTGTCTTCCTGGAGCCGCAGATACCCGAGGTCATCCGTATGTACAGGGAGGACGGCTTCGGGACCAACCAGGCCTGCATGGCTGTCTGCGACCCACGCAGCATCTACCTCGCCGACCCCCCCTGCCTGCGCCAGATAGACACGCGCATCTACCCCGACGAGAAGAAGCTGCACTTCTTCCTGTACTTCCGCTCCTGGGACCTGTGGGGCGGCTTCCCCTCCAATCTGGCCGGCATCCAGCTCCTCAAGGAGTACATGGCCGACGAGATCGGCCACGACGTCCAGCCCGGCGAGACCATCGCGGTCAGCAAGGGCCTGCACCTCTACGACATGTACTTCGAGGTCGCCAACCTGCGGCTGGGCCGGGGCGGTGAAAAACCGCTCGAATAGCAGGGTTGCCGGCGGTCATTTCGGTTTAGTATTGAGCGTGTAAGCTCGATCGGTTTCTGAACCGGGTGACGAGAAGAGGGGGACTGCCATGCACACGCGAAAGCACTTCATTGCCATACTGCTCGTTGGAATATTACTGCTGTCGGTCGTCGCACTGTCGTCGTGCGGGAGCGGTACGTCGCGGGACGGTATATACAGTGAAGCCATCAAGACCGCCCGCA
>JAZDFZ010000089.1:0-30036 GCA_043807425.1 Actinomycetota bacterium
ACCTGGATAAACCCGCACCTGGGCATCCAGAACGACCCGCGAATCACCAGGCTCATCTACCCCACCCTGGGCAACCCCGCCATCATCGAGAAGGGCGGCAGCCTGGTCATCGAGTTCGACCCCAGGGAGCAGAACTTCGGCGTACCTTTCGTCGAGGCGTCCGGTTTCAAGGCGAGTGCCGGGTCGTCCAACGGGCCCGGGAAGATCACCCGGGAGCTTCCGGTCCGGTCCCGAAAGGTCGGCTACAGCAGCCAGTGGCCCGAGTACGCCCGCACCCGGGCCGAGGACCGCCGCATCTACCTCGTGACCGTGACCGTGCCCGCGGACCTGCCCCGCGACCTGTACGACGTCACCGTCGAGGCCCATGCCGGAGAGCTGGCTCTCACCGACACCCAGCCCCACGCGCTCCAGCCGGTGGACGCGTACAAGGACGACTTCACCTTCATCCAGCTCACCGACGTTCACGTCTGGGGGCCCGAGGTCGACTACCCCGGCTGCACCCACCACGAGAGGAGCGCGCGCCCCAACGGAACCGACCCGAAGAGGAAGGGCGCCGTCTACTACCAGAAGGCCATCGACCAGATAAACATCACCAGGCCGGACTTCTGTGTCCTGAGCGGCGACTGCCTGTTCGGGCAACGGTACTTCGTCCAGGACCACGGACGGCCCTGGGGCGAGACGACCGAGTACCAGTACGAGATGTCGTGGTTCTACGAGGAGACGCTGCGCCTCGACGTGCCCGTATACATCGTCATGGGCAACCACGACTCCTACAACGAGGGGCCGAACGGCGCCCACGAGGACTGGTACGACAACTGGAGAAAGCTCTACGGCCCCGTTTACCACTCCTTCGACTACGGGGCCTGCCACTTCGTGGCCGCCAACTCCCAGGACTGGTCGCCGCTGCAGCGCCTGCTCGTGGACTGGGAAGGGCTGCTTCTCCAACCCAGGAAGTACAAGGGCGAGGTCAGGGGTGGGGGCGACAGGCCCGCGGCGGGTATCAGCGAGGAGAGGCTCGATGCGCTCGACGATTCGAATTATACCCGTCAGCTCGCCTGGATAAGGGACGACCTCGAGGCGCACCAGGGCGCGAAGATGCGGGTGATGGTGATGCACCACGACCCGTACAAGAGGGACGGCTCGGGCGAGATGTGGGGCGAGGCGGCCGGGGCGAGCCTGATGGCCAAGCTCAAGTACGGCATGACCAAGGTGCTCGGCATGGGGGACGGGCGGGGCCGCCTGGCGATGATCAGGCTCATGCAGGACTACCGGGTCGCCCTCGAGATAAGCGGCCACGACCACTCCGACTACGTTGCCACCAGGGCTGAGGCCGTTGCTTCACTGGGAAACGGGTTCGTCGACGCCTTCACCTGGACGGACGGTGGCGGAGAGGTCAGGTTCGTCAACACCACCTCCACCCAGTTCCAGACCGACATGGCCTCCTCCGCCTACCCAGGCTACAGGAAGATCCACATCGCCGACGGCCAGGTGGAGAGCTTCAACTACAAGGAGCCCAGGTGGTCGTACCCCTGGTACAGGGGCACCAACGTTGGCGGCATGACCGACCTCGGCAAGCTGACCGAGCCCGCCATATCGGCGGTCGTCACAAGCGCGGAGGGGTCCGAGGGGGCGCGGGTCGAGGTGCGCAACTGGCTGGACGTGCCCCTTTCGGGGGCATATGTCGAGGTGGCTCTCCCCTACCCGTCCGACGGTTATCAGTACACCATCGAGGGCGGGACGTTCGGGGAGATGTACCCGAACAGGGAAAAGAACCCCGACCGGTTGCTCTGCCAGGTCTTCTGCGACGTACCGCCGCAGGGTACTACGCTCGTGACCGTGCGAAAGGGGCCGGGGCCATGAGACGGGTTGGCGGCGGTGTGCGGATACGCGACGTACGGAGAGGGACCGCCCCGGTCCTGGGGCTGGTGGCGCTGCTCCTGCTCGCAGCGTTCTTCCTCCCGGGGTGCGGGGAGGAGGGCCGGGAGCCGAAGGCGGCCCTGATGAAGTTCCTCAAAGCCGAGGCCGCCGGCGACGACGTCGCGTCCTACGAGTACCTCTCCGGCACCGACAGGAAGAAGATCGACCTGGCCACCTGGACAGAGGAGGCCGGCCAGCTGGAGCTGCCCGCCGTGAGCGAGGGGTTCCATTTCATCCTCGCGGACACCGCCGTGGGGGACGATGGGGCGGCGGTCCAGGTATTGATCGGCCAGGACGACGACGCGGCCGACGCGCTGGGCGTGAAGTTCCTCATGGTCCTCGAGGGGGGTGCCTGGAAGGTCTCCTACCTGGAGACCCTGGCGGGACCGGTGGGGCACGTCAAGACCGGAGGCGGGATCAAGTGGTCGAACGTGGCCTTCGGCGGCGGCACCGAATCGACGGCAAGGACCATCGTCCACCTGGTCATGTTCCTGGCCGTCTACGCCTTTTACGGCATAGGCCTGCGGAGGATCGCGCGTATCAAGGGCCTGAGGCGCCCCTGGTTCGCCTGGGTGCCGGTCCTCAACATCTACATCGCCTGGAAGATCGCGGGCAAGGGCGCCGTCTCGACCGTGCTCTCGCTCATCCCGATAGTGAACCTGGTGATGTACGTGCTGTTCTGCTTCAAGTTCGCCCGGGCCTGTGGCAGGGGCCGGCTCTTCGGGTTCCTGCAGTTGATCCCCATCGTCAACCTCGTCATATTCTGGGTGCTCGTCGAAGCCGTCGAGGACGGTGCCGCCGCGGCCGCACCCGCCCCCCAACCCGCCTGATCATTACACGGGCAGGAATATTCCGTCCCGCTCGCACCTCGTCGCCAACCCTCACTACTTCGACTTCACTGCCGCCGCAGCAGGACGGCCCGAGCAGAAGGCGGCCGGAGACACGAACGCGGAATACGCCCTGGCGATCCGCGGTTCTTGATATTGTTCTGATATTCTGATACTCTGATTATCAGAATGATGGAGGAGGGTAACAAGTGAAAGACGTGATCACCAAGATAGGTAAGAGAGGAACGCTGGTGATACCCGCTGACGTGAGAAGAGCTCTCAACCTCTCCGACGACGATTCCGTTTCGATTCACGTCGACGAGTCCAGCGGGAAGTTCGAGGTAACCCCCCAGCTCTCGGTAGACAGGTCACAGGCGTGGTTCTGGACTCCCGAGTGGCAGGCGGGCGAACGAGAAGCTGATGAAGACCTCAAGGCGGGCAGGTTCAGGGTGATGACCGCGGAGGAGTTCAAGAAGGATATCGGTTCGCGTGCCTCTGGAAAGAATCGTAAGTCTTAGCAGGTTCGACAGAGCCTTCGGCAAGCTCCCCAAGGACATCCAGAAGAGGTTCGAGAAGCAGTTGGACCTCTTCATCCAGGACCCTTTCTATCCGTCGCTCCAAACCGAGCGTATCAGGGGTTCTGTCTATGCCTCAAGGGTGACCGATTTCTATCGTTTCACCTGGGAGTTCGGGGACGAGAAGTCAACCGTCATCCTGCGAAACATCGGGAAGCATGACCCGATCTTGAAGGATGCCTGAGCACAGGCTCAACTACTTGGATATCCCCACGACTCGATAGGTCCTGGTCCCCGCGGGGGTCTTGACCTCCACCACGTCGCCCAGCTTCGAGTCCATGAGGGACATGCCGAGCGGGCAGAGGTGAGATATCTTGCCGCTGTCGGGGTCGGTTTCGGTGGGGCCGACCAGCCTGAGTTCCTGGGTCGCGCCGCCGTCGGCCTCCTCTATGCTCACCAGTGACCCGACCCCCACGCAGTCCGTGCTTATGTCCCGGTCCCTGACGACGCGGGCCCTGGCGATGAGCGAGGCGGTCTCCTCGATCTCCCGGTTCAGCTTCAGGAACGCCTTTCTGGCTTCGTCGTACTCGGCGCTGTCCGAGACGTCGCCGTGATCGACGGCCGTCTTCATCTGCTCGGAGACCTCCCGCCGCCTGGTGGTCTCCAGGTACTGCAGCTTCTCCTCGAGCGCCCGCATTCCCTCGGTCGTGACTACCGGCTCGTTTCCCATGCGTCTCTCCCGAATCAAAAGGTGCCCGACACTGCGCCGGGCTCCCATTACATTACCACATGGGGCATGAAACCGTTTGATAGTAGTATGCTCGTGTGAAAGTGCGCCGGTGGTCGCATCGGCAGGGGAAGACGAGTCCACGGGAGGGACGCGGATGTATGAATCAGACAGGCTCGGGAATGTGGGGTTGCCACCCGGGGAGTACTCGACGGAGATCGCCCAGCTGTCCGAGCAGATAGAGCGGATCGCCGTGCAGATCGACGACATCTGGGCGGTCCTGATCATGATCAAGGCCACGCTCGAGAACTACGGCCCCAAGGACATGGTGGGCGCGTGGTCGCGGATGCTCGAGGACTGGCGGGAGAAACGGAAGGACCAGGAGCGCGAGGCGGCCAGGCAGGCGGAGGAGTCGGGGCCTTGAGCGCGGCGGTACGGGCACGGATGATGATGGTGGCGCCACGATGGGGATAATCATCATCAACGGCGTCGCGGGGATCATTCTCGTTGTCTCCCTCATCGCCGACAGGCGGAAGACGCTGCAGGGCCTTCTGGTCGGGCTTCAGGTGCTCAAGGGCATGCTCCCACTGATAATAGTGGTCATCATCCTGGTCGGGCTGATGCTGGGATTCATACCCGAGAGCGTCCTGGCCGGCACCGTCGGGGGCAAGGGCGGGACGCTGGGTCTCGCCATCGCCACCGTCTTCGGCTCGTTTGTGGCGATACCGTCGGTGGCGATCTTCCCGCTGGCGATCTCCATTCTGAAGCTCGCGGGCGCGGAGACCGGCTTCTGGGCCATAGCGACGGTGGGCTGCCTGATCACCACCAACTCCATGGTCGCCTGCATCTCGCTCCCGATAGAGATGAACGTCATGGGATCGAGAGCCGCCTTTACCAGGCTGACGCTCTGTTTCGTCGCGGCCGTCTCCGTGGGACTGCTCATGGGGGTGATCCTGAATGGATATCACATCTAGGAAGCGGGTGCTCCGGCAGTTGCGGCGCCCGGTCTTCATCATAATGGGGCTGAGCATCGTCGCCTCTGTGACGCTGTCGATAATCTACCCGGACAAGGGGATCGCCAACCTCAAGGCGGTCAAGGGCATCACCATCGACATACTCATGATCTTTCCCGCGGTAATAGTGATCATGGGAGTGATCGCGGTGTGGATCCGCCCCGAGGCCGTGGAGAGGTACATGGGGAAGGACTCGGGAGCAACCGGGATGGCGGCGTCGATGGGCCTGGGGCTCTTCTCCTCCCTGCCCATCTTCATGGCCTTCCCCATGGGCAACATGCTCTACAACAAGGGCGCACGGCTGGGAAACGTGTTCGCCTTCTTCGGGGCCCTCGCCTTTCCGTTCCCGGTGCTGATAATCGAGGCGCAGTTCATGGGCATGAAGTGGATGGCGGTCAGGCTCGCCCTGACCGTTCCGGCGGTGGTCCTGGTGGGGCTGGCCGGCGAATGGATCCACGGTCGGGGGAAGTTCGGCAAGCCCGTCCCATCTATGAAGATGGATTGACCGGGCTACTGGATGTAGTCTCTGAGACGGCTGGTGACCGCGGGGTTGCCGAGCTTGGCGAGGGTCTTGGATTCGATCTGCCGGATGCGCTCGCGGGTCACGCCGAACACCCGGCCCACTTCCTCGAGCGTCCTGGGCTTCCCGTCCAGCAGCCCGAACCGGAGCTGGACTATCCGCTTTTCCCTTATCGTGAGGTCGCCGAGGATATCCTCCAGTTGCTCCTGCAGCAGGGTGAACGCCGCCGCGTCCATCGGGACCACCGCGGTGGTGTCCTCGACGAACTCCGCCAGCGTGCTGTCATCCTCCTTGCCGATCGGCGTCTCGAGGGACACCGGGACCTGGCCCACCTTGATTATCGCCCTCACCTTGTCGGGGGGGATGTCCATCTCGATGGCCAGCTCCTCGGGGGTCGGCTCCGAGCCCGTCTCCTGCAGCAGCCGCAGCTGGATCCTGGCGAGCCTGTTCATATTCTCCACCATGTGTACCGGGACCCTGATGGTCCTCGCCTGGTCGGCTATCGCCCTGGTCACCGCCTGGCGTATCCACCAGGTGGCATAGGTGCTGAACTTGAAGCCTTTCGTGTAGTCGTACTTCTCGACCCCGCGGATCAGGCCGAGGTTGCCTTCCTGTACCAGGTCGAGAAAGAGCATGCCCCGTCCAACATACCGCTTCGCTATGCTGACGACCAGGCGCAGGTTCGCCTCCGCCAGCTCGTTCTTGGCCACAAGGCCGTCCCTCTCCAGCACCTCGAGGGCTTCCACCTTGTGCGTGGGCATGTGGCCGTTACCTTCGAGCAGGTCGGCCGCGTCACGGCCCTTCTCGATGCGCCGGGCCAGCGCTACCTCCTGTGGGCCGGTCAGCAGCGGGATCTTCCCTATCTCCTTGAGGTACATTCGCACCGTGTCCTGCATGGAGCCGCCGTACGCGCCGTCGATCGCGGGCGTCGGCTTGGCCTTGTCCCGGCTCGGGACCTCTCCGTCGTCCAGTTCTTCGACGTCCTCTTCCGCGTCGTCCGTTATCTCGATGCCGGACCCGGCAAGGAACACGAAGATGCTATCCATCTGGTCGGGAGAGAGCTCGATGCCTTTGAGGCCTTCGACGATGTCTCCTGTTGTTAGAAAACCCTGTTCCTTGCCAGAGGCGGCGAGGTCGCGCACCTCTTCGAAGTCCAGGTTGCTGAGAAGGTCGGACATGCGGTCATCCTGTTTGTCGAACGCGGGCTATGTCGGTGCTTCGCGCATGAGAGCCGGCGGCGACAAGCGCCACCGCCGTGCTTCACGCGTTTTGTCTCTAGTACCTGCTGAACGAACGCTGCGGGCGGTCCGTCTTGGGCCTCGCTTCGTTCACGTTCATGCTGCGGCCACCCAGATCCTTGCCGTTCAATCCGTCGATCGCCGCTTTCGCCTCCGCCGGGTCGCTCATCTCGACAAAGCCGAATCCCTTCGACCTTCCCGTGGAGCGATCCGAGATCACGTCCGCCGAATCTACAGTACCGAACTGAGCAAAAGCCGCCCTGAGGTCCTCGTCGCTTGTATCATAGCTGAGGTTTCCTGCGTAGATTTTCATATGGTTACACCTCCTCCGCGCATAAAAAAAGCCCCGAGATTCGCTCCTCGGGACCAATCAATCACTCCTAAGAACACTAAACTCTCCCGCATCATAGCACATTTCGAGCGCAGACGCATACCGAGGCGCGCACGCTCACCCGAAGGGGTTCACGGCTGGGTGCTCGGGTCTCCCCCGTCGCGCAAGGAGCCGGCTCGCGCGCATCGAACTGGTACGTGACGTTCCGTGGCCTGTACGGCCCGGTCGATTCGAGGCAGGAGGGGGTTGTTGTGGAAGTCAGATGGTTTACCGATGAGCCCGAGATAAAGGCGATGGCGGCCGCCGAGCGCAAGCCGATCTTCGTCGACGCGCGGAACCCCGACTGAAAGACCTGCCAGCGGCTGGAGGCCGTTACGTTGTCCGACCCGGCGGTGGTGGGCTACATCGAGGAGCACTTCGTCCCCTGGCACGTGGACCACTCCAGGGACACCGCCCTGGTCACCAGGTTCGACGTGTTCATGACCCCCACGCAGCTCTACCTGGACGAGAAGGGCCGGGAGTTCTACCGGACCGTCGCGTTCCTTCCCCCCGACCGTTTCCTCGCCTACCTCGCGCTCGGTCGCGGGATGGTCCTGTTCAGGACGCTTCGATACCAGGAGGCCGCCGACGTCCTGGACACCGTGCCCCGGGATCTCGTCGAGTGCGGGGCCACGCCCGAGGCTATACTGTTCAGGGGTGTCGCGCTGGACAAGATCAGCGGCGGTCACTCCAACAGGAAGCGGTCCGGGCTCGAGCTTCAGGAGAGGTACCCCGACAGTGACTGGGCTTGGCGCTCGCTGGTGTGGCGGGGGCAGTGAGGATGGAGGCGGGCCGGGACCCGGTCTGAGGCGGGGCGGTCCGCGTGGCACCGGGGGGCGGGAACGGAATGGGACAGAACGCAACGGAGCGCGGCAAGTCAGCAGGGCCGGACATGCTCATAGACCTGCGGGACGGGATCTACGCGGACGACTTCGTGATAGCCGCTGTCGCGTGGCTGGACCTGTTCACCCGGCTGTCGGGCAACCCGTCGGCGCCTGAGGAGATCGCGGCCTCGCTGGGGCTTGCCGAAAGACCGCTGGACGTTCTGCTCACCCTTCTGACCGCGCTCGGGCTCGTGGAGAGGCGGGACGGCCGGTTCGTCACGACCGCGCTCTCCGAGGAGTACCTGGTGGGTGGGCGCCCGAAGGACCTCGGCCCGTTCTTCGCCTCACAGAAGGACCGCCCGCCGTGCGTGGACCTGTACGAGGTGCTGAAGTCCGGCGAGCCCGCGGGCTGGAGCGGCCGGGAGGACGCGAAGGACTGGGAGTCGCTGATGGCCGAGGACCTCTTCGCCGGCGGCTTCACCGCCGCGATGGACAGCCGGGGCGCGGTCCTGGCTCCGGCGATGGCGCGGGCGATCCCCTGCGAGGGATACTCGAGGATCCTGGACGTGGCCGGAGGGTCCGGCGTCTACGCCTGTGCCGTCGTGGAGGAGCACCCGCACATGCGGGCGGCGGTCCTGGAGAAGCCGCCGGTCGACGAGGTCGCCCGGGCGATGATAGCGGAGAAGGGTTTCTCCGACCGCGTCGAGGTCATCGGCTCGGACATGTTCGCCTCGGCCCTGCCGCGCGGGTTCGACGTCCACCTCTGGTCGCACGTGCTGCACGACTGGAGCGAGGACGAGGTGAGGCTCCTGCTCTCCCGCTCCTTCGAGTCGCTGGACCCGGGCGGCATGGTCGTGATTCATGACGCGCACATCAACGCGGAGAAGACCGGTCCGCTTGCGGTCGCCAGGTTCTCGGTCCTGCTGATGCACTCCACCAGGGGTAAGTGCTATTCGGTGCGCGAGATCGGCGGGTACCTCGAGGACTGCGGCTTCATCGAGCTGGGCTATGCCGATACCACCGGGAACCGCAGCATCATAACGGCGGTGAAACCTCCTTCTTCAGCAGGCAATATGCCGAACGCCCTGCATCGTTGAATGGAGGTATAATCCTGGAGAGAAACGGTATTGATTCGTAGTGAGCGTACAGCTCGAGGCGGTAGAAATGAAGACATTCACGGCGTACGTGGAGCACGATCCGGAGACCGGCCTGTATGTGGGAATAGTTCCGGGGATACCCGGTGCGCACACACAGGGCTCTTCCCTCGATGAACTTCACGATAACCTCAAAGAAGTCCTGACACTCTGCCTCGAGGAGTATGAGGGCTCGACAGACGATCTACCAAGGTTCATCGGGCTCCAGCAGATAGAGGTGGCAAACCCTCCCGAGCCATCCAGGTCGAGACCTTGCTCGGCCCCTGCTAAGAGAAGTACTGCGCGAGATAGAGCTGTCCGTCGAGCAGTTCAATACTGAACTCGAGAACCTCTGATCTGAGGACGATAACCCTCCTGAAGCGGTCCTCAAGGCGTTTGAGTGCTTCGGAGACAGGAAGGAGGCGAAGTAGATGGATGCCATACTACTCCTCTGCGACTACGCCGAAGCGATCAACGGGAAGCTGTACATCATGGGAGGCGGTTGGACGTCATGCCCGCCCGGTCCGCGGCTGATGGCTGTCGCAATCCGTGTCAACGTTCCCTGGTCGGAGACGAACCTGAAGCACCAGCTTGCATTGTTCCTGCAGGACGCCGATGGCAACCAGGTGGAGCTGGGAGAACCGCCGCAACCGGTCAAGAAGACGGCCGACTTCGAGGTCGGACGGCCTCCGGGGATTCCGCAGGGAACCGAGCTGGATTTCACGGCGGTGTTCGGTTTCGTCAACCTGTTGCTGCAACCCGATACGGGATACCGCTGGCAGCTCGAGATAAACGGCGATCCCTCGGGACATGCTTCTTTCAGGACGCGTCCCGGCTAGGCCGGAGCATCTGCTGAACAACGCCCTGGGCCAGACGGGCTGGGAGGGCCGTCCCCTCACCCCGCGGAGCTGGCGGCGCGCGGTAAAGGAGAAGCTCGAAAGCGTCGATTGGAAAGGGGTCGAGGACGACGTCAGACCCTTCCTCGCCCCGGGAGCCGACACGTTTCCCCTGGACAGGGAAGATCTCATGCGGCTTCTTGATTGATGAAAGGAGCACAGTCATGGGGTTCATCCGGCGCAGGGCGTTCGACGCGGTCCTACTCGGGCTCCGGTTCAAGGACCACTTCGCCAGGCGGACCAACAACCGGCTGCTCGCCGCGATCGGGCGGCGGATCGTAGATCCCGCGGACGTAACCCTGACCTACGTCCCGGTGAACGCCGACATCGAACTGCCGCCGGGGACCGTAGCTCCCATCCGGGTGGTCGAGCACTTCCTGGAGAACGCCTCCTACCACGTGTCGCTCGACTTCTGCCCCTGCCGGCGGGAGCTCAAGTGCGAGAAGTACCCCCGCGAGTTCGGCTGCACCTTCATCGGTGAGGGCGCACGGCAGATCGACCCGAAACTCGGCAGACACATCGGCCGGCAGGAGGCGCTCGACAAGCTCAGAGAAGCCAACGAGATGGGGCTGGTCTCCGTCCTGGGGAGGTTCAAGGGGGATGCCCTGGCCCTCGGTGTGAAGGACGACGCGCGGCTCATGACCATCTGCCACTGCTGCCCCTGCTGCTGCGTCACCACCAGCATCCACCTGGCGAGCCCCGAGATGAGGGACGTGCTCGTGCGACTCGAGGGGGTAAGTGTCAGCGTGAGCGACGGGTGCACCGGCTGCGGCGCGTGCGTCAAGGCCTGTATCTTCCACCAGGTCGAACTCGTGGACGGCATTGCCGTCATCGGCCAGGAGTGCAAGGGCTGCGGCCGCTGCGAGCTGTCCTGCAAGGCAGGGGCCATCAAGATCGCCGTCGATAATCCCTCCTATGTAGAGGAGTCCATCGCCAGGATAAGCAGCTTCGTCGACGTGACGGGTGCCTGACGTCGGGATGAATTGAATCCCGCCTGGCACCGTTCTATTCACGTGACTTGAATCCCGCCTGACCCCGATTTGAGTCAGTCCCGCCCGTGCCGTGGTCATGTAGGAAAACTCCCACCTCCTCCGTCTGAACGTGCGGTAGACGGAATCGGCCATGACGAAGAAGAGGTGGGAGCGATGAACGGAAGGCGAAGCATGAGGACGGCGGTGCTGGCCGGTCTGGCCTCGCTGCTAGTGATAGCGGCGGTCGTAGCGGTCGTGATGCTTATTTCGGGAGATCGCAAGGCGGGGACCTCGTCCCGGCTGGGCGGCGTGCTGACCGCGGGAACGGTGGCGGGCACAGGAGGCGCTACTACGGCGGGCGACTCCGGATCGCCCGGGGGCGACCCGGTCGCGGGGAGCCCGTCGAGCACCAGCGGTTCCAGCACCGGCAGCCCGTCCGGCTCGAGCATCCCGGGCACCACTCCCGGTAGCACGACGCCACCCCCCGCCTCTTCCTCTCCTCCGGGTCCGGCGACATCATCGCCGCCGGCTCCCGCGACGTCATCGCCGCCGGCACCGGCCGTGCCGAGCGGCATCTGGCTGACCGACTTCTCGGGGGGAGGAGAGGGATCGCTCTCCCAGAGCTCCGGCACGTTCCCTCTGGCGGCGGGTGGCAGGCTCAGGCTGCATATCAATGTGGCCCGAATACATCTCGACCAGCCGATGGACTGCTGGGTCCGCATACATACGGAAGGCGGCGGCTATGAAATCGGGACATTCACGAACACCCAGAACGTCTTCCCCAGCTATACGAACCCCACGTCGGGAACCGCGTATGTGTCGGTCGCGACCACGAACTGCACGTTCAGCCTGACGCTCAGCCACGAGTTCTGAGAGGTTGTGGTAGATGAGGGGTCGCTCTTTCTTACGTGACTTGAATCCTGCCTGACCCCCACTTTAGTCAGGTGACTTGAATCCCGCCTGACCCCGTTTTATTCAGTAGAATAGCGTTGCTGCAATAGATCGGAAACCGGGGGTTGATCATGAAGAGGTTCCTGTGCGCGTTCCTCGCCGTATCGCTGCTGCTCCTGCTCGCGATCCCGGCCGGTGCCGGGCCACGGGCGAGCGCGGACGGGGCCGCGGCCTGTCCGGATTACTTCGCGCAGAACCCGCTGCCCATCGACGACTGGCCCGAGCTCTCGGCCGTAGACGCTGACACCGCCTGGGTCGTGTCTCTCGGCGGGCTGATCCTGAAGACCACGGACGCGGGCGAGACCTGGCAGGCCCAGTGGTCCGAGGTCCAGGAGTGGGACCAGCAACCGCCGCTGCGGGCGGTAAGCGCGGTCGACGGGAACGTAGCCTGGATCTGCGGCGACAGCGGGGTCGTACTGGTCACGAGCAACGGCGGGGCCACGTGGTCCTACCGGCCGGTCGGGCTCGACCTGCAGCTCTTCGGCATCGCGGCAGTGGACGACCGGGTCGCCTTCGCCGTGGGCCAGGCGGGCCTTGCCTTCGGCACCGTTGACGGAGGGGCCACCTGGAACCCCCTTCCGATCGGCGTGCCGAACGACCTGAACGACGTCTGGATGGTGGACGATCAGACCGCCTGGGTGTGCGGGGACGGATCCACCATCCTTTACACCACCGACGGTGGTGCGAACTGGACTCCGGTCGACCTGGGGTTCCAGTCGTCCCTGACCCGTGTCAGGGGATTCAGCGCGAACAAGGTCTACCTCGTGGGTGACTCCGGCGACTTCTTCTGGACCGATGACGGCGGCACGTCCTTCCACGCGGTGAACATGGGCAACAACGTCCAGCTCTTCGGGATGAGCTTCCTCGACGAGCAGACGGGATGGATATCCGGCAGCAGCAACAGCTACGTGTCGTGCTTCCTGGCGAAGACGACGGACGGCGGGACCGGCTGGAGGGTCTTCCGACCCACGGACCTGTCCACCGAACGGAACATGACCGCCATCAGCGCCGCGAGCGGCGACATCGCCTGGACCTGCAGCGTCGACGGGGCGATAGCGAGGACCACGGACGGGGGCGGGCGCTGGGTACGGCTCGACACTTCGGCGACCAGGGCAGCCCTGTTTTCCGTGAACGCCGTCGACCAGCGGTCCGCCTGGGCGGTCGGCAGCGAGGGCACCATCCTGAGGACCTCCAACGGGGGAAGGTCCTGGGTATCGCAGCAGAGCGGAGTTTCCAGCGACCTCTACAGCATCGACGCGGCGGACTCTCGCCGCGCCTGGGCGGCCGGGACTCAAGGGACGATCCTGCGCACGGACGACTACGGAGGGACATGGCGGTCGCAGACTTCCGGGACGACCACGGACCTCTACTCGGTCGCCGCCGGGGACACAAAAACCGCCTGGGCCTGCGGCTACGATCAGAGTCCTGGGGTTGTGCTGCATACCGGTGACGCGGGCGAACACTGGAGCACGCAGAAGATCCTTCCCGAGACGAACGTGGACTCCATAGGCGCGTTCGACCAGTACACGGCCTGGTTCGGGGCGGCGGACGTCAACGGCGGTTACATCTACGCGACGGATGACGGCGGGGCCACCTGGCGGAAGAGGACCCTGACCCCACCCGCGCCCGTGCAGCACTTCGCGCACTTCAGGGACATCGAGCCGGTCAGCGACAAGGTCTGCTTCGCGCTCGCCGAGACCGTCGCATTCGAGGACTACTTCATGTGCGTCTACAAGACCACCGACGGCGGGAACACCTGGAGCCTGGTCGGGGGGCATTTCGCCATGGCGGACTCGGACATGTTCCAGCTCGCGGCTACGGCAGATGGGCCGAAGATCGCTTCCTGCGGGGCGCTCGCGAACCCGTACGTGGAGCCCAACGTCGCGTTCGTGAGCACGAACGGCGGGGTCGACTGGGTGTCACAGAAGGCGTTCCACCGCACCGTGATGTTCGGCATAGACACTCTGGACGGAAGTACGAACTGGATGGTCGGTTACAGCGGGACCATCATGCGCAGCACCTGCCCGTCGGTCTTCTCCGTCTCGCCCTCCGAGGGGTACAACGCCGGTCCGGTTGATATCGTCGATATCACGGGGAGCGGGTTCTGGGACGGCATGCGGGTATGGCTCGAGAACGACGGCACCAGGGTCGAGGCGAGCGGGGTGGACGTCGCCTCGCCCTACAAGGCCGCGTGCACCTTCAACCTCGACGGATTGGAGGAGGGGCCTTACGACGTGGTGACCAGGAACGCGAACGGACTGGAGAGCCGGCTCGATGGCGGGTTCACCGTCGCTTCGCCGAACGTGTGGTACCTGGCTGAGGGCTCCACGGGTGTCGAGGCCCGCGGATCCTTCGAGACCTGGGTCGAGGTCGAGAACCCCAACGCGGACGAGGCCCGGGTCGATGTCACCTACATGACGCCGTCCGGAACTGTTGCGGGGCCGCACAATACGATGCCACCCGAGAGCAGGCAGACCATCAACGTCGCCGACACGGTGCCCAACGAGTTCAGCGTATCCACCAGGGTGGAGTCAGACAGGCCGCTGGCGGTCGAGTGGACCACCTACTGGAACACGGCGGGTGGGGAGCGCGGGGCCGCGCTGGGATCCATCGGGCTCAACAGACCCGCCCAGAGGTGGTACCTGGCCGAGGGCTCGACGGGCGCCGGGACCGACGGCTCGTTCGAGACCTGGATACTGGTGCAGAATCCGTCGGACTCTCAGGCGATGGTGCGCATCTCGTATCTGACCCCCGATGGAGCGGTCGAGGGGCCACACCTCACGATCGATCCCGGTACGAGGCAGACGGTAAACGTGGCGGACACCGTGCCGAACGAGTGGGACGTCTCGACCATCGTGGAAAGCGATATCTCGGTCTGCGTGGAGCGCTCCATGTACTGGAATCCTGCAGGTGGGTTCCGGCAGGCCGGCCTCGACTCGGTCGGGGCCTCGAATGCGGCCAGCCAGTGGTACTTCGCGGAGGGCTCGACGGCCGACTCGGGCACGGGATCGTTCGAGACCTGGATAACGCTGCAGAACCCGTTCGCGGATGCCGCGGTCGCACAGCTCAACTACCAGGGGTCGGGCGGGAAGATCGCCGGGCCGGAAGTCACCCTCGAGCCTTTCACCAGGAAGACCGTCAACGTAGCGGATACCGTCGCCGACGACTGGAGCGTCTCGACAACAGTCCTCGCGGACGCGCCAGTAGTCGCCGAGAGGTCCACCTACTGGAACGCCTCTGAGTTCCGGCAGGTCGGACAGGGCTCCATCGGTGCGACCGCACCATTTGGCGAGTGGCTGCTGGCCGAGGGCTCGACGGGTGCGGGAACCGACGGGTCGTTCGAGACCTGGATCCTCGTGCAGAACCCCGGCGACCAGGCGGCGCAGGCGAAGCTGACCTACATGCTCGAGAGCGGCACGGTCGACGGGCCGACGGTGGACCTGCCGCCGAGCAGCAGGATCAGCGTGAACGTCGCGGACACTGTCCCGGGGGAGTGGAGCGTTTCCACAAAGGTCACCTCGGCCGACCCGCTCGTCGTCGAGAGCGCGATGTACTGGAACGCGGACTCCGAGCCCCGGCGCGCCGGACGGTCATCAAAGGGCTGCGCGACCTATGGCCTCCCCTGATGTGCAAAAGGGTCAGGCACTTTTGCACACTCCTGCACTAAGGAGGCGCTTGTCCTTCATAGACTGCTGTGACTGGGGCGAGTGCAACAGGTGCGGGACCTGCCTCATCAAGTGCCCGGTCATGAGGATGGGCAAGGACGAGGCGAAGGCCGAGGTCGGGCTTCTGCTGGAGGGGCGGCCCGCCCCTCGCGTCTTCGCGGAGTGCACCCTGTGCTACTCGTGCAACGCGCACTGCCCGCGGGGGCTCAAGCCCTACGAGCTGATACTGGAGCGGATCGCGGAGAGGAACCGGGCGAAGAGGTCGATCTCCGCGATGGTCCCCTACTTCCTGATGGGCATGCCCGGGGCTAACTTCTGGAGCGACGTGTACGGTCGCTTCAGCGCTGAGGACCGTGCGGTGCTGCGGAGGTGGTCCGAGCCTCCGAAGGGCGGCGGGGAGGTCCTGTACATGGGGTGCGGGGCACGCCTCTTCTGCGGAGACATCGAGCGCTCGCGGGTGCTTGCCGGGCTCGCCAAGTTCGGGCCCCCGGATACCTGCTGCGGTGAGATGCACTACCGGAGCGCCTCCTTCGGGGCGTACCGCGACATCGCAGAGCGGCTCCTCGCAAGGTTCCGCCAGGTCGAGGCGGACAGGGTGGTCTTCTTCTGCGACTCCTGCCACCACTACATGACGAGGACGCTGCCCGAGATGTGCGGCCTCGAGCTGCCATTCGAGTCGGTCGGTCTCTACCAGTGGCTGATGGAGAGGTACGAGAAGGGCGAGATCTCGGTAGAGAACCCCCGGCATTTCAAGGCGGCGATAAGCGAGCCGTGCTACGTCAGCGAGCTGGGGAAGGACTTCTACGCCCTGCTGCGCGCGGTGTACGGGCTGACCGGGGCCGAGCTCGTGGAGCTTCAGAACAACCGGGACATGGGCCTGAGCTGCGGGATGGCCAGCTTCGTGAAGGACAACAGGATGCGCGACATGATCCGTTGCCAGCGCACCAAGTACCGGCAGGCGAAGGAGGCAGGGGCTCGGGAGCTGGCGCTGAACTGCTACGGGTGCGTGCTCACAATGGTGTCGACCGGCTGGATGCACGGGATGAAGCTGCGCTTCATGCCCCAGGAGATACTCGCCGCCTTCGGCGACCAGATAAGGACGCCGCTCGCCTCGCGCGCGCCGCTGATAATGAGGACCATCGCGGGCAAGCTCCCCCTGCTGGTGAAGAGGATAGACCCGGAGCTGCCGCGGATACCGCCGTAATGGGGTTTTCGGCCCGGGGAGATCGGGTCAGTCGGCGAAGGCCCCGATAGTGTCGGTGCCGGCTCCGCGGTTATTCCAGTACATCGCCCGTTCCACCATGATCTTGCGACCCGCGGTCTTCGAGGTGACCCTGACCGCGGCGCGGCCCGAGATCCCCGCGTCGGCCATGTCGAAGGTCATGCGGGAGTTGGCGGGGACCGTCTCGTCGAAGCTGACATTCCCCTCACCACTGGGGGTCATGTAGGTCACCTCGACCTCGACGTCGTCCCCGTTCGGGTTCTGCACCAGAGTCCAGGTCTCGTAGCCGCCGAACGTCTCGCCGTCCGGCAGGAAAAAGGTGGTGTGGGGCGCGACCATCCCCACCGAGTCGTGGCAGGCCTCGCCGCTCCCGGAGTCCCAGTACATGGCCCTCTCGGCGATGATGGGCTTATTCGCGTCTACCCGCGTCGAGAAGTCACTGGCCGGGAGGGCGTCGTTCACCCTGACCGTCCAGCGCGAGTTGGCGGGCATTGTGAACGGGTCCTGGGGCAGCGGTCCGTCGGGCGTCATGTAGGTTAGCGCCACCGTGGCCTCAGTCGCGTTCGGGTTCTGCACCAGCACGTAGGTCGTGAACCCCCAGTCGGAGGTACCCTCCGCCAGGAAGTACGAATCCGCCGGGGTGGTGGTGCCGATGGAGTCGTGGCCCTCCCTCCGGTTGTGGCGGTACATCGCCCTCTCCGGGATGATGGGGACATCGCCGGTGACCTTGATGCTGGCGTCCTTCTCCCCGATGTCATCCGCCATGTTGAAGCTGGCGCGTGAGGAAGCGGGCACCTTCTTCTCGAACGAGGTGGGGTCCTCCCCCTCTATCATGTAGGTGACCGAGCAGGTCGCCTCCTGTTCGTTGGGATTCTGAATGAGGAGCCACGTCTCGAACCCCCACTTCGACGAGCCCTCGGCCAGGTACCAGGTGTCATCCGGGCCGGTCACCCCCACCGAGCAGTGCCCCTCCGTCGAGGCCGCCCCATCTCCCCTCCACGTCATCCTCCTGTCCACCGCTATGGCCTCACCCTCCAAGCAGACCACCATGGTGGAGAAGTCGGCGGAGCCCAGTACGTTGCGGGGGTTCATAACCGTCTGGCTCCCGGCCGGAAGCGGGACGTCATCCATAGTCTCGGGGCCGTCCTCGGTCATGAAGGTCACCCGGGCGGTGACCGACTTGTCGTTGGGGTTCTGGATGGTCACGAAGGTGTCGAACCCCCAGTCGCTGGTGCCCTCGGCCAGGTACCAGGTGTGCTGCTTCTCCGGCTCGGGCCCGGGCTCCTCGGGATCGACTATCCTGAAGGCGCTGTCCCTGGTGGCGCTCTTCCCGTCGGAGTTACCCACCGTGAGGTTCCAGTAGCCCGCCGCCCCGCCCGTCAGGTCGAGGCTGCAGTTGATGCTCATCGACGACACCACGTCGACGTCGCTCGCGTCGATGTCTCCGTGGCCGCTCCTGGTCAGCTTCACGCTCGCGCCCTCCCGGAACCCGGTCCCGGCCAGGTCGGTCACCTGCACCGTCCCGTCGTTCTCCCCGCTGGAGGGGGTGATCGAGGCTACTGTCGGGGCCGGATACTCCAGGACGAAATCGACACCGTTGCTGGTGCCGTTGTCGGTTGTAACGGTGACCGGGCCGCTCAGGGCCCCCGGGGGGACGTCGCAGGTTATCTCCGTGCCGGTCCAGGACGTATACACGGACGCGTCGGCGCCGCTGAAGGATACCAGCGAGCCACCCCGCTCGGTTCCAAAGCTCGTGCCGGTGATGGTTACTGTTGCCCCCGTCATCGCCGGGGAGGTCATCGAATCCACGTGTGGCGGAATGGTCACCACCTGCAGGGTGCGGAACGCGTCGATCCGGCCGTGCCCGAAGTAGTCGTCCCTGCCGGGGTCCCCAAGGTCCTCCGCGTTGTCCTCTATGGCCAGCTCGACCTGGTCCGCCGAGTAGGACGGCTTGAGCGAGAAGACCAGCGCGGCGAGCCCCGCGATGTGCGGCGTCGCAGCGGAGGTGCCCGAGCCGAACCCGTACCCTCCGGAGCTCGAGGTGGAGTAGACGTCCTTTCCCGGAGCGGTCGCATCCACGCTGGAGTTGAAGTTGCTGAAGGAGGCCTTCTGGTCCTGATTGGTGGTCGCACCGGCGCCTATGACATGCTCGCAGCCCGCGGGGTAGAGCATTGTTCCGTCGCCGTCGTTCCCGGCCGCCGCAACCAGCACTAGGCCCTGCCCGTGCGCGTAGTCGACCGCGTCCTGCTCGGCCTCGGACGACATGTAGTTGCCGAGGCTCATGCTGACGACGTCGGCACCGTTGTCAGCCGCGTAGTAGAGGGCGTCGCAGACCTCGTCCGTGTTCAGCGCCGCGCTGGGGACCCCGCTGGCGTCCATCACCTTCAGCGGCATGATGCTCACCCCGCGCGAGACCCCCACGATCCCCTCGCTGTTGTCTTCCGCCCCCAGGATCCCGCTGACGTAGGTGCCGTGGCCGTTGTCGTCGCGGGGATAGGGGTTGGGGTTCGTCTGGAAGTAGAAGTCGTCCTGAGCGCTGGACTGCCAGGCGCCGCCGTCCCAGGAGTATTCCTGCCCCTCGGCGTAGACGTTGCCGTTTACGGCGCCGCGGCTCTCGTAGATGTTGTAGTAGTTCGCCGCGTCCTGCCCCGCCGTGTCGATGACGAGGTAGTAGGTCGTGCCCGACCCCAGCGCGACGGTAGATGATAACGGCCTGTACAGCTCGTACAGGAAGGTGCCCACCTCCGAGGGCTGCACAGTGTAAGAGCACAGGTCCGCGCCGGAGAGGCTGGAGCGCACCGACACGGTGAGCCCGGCGGGCGGGTCCCCGACCCTGTCCACAAGGATGCCCGCGTGGGTCAGATCCTGTCCCGTGCCGGTGAAGGACTGGGCGTACCTCATCATCGAGGGGCCGTTGCCCAGCGGGCGCGACATGAAGACGGGCGTTCCCCCCGAAAAGTAGTAGAACATCGTCTGGGAGATGCCCGCCCAGTTGTACCCGTTAACGTCATCTACGTAGCCGTTCGAGTCGTCGTCGAGGTGGTTGCCGGGGATCTCGTCCGAGTTGACCCATATCCTGGCGTCGAGGTCGGGGTGGAAGAAGTTGATGCCGGAGTCCAGAACCGCCGCGACCACCGGGTTGCTGGTGCCATCTTCTATGTCCCACGCGTTCACCGCGTCGATGTCCGCCCCCGGCACCCCGGGCGAGCCGCCGATGGTCTGTCCGGTGTTCCTGAGGCCCCACTGGTTGCCGAACCCCGGGTCGTCAGGAACGTACATCAGGCTCCGCAGGTAGTTGGGCTCGGCGAAGGAGACCTCAGGCCTGGAGGAGAGACAGCCGACCGCGCCCTCGACCGTCGCGCCCGGCCTCAGGCCTACCAGGAGCGTGTGCCTGTCGCCGACCGGGCCGATCTGTTTCAGGACCCTGGAAGCCCCCGCGTCCTCGAGCAGGCGGGCCCTCGCGGCCGGGCTCGTACCATCGCTGAACCTCAGGAGAACCTCTCCCGGGGCGAACGATGGAGCGCCCGCGGGTGTCACGGCGCCTGCCGGGCCGGGGGAGTGAAGTGTCGCGGAGACGCCCGCGCCCGAGAGCAGAATGGCGCAGACGAAGAGCGCTATCACCCCCTGATTGAACCGCCCGTTGACCATGTTCTCCCGCTCGGCCGCCTGAAACAGACCTCCAGGACTATAACGGAGCGGTCGCGGGAAGGATACGCGGGGGAAGGGCTGCCGGTTCGAGGTCGGCTCCCCCGGGCCTGGTTCGATGGTTGCACGTGCCCGGCGCAGCGCCGGGTGTTATACGCGGGGGTTATAAGTGCCTGGCACCATGTCGTGGGTGTCGGGGGTGACGCCCTCGGCCTGCAGATCCTTCTTGATTATCTTGAAGAGCTCGTTCTTGGGCAGCTCGTCCATGAAGCGCACGTAGCGGGGGATGGAGAATGCGGCGAGCCTGTCGGAGAGGAAGCCGGTGAGCTCCTCCGGCCGGAGGGATGCGCCATCGCGGAGCACCACGGCCACCATCACCTCGTCCTCGCCCAGCTCGGCCGGCACGCCGTAGACAGCGCACTCCTCCACCGCCGGGTGCTTGAAGACCTCCCTCTCCACGTCCAGGCAGGTGATGTTCTCCCCGCGGCGGCGGATGCGCTCTATGTCGCGTCCCACGAAGTAATAGTTGTTCTTCTCGTCCCGGGTTACCATGTCGCCCGTCATCACCCAGCCGTCCACTACCTTCTCGCCCGTGGCCCGGTCGTCGCCGTAGTACTCTATGGGCCTGCCCTTCCCCAGGTACATCTGCAGCTCGCCGACCTCCCCGGGGCGGGCCTCCCCGCCCTCCTCGGTCACGACCCGGCACTTGGAGGCCACCGGCTTGCCCATCGAGCCCTTGGGGGCGTTGCCCACGTTTATCATCACCCCCAGCCCCGAGTCGGTGGCCCCGTAGATGGTGAGTATTTCCAGGCCGAAGCGCTCCTCGAAGCTCTTTATGGTGTCGGGGATGTTGCTCGCGCCGATGACCATGCGCACGCTGTGATCCCTGTCGCGGGGTGAGGGGGGCTGCCTGTCGAGTATCTCAAGCACCGCCCCCACCGCGTTGAAGGTAGTCGCGCCCGACTCCCTGACCTCGCCCCAGAAACGACGCGCCGAGAACCTGGGGGAAAGCGAGATCCGGGCGTCGGCGAACATGGCCGGAACCACCGAGACCATGAGCGCGTTTCCGTGGAAGAGCGGCATGTATGTGTAGAGGTTGTCGTCCCTGCGGTAAAGTAGTCTACCGACCACGTTGAGGAAGTCGATCCTCGAATCGCCGTAGCGGAATACCGTCCCCTTGGGCAGGCCCGTGGTCCCCGAGGTGTAGAGCAACAGCGAAAGGTCCCCCCTGACCGGGCGCGCCGCGGGGCGCTCGCGGCCGTCCCCCTCGTAGAAGGAGGCAAGGTCGATGCAGCCGGGCGGGACCTCCTCCGGCACCGTCGCGTCTTCTCCCCCGTCGAACACCACCGTCTCTATCCCCGGCAGCCGGTCCCTCACCGCGTCGAAGCTCTCCCAGGAGGAGCGATCCACCACCACCGCCCTGGACTCGCTGCTTCCCATGATGTGGACCAGCCCGTCCCCCTTGAGCGAGGTGTTCACCGGCACCGCGTACATGCCCGTCTTCTGCGTGGCATAAAAGACGTCCAGGTACTCCGGGCAGTTTCGCATCATTATCGCCACGCCGTCCCCCTCCCCGAGTCCGCTGTCCAGCAGACCGTGTGCTACGAGGTTGGAGTTGCCGTCCATGTCCCGGTAGGACAGCGTCCTGCCCTCATAGCCCAGGAATGTCCGGTCGCCGTTTTCCCGCGCCTTCCTCTCCTGCAGGTCACCGAGCAGTGTCGCGTCCGCGACCGTGAAGCCCCTGTTCTTGAGCGAGAGCCAGGCAGTCCGGCAGAGCGTCCCCTTCCGCAGCTCGGACGCCGCCAGGATCCCGACCGCCCTGGCGATGAACCGCGGGAAAGCGGTGCGGCTCCTCACCGACTCCATCTACCCGACCCCCTCGAGGATGTTGACGCACAGGGAAGCCTCCTCCATGCCTATGATGCCGCCGCCGTTGACGCTCATGCCTATCCTCGCGCCCTCGACCTGCCGGGGGCCCGCCTCGCCCCGCAGCTGGGTGGTCAGCTCGTGCAGCATCGCCACGCCCGTCGCCCCGATGGGGTGCCCCCGTGACTCGAGCCCCCCAGAGGTGTTGACCGGTATCCTGCCCCCGAGCCTGGTGGCACCGGACTCCGCCAGCACCCCGCCCTCCCCCACAGGGCAGAAGCCGACCGCCTCCGTCTGGTGCAGCTCGCCGAACGCCGTGGCGTCGTGCATCTCCGCCAGGTCGACGTCCTCGGGGCCCAGGCCCGCGGTCTCATACGCCCGGCGCGAGGTCTCCGACACTATGTCCTCCTCGTCGTCCAGGTCGCGCTCGCTCCCCGAGGCCAGTACCGTGGCCCTTACGCGCACCGGCCGCACGCCGTTGAGCCTGTCCAGGTACTCCTGCGAGCAGACCACCGCCGCGGCGGCCCCATCCCCTATCGGCGCGCACATGTAGCGGGTCAGCGGCCAGCACACCTCCTTGTCGGCCAGAACCTCCTCCGGGGTGCACTGATACTGGTACTGTGCGTAGGGGTTCATGGAGCTATGCCAGTGATTCTTGGCCGAGATCATCGCCAGTTGCTCGCGGGTGGAGCCGTACCTGGCCATGTGGTGGCGGGCCCAGATGGAGTAGATGTCCATCGCCCCGCTGCGTGTGGCCCCGACGCCCTCCACGGAAACGCCTTTCGATTCCATCTCCTCGTCGAGGCGGCGGTTCCACTCCGACATCCTCTCCATCAGGTCGGGTATCGCCTCGACGTCCGTGCCCGCGAAGAAGCCCATGAAGACGCGGGCCGGGTCCCTCTGGGCCATCTTCTCCATCCCCAGCACCAGCGCGCAGTCATAGAGCCCCGCCCTGATGCCCATCCAGGCGCCGTGCAGCGCCGTGGAGCCCGTGGCGCAGGCGTTCTCGACATTCACCACGGGGATCCTCTCGATGCCCAGCGAGCGCAGCACCACCTGGCCCCGGATGCACTCCTGCCCGGTGGAGAAACCCTGGGCGGCGTTACCCACCCAGGCAGCCTGCAGGTCCTCCTTCTCGAGCCCGGCGTCGGACAGGGCCGCGTTCACGGCCTCCGCCGCCATCGACTTCATGTTGCGGTCGTAGAACTTGCCGAACTTGATCATCCCCACCCCTACAATGTAAATGGGGTCAAACCTGGAATCTTGCGTTTTTTGCATTTCTTGCGCTCCTGTCACACTCATCCGACGGATTTCGCAACGGCGTCTGACCCCGATGCGAAAACTTCGCGGACTGAAGTCCGCGCCCAATCGTGGGTCCGGTCAGTCGCAGTTGGGCCAGCTGCCGTAGAACTTCAGCGACGCCTCCGGGGGGCTCTTCCGCGACCACTCCTTCTCGAACTCCTCCAGGGAGATACCGCGCCGCTTGCGGTCCTCCCGCTCCTCGCTCCTCAGCCTGGCGGTCGCCTCCTCGTCCACCAGGCTTGTCTCCCTGTCGAAGGCGACCTTGTAGACGTTGCGCGCCGCCCAGTCGGAGACCAGCCCGTTTGTTACGTCCTTCACCACGGAGGCCGGGTCCCTCTCCAGCGCGTCGCCGTACCCCGCGCCGCCCCCCTGCATGGTCGCGAACACGTCCCCCTCGTTGAACGGTCCGATCTCCAGCATCGATGACTCGACGTCCATGGTCCCGCCAAGCGTCTCGCCGCGCTCGAGCAGCTCCTGAATGGACGTCGGGGTCAGTGGGTCCCCGCTCTCCATCATTTCCACGATGCGCGAGCCCGAGAGCTTCACCCCGATCAGCGGTGGCGCCGCGTACCCGCCGAAGATGCCCGGGGCGCTCGCGAACCGGCCGCAGCCCCCGTTGTTCCCCAGGATCATCATCGGGGACTTGTGGGCCAGGTAGGCGTACTCCAGCCCCGCGCCCCCGCGGTTCTTGCCGTGCCCGAAGTTGTCCGCACCCTGCCTCCTGAACAGGTAGCTCATCGAGCTGAGGACGTCTATGTCCTCGGCGTCCTCGCAGTCCGAGCGGGTGGCCACGTGGAAGCCCCCCGTGTCCACCCCGTCCTTGTCCACCCTGGCCGGGAACCCGCCGGCGTTCAGGTCGAGCCCCAGGGAGGCGAAGACGTTGCCCTTGCGGTCCATCCCTCCCCATACCGCGATGAGCGTGACGTAGGGGTAGGTGCTTGTGAGCTGGCTCCTCAGGTCGCTGTCGAACAGCAGCCTGGCCATGCAGGCGAAGCACCCCTGGTTCGCGGCGAAGGCGCTGGCCGGCCCCAGGGTGATCGCCGCGTCCTCGCTGGGGTTGAACAGGTTCCCGTCCGGGACCTTCAGCTCCACGCAGTCGGTCAGCCCGATCGAGGGCGGCAGGTCGGGGAACAGGTGCGAGCAGAAGATCACCCCGGTCCCGTAGGGATGTATGATGTGCTTCCTGCAGTTGAGCGAGGTCGCCCTCTCCGGCGAGGTGCCTGTGAGGTCGGCGATGAGCCTGTCCCCCCGCTTCTCGATGGAGACCATCACCCTGATGAAGTACTGCCCGCCGCCCCTGGACTCGGCCTCCTCCATGTCCATGAAGATGGGCTGCCGGTAGATGCCGTCGTTCAGCTCCTCGACCCGCTTCCTCGCGGCGCTGCTTCCCTCCTCGATCATCTTGCGCAGGCCGCCCACCACGTAGTCCGGGCCTTTCTTTTCCGCGACCTCCAGCAGCCGCTGTCTTATCCTCATGCACGCGGCGAACCGAGACTTATTGTCCAGCGTGCTCACCCTGGCGTCGCGCACCATGTTCTCCATCATGGTGAGGATGTCGTTCTTGAGCTGGAAGTCCTCGGCAATCTTGATGGGGGTTACTTTCATCCCCTCCTCGTAGCGGGACTCGGCGCTCATGCAGAAGCCGCCCAGGTCCACCGCGCCGGTGTCGGTGGTGTGCGCCATCGCCTCGGCCCAGGCTATGAGCCTGCCCTCGTAGAAGACCGGCATGAAGGTGCCCATGTCCGGCGGGTGGACGCAGCCGCACAGCGCCTCGTTGCAGAAGAAAACGTCACCGTCCCGCACCCCTACCGTGGGGTCGTCCGTCCAGTGCTTGATGATGTACTTGATGGGGAGCTGTCCGCCGAAGGCGTGCGCCCAGATGCCGACCGCCGCCGACGCCGGGTCGCCCTGCGCGGTGTAGATGCAGGCGCCCACGTCGCCCGCGAGCCCCGCCGGCGAGCCCAGCGTCCTTATCAGCACCTCGTTGGCCTCCAGCGCGATCATCTGCATGCGGTGGCTGAATATCTCGAACTCGGCCGGGGTGAGGAGCTCCATGCATCTGGACTCCTCCTCGGTGACGGGTTCGGGGTATACCCTCTCCAGGATGTCAAGGTCTCTGCCGGCCATGTCGCACTCCCCTCTTGTTCACTTCGTCTTCTCGATGACGCCGTCGAGGAACCGGTCGACCGTGTAGCTCCATCCCCCGGGCACCACGCAGGTCGTATCGTCGGCCTCCACTATCGCCGGGCCCCGGACCATGCTGCCGCACCCCAGCAGGGCGGCGTCGTAGACCCCCGTCCGATGCGGCCCCGACTCGTCCCACACCACCGGCCTGGTCCCCTTGAGCGCCCCGGCGGGATCGCTCCCACCCGTCGAGTGGACCGGGAACCGGTAGTGCCCCAGGGGGTAGGTGGCCTTCAGCCGCATGGAGAGCACCTCGATGCCACCGTCGGGGTAGGCCGAGGTCTCACCGTAGAGGACCTTGTACTTCTCGGTGAACCGGTCGCAGATGGCCTTCACGTCCCGGGTGTCGTGAAGCATCCCCACCGGCGAGGCCACGTTCTCGGTGAAGAACTGCGTGCCGTACCTCATCTCCAGCTCCAGGGAGAAGTCGGCGCGGCCGATGTCAAACCCCTGGCTCTTGAGGTCCCGGAAAGCCAGGAAGACCATGTCGTTCACTATCAGGTTGAACCGGTCGTACTCGTCGAAGTACGAGCTCGTAAGGTTGTCGTAGAAGATGAAGGAGTCGGAGGACTCGTAGACCGAGAGGATGTCCATGACGCTCCCCCCGAAGGCGCAGAACACCGACGAGTAAGGGAAGGTCAGGATGCGGCTCACGTCCAGGGCCTCGGCGTACCCGCAGCAGTGGGTGGCCCCCGCCCCCCCGTAGGCGAGCATCACGAACTCGCGCGGGTCATACCCCTTGAGCACCACTTCCTTGAAGATCTCCCCGCCCATGGTGGAGTCCACCACCCTCTTGATGGCGAGCGCCGCCTCCTCCACGCTCATGCCGAGCGGTTTCGCGATCCTGTCCTCTATGGCCCGCCGCGCGCGCCTGGTGTCCAACTTCTTCTTTCCCCCCAGGTAGTACTCGGGATTGAGGTACCCCAGCACCAGGTCGGCGTCCGTCACGGTGGGCTCCTTGCCCCCCAGGCCGTAGCAGGCGGGGCCGGGCATGGATCCGGCGCTCTCGGGGCCGACGGTTATCCGGGAGCCGGTGGGCGAGACGCGGGCGATGGAGCCTCCTCCCGCCCCGATCGTCTTCACCTCCAGCAGGGGGGTCTGCACCCTCCAGCGCCCGAGGGTCGGGAACAGGTCGTAGAAGCTCGCCTCGCCGTCGACCACCACCCCGAAATCGAAGGAGGTCCCGCCGACGTCGGTGACAAGGACGTTCTCGACGCCGTACATCTTCGCTATCTCCGCCCCGCCCAGGAGACCCGCCACCGGCCCGGAGTTGTAGGTGTCCACGGCCGCGGTGTGCGACAGGCGGCTCATGCCCCCCGTACCGTGGATTATCATCAGCGGCTTCTCGTAACCGGCGTCTATCAGCTCCTCGTTGAGCGAGGTGAGCTGTTCGGAGAGGTCGCGGTGCAGGTAGGCGTCCAGCACGCATGTCATGGTGCGCAGGTACTCGCCGCGCTTCCGCGACACGTCGCTGGAAAGGATGATGGGCATGCTCCCCAGGTAGGTGTCCGGGTACTCCTCCATGATGACGTCGCGCACGGCCTGCTCGTGTACCGGGTTCATGCACGACCAGATGAACGAGACCACGAACCCCATCGCCCCCTTGTTCACGAGGTAGGCAAGCTTCTCGCGCACCTCCTCGCGGTCGATCGGCGCGACCACCTCACCCTCGAAGTCCACCCTCTCGTGCACCCCCACGATCATCTCGCGGGGGACGAGCGGCTCGGGTTTCTCGGCACGGGCCTGGTTCCTCACCTCGGCCGTGGGAAGACCGTCGGCCCACTGCCGCCCGCGCCCGATGAGCATGGTGTCCTCGAAGCCCGCGGTGGTTATCAGGCCCAGGCGCGGCCCCGTCTTCTCGATGAGGGTGTTGGTGGCGATGGTGGTGGAGTAGCGTATGACCTCGGTATCGGCCAGCAGGTCCGTCAGGCCCACCCCGAAGCTCTCGGCCGCCGCGGTTATGGCGTTCTTGAAGCCGATGGAGGCCTGGTAATGTGTGGTGGCGGACTTCCCCTTGCCGTAGCGGCCGTCCCAGACCACGAAGCAGTCGGTGAAGGTGCCGCCGATGTCCACGTCGATGGTGGCGCCCATCACTCGTCACCCCCCGCGGGGGCCGCGGTGACGTGCTTTGCCTTGAGGCTTTCTATGTCGAGCTCTATGTCGTGTGTGATGGGATGCCCCGGCGGCAGGTACTCGTTCTCCACCATCACCCCGCATGAGGGGCAGTAGAACTCGATGATGCGGCAGTAGTCCGGGTGGGGCGAGCGGGTGAACTCGCCCTCTATCACCGGGTTGTGCACCGTGCGGGGGTCGCGCTCGTAGACCAGGCAACCACTCTTGTAGTTGTCGCGCGCGCCCACCAGCTCCGCCCCGCAGCGGTTGCAACACCACATCTCGGAGTCCAGGTCTATGTCCAGGTACTCGGTAATCCGCCTCCGGGCCATGGCCCCTCCAGCCAAGTCCATTAAGCCACTACATCGGGTTGCGTTACGTACGGTTGACTCGGTTCGGCCTGTATTCACAGCCTGAGAACCCTGGCGTCGTGCATAGGCTGGGATGTTTCTGTTGTCGTTCGTGGGGGTGGTTCTCATCTCACACTCACTTCCCCTCCATCGCATCCGCCAGCCCCATCTCTTCGATGATCTCCGGGTATCTCTTGAGCAGCCCCATGAACATGGGCACCAGCCTCATGTACCGGGGTGCCTGGCTCATCGGGTGCACGCTGATCTTCTTCTTGAGGAAGAGGTCCGCGGCGTTGGCCCTGCCCATCAGGAACTCGTGGGCGACCTTCCAGTCCATGGAGATGGTGACGTCGGGCGTCACCTCGCAGTCGCCGTAGAGCACCTCCACGGGATCTCTCCTGTTGTTGACGGTTATCTTCACCGTGGGACCGGTGAAGGTGTAGCGCAGTACGGAGTTGGTCTTGCGCGCGGTCTCGACCATCTTCGGGTTGTCAAGGAACGACCCGAACATCTGCCGGGCCACCTCGTACATCTCCTCGGCGCTCGCCGTCATCGCCGACACCCCTTTCGCCGGGCCGGGCCCGGGCCTCTACGCGTTCTCAATAACTCCGTTCCCGTACCGGTCGATGGTGAGCTTCCTGCCCTCGGGCAGCACGCAGGTGGTGTCGTCCTGCTCGATCACCGCGGGGCCCGTCACCACGTTCCCGTACCTGAGCAACCCCCGGTCGTAGACCCGCGTCTCCGCCGGCTTCCCGCCCCAGCAGACACGCCTGGTGCCGGTCAGCGCCGCGACCGGGCCCTCGGCCCCGGGCCCCACTGGGGTGAAGCCCACGTGCTCGACCGGTGAGCGGGCGGTCAGGCGGAAGGCGCGGACGAGCACCCGGCCTCCGGTCGCTTCCTCTCCGCCGGACTGGAGCGCCGTTTCGCGGCGGACGGCCTCGCAGACCTCCCGCGCCTGGCCCTCGTCCTCCAGCAGCAGGCGCGGGCTCGCGACCTTCACCGTCCCCCCGTCCAGGCTCGCCTCCAACTCCAGCTCGAACGTCGCGCCATCCGGCGGGTACCCCTCCCCGCGCAGGTCCCGCCACGCGACGTCGGTCATCTCCCTCACCGGTCCGTTGAAATTGTCCAGCTCCGGGAGTATGGAGCCGCCGGAGTCGCACAGCGCGACGTCGCGCACCCTCTCGTAGACGTGCATAACGTCCAGCGTGGAGGCCCCGAAGGCGCTGAACACCGGGCTGTATGGGAATACCATGAGCCTTGCGAACCCGGTACCGAATCCGCAGCAATGGGTGGAGCCCGCGCCGCCGTAGACGAAGAGTGTGAAGTCGGACGGATCGAGGCCCTTGTCCGAGATCTCCGCCTCCACGGCCCCGGCCACCATCGAGTCCACCTTCTCCTTGATGAGCGAGGCCGCTTCCTCTACCCCGACCCCGAGCGGCCCGGCCACTTTCCCGGCGATCGCCTCGGTGGCCTTCTCGATATCGAGCTTCCGCCTGCCGCCCAGGAAGCGGTCCGGATTGAGGAATCCCAACACCAGGTCGGCATCGGTCACCGTGGGCTCGTCGCCCCCGAGCCCGTAGCAGGCGGGACCCGGCAGCGCCCCCGCGCTCTCGGGACCCACGCGCAGCCCGCCTTCCCCGTCGACCGAGGCCAGCGAGCCTCCTCCGCCGCCGATGGCGGTTATCTGTATCATGGGCACGTTCACCGGTATCTCCCCCACCCTCGGCGTGAACTCCCAGCCGTAGCGGTCGCGGGCTATCACCCCGACGTCCGTGCTGGTCCCGCCCA
>JAZDFZ010000090.1:0-99896 GCA_043807425.1 Actinomycetota bacterium
TGCAGTAGCGCTGCTTGTCTTCGTCATGCTGGTCCCGATGTCGACGTTCGCGTTTGCGAATCCCGCCGGGGTCACGCCCGAGGAGGCACGCTCCGAGGCGGGCCGCCTCATCGAGAGGGTGCGAGAGGCGACGAGTGAGGACCCTGACCAGCCGGGCGCGGTCGCGGCCTTCGCCGGGGCCGTCGCCGGGACGCCCCTGCTCGTTCACGACTTCGAGGGGAACCCGAGTGAGTACATGGTCCCGGTGCTGGATGCCGGCCGCGCGATCTATCTGATCGGGGTAGGCGCCCTCAGCGGAAAGTGGCACTGGTACTGCCGCTACGACGACGGGGACTTCCCCGCGGTGAGCGCGGGACGCGCCGCCGCGAAGGCAGGGGCCTGGCTGCGGGATAGGGGAGCGGACATCGAGCTCCCCGCGCCACAGGCGCGCATCGCCCCCGACAAGCTGGCCTACTGGTTCTTCGAGCTGCCTGGTACACGGTTCGCGGAGATGTACATGCCGGTGTTCCTCGAGGACAAGCCTTCCAGCGCCCTGGAGACCAGGCCATGGGAGAGGAGCAGGCAGTTGCCGGCGCCTGCCGGAGACACGGGTGGGAGCGTGGGGTTCCCCGGCGTGTCCGGGGCGAGTCCGTCGCTGGCGGCATCCAGGTACGCCTCGGCGACTCCAAGGACCGGCGGCGCGCCGGCGGCCTACGACATCCCCGATGTCCCTTACCACCAGCAGCTCACCGACTACTGGTGCGGCCCGGCCTCCCTCGAGATGGTGATGGATTACTTCGGCCCGGACATCGACCAGGCCGAGATCGCGAGCGTCGCCAACGCCCACCCCTCCTACGGCTGTTACAACACGGAGCTGGGACGCGCGGCACAGTTCTCCAGCAAGAGCACATCGGTCCAGACACCGTCGCTGCAGGGATACAGCGCCCGCCAGCTCGGCTACAGCACGGCTACGGCGTACTGGGAGAACGGCTCGCCGCTCTACGACTACCGTTACTCGGACCTCAAGGAGCTTGTCAGCCAGAACCTCCCGGTGCTCGCGCTGACATCGTACTCGCCCGGCTCCGGCGGCCACTTCCGGGTGGTGAAGGGGTACAACGATTCCATCGGGACGTTCACGGTGCACGACCCCTGGTACACCCCGCCCTACGAGGGGCCCGACGTCCAGTTCGAGCAGTCGTTCTTCGTGGACACCCTCTGGCCGTACTCGGACCGCTGGGCGATGATCGCCGCGCCGTGGTCGGTGAGCGTCAACAAGCCGTTCAGCGTGACGGCGGGGCAGACTTTCACCGTCCAGGCCAGTGTGGCGTACCGGGGACCGGCCCCACTGGACGGTCAGTACCCGTGCTCGACGGGCACCGCGACCGCCACCATCGAGCTGGGCCCCGAGTTCGAGCTGGCCGGCGGCGGTACAGACCAGGCCATCGGCAGCATCACCACGACGGGCACCTCGGGGTCGGCCTCATGGACGGTCCGCGCCCTGGATAGTGGGACCACGGACGGCATAGAGGTCAGTGCCCGGGGAGGCATCTTTGGCAGCACCACGGATTACCCGAGCTACTCCGACTGGATCGGGGGCGTGGGCACGGCGGTGTCCGCGCCGCCGGTCACCAGCCGGGCGTGGGCGCACGACTCCATCGGCGTAGCAACGCCGTCGGACGTGTGGTTCCTCGCCGAGGGCTGCACCAACGGCGGGTTCGAGACCTGGGTGCTGGTGCAGAACCCGAACACCGACCCCGCGCAGGTGCACCTGACCTACATGACCCCCGACGGGCCCGTCGAAGGGCAGACCGAGACGGTGCCGGCGAGCTCGAGGATGACCTTCAACGTGGCCGATGTGGTGCCCGAAACCTGGGAGGTATCCACCATGGTCGAGTCAGACTACGGGGTCATCGCCGAGCGCGCCATGTACGGGAACGGGCGGCGGTGGGGCCACGACTCCATCGGGGTCGATACACCCGCGCCCACCTGGTACCTGGCCGAGGGGTGCACCAACGGCGGCTTCGAGACCTGGATCCTGGTCCAGAACCCGAACAACCAGCCGGCCGACGTGCACCTCACCTACATGACGCCCTCCGGGTCGATCAAGGGACCGGACGTCCAGCTTCCCGCGAACTCGCGCAAGACCTTCTTCGTCAGCGACTCGGTGCCGGCCGAGTGGTCCGTTTCAGCGCAGGTGACGTCCAACCGGAACATCATCGCCGAGCGGGCCATGTACGGGCCGGCCAGGGCGTGGGCGCATGACTCGGTCGGCGTCCCCGCGGCCGCGCAGGACTGGTACCTGGCCGAGGGGTGCACCAACGGTGGCTTCGAGACATGGGTGCTGGTCCAGAATCCCAACGACGAGGCGGCGAACGTGACGCTGACCTACATGACCACCGAGGGTGAGGTACCCGGGCCCTCCGTGAGCCTTCCCGCGAACTCCAGGGAGACGTTCAACGTCGCGGACGCGGTGCCGGGCACCTGGGAGGTCTCTACGAAGGTATCCGCAAGCAAGGGGGTCATCGCCGAACGGTCCATGTACGGCAACGGGCGGCAGTGGGGCCACGACTCGGTCGGTGTCTCGGTGCCCGCGACCGACTGGTACCTGGCCGAGGGGTGCACCAACACCGGGTTCGAGACCTGGGTGCTGGTGCAGAACCCGAATCCCCTGCCCGCCGAGGTGACCATCACATTCATGACCCCCGCCGGGCCGGTGGACGGGCCCGTTGAAACCCTGCCCGCAAGGTCGCGCAAGACCTACAACGTTGGCAACACGGTCCCCTGGGAGTACAACGTCTCCACCAAAGTGCACTCTAACCGCCCGGTCATCGCCGAGCGCGCGATGTACGGCGACGCCCAGTAGCGTACTGTTCTATCTTCTTGCCCTCCCCCTCGAGGGGGGAGGGTCAGGGTGGGGGTGTTGGATTGTTGCCTGCGGCTCGGGGAGGCCGTTTTCCTCGGCTGTCCTCGGCCCGGAATACTGCTCGTGATACGTGATATCTCGTGACGGGCCTGCGGAGGCCTTCGGAAAAGACCTCCCACTCGCCCGCGCGCTCGTCGCAGTCGCATTGGAAGTTGGCTGACCTGTTGACCTTGTCGACGAGCCGTCATTTGCGTACATCGACAGGCCATTGATAAGATGCGGTACCTGGATCCGCTTGACCTTGCGCAACGCGAGCGTAGTGAGGCCAAATGGAGAATGCCCTATACTATGCCGTCGTAGCTTTGGCTATTCTCACCCCACTAGGCGCTCTGGCGGTTTATCTACTACTGTCTCATGCTTCCAGGGGTGATCTTCCTGAATCCTTCATGAAGTTCTATGAAAAGAGGAAGCCTGAGGCTCGGGACCAGGACCCTGTGACATTCGCCAGGAACGGTGTGGTTGGTGTTAATCGGCACCTGAGAACGATGCTTGTTGTTGTCCTTATCATGGCGTTTGCCAATACCCTGTTGACAATAAGCAGCTTGTTTCTTGAGACGAAGACTTACGCCTTCTTACCATGGGTTCCTGCTCTCTGTTGGGGCGCTGAATTGCTTCTACTGGCTATGTATCTGGGAGTCAGGTCAATAAGAAACGTGTTTGCAGATTATCTCGAATTCGTGTCGCGCAACAACGATATCGCAGTTAAGTAGTAATCGGAGAGATCGAACTGAGCACTCGCTCATTCTGCATCAGGATTCATCGGATGGATGATCCAGGTGCAAGCTGTAGATCCTTGGGCGCGGACTTCAGTCCGCGATCGTGAACGCCTACCGGGACTGAAGTCCCGGACGAAGCCAGCGGCTTCTTCGAGTGCGTTAACGCTATAAGATAGAATCATCCGCAGTGAACTCGATTGATGGAGCGGGGATGTCCTAGTGGGAAGCGAGTCTTCAAATCTCCAACTACTCGTGTTGCTCCTGATGGCCATCACGTATCTTGGTGCGATTGTCATAGTGCACGAGTTCGGTCACATGCTTGGTCTGCGCTGGCTGGGTTTCGCGCCGACAAGCGTTTGCCTGTTATGTGAAATGGACTGGACCACTGAGCAGGCCATCGGGAAGTACCGCACCATGAAGTGGCGCCCGCTCGGTTACGAAGTCAGGGTAGGTTCGTACGTCTCCTGGTACGCGGGCTTCGTGGATGACTTGCAGTATAGGTCTGAACTCGAGTCCATGAGCCGTCCACGACAAGTCCTCTATGCGCTTTCGGGACATATTGCGTCCCTTGCACTATTGATTGGTTTGCTCTTACCGGGCGCGGCTGTCTGGATAGCCACGGGCTATCGGTATGAGCTCTTGCTGGACTTCGGGTTGATCACCCTGCTCTTTTACGTCGTCGGGATGCTAGTCGAACCGTTTATGGCCCCGACTGACCTCGGACGAGTGAGGACAATACTCACAGGCCAGGGCATGTTTGCCTATCACGACCAGATCATCAGGAGGAAGACCGAACCGATTCGTCCTCCCAGAAACCGCTTTGATGCATTGTGGCAGAGGGAGTGGGTAAGGACAAAGGACAAGTGGCGTGCCATCGTTGCTCAGGATCCCGAGCGGAGCAGGCGGAGGACTCTCTACTGGGCTCTGGCCGCAGGGTCACTTTTCGCTCTGGGCTTGATCAGCCGGGGGGTTTACTTCCTTGTTTTGCGAAACGCACGCCTCACCTTGGTACTCGATGGTGGGAGAGCGGCGTCGCTGGCCAATCTCCTATCACAGATCTCAGTCGACCTCTGGATTATCGCTGCGATGATCTCCCTCTTTGTGATAATCCGTTCGGGCCTGGAACTGCGCCGGGACAGGCGGCATGGAAGTACGCTACGAAGACTGACGCTTACCGCACTCTCCGCGTCATTGCTTGTGGGGGCTGCCATCATTGCGGTCCCCGTCTGGGAGCGCACAGGGGACAGATCCCTCGGCTGGGTATTTCCTTCCGGAGCAGCCCAAATCGAGGGCAAGCGGTACGTATGGGAGCGGCGATACGATGAGCCAGGGCGGATTAGCTCCTTCAATGACATAACGGGAGTCGACGAGGAGCACATCTGGGCTGTTGGCTATACGACCGATGAGGACGTCTTCCCGGCGGTATCCTTTAACGGCTTTGAATGGGAAGAGTGCCGGCTGGAAACCGGATTCGGTGATGACCTGACCGACGTCTTCGCGCTCGGTCCCGACGACGTATGGACTACGAGTCGCAATGGTGAGCTTGTGCACCTTGACGGAGATAGATGGAAGAAGCAGACACGCAAGGGGATTCCACCTGGTTACGAAGACGGCTTCTCGGGAGTGTACGCTTTGAGCAGTTATGAGGTGCTCGTGGCGGGAGAAGTAAGATACCTGTTCTCGTTCAATGGCACCTCATGGAAGACGGAACGTGACCTCGTCGGGGAAGATCACAACGGCATGAACCCGGGAGGTGGAGGCACGGTTCTCGTTCCATCAGACACATGGGATGTGAAAACCGGAACCAACCAGTACCTTCTGACAGACAAGACCGGGACGTGGTCCGAGGAGCCGAAGCCTGACGCCGGGCTGCCGTTGGAGACGAGCGCGCTCAGCAGCGAAAACGTCTGGGGTGCAGCCATCAATGCAATCGTTCACTGGGATGGAACCGTGTGGTCGAAGGAGCTTGAGAAGGACGGCTTAGCATTCCTGGACGTGTTTGCTGTCACCGAGGATGACGTCTGGGCCCTGGCCGTGCCGCATAGTCTTGATACCTGGAGGCTCTACCACTTCGATGGCAAGCGATGGGATCTTGAATGCGAGGCACCACCGGTGAATGCGCCTAAGGCGCGGAACTCGATGTCCTCGATCTACGCGACGGACTCCAAGACGGTATGGCTGGCGGGAGACGGCATCTACCGGGGGACACGTAAGAACCGATGATGCTACGGTCAGCCACTCACGCCTGAGCACTCCAGGAAGTGGATCATCCTTGTGAGGAGTTCGTTGGTGGGGGTGGGGATTCCGGATTCGGAGCCCATCTTCCAGACGGCGCCGTTGAGGGCGTCGATCTCGGTGCGGCGGCCCTGCTCGATGTCCTCCTGCATGCTCGAGCGGTGCAGGCGGGTGGGGGGGAGTAGATCTCCTCGGAAGCGGGCCAGGTAGTCGGCCGGGGTGGGTGAGACCGGCTCGACCCCGCGCGCGGCCGCGACCTCGTAGAACTCGTCGACCAGCGTCTCCATGACACTCCAGGTGTTGGAGTCGTCGCCCAGTGAGCCGTAGTCCGTGCGCAGCAGGGTGGCCAGCGCGTTGAGGCAGACGTTGTAGAGCACCTTGTCCCAGATGTAGGAGAGGATGCGCTCCTCGTAGCGGCAAGGTATGTGTGATTCCGAGAAGGCGGTGACGACCTGCTCCACTCCCTCAGGCCCGCCGGGTGCGGGACCGAGCAGCACGTCGTCGGCACACACCGTGACCTCCACCAGGCCCGGCTCCACCGTGGTTGCACCGAAGATGACCCGCCCTCCGACCGCGAGCCCGGGAGCCGCGGCCCCTATGGCCTCCACGTTGCCCAGGCCGTTCTGCAGCGAGACTATCCCGTGCAGGCCGGGGAACGCCGGTGCCAGGTCGGCAAGTGCCGCCACCGTGTCGTACGACTTGACCGACAGGAGAGCCCACTCGGGGGCGAAGCCTGCCGCGAGCGAGTCCGTGACCGAGGTGGAGGCGGCGGCACCCTCGATAGAGTGCTCACCCCAGATGCCCCGGATGCGCAAGCCCCCGTAGATGACCGCCTCGATGTGGGGCCCCTTGCCCACAAGGTGGACGTCATGCCCGCCGAGGTGGAGAAAGCCACCCACGACCGATCCAATCGACCCGGCTCCCACGACCATGAAACGCAATGCAGTACCTCCCGGATGCATACTGCATGATAGCAGAAGCATCGAGAGTTCCATGTTGCAAAAGTGCCTGACCCTTTTGCACACTTGACTTGAATCGTGCCTGACCCCCATCTTAGTCACATGGATGAGGAGATGACACTGCCCTGGGACGAGCCCGGGGAGCACGAACCCGGGGAGCCCGAGCCGGAGCCACCGCGCTCCGAGCGCGTGCTGACCGTCACCGAGGTAAACAGGATGGCGAAGGGCGCCCTGGAGCGCTTCGAGGTGCTCGTGGCCGGCGAGGTCTCCAACGTCAGCAAGCCGTACGCCTACTACGTCTACTGCAACCTGCGCGACGAGGAGGCGATCTTGCCGGCCATAGTCCCAACACGGGTCTACGACGCGCTGGACTTCAAGCTCGCCGACGGAGTGTCCGTGCTGGTGCGGGGCACGCTGTCGATATACGAGAAGCAGGGTAAGTACCAGGTGCGCGTCACCGAGATGAGCCAGTACGGGGTCGGGGAGATCCAGCGGCGCATAGAGGCGCTCAAGAAGAAGCTGCAGGCCGAGGGCCTGTTCGCCGACGAGCGCAAGCGGCCGCCACCCGCGTTCCCAGGGCGCATCGGGGTCGTCACCTCGCCCAGGGGTGCCGCGATACGCGACGTCACCGTGACTCTGGCCCGCCGGTTCCCGCCGGCACGCGTATTCGTGAGGGGGGTCAGGGTCCAGGGGGAGGGAGCGGCCGAGCAGATCTGCGCGGCGCTGGACCTGTTCGACGGAGTCTGGCCGGTGGACGTGGTCATACTGGCACGGGGCGGGGGCTCCATCGAGGACCTGGAGCCGTTCAGCACCGAGCCAGTGGCCCGGAGGGTCGCATCCATGAGCGTGCCGGTCATCACCGGCATCGGCCACGAGCCCGACGTCAGCGTGGCCGACCTGGTGGCCGACCGCCGTGCCAGCACCCCCACCGCCGCCGCCGAGGCCGCGGTGCCGGACCGGTCCCAGGTGACCGCGGTACTGGCCAGGGCCTCCTCACACATGCGCCGCTGCGTCGACAGGCGACTGAATGTCGCCTCGGCCGGGCTGGTCCACCTCAGGCGGGCCGGTGTCTACCGTTCACCCGACGTACTCCTCTCAGCGCCTATGCAGCGTCTGGAGCGCCTGATGATGGCGCTTCCCGCGAGCCCCGCCAGGGGCCTTGCCAGGGCACGCGCAAGGTTCGACGGCGTCTGCCTCCGTCCGGTGTTCCGCCTGCCCGGGCAGCTACTGGCCCGCAGGGCGCTGGAGGTCGAGGGGGTGGGGGCCCGGCTGCGGGCGGCGGGGGTGCGGTCCATCGAGCGGCGCCGCGGCACGCTGGAGCGCCTCATCGCAAAGGCCCGGGCGCTGAGCCCGCTGGCCGTGCTCCAGCGGGGCTACTCCATAACCTTCAAGGCCGAGACCGGCGAGGTGGTCCGCGACTCGGACGAGGTGGAGACCGGCGAGGGTGTAAGTATTAGACTGGCGAAGGGCGCGCTGGACGCGCAGGTCACCGGGAAGGAGTGAGGTCGTTGGCGGAAGAGGGCGACGAGCCGACCTTCAAGGAAGCTATAGACGAGCTGGAGAAGATCACCGAGCGCCTCGAGTCCGGCGAGCTCGAGCTGGAGGAGAGCCTCAAGCTGTTCGAGCGTGGCGTCGAGCTCATCAAGCTGTGCCAGGACAGGCTCGACGGCGCCCAGGCAAGGGTCGAGCTGCTTGTGGGCTCGCTCGAGGGCGGGGTCACCCCCGAGCCCCTCGAGGAGCTGTCCGACGCCGAGGACGAATAGTCCAGGTGTTGGTAGCCGTTACAGCAGCGCCAGGAGCAGCGGTAGAGGCAGCAACGCCCCGGCGGCCTCGGTGCCCGCGGCGATGATGAGGATTATCACCCAGAGTATCGCCACAAGGACGGCGATGCCCAGTTGTATGAAGCCCAGGACGATGCCGACGGTGCAGAAGGTATCGCCGCCCAGCCGCCCGCCACTCTCGCGGATGTTCCGCTTCCCCATGTACCCGAAGATGATCGCCAGGACACCCGGTATCCCGCAGAAGAGGAAGAAGCCGGCGATGCCCAGCACCAGGGACGCGATCGCCATGCCGTCGGCCGGAGGCTGGGCCGGCGCCATGGGAGGCATATACCCCGGCGGGGGAGCCCCCATGCCCGGAGGTGGTCCGTAGCCGGGCGGAGGCACCGGCGCGCCGGGCACCGGCACAGGAGGAGCCCCACCGGCCGGCGGCTGTACGGGCGCACCCCCCTGGGCCTGCATCGGAGCGCCGCACTGGGCACAGAAGGTGGAGTCGGGCTCGTTCGCCTGCCCGCAGGAAGCACAGAAGTTGTCCACGTCTTACCTCCGTTTCAATCGGTCCGGTGCCCTATCAGGCACCGGCCAGCGCCGAGTATATGAAGTCCTCCCAGGGGACCTGAGATTCCACGTGGCGGTTCCCGTCGTCGACCAGGACGTACATCCAGTAGATCCCGAAGAAGCAACACAGAACGATAGAGAGCACCAGGTAGAGCACCGCGCTTCGCTCGGGGATGGTCGGCGAGGCCTGCGACGCCTGGCCCGCGAGCCCCATCTTCTCCAGCGCGGAGGACATCAGGCTGAAGTACTGGGCCTCGAGGTGGTCGTGCTTGGCCATGTCCTCGGAGATCAGGTAGTAGCCGATCAGGACGCATATCCCGGTGAGGATCCCCAGGACCAGCCACAGCACCGCGCCCCTCTCACGGCTCTGCTCGTACATCTCCCGCTGGACCATCTGCAGCCCCCCCAGCTCACTCGCGACGAGCTCGGACTTGCCCGCGGCGGCCGCCTTCTCCTGAAGCAAGGCGATGGAGGTGCCGGCCACGTTGGCCATGCGCTGGAGGTGGAGGTCCCGGCGCTCCATCAACTTGTACAGGATGTAGAGGCCGTATATGCCGCAGGTGACCAGGGAGAGGAGGACCGCCATCCCGGGGTCGCCGGTCCAGTCGCCGGTGACCCTCTGCTGGATGTAGTAGTAGAGGTTCTGGACGAGGCCGCTCTGTTCTTGCTGCACTTGTTCCTCCTTCAGGGACGCGGCGCCCGGAGGCTCACCAGCTCCCTCTCATGAAAAAGATCTTGACCAGCCAGCACGCCGCGAACACCCCCAGCACCGACCAGGCGACAATCCTGCGCGTGCGCTTCGCCAGGTGAAACCTTATCCTGTAGCCGCTCGCTAGGGAAGTGGCCAGGTAGATCCCGAAAAGCCCCGTGATCGCGAACAGCACCGGGCCCAGCAGGTGCATGTAGAAGGCGTTGGAGAGGTCGCCGCGGCCGACACTCGCGAAGCTGCGCGTCAGGCCGCAGGTGAGGCACGGGACGTGCGTCACCTTGTAGAAGATGCACGGGATGCCGGGCCACAGCCCGCGGGTCTTCATCGCCGGCATGGCGAAGGAGAGCCCCAGTACCACCAGGACCAGGACCAGCAGCGGGCCCTCGCGTTTCAGGCGCGTGGAAAGAGGAGATTCCTCCAGCCACAGCCGGGACCCGGTGCCCGCGGGCTCGACGGCCGGAGGCATGGGCAGCGCCGCGGCGGCCGCCTCGGGCGTCATCGGGGCAGCTCCTCGTGCCTGTGGGGCTTGCCGGTGCCGGGTGGTTCCTTCTCTCTGGTTATGTGCCGAGCGAGGAAGTACATCACTATGCCGATAAGGATCAGCGCGGTCCAGGCGAAGACGTAGCCGTGCCTCCAGCCCAGCTCCGGCATGTACTTGAAGTTCATTCCGTAGAGGCCTGTCAGGAAGGTGAGCGGCAGGAATATGGTGGCCACGATGGTCAGCTTCTTCATGACCTGGTTGAGCCTGTTATTGGTCTGGTTCAGCTCGACGTCGAAGCTGGAGGTGATAACGTCGTTGTTGTTCTGTATCTCTATCTCTATGGCGTTGAGCTGATCGTAGACGTCGAGGAACATCCTCGCGGTGTCGGAGGGCAGGAAGGCGATATCTCTGCGGATGAGCCGAAGCACCACGTGCCGGTGGCCGGCCATCAGCCGCCGCAGCTCCATGTTCTGTCCCTTGTGGGCGCGCAGGTCGGCCAGCGCGCTCTCGTCGTAGTCCCCCTCGAACACGTCCTTCTGATCGTCCTCGATCTGGTAGCTCAGCGTGTCACAGGCCCGCCAGTAGCGGTCGAGGGCTCCCATCAGCAGCCGGTAGAGTACCTCACCCGGCGTCTGCAGCGGGGTCCCCGGGTCCGCCAGGTAGCCCGGCACCTCGGTGAAAACGCGGGATGCCTCGGCGGTGGGATAGCGGTGGATGGTTATTATGAAGCCGGCGGCCAGGAATATGTCCACGGGAAGCTTCTCCAGCCACCGTGAGGCGGTCGGCCTTGCAATGAAGTCCCAGCGCATGAAGAGGTACTCGGGGTAGATGTGAACGAGGGGGAACTCCCGCCTGGCGAGGTCCGTCTCCGAGAGGTCGAGCGAGAAGGCCCGACCTATCTCGGCGACCTGCTGCCGGTCCGGCTCGAAGGCGTTGACCCAGTAGAGCCGACCGTCACCGGGCGTCACGCCGGTGAGGGAGTCGGTGGTCGTGACGCCTCCGCCCTCGTCCTGGATGAAGACCTGCATGGATGCCACAGCTCTCCCCTTGTAGTGGTGCGACAGTAATTATAAGTGATACGGGCCGAGCTCGTGGTACTGCTAGAATGGACGAATGGATATCGCGGATTTCAAGGGCCGTTACGGCTTCGCGCTGGACCCCTACCAGGAGGAGGCCCTGGGTCACCTCGCCTCGGGGCGCTCTGTCCTGGTGGCGGCACCCACGGGCTCCGGCAAGACGGTGGTCGCCGAGTACGCGCTGGAGCTGGCCCGCTCTTCGGGTAAGAAATTCTTCTATACCACCCCCCTGAAAGCGCTCTCCAACCAGAAGTACCGGGACCTGGCCAGGGCGTACTCCTCGGCGCAGGTGGGGTTGCTGACCGGTGACAACTCCATCAACGGCGACGCGCCGATAGTGGTCATGACCACCGAGGTCCTCCGCAACATGATCTACGAGGCCAGCCCGGTCCTGGACGACCTGGGGGTGGTCGTGCTCGACGAGGTCCACTACATGCAGGACCCGGCCCGGGGGGCGGTATGGGAGGAGATAGTCATCATGCTGCCGCGCGAGGTGCGGCTGGTGGCGCTGAGCGCGACGGTCTCGAACGCGGTGGACCTCGCCCAGTGGATGGACGGGCTGCGGGGAGGGGTGGAGGCGGTGTTGTCCTCCGAGCGGCCGGTGAGGCTGGAGAACCACTACTTCGTGGGCCGGTCGATGGTGCCCCTGTTCGGACGGAACCTGCAGCGCGTGATATCAGACGAGATGGAGGCGGCGAAGCAGAGGCAGGCTACCTCCGGGCGGCGCCGCGGCGGGTTCGACCTGAGGCCGAAGAGGACGGCGGTCATTCGCGAGCTGGGGAAGCGGGACATGCTGCCGGCCATATACTTCCTGTTCTCGCGTATCGGCTGCGACGACTCGGTGAGGATCTGGCTTTCGGAGGGGGAGAGGCTGAACAGCCGCGACGAGGAGAAGGCGATCTCCGAGTACCTGGCGGAGAAGGTGGCCCCGCTGGAGGCGGCGGACCTCGAATGCCTGGACTACCGCGGGTTCAAGAAGGCGATGGAGTGGGGGGTGGCGGCCCATCACGCGGGCATCCTCCCGCTGTTCAAGGAGGCGGTCGAGGAGCTCTTCGCGCGAGGGCTCATCAAGGTGGTTTTCGCGACCGAGACGCTGTCCCTGGGCATCAACATGCCCGCGCGCACCGTTGTCATAGAGTCGCTGGTGAAGTGGTCGGGGGAGAGGCACAGGCCTCTGACCCCGGGGGAGTACAAGCAGCTCACCGGCCGCGCCGGCAGGCGGGGTATCGACGAGCTGGGCCACTCGGTGGTGCTCAACCAGAGATACTTCACCGCCGAGCAGGTCCGCTCCCTGGTGCGCAAGGAGCCCAACCCAGTGGTCTCTTCCTTCAAGATCTCCTACAACATGGCGGCCAACCTGCTCGCGGGGCGGGACCTGGCCGAGACACAGCGCCTCCTCAACCTGTCTTTCGCCCAGTTCGAGGCCGACCGCAGGGTGGTGACGCTCGAGGCGCGCCTGGCGAGCCTGGAGTCCGAGATGGCGCGGGACGAGGCGGGCAGCCGATGCCCCGAGGGCGACGCCGCGGAGTACCGGGTGATGGAGAGGGAGAGCTCGAGGCTGGCCAGGTCACTCTCCACGCTAAGAAGGGACCGGAAGCAGAGGGACGTCAAGGAAGCCATGGTGAAGATGCAGCCCGGAGACGTCTTCACAACGGGGGGCGACGCGCAGGCCAGGGTCATGGCCGTGGTACGCAAGCACCACGGAAAGAAGGGCGATCGCGGGCTGCTGGTCGTGGACCCGGGCGGGCGATACCGGCGGGTCACGCCCCAGGCGATGAAGCAGCCGCCCCGGATACTTGGGAGGGTGGACGTCTCCAAGATAACCTCGCCCACGCGCAAGGTCCGCCGGCTCGTGGCGGCGAGGATGGAGGCGATGGAGCGCGAGGCGGGACCGGAGCGGGAGGCGGTCGGCGGGAGCGACGAGGAGCTGGAACTGGCCGGGGCGCTGGACGCGGTCAAGGAGGCGATGGCGGAGCACCCGTGCCGCGCGTGCATGCACTCGCAGCGGTGTCTGGAGGCGGCCCGTCGCGCGGAGAAGACCGCGCGGCGGATGGAGAGCTCCAGGCGAGAACGTGACTCGGGCTTCGACGTCGTCTCGCGGCGGCTGGCGGACGTGGTGGACCTTCTCAACGAGCGGAGGTTCATGTCCGGGGAGAGCCTGACCGAGCGCGGCCAGACACTGAGGCGGGTCTATAACGAGTGCGACCTGGCCCTGGTGGAGGCGTTGCACGAGGGGGTGCTCTCGCGGCTGGAGCCACGAGAGCTGGCGGCGCTCTCCTCGTGGTTCATCTACGAGTCCAGGGACTCGGAGGACGTCGAGGCCCACAGGGCGGCTCGCGAGGGTCTCGAGCACCTGGAGGGGCGTCTGGGCGAGACGCTCTCGTTGCTGGACGGCCGGCTGGACGAGACGAAGAGCTCGGAGGACCGGCGCGGGCTGGACATCCTGGGTTCCACCGACACCGGGTTCGGTGAGGCCTCCTGGCTCTGGGCGGGTGAGGCCGAGCTGGAGGACATGCTGGGGCGTTTCCCCGACCGCTCGGTCGGGGATATGGTGCGCACCATGAAGCAGATGATAGACCTCCTGCGCCAGCTCGCCGAGGTCTCCCCGGACCGCGTGCTCACAGAGAACCTCGGCCGGGCAATGGACCTCATCGACCGAGGCGTGGTCGGGTACTCGTCCATCGAGTCGATAGTCGAGCACGGCATCCTGGAGGAGCTGGATTGACCTGAAGGGCGGGAGTGATTTGCCCAGGTACATGGTGATACTCGAGTACGACGGCTTCGGCTTCAACGGCTTTCAACGCCAGCCGGGCCTCCCAACCGTCCAGGGCGCGCTCGAGACGGCGATAGTAACCTACGCCGGGGAGGAGGTCAGGGTGATGGGCTCGGGCCGGACCGACGCGGGGGTGCACGCACTGGGCCAGGTGGTGGCCTTCGACCTGGAGCGGGAGGTCGAGCCGGAAAAAACGATATCGGGGCTGAACGCGCTGCTGCCGGCGGGGGTCGCGGTGACGGGCCTTCGGGAGGTGTCCCCCGCCTTCGACCCGCGCCGGAATGCGCTGTGGCGGGAGTACCGCTACTTCATCCTGAACCGCACCGAACGCTCGCCCCTGCTCGCCGGTTTCACCCACCACGTCGCGCGTCCCCTGGACCTCGACGTCATGCGGCGCGCCTGCTCGCTGCTCCCGGGGGAGCACGACTTCTCCGCCTTCCGCCTGAGGTCGGAGAACGGCTCGGACGTGCGCGAGGTCCTGGAATGCGAGATACAGGAGAAAGCCCACAGCGTCATCGTCTTCAGGATCAGGGCCAACGCCTTCCTCTACAGGATGGTGCGCATAATCGCGGGAGCGCTGGTGATGGTCGGGCGCGGCAGGATGAGCGTTGACGAGTTCGAGCGCCACCTGGCCGGGGGAGCCAAGCCGTGCGCCGACGCGCTTCCGCCCCAGGGGCTCCTGCTCTGGGAGGTGTGCTATCCGGACGAATCGACCGCCTGGAGGTAGGCGGCGTCCACGTATCCTGACTTGGTGGCGCCGGTATACGCCGGATCGGTGACCTCGACCCTGTACCACCACGATCCGCCCGCCGAGCGTGGCGATCCCTGGATCTCCAACGTCCACCCGTCGTACAGCCTGCCCTGCCGCCTCTCGTCGGGGAAGTCGTAGAGGTAACACCCGCCGGCGGCCGGCTGGGAGGCCACGACGACCTGGTCGCCTGCCTTGTAGCCCGGGCGGGGGGGCAGCTTTTTCTCGACCGGCGCCGACTCCTTCGGCTGCTCGTTACCGTACCAGAACGAGGCGACGAACCAGCCCGCGCCGGCCCCCACCAGCACGAAGAGCGCCGCCAGGAGCGCCACCGCCCAGCGGGGAAGGCGCCTCTCGCGCCCGGCCCTGTGCCGTCGAGGGGCCGCCTCGGCCTCGGGCTCGGGCCCGGCCGGAAGCATCCGCCAGGCCACCGCGGTCGCATTGTCGCCGGTGGCGCGCGACACGGCGATCGACACCAGCGTCTCGCAGGCCTGCTGTACGTCGGGCACAGTCGTCATCACGTAGGCGATCTCCTCCCGGGACACAGCGGTATGCAGCCCGTCGGTGCATAGCAGCAGCAGTTCGCCGGGTCGCATCGGGACCCGCAGCAGGTCGACCTCGACCTCGGGGTCCGGGCCCACCGCGCGGGTAATGATGTTGCGCTGCTCGTGCACCCGCGCCTGCTCCTCGGTGATGACACCCTCCGCCAGCATAGCGCCGACCACCGAGTGGTCCTCCGTCAGCGCGCGCGCGCCGTCGGCGGTCACGTGGTAGGCACGGCTGTCACCCACGTGCGCGATCCACGCGTCCTGGGAGTCGATGGCGGCGCAGGTCAGGGTCGTCCCCGGGCCCCGCTCACCCGGTCCCGCGCGGCCCATCTCGTGGAGGCGCTGGTTGACGGACGCGATGGATGCCTGCAGGAGGGAGGCTATGGTCCGCCGGAACTCGGCTTCGTCCTCGAAACGGTTGGGGTCCAGGTCGACCTGCAGGGACTCGACCGCCAGGCGGCTGGCCACGTCGCCGGCCTGGTGGCCGCCGATGCCGTCGGCCACAACCAAAAGCGCCCCGTAGGCGTGAGATGCGCGCGTCGAGAAATCCACCACCACGGCGGCGTCCTCGTTGTACTCGCGGCCGCCGGGGTGGGTCGCGGCGCCGTACCAGCGCACGGCCGAGTACTGCCCGTATGCCTGTTGTGCCGGCTGCTCGGTCATCTTCCTGTCCTACAGGGCGTCCACGCGCTCGCCGGTGAGGTGCTGCTCGAAGAACTGCTGGAGCAGGGAACCCACCTGTTGCACGTGTCCGTAGTCGACCGCGGCGGGTGTGTCGGTGGGCTGATGGTACTCGGCCGGCTCCCGGTACTCGAGCCAGACGGTAGGGATCCCGGCCTTCTCGAACGGCATGTGGTCGGACAGGCCACCGTCCCTCCTGTACCCCATGCCCATGGGGGCGCCGAGCTCGAGCATGTAGTCCTTGAGGGTCCCGCGGGAGAGGCCCATGCTGTTGGCGAGGAACTGCGTGCCCTTGCCCACCATGTCCACGGATACCATGCCCGCACACGCCGCCTTCCGATCCGCCGTCAGGTTCGCCACGTAGTGACGGGAACCCCAGTGGTTGTTGCCGGCGCCCGAGCCCTCGGTCCTCTCCTCACCTCCGAAGAACACGAAGGTGATTGCGGGGACGTTCCGGGCGTTCGCCTTCAGGATGCGCGCGAGCTCGAGGACCACCGCCACCCCGGTGGCGTTGTCGTTCGCGCCGGGGCCGCCGCGCGAGTCCATGTGGGCACCGACCACGATGTCCTTCGAGGGCCTCTGGGTGCCCGGCAGCTCGGCGATCACGTTGCGCGTGACCCTGCCGTTGACGGTGATCGGCACCTCCTGCACGTATGGCTGGTACCCGTACTCCCTCAGGCGATCGACGATGTAGCCTGCCGCGGCGGTCTCGGCCTGGGTGCCCTGCTCGCGGTACCCCAGCGTGCCCGCGAGGTAGTCTACGGTCGCGGTCGCCCGGCCTGTATCGAACGCCTGCGGAGAAGCGGGCGGCTCCTCGCCGGTCTGCTCCGGCAGCGAGGCCACCGGGACCCTCGGAGAGCTCTCGTAGGTGGGTGCGGGGGTGACGTCGGCTTCCCCGGTGCGTTCGACCACCGGGACCTTCCTGACGCCCGTCAGGGCCCGGGCCGTGAACCCGCCGGCCAGGCCGACGACCAGGCAGGCGAGCAGTAGCACGGCCACCAGGGTGGCGCCGCCCGACTGCTGCCTTGCCATCGACTGGAGGATCCTTCTCGGTGCTCTCATATCGTGGTGATTATAGCCGATGGTCTGGCCCCCCGATCGTCGCGGTCGCATGACCTCGAAGGCCGCCGGCGAACCGTGGAAGGGCGCCGGTCGTCTTCTTGTCGTATAACTATACGAGGCGGGAGTCGCCTTCAGGCCGCGGCGTCGCAAAAGGGAAGGACCCTTTCGTGACATGCAGGCCGCGAGGCGCCATACGCCGCTAAAGGAAAGAGGCGGTCTTTCTTCTAATCATTTGCTGGAGGCCGCAAAAGGTGTAAAGAGAGGGTATGGGAAAAGAAAAGCAGCCCGCGAGAAGGGGTTCCAGGCGCGAGAGGAAGATGACGCTCGACGAGGAGCACCGGCACTACGTGAAGCGCAACGCCATGATCGTGGCAGGCGCGGTGCTGGCCGTGGGCGTGCTGGCCGGAGGGCTGGTGCTCTTCTACGTGCTGTTCGCCGGGGGGAACAGGGTTCCGAACGTTGTGGGCCTCACCTACGACCAGGCCAGGAAGAGAGTGGAGGCGGCAGGCTTCTACATAGAGATCGACCCCATGCAGGACAGCTCGGGTAAGTGCGGGGACCTCGAGGTAACCGAGCAGGACCCCAAGGCGGGCACGGACGCCGGCGAGGAATTGATGGTTACGGTCAGGCTGAAAGGGCTCCACGAGACCCCCGAGTTCTCGGGGGTCCAGAGCACCACGCCGCTGAGCCCTTCGCCCGAGCCCCAGCCGGAGCAACCCGCGGCAAGCGCGCCGGCACCTGCTCCACCCGCAGGGGGGCCGACGACTCACCAGGTGTGCATCGACCCCGGGCACGGCTCCGGGAGCATGGGCACGGTGTTGGACGAGGCCACCGGCCTGGACATCGGGGACGGGGACGGCGCGGCGGGGGAGCGGGTGGCCATGTGGCAGATCGCCCAGTATGCCAAGGCCAGGCTGGAGCAGGCCGGGTACTCGGTCACCCTGACCAAGGGTAGCCAGGACGAGAAGGTGACGCTCAAGAGGCGGGCGGAGATCGGGAACACCTGCGAGATAACCATCAGGCTGCACTACGACACCTCGCTGCACGCGGTGATCTATCCGGCCGAGGGTCAGTACAAGCAGCACGGCTCGTCCCCCAGGGTCTACGTGGACCCCCAGGTGGCGCGCGGCAGCGAGGTCCTGGCATCGGCCCTCTTCGGGCCCCTGCAGGGAGCGGGCATCACCAAGACGAGGAACGACACGGGCGGTACGTCCAATAACACGGGCCCGGCCTACGTCGGCTCCGTGTTCTCGAAGGTGCCCGTGGTGCTCATCGAGAACGACCCGGAGCTGGTGCGGGACAACCCGACGGGTCAGGACCGGGTGGCGCAGGCCCTTGTAGAGGGCGTGAACGCTTATTTCAATCGATGAGTCTTTGGTGGCCGCAAGTTGTTCCAGCGGGGGTCAGACCCCTTGCTTATGCATTACATCGTGGTCGTTGCGCGAACAATCGAACGACAAAAGCGGGGTCTGACCCCGTTTGACAGGCGTTGAGGTTTAACCTATGATTCTGGATACGCTGACGCCCGGGGGGCGTCATTTTTGCGAGGGTAGAGAATGGCCTATTTGAAGCTTACAAAGGACACCTACTCGGCCAGGCCCGCGGACATCGTGCGGGAATGGTTCGTGGTGGACGCGACCGACCAGGTGCTTGGCAGGCTCGCGAGTAACGTGGCGCAGATCCTCAGGGGCAAGAACAAGCCCATCTTCACCCCCAGCATGGACACGGGCGACCACGTGATTGTGATCAACGCCTCGAAGGTAAGGGTGACCGGGGGCAAAGAGACCAAGAAGATCTACTACCACCACAGCGGCTACCCGGGAGGCCTCAAGGAGACCCCGTACGAGGTCCTGATGGAGAGGCAGCCGGAGCAGGTGGTCATCAGGGCGGTGAGCGGCATGCTTCCCCGCAACAGGCTGGGTCGTGCCATGATCAAGAAGCTCCACGTCTACGCGGGCACCGAGCACCCGCACAGCTCGCAGAAACCGCAGCCACTCGAGTTCAAGGGATAATCGCATGGCCGAAGGACACTACGCGGGAACGGGACGCAGGAAAGAGGCGGTGGCCAGGGTGCGCCTGTACCCGGGCACCGGAGAGCTCAAGGTGAACAAGCGGACGCTGGAGGAGTACTTCCCCTCCAGGCGGCACCGCATCGAGGTGCTCGCGCCCCTCGTCCACATCGACGCTCGCACGAGCTACGACGTTGTCGCGAAGCTCGAGGGCGGTGGCATCAGCGGGCAGGCGGGGGCGCTCAGGCTCGGTACCGCCAGGGCCCTCCTGGAGGCGGACCCGGAGCTGCGCCCCGATCTCAAGAAGGGTGGATTCCTCACCAGGGACGCCAGGGTCATAGAGCGCAAGAAGTACGGGCTCAAGGGCGCCCGCAAGCGACCGCAGTTCTCGAAGCGGTAGGCCTGGCGCAGAAAACCTACAGGGGCGTCGGACAATTTCACGCGTTGACTCCAATCAAAGTGCTGATGGGAATTAAGCGCGTGCAAGTGTCCGACCCCCCGATTCGTCCAAGGGTTGATCGACTCTCAGTTATAATTAAGCGTCTTCGCATACTCTCATCCGGTACCGGCGTCACGGAGGTCGATTGAAGAAGTACTTCGGTACAGACGGCATCAGGGGCGAGGCGAACAGCGAGCTGACCGGTGAGCTGGCCCTCAGGCTGGGAAGAGCGGCCGTGCGCGCCCTTGGAGGCGGAGGACCCCGGGTGGTGGTCGGCCGCGACACCCGTGTCTCGGGCCCCATGCTCGAGTCCGCCCTCTGTGCCGGCCTCCTGGCGGAAGGAGCGCGGGTGCTGACGGCGGGGGTCGTTCCGACCCCGGCGGTCGCGTACCTGACCGAGGAGCTCGACGCCGCGGCCGGTGTGGTGATATCCGCCTCGCACAACTCCTACCAGGACAACGGCATCAAGTTCTTCGGCCCGGGCGGGGTCAAGCTCCCCGACGCCACCGAGAAGGCGATCGAGGAGGACTTCGAGGCGCTGGACGATCCCGGCGAGGGTGTAGAGATCGGTGCCCTCGAGCGGATCGAGGACGCCGAGGAACGATACCTGGACCACCTCCTGGAGTGCGTCAACTTCGACCTGGAGGGATTCAAGGTCGCCCTCGACTGCGCCAACGGGGCGGGATACCGCGTCTGCCCCGAGGCGTTCCGCAGGCTGGGAGCGACCATTGAGACGATCGGGGTCGAGCCCGACGGGCTCAACATCAACAGGGATTGCGGCAGCACCCACCCCGAGCGACTGGTCGACCTGGTATCAAGCTGGGGCGCCGATATGGGTTTCGCGCTGGACGGAGACGCCGACCGCTGCATGGGGGTCGACGATGCGGGGGAGATCCGGGACGGCGATTTCATCATGGCGATGGCCGCGCGCTACCTCAAGGAGCGGGACCTGCTCCATCCTCCAATGATAGTATCCACGGTCATGAGCAACCTCGGCTTCTACCAGGCGCTGGAGGGCCTCGAGATACGCTCGGTCCAGACAAGCGTCGGTGACCGCTACGTGATGGAGGAGATGCTGGCGGCCGGGGCGCTGGTCGGCGGGGAGCAGTCGGGGCACATAATCTTCAGGGAGCACGCCTCCACGGGTGACGGGACCCTCACCGCCCTGCTGGTGGCCGGCATGATAAGGGACACGGGCGAGACCTTCAGCCGCCTGGCCGGGGTCATGAGGAAGTACCCGCAGGTGCTCATCAACGTGCGGTCGCGTTCGGGACGGAGGCTGGAGCCCGGGATGAAGGTCTGGCGGGTCATCGAGGAGTACGAGCGCAGGCTGGGCGAACGAGGGAGGATACTGGTGCGCTCCTCGGGCACGGAGCCCGTCGAGCGCATAATGGTGGAGGCTACCAGCGAGCGCAAGGCCAAAGAGATAGCCGGGGCCGTGGCGGAGGCCATCGAAAAGGAGCTCGGCTAGGGAACTACTGGCGAAAGGCCCGCGATTATGTGCGGAATAGTCGGATACACGGGTGGTGAGCAGGCGAAGCTGGTCCTCTTCGAGGGTCTTCGCAGGCTGGAGTACAGGGGCTACGACTCGGCCGGAGTGTCTATCATCTCGCCGAAGGGTGAGCTGAACAGGGTCAGGGTCGTAGGCAACCTCGACGCCCTTGGCGCGACCCTGGCGACCGCCGAGCTCCACGGCACGACCGGCGTCGGGCACACCCGCTGGGCGACCCACGGGGCACCCAGCGAGGAGAACGCCCACCCACACCACGACTGCAAGGGCGACATCGCGGTCGTCCACAACGGCATCATCGAGAACTTCGTGCAACTTCGGGCCGAGCTTCAGGGCTCGGGCCATGTCTTCCGCTCTGAGACGGACACCGAGACGATCGCACACCTGATCGAGGAGAACTACAACGGAGACCTGGTGGAGGCGTTGCGCCAGAGCCTGAAGGCGGTGCACGGCGCCTTCGCCATAGTCGCCGTCCACCGCGAGCATCCGGGTCTCATCGCGGCCGCCCGCCGGGACAGCCCCCTGGTACTGGGTAGCGGCGAGGGTGAGATGTTCGTTGCCTCGGCGGTTCCCGCCTTCCTTGCCCGGACCAACCGGGTGCTGTTCCTGCAGGACGACGAGATCCTGTGTGTAACCCCCGACGGCTATGCCATAAGCACGCTGGAGGGCGAGGCGGTGGCCAGGGAGCCTGTCGAGGTCGAGTGGGACCTCGACGCGGCGGAGAAGGGCGGCTACGAGGATTTCATGCTCAAGGAGATCGACGAGCAGCCGCGCGCCGTAGCCGACACCATGCGGGACAAGTTCGACGACTCCGGTGGGGTCTACCTGGAGGGCCTGGACGTAACGGCGGATGAGGCCCGAAGGCTTCGCCGGATCGTGGTGGTCGCCTGCGGAACCGCGTTCCACGCGGGTCTTATGGCCAAGTACCTGTTCGAGCGATGGGCGGCGCTGCCGGTCGAGATCGAGATCGCCTCGGAGTTCCGCTACCGCAACCTGGTGGTCACCTCCGAGGACCTCGTGGTGGCCATCAGCCAGTCCGGAGAGACCATGGACACCCTCGCGGGCGTCAGGGAGGCCGGGCGCAGGGGAGCCCGGGTCATAGGCGTCTGCAACACCGTGGGCAGCATGATGACGCGGGAGGTGAACTGCACCATATATACCCACGCCGGTCCGGAGATCGGCGTGGCGGCCACCAAGACCTTCACCACGCAGATGACCGCCATGTACCTGCTGGCGATGCTGCTGGGGCGGCTGCGAGGCGAGGTGAGCGACGAAAAGTACTCGAGGGTGATGGACGAGCTGAAGGGGATGCCCGACAGGATGTACGAGGTGCTCGAGGACGACGCGGGAGTGCGCGCCGCGGCGGAGAAGTACCACGGCTGTGAGGACTTCATGTTCCTGGGCAGGAGCGTCGGCTATCCCATCGCCATGGAGGGCGCGCTCAAGCTCAAGGAGATCTCCTACATCCACGCCGAGGGCTACCCCGCCGGCGAGATGAAGCACGGCCCCATCGCGCTGCTCGACGAGAACGTGCCGGTTGTGGCCGTGGTGCCGCGCGACTCGGTCTACGAGAAGATGATAAGCAACATCGAGGAGGTCAGGGCAAGGGGTGCACCGGTGCTTGCGGTGGCAACGGCGGGAGACGATGAGATCTCCCAGATCTGCGAGGACGTGCTCCGGGTACCCGCGACCATGGACATGCTCTATCCGCTGCTGACGGTGATCCCGCTCCAGCTACTGGCCTACCACATTGCGAAGTCGAGGGGATGCAACGTCGATCAGCCGCGCAACCTCGCCAAGACGGTGACTGTCGAATGATCATGGGAATCGCGTGATGGCCTACTGCCCCGCTTGCGGAAAAGAGCAGAGATGCGGGTGCGACAGGTGTCACGAGTGCGGCTCCGAGCTCGCCGACCGGCTCTCGGCGCTGCCGACGGGCCCCACGCCTCCCCCCGGCCGACCCGACCTCCCGGAGCCCGCCCCGGTGGAGCGCAGGCCGTCCGTCCCGGCCGCGACCGGCTCGGGGGGCCGGGACACGCTCCAGGCGGTGCTGCTGGTGCTGGGCACCGCGCTTCTCCTGATAACGGTTGTGGAGGTCATGAAGACCATCTCGGCGTTGCCCGACGCCGGACCGACCTCCTCGTTCGCCGAGATGCTCAAGCGGGCCGGGTACTACATCGGCACGCTCCTGTACTCGAACTCCGCGAGGTCCCTCACCTCGGTCGCGTTCATCGCGGCCGGGCTGCTCGTCAACAGGCCGTGGCCTTTCCGCGACGAGGAGCGATGGCGCTCGGCCGGGCTGGCAATGGGATGGGCGATGTGGGCGGTAGCCGCCCTCTGCCTGGCCGACGTGGTGCTGCTCCTGATCCCCGGCGGGGCGCAGAGCTCGCTCGTGGGGAGCCTCCTTCCGCCCCTCTGGGTGGCGATACTGGTCATACTGGTCTTCGGCACCGCGCTGCTCGTCGCGGGCGGGATACTGCTGGGCTCCGCGTCCGGTCTCCCGCTGGCGGGTTCGAGGGGGAAGGGGGCTCGCGGTGAAGTCCACGTCGCCGTGGACACCCGGGAGGGGGCGGAGAGATGAAGGTAGTGCTGCCCGCCGAAATGGCGGCGATAGACAGGGCCGCCATCGAGGGCGAGGGCATCCCCGGTCTCGAGCTGATGGAGCGCGCGGGCGAGGCGGTGGCGCGCGCCGCGAGAGAGATGCTGATCGAGTCGGGTGGCCGCAGGGTGGCGATATGGTGCGGTAAGGGGAACAACGGCGGGGACGGGCTGGTGGTGGGGCGGCTCCTGTCCGGCGCGTACGATGTGTCGATATACATGGCCGCCGGGCCCGATGAACTCGCCGGCGACGCCCGGGTGAACCTCCAGAGACTCGAGGTACACGGGTTGCCGGTGCGCTGGACCGGCTCGGTTGACGGGGTGCGCGCGTTCAGCGACGAAGGGCCATTCGACCTCGTGGTGGACGCCCTGTTCGGGACCGGGTTCGCGGGGCGGCCCTCGGGTCTCTACGCGGAGGCGATCGAGGCGATGAACGCCTCCGGCCGCCCGGTGCTGGCGGTCGATATCCCCAGCGGGGTGGACGGGACGACCGGCGCCGTGGCCGGGCCCGCCATAAAGGCCGTCCGGACGGTGACCTTCGCCGCCCTGAAGGCCGGCCTGGTACAGTTCCCGGGGGCCGGCTACGCGGGTGAGGTCGAGGTCGCGGACATCGGTATTCCCGAGTCCCTGCTCGACTCGGTCCCGGATTCCCGCATGCACCTCATCGGGGAGGAGGAGGCCGTGGCCCTTCTCCCGGTCCGCGCGCCGGACGCGCACAAGTGGCAGTGCGGGAGCGTGCTGGTGGTGGGAGGCTCTCCGGGGATGACCGGGGCGGCGGCACTGGCGGCGAACTCGGCGCTGCGGTCCGGGGCGGGCCTGGTGGTGTGCGCCGTGCCCGAGGGGGTGCACGACATCCTGGAGGTGAAGACCACCGAGGTGATGACCATGCCCCTGCCGCAGACATCGTCGCGTACCCTGGCCGAGGCCGCATGCTGCCGGGTGGTAGAGCTCGCCCGCCGTTTCGACGTGGTCGCTCTCGGGCCCGGTCTCTCCACCGACGAGGAGACCGGCTCCGCGATCAGGAGGCTCGTTGCCGGGCTGGACAGGCCCCTGGTGCTGGATGCCGACGGGCTGAACGCGGTGGCAGAGCGGCCGTCTCTGCTCGCGGAGAGGTCGGCGCCCCTGGTGGTGACCCCTCACCCCGGCGAGATGGCGAGATTGCTGTCCATCGAGACCGCCGACGTGCAGGGTGACCGCATCGGCCACGCCACCCGCTCCGCGGAGGAATGGGGGGCCGTGGTCGTCCTGAAGGGGGCCCGCACCGTGGTGGCGGGGCCGTCGGGCGACGTCGGGATAAACAGCACCGGAAACGCGGGCATGGCAAGCGCGGGCATGGGGGACGTCCTGACCGGTTGCATAGCGTCGCTCATGTCCCAGGGCCTGGAGCCGTTCGATGCCGCGGTGGCCGGCGCGTACTTCCACGGGATGGCGGCCGACCTGGCCGCGAACATGGACGGGATGATCGGGATGACCGCGGGCGACGTGGCAAGGCATCTGCCGCTTGCGTTGAGTCGAGCCGCCGACGGAAAGGACAGGTGAGCGACTTGAAAGAGGTTCTGGTAGAGCAGGCCATGACCCCCGACCCCATCACCATACATCCCGAGATGGAGGTCGCCGACATAGCGAAGCTCATGATCGAGAAGAACATAGGAGGGGTGCCGGTGGTGGACCACGCCGGCAACCTCATCGGCATCGTCACCGAGAGCGACCTGGTGGTCCAGGACAGCGAGATCGAGTTTCCGTCCTTCGTCACCTTCCTGCCCGGCTACGTCTTCATCCCCGGGAGCCTGCACCACTTCGAGGATGAACTGCGCAAGGCGACGGCGGCGACGGCGAGGCAGATTATGACGAAAGACGTGGTGACCGTCGAGGTCGACGATACCGCCGAGCATGTGGCCACCCTGATGTCCAGGAAGAAGATGAAGCGTTTCCCGGTGCTCTCGAAAGGCAAGCTGGTGGGCATGATAACCATGGCGGATATCGTGCGGCTCATAGCGCGGGACGTACCGGTGGAGGGAACGGAATGAGGGGTCCGGAGCGCGGACGGGGCGGAAGGCGCGCGGGTTGAACACAGCGGGCAGCTTCCGGCCGGTGGTGGCGAGGGTGGACCTGGCCGCCGTGCGGCACAACGTCTCTCTCCTGAAAGGGATGACCCCGGAGGGTTGCAGGTTTATGGCGGTGGTGAAGGCCGACGCCTACGGCCACGGCGACCTGCAGGTGTCCCGAGCGGCCCTGTCGGCGGGTGCCGACTGCCTCGGGGTGGCGCTCCTCGAGGAAGCCGTATGGCTCAGGGAGGCCGGGTTCGACTGCGGAGTGAACCTGCTCTTCGAGCCGCCGCCGGGCGCGGCCGCGGTCGCGGTGGAGCAGGGGGTGACCTGCAGCGTCTACACCGAGGAGTACGCGCGGGCCCTTTCCGATGCGGCGGGTATCCTCGGGCGCGACGCCCTGGTGCACCTGAAGGTGGACTCGGGCATGCACAGGGTGGGGGTCCCCGCGGATGACGCCGGTGGCTTCGCGGCGATGCTGGCCGGTCTGCCCGGCCTGGTGGTGGAGGGCGTCTACACTCATTTCGCCAGCGCCTCCGAGCCCGCCGATCCGTTCACCGACCTGCAGATGGACCGCTTCGAGGAGGCCGCCGGGGCCGCTCAGACGGCGGTCGGCCACCCTCTGCTGCGGCACGCGGCGAACAGCGCGGGGGTGATCGCCTTCCCGCGCAGCCACTACGAGATGGTGAGGGTCGGGATATCCATGCTCGGGCTGCCGCCCGCTCCGGGGTTCCCGGGGTCCGATGCGCTGCGACCAGCGCTCTCGCTGGTAGGAGAGGTGGCCTTCGTGAAGAAGGTTTGCGCAGGAGAAGGGTTGTGCTACGGGCTGACCTACACGCCGCGGCGCGACACCTTCATCGCCACGGTGCCGCTGGGGTACGCGGACGGCTACTCGCGCCTGCTCTCCAACAGGGCGCAGGTGTTGATAGAAGGCAGGCGGCGCCCGGTGGTGGGGGTCGTGGCCATGGACGTATTCCTCGTCGAGCTCGGAGACGAGCCCGTGGAGGTGGGGACGCCGGTGACGATGATAGGGAGCGACGGTTCCGAAGAGGTGACGGTGGACGAGCTGGCAGGGATCATGGGAACCATCAACTACGAGGTCGTCTGCATGATAAGCGCGCGCGTGCCGAGGCTGTACGTGGGCACCAAGGGGGGAGAGGCTTGATCAAGCAATGCCCTAAGTGCGGAGCCGTGTATGACGGGCGCCGCTGGGTGCCGGACCCCACCGACTCGCTGCTCGCAGAGATGTCGGGCAAGACCATCGAGTCGCGCATGTGTCCGGGTGACCAGCGTATCGAGAACGGGCAGGTGGAGGGAGTCGTCACCCTCACCGGCGGATTCCTGGGCACGCACCGCGAAGAGGTGAAGAACGTGGTCAGGCGCGTGGCCCGTGAGGGAAGACACCGGAACGTGGCGGCGAGGATCTTCGAGATAGTGGAGGAGGACGACGCCCTCGTCATTGAGACGACCGACGAGCACCTCGCCGAGCGCATGGGCAAAGAGGTGGAGAAGGCGTTCAAGGGCGATCTCACCATAAAGTGGCAGGCGAAGGACACCTTCGCCAGGGTGACCTGGCGGAGGGACTGACCCGGCGGGGCGGCGGCCCGGATGGCTGACTTCAAACGGGGCCTCGAGCGCGCCCTGCTATCCGACGATCTCCTTTCACGCGTAAGACTCGCGCTCGCGCTCCGGGCACCGGACACCGCTTACGCCGCGGGGCTTTACATCACCGAGACCGCTCGGGGGCTCGCGCCCGGCGGGTTGCTGCGGGACTGCCGGGGCGACACCTTGGCCGCGGCCCGCTCTCTGTCGGGGGGGCTGGGGCCCGTCGCGGTACCCGTATCGGGCCTGCCCGGGGGCTTCCGCCTGGTTGACGCGGCGGGGGCCGGCCGCGATATCACGCTCAGGCATCTGACCGGGGCGATGCATGAAAGCCTGGAGGACTCGGGGTTCACCGTCGAGGCGCTTGCGATCGACCTCTACCCCGCACCAGGAACAGGGGTGCTGGACCCCCTCGGAGGGCTGGACGACCTGGCCGACGGGCGCCTCAAGGTCTCCCATCCGCGGGCGCTCATCGACGATCCCGCCAGGGTGCTCTGCGCGGCGGAGCTCTGCAACCGGTTCGACCTTGCCCCCGAGACCGAGACGCGGGTCTCGCTGCGCTCGGCGGCCGGGCTGGTCGCGCAGCTGTCGCCGGCGAGGGCATGGGCGTGCCTTTCCCGCATACTCCCCGGCGGCGGCCTCGGCGCAGCGGCGAGATTTCTGAAGGAGTTCGCGGTCCTGGAGGTCGTGCTGCCGGAGCTCGAGGCTATATACGACGTTCCGCAGAACTACTACCACCACCTCGGCGTGTGGGATCACACCCTGCTGACCCTCGACCTGCTCGAGGAGATGATGAGAGTCCCCGCGGCGTACTTCCCGGCGTACGGCTCGCGTGTGACAGCCCACCTTGCCGGTGAGTTGGAAGGGGGCCTGCCCCGACGGTGCTTCCTGGGGCTCGCGGCGCTTATCCACGACGCGGGCAAGGCCCATGCGATGAGCGTCGAGCCCAACGGGCGCATCCGGTTCCAGGGCCACGCCCTGGAGGGGGCACGGCTGGCGGCCGGCGTCGCGGCCCGGCTCGGGCTGGGGCGCAGGGGCTCGCGGTACCTCATCGACGTGGTGCGCGACCACATGCGCCTCGGTGTCCTGCTCAAGGAGGGGGAGTCCGTCCGGACGCGCCTGGGGGCGGTGCGCGACCTGGGCGGGCACACCATCGAGGTCGTCATGCTGTCGCTGGCGGACCGGCTGGCGACCAGGGGAGAGGCGTCCACGGAAGAAGGCCTGGCGCGGTTTCGCAGGACGGCTTCGCGCGTGATGAGCGACTACTTCTGGGAAAGGTACAGCCCGGTGCTGCTGGACGGTCACGACGTGATGGTCCACTCAGGGGTGGGGCCGGGCCCCGCGGTGGCCGACGCCCTCTTCCGTGTCAGGGTGGCACAGCGTGAGGCGCAAATCGGCTCGAGGGACCAGGCGCTCGAGTTCATAGCCCCTGACTTCAAGGGTAGAATGGGATAGGTCGAGACCTCGCCGGCAGTGACGCAGAACGGCAATTCGAGACGAGGTTGCACGTGAGAGCAGAGGGAAGAGCCCGCCGCGGGCCGGGGGCCGTCCACCCGCACCGCCGGCGCAACGTACTCATCGGGGCGACGCTGCTGGGCGCCTTCATCCCGCCGATCGCGGCCAGGGTGGCGGCCGAGCGGCTGAGGAGAAGGCCGGACCCGGAACGCGGCGAGTCCATCTCCGAGCCCATGGGCGAGGAAGGGCGCTACGTGCCCGTGTCCGACGGAGTGCGGCTCTACGTCGAGGAGTTGGGCAACGGACCGACAGTCGTCCTGGTCCACGGCTGGTTCTGCAACACCGATATGTGGCATTACCAGAAGAAGCTGCTACGCGACCGGTTCCGGCTGGTCTGCTTCGACCAGCGGGGGCATTGCCGGAGCGCATGCCCCGATTCGCGACCGGTGGCGCTCGACACGCTGGCCGGGGACCTGAAGACGGTGCTCGACAGCATCGACGCGGAGGGGCCGGTGGTGTTGGCGGGCCACAGCATGGGCGGCATCTCGATCCTGAAGTTCACCGAGATGTTCGGCGAGGAGCTCGGGCGAAGGGTGGCGGGCGTCGCGCTGATCGACACCAGCCACATGCCGATGCACGGGACCGTCGCCGGGGGAGGCGCGCTGCGCCTGGTGGGCAAGCCCCTGGTGGAGCCCGCCTTCCGCTGGGCGGTGGAGCACCCGCGGCTCTCGGACGGCGTGAAGAGAATGGTCATCGGGACCAGCCCGTTCCTCGTCGCGACCAGGTACCTGGGGTATGGCAGCGGGGCCTCCCTCACCCAGATGGAGTACATAACGGAGATGGCCGGTAAGACCACCATGAAAGGGGCCAGCCAGGCCGCCCTTGGGCTGCTGGAGATCGAGGAGCCGATATCGCTGGAGCCGCTGCGCGCATCGGGGATACCGGTCCTGATCTGGGTCGGGGAGAAGGATAAACTCACCCGGCCACGAGCATCGGTCCTGATGGCGGCCGAGCTTCCGGGCTCCGAGCTCCACGTGATCCCCGATACCGGCCACCCTTCTTACATGGAGGAGTACCGGCTTTTCAACGAGGTCCTCGAATCGTTCTGCGCGGGGGCGTTCGCCGGAGGGGAGAGGGACCCCCGGCCGCCGGTGCCCACGCCGTCCGGAGAGGAGTGAAGCGATGCTCGGCACGATCAGGGTGGGACACGCCCACGACGAGTTGGGGCTGACAGGTTGCACGGTGTTCCTGGTGCCGCCGGGCGCGGTGGCCGGCGTGGAGGTCAGGGGTGGGGCCCCCGGGACCCGCGAGACCGACCTGCTCAAGCCCACCTGCACCGTTGAGGCGATGAACGCCGTTCTGCTGAGCGGGGGGAGCGCCTTCGGCATCAACGCCGCCGAGGGCGTGATGCGCTACCTGGAGGAGCGTGGAGTAGGATTTCCCACCCCGGGGGGCATCGTCCCGATCGTGAGCGCCGCGGTGATCTTCGACCTGGACGTCGGCGACCCGGGGGCCAGGCCCGACACCCGGATGGCGTACCGTGCCTGCTCGGAGGCCGGCTTCGACGAGGACCGCGAGGGGAGCGTGGGGGTCGGTATGGGCGCTACGGTGGGAAACGTGCTGGGCAGGCCCTCCTCGACCAGGGGCGGGTTCGGCATGTACCGGTTCGCCGCCGACGGCTTCCGCATCGAGGTCGCCGGTGTGGTGAACTCCTTCGGCAACGTGGTCAACGACGCCGGGCGGACGATCGCGGGCGTGCGCGGGGCCGACGGGTTCCAGGACGCGGAAAAGCTCATTTGCACCGCGGGCGGGTTCGAGACCGCGTGCGGCCAGAACACCACGCTGGTCGTGGTTGCGACCAACGCGAAGCTGGGCTGCGCGGAGGTCCAGAGGCTCGCCATGCAGGGGCACAATGGGATCGCCAGGGCCGTGCGGCCCTCGCACACGCGCTACGATGGAGATACCGTCTTCGCCATTGCCACGGGCGAGGTCGAGGTGTCCCCCGACGCGGTCGAGGTGCTGGCGGCGATGGGCACGGCCGAGGCGTTGAGATCGGCCGTAATGCGCGCCACGGCGGCCGGGGGCATCCCCTGCGCCTGTGATATACACTAAGAAGATGGATCTATACGAGGCCGTATTCAACAGGGTAAGCGTCCGGGGTTTCACCGGCGAGGAGGTTGGTGACGAGGCCGTCGACAGGCTTCTCGAGGCGGCCTGCAGGGCGCCGACGGCGGGCAACCTGCAACCCTGGCGCTTCTACGTCGTCCGCGACGAGCGCGTGAAACGGCGCCTGGAGGAGGCGGCCTGGGGCCAGGACTTCGTCGGGAATGCTCCGGTCGTGGTGGTCTTCTGCGCCGACCTCGACGTCTGCGCCCACGGCTACGGCTCCCGGGGGGAGAACCTGTACAGCATCCAGGACACCGCCGCCGCTCTCGAGAACTTCCTCCTGGCCGCGACGTCGGACGGGCTGGGCGCGTGCTGGGTGGGCGCCTTCAGCGAGCAGGCCGCATCCGCCGCGCTGGGGCTGCCGCCGGGAATCAGGCCGCTGGCGATCGTCCCGGTCGGGCATCCCGCTCGAACGAGCAGCCCCACAAGGCGCGAACCCGTCGACAAGTACACCGCGCGCATATGATATAAGGAGTCCGATGCCGATCTACGAGTACCGCTGCAAAGGCTGCGGGTGCCGATTCGAGAAGCTGGTGCGCGCCGATGAGAAGGTGAGATGTCCGGAGTGCGGCAAGGGCTCTCTCGACAAGCTGTTTTCAGTGTTCGGGGTCAAGTCGGGCGACAAGTTCACGCCCAGCAGCGGGAGCTCGTGTTCGTCCTGCTCCGCCTCCTCGTGCGAGGGCTGTAAGTCGTAGCTTAGGATCGAAGGGGGATTCGTTGACCGAACCGATGCTCGAAGCCGCATCCACGCTGGAAGAGGTCAGAGAGGTGCTGGGGGACTGCAAGCGATGTCCGCTCCACGTCGCCCGGGGCAAGCTGGTCTTCGGTTACGGCGATCCGGCCGCCGACCTGATGTTCGTGGGGGAAGGCCCCGGCAGGGCGGAGGACGCCCAGGGGCTCCCGTTCGTCGGCCCCGCGGGCAAGGTGCTCGACGAGATGCTGGCGGGCATCGGCATGGACCGCTCCCAGGTCTACATCGCCAACGTCGTGAAGTGCCGGCCGCCGGGTAACCGCGACCCGCTTCCCCTCGAAATAGAGACCTGCAATCCTTTCCTGGCCGCGCAGATCCGGATCATCAGGCCACGCATAGTCTGCGAGCTCGGGCGCATCGCCGCGGGGGTGATGATGGGCTGGCCGCTCCAGATGACCAAGGTCCACGGTACCAGGGTCGACGGCCCCGGCTACTTCAACGTCCCGGTCTTCCACCCGGCGGCGGCGTTGAGGACTCCCTCAACCATGGAGCTGCTCAGGCAGGACTTCACCAACCTCCGATCGTACCTGGATGAGACGGACGAACCCCCGCGGCCGCCTGAGCCCGAGCCCGAGCAACTTGGACTCTTCTAGTTCACTTGCAAGGCAACCAGATGTCGATGACCGTGGGGTCGGACATTTGCGCGCGCTCAATTCCCCTTCACACTTCGATTGGAGTCAACGTGCGAAATTGTCCGACGCCACTCCATATTCCGAACTGCCACATCGTCGCGTCCGGCAACGGAACTTCGATACCCGTGGGGTCAGACGTTTACAGTGCCGTTGGAATACGTCGATTTCGATGTGAATAACGCAATGAAAACGTCTGACGCCACTCCATGTCTTCGGTTCCTGCGCAGCGACTCCGAGGAGGAGACCCTCCGCCTGGGGGCGCGCCTGGGAGAGGTCCTGCGCCCCGGTGACATCCTGTGCCTCCAGGGCGAGCTGGGCACGGGAAAGACCGTCCTGGTGAGGGGCCTGGCCCGCTCGCGTGGCTACCGGGGACCTGTCACAAGCCCCTCCTTCACCATCATCCAGCTCTACCCGGAGGCTTCGGTCTGCCACGTCGACGCGTACCGTCTCGACGGCGCGGGTGACCTGCTGGACGCGGGTATCGAGGAGTACACGGACGACTGGCTCTGCGCGGTCGAGTGGGCGGACAGGGTGCGCGGAGCGCTGCCCGCGGACGCGCTGCTGGTCTCGCTGGGGTACGGAGAGTCAGATAACGAGCGGATGGTGCGCATTGAGGCCGAGGGTGACTGGGACGGAAGGCTGGCCGGACTGCCGGGAGAACCCGATGACGGATGAGCGGGTCCTGCTGGCGATCGACACCTGCACGCGCCGGGGCGTCGTCGCCGTCGGCCGGGACGGGGAACTCCTCGCGGAAGCCGGCTTCGTCACCCGCAAGGGTGCGACCGGCTCACTGATGAAGCTCGTCGACGAGACCGTGCGGGGCCTGGGCATGGGGCCGTCCTCGATCGGCCGGCTGGCGGTGGGTGTCGGGCCCGGGACCTTCACCGGGGTCAAAGTCGGCGTCGCCACCGCCAAGGCACTTTCCCTCGCTCTCGGGGCCCCCCTGCTGGGGTTGAGCACGCTTGAGATCCTGGCAGCGGGGGCCCGGTCCGAGCCTGTGGACGTCCTCGCGATCGTTGCTGGAGGTGGCGGGATGTACTTCGCCGCTTTCTTTCACCCGGGTGGGAGGCCGCCCCGGGTCTCGGAGTACCTGCGTGTCGATGCCGGCTCGCTCGCGGCGTTAGCGGCGGAGCGCGGGGGGGGGCTGTTGCTGGCGGGTCAGGCGGATGAAGAGCTGACGGGGTCGCTCGAGCGTGCGGGCGCAAAGTTCCGCGTCGCATGCCTGGAACTGGACCCACGCGCGTTCCTGGAGCTGGCGTCGGGCCGGATGGCCGAAGCCGATCCGCGCGGCGCGGTGAGCGTGCGGCCGATATACCTCAGGAGCCCCGTATGAGCACCGGGCGTCCGTACGTCAGGGAGATGCGCGGGGAGGACCTGCCGGCGGTGCTGGTCATCGAGGACAGGGTCTTCCCGTCTCCCTGGACTTTCGAGATATTCCTGGTCGAGCTGGAGCGCACCGGGAGCATCTACCTTACCGTCGAGGAAGCCGGCGGAATCGCGGGGTACGCCGGCGCGCGCATGTTCGGCCAGGAGATCCACGTGACGAACATGGCGGTCGCGCCGGAACGCCGCCGCGGGGGTCTGGCGACGGAGCTGATGCTGGAGTGCCTCAGGCGGGGCATGGAGCTGGGCGGCAGGTATGTAACGCTCGAGGTCAGGCAGGGCAACACCCCGGCACTCGAGTTCTACAGAAGGTTCGGGTTCGAGGAGCTGGGCCTGAGAAGCGGCTACTACCACGAGACGGGTGAGGACGCCGTCATCATGGCAACGGGCGACCTTCAGGCCGAATCGTACCGTGCCCTCATCTCGGATATCAGCGGCAGGCTGGAGGGTGAGGATATCTAGATGCTGGTGCTGGGGTTGGAGACATCCTGCGACGAGACGTCCGCCGCGCTGGTTAGGGACGGGTCGGAGGTCCTTACCAACGTGGTGGCATCGCAGGTGGACCTGCACTGCGCCTACGGTGGGGTAGTACCGGAGATAGCCGCCCGCGCTCACGTCGAGACGCTCGTTCCCGTGCTGTCCGAGGCCCTCCAGGGGAGCCCCGGCCCCATCGACCTGGTCGCGGTCACGGCGGGACCCGGGCTCGTGGGCTCCCTGGTCGTGGGGGTCGCCGGGGCAAAGGCCCTGGCATGGGCGTGGGAGGTTCCCCTCGTCGCCGTCAACCACCTCGAGGCCCATATCTTCGCCCCAATGTGTGAGGGGACGCTGCCCGAGGTGCCTTTCCTGGCCTGCGTGGTGAGCGGAGGGCACACCCTGCTGGCGGAGGTTCGGGGGGTGGACGACATCGAGGTGCTCGGCCAGACCCTGGATGATGCGCTGGGCGAGGCTTATGACAAGGTGGCCAAGTTCCTCGGGCTCGGCTACCCGGGAGGTCCGATAATAGACGAGATGAGCGCCGGTGGCGATCCACGCGCGGTGGCGTTTCCCCGCGCCATGATCTCGAGCGGCGACTTGAACTTCTCACTCTCCGGGCTGAAGACCGCGGTGATAAGATACGTCGCGAAGGTGAAGGAGAGTGGGGGTTCTCTCCCTCCCACGGAGGATATCGTCGCCTCGTTCCAGGCAGCGGCCCTGGAGGTCGTGGTCAGGAAGACGGTGCTGGCGGCGCGCGAGCGGGGGCTGGGCTCGGTGGTCCTGGGGGGCGGGGTGGCCTGCAACCGGTCACTGCGCCGCATGATGGAGGAGGCGGGCCGCGAGGAGGGGCTCGAGGTGGTGTTCCCGTCGGCGGTTCTGTGCACCGACAACGCCGCGATGGTGGCCGCCTCCGGATACCTGAAGAACGACGCGGGATTCTGCGCGGGCCTGGAGCTCGAGGCCGAGCCGTCCCTGGCCCCGGGAGGTCGTATCCCGGGAGAGGGCCGTTTCTGACGGGTGAGGGGGTAGACATTTGGGAAAGAACGTCCTGGCCATCGACCAGGGGACCACCGGCACGACAGCCATGGTGTTCGACCGCGCGGGCTCGGTGCTCAGCAAGGTCAACCGCGAGTTCACGCAGTACTTCCCGAAGCCGGGATGGGTCGAGCACGACCCCGGCGAGATCTGGGACGGAACCATGGAGGTGGTGCGCAAGGCCCTGGCGTCGGCGGGAATCGAAGCCACGGACCTTGCCGCGGTAGGCATCACCAACCAGAGGGAGACCTCGGTGTTCTGGCGGAAGGGCACCACCGAGCCGATCGGGAGGGCGATCGTCTGGCAGTGCCGCCGCTCGGCGGAGACGTGTGAGAGGCTCAAGGAGGAAGGCCTCGAGGAGTACTTCCACGCGAGGACCGGCCTGGTCCTCGACCCCTATTTCAGCGGTACCAAGATAACCTGGAAGATGGAGCACGACCCCGCCTTCGCGCGCGCCGCCGAGGCCGGGGAGATCTCCTTCGGGACGGTCGACACCTGGCTGCTGGCGAAGCTCACCGGCGGAAGGGTCCACGCCACGGACTACTCAAACGCCTCGCGCACCCTGATGTTCAACATCATCGACCTGGAGTGGGACCCAACGCTGCTGGGGTACCTCGGGGTCCCCGCCGGGATGCTCCCGGAGGTACACCCGTCCAGCGGGGTCTTCGGCCTGACAGACCCGGACGCCTTCCTGGGCGTCTCCGTGCCGGTCGCCGGCATCGCCGGGGACCAGCAGGCCGCCCTGTTCGGCCAGGCGTGCTACCACCCGGGCATGACCAAGAACACCTACGGGACCGGGAGCTTCGTGCTCATGAACACCGGTGGCGAGCCGGTATTCTCGTCCTCGGGCATGCTGACCACCATCGCGTGGGGCATCGGAGGTGAGGTGACCTACGCGCTGGAGGGCTCGGTGTTCGTCACCGGGGCGGCCATACAATGGCTGCGCGACGGCCTCCGCCTGATAGAGAACGCGAGTGAGACCGGCCCGCTCGCCGAGTCCGTCCCGGACACCGGGGGCGTCTACTTCGTTCCCGCCCTGGTGGGCCTGGGCGCTCCGTACTGGGACCCTTACGCCAGGGGCACCATCGTGGGCATCACCCGCGGGACCTCTCGCGAGCACCTGGTGCGAGCGACCGTCGAGGCGATGGCATACCAGAGCCGGGACGTGCTGGACGCCATGCGCTCCGACGCTGGCATCGAGTTAGGTTCTCTCAGGGTGGACGGGGGCGCCTCGGTCATGGACGTGCTCCTCGGGTTCCAGGCCGAGCAGCTCGGCATCCGTGTAGAGCGCCCCGTGGTGGCCGAGACCACCGCACTCGGCGCCGCTTACCTGGCCGGGCTGGCTGTGGGATACTGGGATGGCCTCGAGGAGATAGAGGGCATCTGGGCCGCGCAGAAGATATTCGAGCCGGGCCCGGACGCTGGAAAGGCCGAGGCCCTGTACGCGGGCTGGAAGCGGGCCGTGGAACGCGCCCGGGGATGGATCGTAACGCCTGGCGACGGGGTTGATTAACCCTTGGACGAACGGGGGGTCAGATACTTGAACGCGCTCAATTCCCGCCCGCGTTATGATTGGGCTCAACGCGTTAAAGTGTCTGACGCCACTCCATATTCCAAACGCTACGTCCACGCATGGCCGCAATCCAACGTCTATAACCGTGGGGTCGGACATTTGCGTGCGCTCAACTCCTGTCAACACTTCGATTGGGGTCAACGTGCGAAAATGTCCGACGCCACTCTAATCTAAGGAATCTCTATGAAAGACAGCTATGACGCCGTGGTGGTCGGGGCGGGCTGCTCCGGGGCGGTGTTCGCCGCCGGGCTCGCGGCGAGGGGATTCAGCGTCCTGCTGCTGGACCGCAGGCGCTCCGAGGAGCTCGGGCAGGACTCCTTCGACCTGGTGGAGACCCAGGCGTTCGAGGCGTCGGGTGTCACTCCCCCGTCACCCCCCGAGAGCCGGCCGGCGATAGAGGCGAGGGAGGTGGTCAGCCCCGATATGTCCACCAGGTTGAGCATCGACAGCCGTCCGTTCGTGGTGGTGGATCGGAGGGCGCTCGCAGCCCGGTTGCTGCGGCGCGCCACCGAGGCCGGGGCGGAGTTCAAGGGGCAGGTCATCGTGACCGGGGCCGAGATCGAGCGGGGCAGGCTGGTGGCAGTCTCCACCGACCGTGGCTCGTACCGCTGCACGCTGGCGGTAAGCGCCAGTGGACTGGACAGGGTGCTGTGCAGGGATCTCCCCGGCGGCATGGGTATACCGAGACGGCTCAGGGCGACCGATCACCTCTCGCTGTACACGGAGACACGAGAGGTGTCCGGGGAAGGAGACACCGGGGCTCCCCGGCCCGGGCTGTTCGAGTACCACGTCGGCCGGTTCGGCGGTTACTCATGGGCGCACCGCTCCGGTGATGGGCTGTTCGACCTCGGGACCGCGGTGCAGGATACCACCGGTTCGCCGGACCCGAGGGAGATAGTGCTGGGTTACGTGCGGTCCAACACCGCGGTGGGGGAGAAGGTGATAAGCCGCGCCGGAGGACGCATCCCCACCCGGAGGCCTCTGAACACCATGGTAGCGAACGGCCTGATGGTCGTGGGTGACGCGGCGTGCCAGGCCATGCCGATAATAGGGCGCGGCGTGGGCGGGGCGCTCCTTGGAGGCCGCCTCGCGGCTGACGCGGCGGCCGCGGCGCTCGGCACGGGGGACGTCGGCAGCGCAGCTCTCTGGCCCTACAACGTGGAGTATATGAGGACAAGGGGCGTGCAGCTGGCCGCACTGGACTGCCTGCGCCTCCTGATGCAGATGATGCCCGAGAAGGAGTTTTCCTGGAGCATGGCCCGGGGCATCATCGACGAGCAGGACGTGGCGGGGGCCATGGCCGGACGCGTGGAGCTGCCGGGAATCCAGTTCAAGCTCAAGAAGACCCTGAAGGGCCTTCGCGGCATGCCGCTGCTGGTGCGTTACGAGAGCATGATGCGCCAGATACAGAAGGTGCTCGAGCTCTACGGCCAGTACCCGAGGACCTACGAGGCCCCGGACTTCGCGGAGTGGTCGCAGCAGGCAGAGTTCCTGTTCGAGGACGTCGAGAGGGTCGCCCGCGGGGTCAGAGACTAGTGTCACATCCCCGACTCCAAGCCAAATAACGTCTCTGACCGTGGGGTCGGACGTTTGAAGTGCCGTTGGACCACGCCTGTCTTCGACAAGGACATAACGCAATTAAAACGTGCGACGCCACTCCATATTCCAATCCTCCGTTAGCACTCTCGCTTGACATCTGCCAGAAGTTCCTTAGAATACCTCATTAGCACTCTCATCTCTGGAGTGCTAAGTGCCTTGCTCCATGAACGAGGTACTCAGCAATGGAACGACAAGGGAGGGATGGACATGGATCTTGAGCCTTTGGGAGACCGGGTAATAGTGGAGCCCGGCGAAGGCGAGGCGACGACGGCCAGCGGCATCGTCATCCCCGACACGGCGAAGGAGAAGCCGCAGGAGGGAAAGGTGCTGGCAGTGGGCCCGGGACGCTACGAGGAGGGCAAGCTGATACCCCTGGAGGTCAAACCGGGGGATACCGTCATCTATTCGAAGTACGGCGGCACCGAGGTGAAGGTTGGGGGCAAGGACCTCCTCATCCTCTCGGAGAGGGACATACTGGCCCGCAAGAAGACCGCGAAGACCGCGAAGACCGCGAAGAAGAAGTAGGAAAGGGGAGCTGACAGATGCCAAAGATACTTGAGTACGACGAGGAAGCCCGGCGGGCCCTCGAGGCGGGTGTCACCAAGCTCGCCGACGCGGTGCGGGTGACCCTCGGGCCCAAGGGACGCAACGTGGTCTTGGAGAAGAAGTTCGGCGCTCCGACCATCACCAACGACGGCGTGACCATCGCCCGCGAGATCGAGCTGGAGGACCCGTATGAGAACATGGGTGCCCAGCTTGCCAAGGAGGTCGCTACCAAGACCAACGACGTCGCGGGTGACGGCACCACCACGGCGACCGTGCTGGCCCACGCAATGGTCAAGGAAGGCCTGCGTAACGTGGCCGCCGGCGCCAACCCCATGCAGATACGCAAGGGCATCGACAAGGCCGTCGAGGCCGCGGTCGAGGAGATCAAGAAGCGCTCCAAGGAGATAGAGACCAAGGACGAGATCGCTCGCGTGGCGGCCATCTCCGCCGACAACGACGAGGTCGGCAAGATCATAGCCGACTCGATGGAGAAGGTCGGCAAGGACGGCGTCATCACCGTCGAGGAGTCCCAGACCTTCGGCATGGACTTCGACGTGGTCGAGGGCCTGCAGTTCGACAAGGGCTACCTGAGCATGTACATGGTCACCGACACCGAGCGCATGGAAGCGGTCATGGACAACCCCTACATCCTGATCGCCAACCAGAAGATCAGCGCCGTGGCCGACCTGCTGCCGATACTGGAGAAGGTAATGCAGACCGGCAAGTCGCTGCTCATCATTGCCGAGGACGTCGAGGGAGAGGCCCTGGCGACGCTGGTGGTCAACAAGATACGCGGGACCTTCGCGAGCGTCGCGGTCAAGGCCCCCGGGTTCGGCGACCGCCGCAAGGCCATGCTGCAGGATATCGCGATAGTGACCGGCGGCCAGATGGTCTCCGAGGAGCTCGGCATCAAGCTGGAGAGCGTCACCCTGGACATGCTGGGCAAGGCGCGCCAGGTGAAGGTGAGCAAGGAAGACACCATCGTGGTGGAAGGCAAGGGCGCGGCCAAGGACGTCGAGGGCCGCATCGCCCAGATACGGGCCGAGATCGAGAAGAGCGACTCCGACTTCGACCGCGAGAAGCTGCAGGAGCGGCTGGCCAAGCTGTCCGGCGGCGTGGCGGTCATCAAGGTCGGCGCCGCAACCGAGGTTGAGCTCAAGGAGAAGAAGCACCGCATCGAGGACGCGCTGTCCGCGACCAAGGCGGCCGTGGAGGAGGGCATCGTTGCCGGAGGCGGCGTGGTGCTCATCAACGTGGCGGACGCCCTGAAGGTGCCGGCCAAGCTCGGCGACGACGAGAAGACCGGCTTCGAGATAGTGAAGAAGTCGCTGGTAGAGCCGCTGAAGCAGATCGCCACCAACGCGGGCCTGGAGGGCTCCGTGGTGGTGGAGAAGGTCAAGGGCCTCAAGGAGGGTCACGGCCTGAACGCGCTCGACGGCGCATACGTGGACATGACCGAGGCGGGAATCATCGACCCGGCCAAGGTCACCCGTTCGGCGCTGCAGAACGCGGCCTCCATAGCCGCGCTGCTGCTGACCACCGAGGCGCTCATCGCCGACAAGCCCGAGGAGGGTGGCGGCGGGATGCCCGGAATGCCCCCCGGAGGCATGGGCGGTATGATGTAGCCCAAACCCGGATAGAGACCGGAACTCATGGAGCGCCCGCGAAAGCGGGCGCTTCTTCATGTGCTGCGAGGTACGGGAATCCCTTTATCCCGCGCTTCGAGCAGGCCGTAGCCCTCTGTTGTCGTATGATAGTGGGCAGGCGCGCGAAGGGGGAAGGCTCGTGGATATCAACGACATAAGCAAGCTCCTGGCAGACGAGGCCTCCTACCTGCTGGACTTCGACCAGCCGAGGGTGCCGGCCGGCATGCTGTACCTGCCCGGTCCGGGATGGACGGAGCGGGTCACGGGCGAGTCCGACCGTTCCCGCGAGGTGTCCAAGAGCCTGAGGACGCTCTTCGAGCACGGTCGGTTGGCGGGGACGGGGTACCTTTCCATCCTCCCGGTAGACCAGGGCGTCGAGCACTCGGCGGGGGCGTCGTTCGCGCCCAGTCCCGCCTGCTTCGATCCCGATAAGATACTGAAGCTGGCGGTCGAGGGGGGCTGCAGCGCCGTGGCCAGCACCGTCGGTGTCATCGGCGCCGTCTCGAGAAAGTACGTCCACCGGATCCCGTATATAGTCAAGCTGAACCACAACGAGCTGCTCTCTTACCCGAACCGCTACGACCAGGTGATGTACGCGGGGGTCAGGCAGGCGTACGACATGGGCGCGGTCGCGGTGGGTGCGACGGTGTACTTCGGCTCGCCGGAGTCGCCAAGGCAGATTGGCGAGGTCAGCCGGGCGTTCGCCGAGGCGCACGCGCTGGGGATGGCCTGCGTGCTGTGGTGCTACGTGCGCAACCCCGCCTTCACGGTCGACGGTGTGAACCACGAGACCTCGGCGGACCTGACGGGCCAGGCCAACCACCTCGGGGCCACCATCGAGGCGGACATAATCAAGCAGAAGCTGCCGGTGACCAACGGAGGGTACCCGGCCCTGAACGGCGGCGCGAGGTACGGCAAGTACGACGAGCGCATGTACTCCGAGCTCTCCTCTGACCACCCCATCGACCTGGCGCGCTACCAGGTGCTCAACTGCTTCTGCGGCAGGGCGGGGCTCGTCACCAGCGGCGGCGGCTCTGGCGGGAACGACCTGGCGGAGGCGGTCCGCACCGCGGTCATCAACAAGAGGGCGGGGGGTATGGGCATGATCAGCGGCCGCAAGGCGTTCCAGAGGCCGCTGGAGGACGGGGTGGCCCTGCTCAACGCCATCCAGGACGTCTACCTCTGCGACGACGTCACGGTCGCCTGACCCCCGGGAAATACCCTCAACCATCTTTTCCCGGTCCGGTTTTGTGATTAAATAACCACAACATCAGCCCCGAAACCTACTCGGAGGTTCACTTGGACGTAGAGATCGGAATAGGGAAGAGCGGGAGGAGGGCGTACGGCCTCGACGACATCGCCATCGTCCCGTCGCGCCGGACGCGCAACCCCGAGGACATCGACGTGACCTGGCAACTGGGCCCCCACCGCCTGGAACTGCCGTTCCTTGCCTCCGCGATGGACGGGGTGGTCGACCCGGCCATGGCCATAGCGGTAGGCAGGCTCGGGGGCCTGGGCGTGCTCAACCTGGAGGGGGTCCAGGTCCGATACGAGGATGCCGCCGTGGTGCTGGACAAGATAGCCTCACTGTCCAAGAGCGAGGCGACACGGGGCATCCAGGAGGTCTACCGGGAGCCCATAAGGCCCGAGCTGATCAAGCGCCGCGTCACGCAGATCAAGGAGGCCGGGGTGGTGACCGCCGCCTCGCTGACCCCGCAGCGGGTGGAGCAGTACTACCAGGTGGCCCTGGACGCGGGACTGGACGTTCTGGTCATACAGGGGACGGTCATAAGCGCCGAACACCTCTCCGAATCTCGGGAGCCGCTCGACCTGTACAAGTTCATCGCCGACCTCCCGGTGCCCGTGGTGGTGGGCGGCTGCGCGTCGTACCACACCGCTTTGCACCTCATGCGCACCGGGGCGGTGGGAGTGCTCATCGGGGTCGGACCCGGACACGCCTGCACGACCAGGGGCGTTCTCGGCATCGGGGTCCCCCAGGCGACAGCGCTGGCCGACGCCGCCGCGGCGCGCTCGCGGCTCATGGAGGAGACCGGGCGCTACGTGAACGTCATCGCCGACGGGGGCATCCGTACCGGCGGGGACATCGCCAAGTGCGTCGCCTGCGGCGCCGACGCGGTTATGATGGGAGCGCCCATCGCCCGTGCCCTCGAGGCGCCGGGGAGGGGCTTCCACTGGGGCATGGCGACGTTCCATCCCGAGCTTCCGCGCGGAACCCGGGTGGAGGTCGGGCAGGTCGCCGGCATCGAGGAGATAATCAAGGGGCCGGCCCACGAGAACGACGGCACGCTCAATCTGTTCGGAGCCCTGCGGATGTCCATGGCCACCTGCGGCTACAGGACCCTGAAGGAGTTCCAGCGGGCCGAGGTCATGGTCGCCCCCTCGCTGCAGACGGAGGGCAAGATCATGCAGCGCAGCCAGGACGTGGGGATGGGCAAGTGAGCACCGCCAACTACGATACCGTACTGGTGGTCGACTACGGGGCCCAGTACGCCCAGCTCATCGCGCGACGGGTGCGCGAGTGCAAGGTCTACAGCGAGATAGTGCCCCACGATATCCCGCTGGCGGAGCTCGAGGCCAGGAACCCGAAGGGCCTCATACTTTCGGGCGGGCCCTCGAGCTGCTACGAGGAGGGGGCCCCGGGTTGCGACCCCGGGCTTTTCGAGCTGGGCATACCGGTGCTCGGCATCTGCTACGGGATGCACCTGATGGCCAGGACCCTTGGCGGCACCGTGGAGAGGACGGTCGTCAGGGAGTACGGCAAGATCGACCTCGAGGTGATCGAGGAGGGGATAATCCTCGACGACCTTCCCCTGGAGCAGGTTGTCTGGATGAGCCACGGCGACAAGGTGACGGGGGCACCGGCCGGCTTCAAGGTCACCGCGCGGACCGAGACCTCTCCGGTCGCCTCCATGGAACTCATCGAGCGCGGGCTGTTCGCGGTGCAGTTCCACCCCGAGGTCGTTCACACCCCCTTCGGCACTGACATGCTCAAGAACTTCCTGTACCGGGCCTGTGACTGCATGCCCACCTGGACCATGACCTCCATCATCGAGGACTCGGTCGCCGACATCCGGGATCAGGTCGGTTCAGAGAAGATAATCTGCGGGCTATCGGGGGGAGTGGACTCCAGCGTGGCGGCCGCCCTTGTCCACAAGGCGGTGGGCGACCGGCTCACCTGTGTGTTCGTGGACCACGGGCTGCTGCGCAAGGACGAGGCCGAGGAGGTCGTCGAGACGTTCGGCCGCCACTTCAAGGTGAATCTCATACACGTGGACGCGGTGGACCGTTTCCTCGAGCGGCTGGAGGGCGTAACCGATCCCGAGGTCAAGCGCATGACCATCGGTGAGGAGTTCATCAGGGTCTTCGAGGAGGTCGCCGACGGCCTGAAGGACACGCGGTTCCTGGTGCAGGGCACCCTCTACCCCGACATCATCGAGAGCGGGACACGGGATGCCGCCCGGATCAAGTCGCATCACAACGTGGGCGGGCTCCCGGAGGAGATGAACTTCGAGCTGGTCGAGCCTCTGCGGGCGCTTTTCAAGGACGAGGTCCGGGCGGTCGGCGAGGAACTCGGCCTTCCCGAGGAGATAGTGTGGCGCCAGCCGTTCCCCGGACCGGGCCTCGCGGTGCGTATCATCGGCGAGGTCAACGCGGAGCGCCTGGAGATACTGCGCGAGGCCGACGCCGTCGTGCTGGAGGAGATAAAGCGCGCCAACCTCTACCGGGAGATCTGGCAGTCATTCGCGGTGCTGCCGTGCGTGAAGTCGGTCGGGGTGATGGGGGACGGGCGCACCTACGCCTACCCCATAGTGCTGCGCGCGGTCACCTCACAGGACGCCATGACGGCCGACTGGGCACGCATCCCGCACGAGGTGCTCGAGCGCATCTCCAGCCGCATTATCAACGAGGTCCATGGTGTGAACAGGGTGGCCTACGACATCTCCTCCAAGCCCCCCAGCACCATCGAATGGGAATAGGTTGATCGACCTCACCGACCTGAACCCCGTCCAGCGCGAGGCCGTGGAGCACACAGGCGGCCCGCTGCTGGTCGTCGCCGGTGCCGGCAGCGGCAAGACGCGCGTACTTACCTACCGCATCGCACACCTGATCGCGAACCACGGCGTGAGCCCGTACGGAATCCTCGCCCTCACCTTCACCAACAAGGCCGCCGGCGAGATGAAGGAGCGCGTCGAGCGCCTGGTCGGCATCCGCGCCCGGGACATGATGGTGGGGACGTTCCACTCCTCCTGCGCCCGCATACTCCGCCGGGAGATCGAGCCGCTCGGTTACTCGTCCCGCTTTTCCATTTATGACGAGGCCGACTCGGTGAGGCTCATCACGTCGTGCCTTGATGACCTCAACGTCGACCGCAAGACCTACCACCCGCGCGCGCTGAAGGCGGTGATCAGCGGAGCCAAGAACGAGATGGTGGACGAGGAGACGTTCGCGGCCGAGCCGGAGAACTTCTACGAGGAGGTCGCCTCCCAGGTCTACCGCCGCTACCAGGAGCGCCTGAGGGCGAACGACGCCCTCGACTTCGACGACCTGCTGCTCACGCTGGTGCACCTGTTCGAGCTCTACCCCTCGGTCCTCGAGCGCTACAGGGAGCGTTACATCCAGGTCCTGGTGGACGAGTACCAGGACACCAACATCGTTCAGTACCGCCTGGTCCGCATGCTGGCCTCCGAGCACCGCAACCTCTGCGTCGTGGGTGACGACGACCAGGGCATCTACTCGTGGCGGGGCGCCGACATACGCAACATACTGGAGTTCGAGCGCGACTACCCGGACGCGCGGGTGGTCAAGCTGGAGCAGAACTACCGCTCCACCGCCCGGATCATCGGCGCGGCGGGGGCGGTGGTGGCCAACAACCCCGGGCGCAAGCAGAAGACGCTCTGGACCGCCAACCCCGAAGGCCAGCCGGTGCGCTACCGCCTGGCCGCCCACGAGCACGAGGAGGCCTGGTTCTTCTGCTCCGAGGCCAGGAAACTGGCGGAGGCGGGCCGGCGCTACGACGAGATCGCCGTCTTCTACCGGACCCATGCCCAGTCCAGGGTGCTGGAGGAGTCGCTCATCAGGCTCGACATCCCCTACAGGATCTTCGGGGGCACCCGGTTCTACGAGCGCCAGGAGATAAAGGACATCGTGGCCTACCTGCGACTGGTCGCCAATCCCGCCGACGAGGTGAGCCTCCTGCGCGTCATAAACGTCCCCCCGCGCGGCATCGGAAAGCAGACGGTGACCTGCCTCCAGCAGTTCGCCGCGAGGAACGGGCTGTCACTGCGTGAGGCGGTGCGGAAAGCCCCCGACGTTCCCGGGCTCTCATCGCGCGCGGTCAAGAAACTGGCCGATTTCGAGGAGCTCATCGGTGGGCTGGAGGCGCTGGGGGAGACGGGCGACGTCGGAGTACTCCTGGAGCAGGCCTGGACGCGCACCGGCTACATGGCGGAACTGGAGTCGCAGCGCACGCTGGAGGCCGAGGGCCGGATCGAGAACCTCAAGGAGCTATCCGGCGTGGTCGACGAGTTCCGCGAGGAGTACGGGGCGGCGACACTCGACGATTTCCTGGAGAGGGTCAGCCTGGTGGGCGACACCGACGAGCTGGAGAGCCAGGGAGGCTACCTCTCGCTGATGACCCTGCACAACGCGAAGGGGCTCGAGTACCCGGTCGTCTTCATCGTAGGGATGGAGGAGGGGGTGTTCCCTCACATCCGCTCCATGGAGGACCCCAGCGGACTGGAGGAGGAGAGGCGCCTCTGCTACGTGGGGATGACACGGGCCAGGGAGCTGCTATATCTGACAAACGCGCAGGTCCGGAGCCTCTGGGGGGGCCTCTCGGCCAACCCCGGCAGCCGGTTCCTAGCCGAGATACCGCCCGACCTACTCGAGCCCGTCGAGTGGGAAGGGGAGCCGGCGCCCGAGGAGTGCGGCCTGCTCGAGCTCGTGTGCGGGGACGAGGTGGTCCACGAGAAGTGGGGGCCGGGCACGGTGCTCGAGGTGGTGGAGCGGGACGACGACTTCGAGGTCACCGTCGAGTTCCCGGGAACGGGCGAGAAGCGGCTGTTGCTGAGCTACGCGCCCCTGCGCAAAGTGGAGCAGGACGGGTTCTAGGAGTACGTGGCCAGGCTCCGGCGGGCTCGAAAAGACCGTAGGGAAAGCCCTGCTACTGTGAGGGAGAAGGAGCGGGGACGCTCGGGATCTGCATGCCCGGCATGGCCCCCTGCCTCACAAGCAGCCACTTGCCGTTCACGTTTCTCTCCTGGATCTCGAGCCGGTTGGTCCCATAGAGCTGACTCATGTCCACCGACCCCGTCTGCCCGCCCGCAGACATCGTTATTTTCATTCCTTTGATTGTCACTGTTGCTTCTGTCCCCGTCACAGGACCGGTCTCTAGCTCGATGTCCTCGAACTTGTACATCCCGAGGCTCCCAAGCCCCTTGAGCAACTGAAGCTCCATGTCGCTTAAGCCCTGGCCCGGTGCGAACAGCGAATTAAGTTTCTGCGTGTCTCCCTTGCTCAGCGCCTCGAAGTACTCGAGGACGACCTGTTCCTGGGGGGTCGTGGCCTTCTTGTTGAGCACCAGGAAGTACACCGCGGCCGCGCCGGCCACCACCACGAGCGACGCAATGGCCACTATGATGACGACCATGGTGCCCCTCGATATGGCCGACCTGGCGCGCGGAGCCTTGACGGCGGGTAAGGGCAGAGCGGGTGCCGCTCCGGGGACCTGGTACCCTGCGCCGGGGGGCGGATAAGCCCCCGCCTGTGGGGGGTAGGCTCCGGCCTGTGGTGGGTAGGCTCCGGCCTGTGGTGGATAAGGTACGCCAGGCGGTGGGTAAGGTGCGCCAGGCGGTGGGTAGGGTGCGCCCTGGGGCGGGTACCCGATGGCGGCGTTGGCATCAGAAGGCGATACATAGGGCCCATGAGCCTGCGCTCCGGGCGCCTGGTAAGTAACCGCACGCGGGAGCTCGTCCGCGGCCTCGGGGACGAAATGCCCCGGGGGCGGCTGGTGGACGTCGTAGCCGCCGACGTCAGCCGCGGGGACCCCGTAGCTCCCGTCCTCGTCCATGGGCTTGGAGTTACCGCGGAGCTCGGGGCGGATCTGCCCGGGGACGTATGGCTCGGCCTGCGAGATGGGGCCGACCGGCTCAGGCGAGGCCGGGATGTAGCTGTCCTGGTCCGGAGCGGACGGGATGTAGAGGTCCTGGCCCCGGGGGGTCTGGGCCACGTCAGGGCCCATCGAGGTTGGAGGCCCGGTGCCGACAGGCGGCCCGGGCGCCGGCTGCATAGCCTGTGGAGGCGGCATCTCTCCCACCAGCGGCGGACCCTCGGGGATCCCGCCGCCCGGCGGCCCTCCCGCGGGTGGTTGCCCCTGTGGGAACGCGCCCGGTTGGGGCGCATATCCCCCCGGAGCAGGCGGTTGCGCACCGGGCGCGGCAGGAGGACCGGCCGCCTGCGCGGGGGGAACACCGGCCCCCCCGGGCGGGACCTGCGGCCTCGGGGCGGCCTTCAGCTTCAGTCCGCAGTTCGGGCAGGCGGTAGAACCGAACGGGATATCGCCACCGCAACGAACGCAGTTCAAGTTAATGTCTCCCTTCACGGTACGACCGTACCCATAGATAATAACATCGCCGTGGGAATTCACCTCAACCATATGTTCTCATACGGTGTGAGAATTAATGGTTGAGGTGAATTCTCACTTCGAACGTGGCGGCCGATCAACCCTTGGGCGAATGGGGGGGTCCGACGTTTGCAGTGCTGTTGGAGTACGTTGATCTCGATAAGGAAACAACGCAATGAAAACGTCTGACGCCACTCTGCGTCCGATAATTGCGATTTGCCATGCCGTATGGTAGTTTTTGACGGGCCGGCACGCCGGTCCACGCCGGTACAAATCAAATAACCCCTGGGAGTGACATGGAATTCGACCTCAACGAAGAACAGACGATGTTCAGACAGATGATCCGCGAGTTCGCGGACAAGGAGATCGCTCCCTACGCCGAGGAGCTGGACCGCGCGGGGGAGTTCCCCTACGAGATACAGGCCAAGATGGCCGATCTCGGCCTCTACGGCCTGCCCATACCGGAGGAGTACGGGGGGGCGGGCGCAGACTTCGTCACCTACGCCATAGCGGTCGAGGAGATCGGCAGGGTCAGCGCCTCGCTGTCCATCTCTATGGCGGCACACACGTCGCTCGGCAGCATGCCCATCTACCTCTTCGGGACCGAGGAGCAGAAGCAGAGGTGGCTCATCGACCTCGCCCGGGGGAAGAAGCTCGGCGCCTTCGGGCTGACGGAGCCCGAAGCGGGCAGCGACGCGGGAGCCACCAGGACCACGGCCATGCTCATGGCGGGAGAGTGGGTCGTCAACGGCACCAAGTGCTTCATTACGAACTCCGGCACAGAGATTACCGGGCACGTCACCATCACGGCGGCGACGGGCGACCACGGGGGCAGGAAGGAGATAAGCAACATACTCATCCCGGCCGGTACTCCCGGCTTCGACGTCGCTCCCTCCTACCGCAAGATGGGCTGGCATACCTCGGACACCCACGAGCTGTCGTTTACCGACTGCCGCGTTCCCGAGGACCACCTTCTGGGCGAGCGCGGGGGAGGGTTCAAGGCCTTCCTCAAGATACTCGACTGCGGGAGGATAGGTGTAGCCGCCCTCTCGGTGGGGCTCGCGCAGGGATGCCTCGACGAGTCGGTCTCCTACGCGAAGTCCCGGATCCAGTTCGGGCAGCCCATCGGGCGGAACCAGGGCATCTCCTTCAAATGCTCGGACATGCTGGTCGAGGTGGAACTCGCGCGCCTGGCGACCTTGAAGGCGGCCTGGCTGGCGGACCAGGGGAGGCCGTATACCAGGGAGGCAGCCATCGCGAAGCTGTTCGCCTCGGAGGCGGCCATGCGCGCGGCCAACAGCGCGGTGCAGATACACGGTGGCTACGGCTACATCGAGGACTACCCGGTGTGCCGTTACTTCCGCGACGCGAAGATACTCGAGATAGGCGAGGGGACCAGCGAGGTGCAGAGGATAGTCCTCTCGCGCATGCTCGGTCTCTAGCCTTCGGAGTGCCCGGTCCGATGTAACCGGGTGCCGTCCGCACGAAACCAAGGAGGTACTTCCGTTGACCGAGACAGTGATAGTCGGAATGGCGAGGACGCCCTTCGGGAGGCTCGGCGGCTCGCTGGCGGGTCTGTCGGCGGTCGAGCTGGGAGCGGTCGCCATAAAGGGCGCGCTCGAGCGTTCGGGCCTCGAGGGCGAGCAGGTCGATTACGTGATACTCGGCCAGGTGATCCAGGGGGGGAGCGGGCAGATGCCCGCGCGGCAGGCGTCGCTCAAGGCCGGTCTCCCGGTCTCGGTCCCGACGTTCCTGGTGAACAAGGTCTGCATCTCCAGCATCAGCGCGCTGATCACCGCCGACCAGATAATCAGGGCGGGGGACGCCGAGGTGATAGTGACGGGTGGCATGGAGAGCATGAGCAATGGTTGTTACTACGTCCCCAGGGGACGCTACGGATACCGGATGGGCAACGGCGTCCTGGTGGACGGCATGATCCACGACGCGCTCTGGTGCGCGGTCAACGACTGGCACATGGGAGAGGGGACCGACCGCGTCGCCGAGGAGTTCGCCACCAGCCGCGAGCAGCAGGACCTGTGGGCCGCCCGCAGCCAGAAGCGCGCGGTAGAGGCCCGGGCCGCCGGCAAGTTCGCCGAGGAGATAGTCCCGGTGGAGATAAAGAAGAAGAAGGACGTGGTCCTGGTCGACACCGATGAGCATATCCGGCCCGAGACCACGCTCGAATCGCTCTCCAAGCTACCGCCCGCTTTCCGCAAGGAGGGCACCATCACCGCCGGAAACGCGTCAGGCATCAACGACGGGGCGGGCTGCATCGTGGTGGCCTCGCGGGAGAAGGCCGAGGCGCTGGGGCTCAAAGCCCTGGCGACGATCGTCTCGCACGGGATGGTAGCCGACAAGCCCGAGTACCTGGCGACGGTTCCCGCGAACTCGACGAAGAAGGCGCTGGAGAAGGCCGGCCTCACCGTGGAGGACATGAGGCTGCACGAGATGAACGAGGCGTTCGCGGCGGTGTGCTGGCACTCCTCGGTGCTGCTGGGGCTGGACCCCGAGACCGCGGAGAACACGAACGTGAATGGCGGAGCGATAGCCCTGGGGCACCCCGTGGGCGCGAGCGGGGCCCGCATAGTGATGTCGCTGGTCAACGAGCTGGCCAGGCTCGGAGGCGGTTACGGCACCGCGTCCATATGCGGCGGCGGAGGCCAGGGCGACGCGGTCATCCTGAAGGTGGAGTGATATAAGATATTGAGCGCGGACTTCAGTCCGCGATCCAGGCCAACCGGAGGTGGCACATGGCTTACGAGATCAACGAAGAGCAGAAGATGTTCCAGGAGTCCATAAGGGACTTCGCGAAGACGGTGGTCGAGCCGCGGGCGATGGAGATCGACGAGAAAGGCGAGTTTCCCTGGGACATGGTGGAGGCGCTGAAGAAGAACGGATTCATGGGCCTTCCGTTCGCGGAGGAGTACGGTGGAGAGGGAGCCGACCTGCTGACCCTCTGCATCGCCATCGAGGAGCTTGCCAAGGTGTGTGTGAACACCTCGCTGATCCTCGGCTGCCAGGAGCTGGGCAGCACCCCCATCAAGCTCGGCGCCAGCGACGAGCTGAAGAAGAAGTACCTCCCGATGCTCGCTTCCGGCGAGAAGCTGTGCGGGTTCGGCCTTACCGAGCCGGAGGCCGGCAGCGACGCGGCGTCGATGAAGAGCCGCGCGGTCAGGAAGGGCGACAAGTACATCCTCAACGGGACCAAGTGCTTCATCACCAACGGCGGAGTGGGGGAGATCTTCAGCGTCTTCGCGATGACCGACTCGGAGAAGGGGGTCCGCGGCATAAGCGCCTTCATAGTGGAGAAGGAGTTCCCCGGATTCACCGTAGGCAAGCACGAGAACAAGCTGGGCATACGCGGATCGTCCACGACCGAGCTGATCTTCGAGGACTGCGAGGTCCCGGCCGAGAACCTGCTCTGGGAGGAGGGAAAGGGCTTCAACCTGGCGATGATGACCCTGGACCGCACCCGGTCCTCGATCGGGGCCCAAGGCCTGGGCGTGGCCGCGGGTGCTCTGGAGTACACCATCGGCTACATGAGGGAGCGCGTGCAGTTCGGGCGCCCCATCGCTGCGCTGCAGGGCCTGCAGTTCATGGTCGCGGACCTGGCCATGCAGGTGGAGGCCGCTCGCTCGCTGGTCTATCGAGCGGCGTGCGCGGTGGACTCCGAGGAGCCGGGGTTCTCGGCGCTGAGCGCGATGGCGAAGTGCTTCGCCACCGACACGGCGATGAAGGTCACCACGGACTGCCTGCAGCTCATGGGCGGCTACGGCTACATGAAGGAGTACCCGATTGAGCGCATGATGCGCGACGCCAAGATCACCCAGATCTACGAGGGCACCAACCAGATCCAGCGCGTTGTCATCAGCCGGGCGCTGCTCGGCGGCAAGTAAGACATAACGCCGGCAACAGCCGGCGAACACGACGTGAAAGGGCGGGCTCTACAGGGCCCGCCTTTTACGATAGCAGGCCGCGTGTATCTGGGGTCGTGGTAGTAACACACTAATTGCACAATAACATGGCGTATGTTACTATTCAGAAAAAAGGTTAGTAACTGCTATGAATAAACTCATTCATCGATTGGAGCGGTATCTTCTGGAGACTCTCGGTACGTCCGTTAAGCCACGACACTGGGAGAACAGCAGCAAACTACCCCAATACCTCCGCGAGCGCTACCGTTTCTTCAGAATCGATGTGCTGGGAACTGAATGTGTATTAATGGTCGACAACGGAGACGAGGAGCAGACACCGGCGGTGATCGGCAAACACCTGGATCAAGTTCGAGGCCGGGGACAGTTCGAAGTGGTGTATGTGCGCCAAGGAGTAACCTCGTACAACCGAAGGAGATTGATCGAGCAGAAAGTGCCCTTCATAGTCCCGGGCAATCAGATGTACCTTCCCATGCTGGGGATAGATCTGCGTGAGCACGTGAGGCGATTGCGGGAGAAGAAACCGGTCTTCAGTCCCTCCACACAGGCTTTGATATTGCAGGTCCTGTGGCATAGAGAGAGCGTGACGATTACGCCGGCCGAAATGGCCCACCGCTTGGGATATTCCGCGATGACCATGACCCGTGCCTTCGACGAGCTGGAAACAGCCGGAGTTGGCGAGCATTCTGTCACGGGAAGAGAGCGACATCTTCGATTTTCTGAAACCGGACGATCCCTTTGGGAACATGTATTACCCTATCTGAATACTCCGGTAAGGAAGCGTCTATATATTGCATCGTCTGTGCAAGCGGGGGACGGCAGTGTGGCAGGGGAGAGCGCCCTTGCCTACTACACAATGCTGGCCGAACCGAGGGTCCCGGTTCTGGCATTCTCGTCCGAAGAATGGAAGGTTTGGATGCAGCATGACAAGCTTGTCGAGTTGGTTTTGCCCGAGCCAGGGGCATATGAGATCGAGCTGTGGAAATATGCCCCGGCGCTATTTGCCCGTGAGGGAAACGTGGACCGGCTGTCGCTCTACCTCTCGTTGAGAGACAGCACCGATGAACGCGTGCAAGCGGCTATGCATACTCTTGTGGAGGACATGGAATGGTGAGAGGCCTTGCGAAGTTCCGCGAGCAGTTTCGCCTCCATTCCAGCCAGTATGTTTTGATAGGTGGCGCGGCCTGCGACCTTCACATGGAAGAAGCAGGGCTGGAGTTCCGCGCAACTAAGGATCTGGATATCGTACTGAGTGTGGAAGCGTTGGATGCATCATTCGTGCGTGCTTTTTGGGCGTTTGTTCGCGCGGGGGGATATCAGATTCAAGAGACCACAACTGGAGAGCGGCGATACTACCGCTTCTTAAGGCCCGAAGACGAACAATACCCCTATATGCTGGAGTTGTTCGCACGAAGGCCGGATATGCTTGACTTGGCAGAGGGGGCTCATATTACTCCTGTCCGGCTTGATGAAGAGATCTCAAGCCTGTCCGCCATCCTCTTGGATGACTCCTACTATGCCTTTCTTCATTCTGGAATCATTATCATCCAAGACATGCCCGTCGTAGATCCGGAACACCTTATTCCGCTCAAAGCACGGGCATGGCTCGATCTCACCAGGCGGAAAGAAGCGGGGGAGGCGATCGACGCGAAATCTATTGCCAAGCACAAGAACGATGTATTTCGGTTGTACCGGGTGATCGCGCCTGATGCCGAAACCAGCATCCCGAAGGGGATTCGAGATGACATGAGAGCCTTTCTTGATGCCATGGTATCTGAGAAGGTGGACCTGAAGAACCTGGGAATAAAGGGCCAGGATCCTGACTCGATTCTTGCTGAGCTTCGGTCAATGTATGTAAATGAATAACGAAATGACGAGACACCTGCCGTACGATGCATGCCGCTAGGAATCCGGGAGATGTAGAGGCGCGGCCCTTGGCGGTTTTCTGTCTGATGTATTTGGTACCCTTCTCGGGAAACATACCAGCGTCGTTCTCATCAACTTCACTTTGGTGAACAGATTCCCAGGAATGCCTACTTGGCGGCTGTCCGAGGCTGTATTCCGCGCGCCTACATACCTACAGAAATCTGACAGGAGGCGGCGAATCAAGAGGGACACAAAGAAGGAGGATGATTGAGATGGCCGAGACAGAGAAGCAGCAAGGCCCGCCGATGCCGGTGGCGCGCAAGGAGCACAGGTGGCTCCAGAACCTGGTCGGTGAATGGACGTTCGAGGGAGAGGCCATGATGGGGCCGGGGCAGCCGGTCACGAGCTTCAGCGGCAAGGAGACCGTGCGACTTCCACGACGTCATCGAGGTCGAGAGCCCCGACAGCCGCACGCTCACCTCCTACATCCAGGGCGACGACGGCGAGTGGAACCGGGTGATGCAGATGCGCTACCAGCGTAAGAAGTAGCGTGATGTAACAAAAGGGTCTGACCCTTTTGTTACATCAGGTGTAGGTGACGTGGGCGCGGATGCGCTCTAAGGCCTTCTCGGTGAAGGCCGGGTCCGAGATGGTGACGTCCACCGCCTTGCGGGGGCACATCGAGGCACAGCGTCCGCAGGCGCGGCAGCGGCTCCCGATGACGGCCTTCCCGTCGTGGATGCGTATCGCCCGGATGTAGCAGCGATCCACGCAGTCGCCGCAGCCGTCGCAGGCGCCGTTGACGTTCACCGATATGCCGTCCAGGCGGGGCCACAGTTGTTCCAGGTGCCTGGCGGGCGTGTGCCTGGTGAAGCGCGTGATGCAGCAGCAGTCGCAGCAGAAGCAGACGGTCAGCAACCGCCTGCGCTCCTTGATCCCGAAGATGGCGTTGTCCACCCGGACCTTTCCGACCACCGGCACCAGCCCCGCGTCCACCGCGCGGCGGGCGTGCTCGAGGGCCTCTTCGACGTCGGCCTCCCGGCAGGTATCGGGGTCGGACTCGATGGCCGAGTCGCCCATCAACAGGCATCCGATGTCGTGCGGATGCCGCTCGCAGCCGCAGCCGGTCCTGCATCCGCAGATGTCATGGATGACCCTGTGGCTGGCCTGCCCGATGAGCGTCTCGAGGATGGCGAGGGGCATCGGCGTGTCACCCGGTAGCTCGATGTCCCGGTTGATGGGAAGCCACCGGATGTCGGTCCTGTCGTGCCGCATCCAGGGATGCAGGCGCATTCCTGGCACCCTCGCCAGCCTGGACAGAGCGTCCAGCGTGTCTATGCCGCGCTTGATACGCGCTGGGTCCCTGCTCTCGAGCCTTGACTGAGACACCTGCTTCTCCCGCGCTCGTCACCTGCCGGTGGGGTTCTTCGCGCGGGGCGCTATTCCTCCGAGCGCTTTTTCAGTTCGGCGCGCCATCGCTCCAGGCGCTCCGCTATGCGGGGCTCGAGTCCCTGGTCGCTCGGGTGGTAGTAGGTGCGTCCCTCGAGGCTGTCAGGAAGGTGCTGCTGCTCGACGATGTGGTCCCCGTAGTTGTGCGCGTAGCGGTAGTCCCTGCCGTAACCGAGGTCCTTCATGAGGCGGGTGGGCGCGTTGCGGATGTGCAGCGGGACGGGGAGGGCCCCGAACCGGCGGACGTCGCCCTTCACCTGCCCGTAGGCGGCGTACAGCGAGTTGCTCTTGGGGGCGGCCGCCAGGTACACCACGGCCTCGGCCAGCGCGAGGTCGCACTCGGGCATCCCCATGAAGTGGCACGCCTGCATCGCCGCAACGGTGACGGGCAGGGCCTGGGGGTCGGCCACACCGACGTCTTCGGTCGCCATGCGGATGAGCCGGCGGGCGATGTAGAGCGGGTCCTCGCCCCCCTCGAGCATCCGGCCCAGCCAGTACAGCGAGCCGTCGGGGTCGGAGTCGCGCACCGACTTGTGCAGGGCGCTGATGAGGTTGAAGTGCTCCTCGCCGCTCTTGTCGTAGAGGATGGTCTTCTCCTGGGCGACCTTCAGTACGAGGCCGGCCGTGATCGGCTCGTCCTTACGGAGGAGAGATGCCGACATCTCCAGCAGGTTCAGCGCGATGCGCGCGTCGCCGTCGGCGATACCGACCATTGCCTCGACGGCCTCATCTTCCACCACCAGCCCGCGCCCGCCCAGTCCGCGCTCCTCGTCGGTGAGCGCGCGACGGACGATGTGCTCGAGGTGAACCGGCCCCAGTTGCTCCAGCACGTATACACGCACCCGGGAGAGCAGGGGTGATATCACCTCGAAGGACGGGTTCTCGGTGGTGGCGCCGATCAGGGTGATGGTGCCGTCCTCGACGTGGGGAAGGAAGGCGTCCTGCTGGGCCTTGTTGAAGCGGTGTATCTCGTCAACGAACAGGATGGTGCGGCCCTGGTTGAACTTCCTGCGGTCCTTCGCCGCGGCGATTATCTTGCGGAGCTCCGGGACGCCCGCGGTCACGGCGCTGAACTTCACGAACTCGCTGGCCGTCGCCCCTGCGATGATGCGCCCCAGGGTGGTCTTGCCCGAGCCCGGCGGGCCCCAGAATATGATGGAGGAGACGGCGTCCTCCTCTATGGCGACGCGCAGGGGGGCGCCGGGGCCGACTATCTCATCCTGGCCCTCGAACTCCTCCAGGGTGCGTGGTCTCATGCGGTCGGCGAGTGGCGTGCCCTCGAGGGTCTCCCGGCTGTCGAAGAGGTCCACGGCTCACCCGCCCAGGGAGGAAGCGATCCCGGCGAGGCCCTCGAAGGCCTCCTCCTCCTCACCGGCCAGCCGCGCGGCCAGCGGGCGGCCTTCCTCCACGGCCCGCTCACCCTCGGAGGACATTTCCCTGAAGGTGGTGGATAGCTCGGTCCAGGTGTCGCCGATGGAGATAAACCGCCGCCCGAGGTCCTCCAGGCCGGCCTCGCCCAGGATGCCCGCTGACTCGATGAGGAAACGCCCGTAGATGCGGCGGAAGTTCCCGCCGTAGCCGGTCCCGCCCTTCTCGAGGTTCACGTAGAGGGTCTTGCAGGCCAGGGACAGCATCTCCGCGTCCATCATCTCAGGCCATGACCCCATCTCCTCGGCGAAGGCGCGGACCCCCCGGGTCCCCATGAATAGCCTGGCACCGTCCCACTCGACCTCGGCCTCCTCGAGGGGGCGACCGATGTTCTGGCGCACGGCCTGGGCCAGCGCGGTGGGGATGGCCTCGGAGAGCGGCCTCAGGCTCTCCGGCAGTTCGAACACGTAGTAGGTGTTATCGGCCGCGGTCGGCGGGTAGGCCGACGAGCGAGCCAGGGCCAGGTTCGCCAGCGAGCACTCCTGCACCTCGTCGCGGTCGTTGTCGGCTACGAACGCCACCCCCCGCTCCTCGTCGTACCCCACCAGCACGACGCGGTGAGCGCTGAAGTGCCTCTTCGCCCGCAGGTAGTCCAGGTGATACACGTCCGCGTGGACCATGGTGGGGATGCCGGCGTCCAGGCGCTGCTTGACCGCCAGCCATCCTTCCCGCTCGTCCAGGCCGCTGACGATCTCCATGCCCAGCCCGAGGTTGTGGTCCAGGTTGACCTCGAGGTCACGCGTCCTGCCACCCGCGTAAACCGGCGGAACCAGGGCGGGATGCGTGCCGTAGATGAAGTCTATGCCGACCCCGAGCCCGAACGTCATCTCCTCGCTGAGGTCGTGCCCGTAGAACCTGAGCAGGTCCCGGGTGGCCGTGCTCGAGCAGTGACCCCCCGGCCCGTGCGGAAACTCCTCTATGAAAACCCTCGCCAAAATGCCTCCTGACTGAAACCGGGGTCAGGCAAGATTCAAGTCATTATAAATCATGAGTGGCGTCGGACAGTTTCACGCATTAACCCCAATCGAAGTGTGGATGGGAATTGAGCGCGTGCAAGTGTCTGGCCCCCCGGTTCGTCCACGGTTTACTCGGGGGTTGTGGTATAGTCACCAATCGATGGATGACGACGAGCAGAACGGCGCGCCCGAAGAGCCGACACGGCTTGAGGCGGAGAGGTCGCACCGCCGCCTGGTGAACAGGCTGGTGGTCGTATGTGTCATCGTGCTCGCTCTCGGCCTGGCCGCGGGGGCCGGCGGGAACCTCATTTTCGCCGGCTCCAAGAAGGCGAAGACCACCTCGTCGAGCTCGAGCCCGAAGGACACGAAGCCCGGGAGCGATACCGGCGATGACGTAGGTACGGGCGACGAGAGCGCGGGCGGCACGGCCGACTTCCAGGTGGCGCAGGCCATGTCCTACACCTTTGCCCTCTCGGAAGGCATCGGCCCCAGGCCCGCCGGTTCCGCCCGCGAGCGCGCGGCGGCCGACTACATCGTCCAGCGCCTGGGGGAGATGGGCTACACGGTGGAGGAGCAGCCGTTCACGATGTCCAGCGGCTTCGGTTCGCGCAACGTGATGGGGACGCGCGAGGGGACGCGCGAGGGGTACACCATGATAATCGCGGCGCACTACGACTCATCTCCGGACGACAAGGGCGCGGTCAACAACGCCACGGGTGTCGGGGTAGTCCTGGAGCTGGCCCGAGTCTTTTCCAGCAAGAAGCCCGAGGCCACTCTCCAGTTCGTGTTCCTGGGCGCCAATAGGCCTGGGCCTTTCGACCCGGAGGAGCGCTGGGTGGGAGCGCGCCGCTACCTGGACCTACTGGGCACCCTGGAGAAGAAGGACCTGGTCGGGATGATCTCCGTCGATTCGGTCGGGCAGGGAGACGTTTTCGCTCTTCGCACGCAGGAAACGGGGCTCCAGAGGCTGAAAGCCAAGCTCGATACGTTCTGCCGCGAGCAGGGGACCGAGGTCACGGTGCTGAAATCGACGGAAGACAGTGATAATATCCCGTTCGAGAGCTCCCAGGTCCCCGCGGTCTGGGTGGAGTGGTGCGACCCGGGCGGCGGGCTCGCCACCGATAACCTCTACAACAGCGTGGTGGCCGCGAAGGTGGAGACCACCGGAGTAACCGTCGAGGGTTTCCTCAAGGGTCTCAGCTCGAACGATCTCGAGGAATTGAAGTACTGATGGACGAAGTGACAGGACAGGGCGGCAATCAGGACGCCGGCCAGATCGCGGGCCAGGCTGATGAGGCATCGCGGGAGGTCGTGCAGGCCCCCGCCGACCCCGGGCAGGCCGCTCAGGCCCCCGCCGACCCCGGGCAGGCCACTCAGGCCCCTGTACTACACCAGGATGTGGCCATCGCCGCTCCGCAGCAGCCGACCGCGGAACCACTGGTGGTCGAGCCTTCCCCGCAGCAGCCGGCGGCCCGGCCCACCACGGAGCAGGCGGTACCCGGGTTCCTTGTGGGCTCTGAGGTGGCGCGCGCCAGGCACATCGATCAGCCGGGGTTCGAAGACCAGCTCTCGCTGCTGGACCGGGACCAGGGCCTCAAACGCAAGGTGTTCATCGCGATGAGCGTCGTGCTTGGTGTGTTCATCGGTGGAATGATAGCGGGCGCCATCGTGGGGATATGGATTTAACACCTATTTGAGGTAGTCGTTCCTTACGAACCCCTCCGCCTCGAAGCTCTTACCCTCGGAGGTCACGAGGCCTTTGACCCGGGACCACGCCCGGCTGTCGGCTCCCATCACCTCGCCCAGCACGGAGACCGTCTCCCCGTCCTTGAGGAGGCCCACCAGTCCGGCGTTGGTATCGGGGCTCGTGCGCATCCGGACTCCCTGTCCGCTCACGGTAGCCGTCTTGATGATTGTGGATGCCGGCGTGCTTCCGCCGGGGGTGCTCGAGCCCGGTGTGCTCGACTCGGGGGCGCTCGACCCCGGCGCGCTCGAGGGGGCGCTGGACTTTTCCTTCTCCTCGGTCTCCTCCTTCGCCTCCCTGGCCTGCCTGGCTTTCTCCTTGGCCGGCTTGCGGAAGGCATCGGCTATCTTCCAGCCGAAGGCGAAGCCGATCGCGAAGATCCCGATCAGTACCATGACCAGCACCGCCATGAGCAGCACGTCCGCGGCGCGGCTCCTGCGCTCCCGCTTCCTGGCCTTCACCGGGCTAACGACCTCGATCTGCTCCGGTATCAGGTACTGCCAGGCGACCATCGTGGCATTGTCAGCGGCGTCGCGGGTGTACGCGAGGCGCGTGAGCTGGCTCGCGCTGCGCTGAACGTTCATCGCGGAGAGCAGGTTCTCGACCAGTTCCTCCTCTGACACCGACCTCCACAGTCCGTCCGTGCAGAGCACTATTATGTCGCCGGGGGTTATCTCGACCTCGTTGTAGCCGACCCTCACCTCGGGGCCCCGCCCCAGGAGCGACAGCCCCCCCGCGACGCCTTCGACCGGCTCGGATGATTCGGGCGTGTCTATGGTGGCGCCGGCCACACCGAACAGCTGCATGGTCTCACCGGGTGGGGGCGCGACCGAGAGCCCGCCGGCGGGCGTGAGGTCATACAGTCGCTCGTTGTGCATGAGGTAGACCCGGCAGGTCCCGATGCTGCCGATGTACGCCCTGCGCGGATCGGCGATGACCATGGTCAGTGACACGTCGGGGGAAGGGGCGCCCTCCGGCCTGTCCTTGCCGAGCAGGCCCTCGTTGACCTGCGCAAGCGCTTCCCGGATCAGCCTCTCCATGTGCGGGCTGACCAGGTCCTCCTCCGCGATGACCGCCGGCTCGACGGCATCCCTGAGGATGTCGAGAGCCCGCTTGGCGGCGTTCTGGCCGGTGGGCTGCTCCCCGGCCGCGTCGGCGACGGCCATGTAAGAGATCACCGGCAGCGGGACCCTGCGGCGTGAGTACTCGTAGATGAAGTGGGAGTCGCGGAGCACCTGGTTCTCGCCAAGGTGCGACGCCGATCCCACGTTCACCAGGCTCTGCTCGTTCAACGGCACCTCCGCTTACAGCTTTATGTTGAGCGCCTTCTCGAGGTTGGCGTCGCCCTCGATCAGCAGCATGCCACCGCCGACCTTGATGCCGGTGATGGTGTAGGGCAGGTCCTCCCTGACGACGAATACCGGGCTGTCCAGCATGACCTGGTTGACCAGTGCCACCCCGCGCGCCGGAACGCTGATACCGGAGACGTTCACTTGCGTGGGTTTAAAGTAGACCAGCTTGCCCGCCGTCGGCTCCAGGGTCCCCAGGGCGTCGACGTCTACCGTCACGCCTGCGACGTTCACCTTGCCCCGCACCCGCAGCTTGTCGCCCTCCATCGAGAGAGTCGATTCCTGCACGTAGGAGTGGGTGAGTGAGAAGAAGCGCACTATCTCGTCCGCGGTGATAACCGCCTTGAAGTGTCCCTGCGGCCACTTCGTGCTGTCCAGCGTGATCTTGTCGAAGTTGACATCCTGCAGGGTGATGTTGCTGACCTCGACGTGCAGCTTGTCGTACTTCTTGAAGGCGAGCTTGATGGCGGGGAACGCGCTCACCGACACGTCTATCTCGCCGGCCTGCGGATAGCGCTTCTGGATCTCCTTGGTTATGTACGAGGCCGCGATCCTGGGGATGACGATCTCGGAGGCGATCCACAGGCCCAGCAGGATCACCACTACGACAACGACTATTATCAGCGCTTTCTTCTTGCCCCTGGACATGCCACCCTCCGTCACGGTCTGTTGCCTACTCCCCGGAATCGCTCAGGATGACCAGCGCATCCACCGCTACGGGGGCCCCGTCGGTGCCGATGATGAGCGGGTTCACGTCTATCTCCGCCACGGCCTCCTGCTCCATGCCGATCGTCCCCAGGCCGACCAGCGCCCTGGCAAGGGTCTTCCTGTCGGCCGGCGCCATGCCGCGGACCGGCCCCAGGATCGCGCTGGCCCGGATGTCATCCATCATCTGGGAGGCGTCTTCCTCGGTGATCGGCGCGACGCGGAAGGAGGTGTCCTTCAGGATCTCGGTGAAGATGCCGCCAAGGCCGAACATCACGCACGGGCCGAACTGCGGGTCGCGGATCAGACCGATGACCAGCTCACGCTCACCGGACACCATCTTCTGGACCAGGACACCCTCGCTGGGGGTGTCGCCCAGGTTCCCCATGATCGTCTCGAACGCTTCGGCGACCTCGGCGTCGCTCTTGAGGCCCACCACCACAAGCTGTCGCTCGGTCTTGTGGCTGATCTCGGGCCCGCAGGCCTTCAGGACCACCGGGTAGCCGATCTCGCCGGCCGCGGAGACAGCCTCCCCGGAGGCGGCCGCCAGCCTCTCCGGCACCACCGGGATGCCGTACTTCTCCATCAGCAGCTTGGAGTCGTGCTCGGACAGTGCCTTCTGTCCCCTCTCGAGCGCCGCCGCGATTACAGGGTCTGCGTTCATCTGATCAACCTCTCCTACCTTCCGATGATGTATCCGTCAGGGTCCACTTCCTCGCGAAGGACGCGCAGCTCCTCCGCTGTAGGAGCAGGAGTTATCTCCAGGCTCTCCGCCTTGAGCAGCTCGAACCCGCAGTTCTCCTGCACCGTCTCGACCTGTACACCTGGATGCAGCGACTCGATACGCATCCGGCAGGTGTCATCATCATAACCCAGTATGCACAGATTGGTGACGACCTTGTAGGGCCCGGTCCCGGCCGGAAGCCCGGCCTTTTCCCGCGCGCCCTTGCCGCTGAGGTAGCCCGGCGAGGTGATGAAGTTCACTCTCTCAACGAAGCGGCGGTCGTCCATGGGCGTGATCACCACGGTCCTCCAGCAGAAGCTTGCCAGGTCGTTCGCGCCGCCTGAGCCGGGGAAGCGCACCTTCGGCTGCTGGTAGTCGTCCCCGATCATGGTGCTGTTCAGGTTGCCGTACATGTCGATCTGGGCGCCTCCCAGGAAGGTGTAGTCGACTCTGCCGCACTGGCAGGCGCCCATCACGTCGTTCATGGTGCTCGCGATGAGGGCCTTGTGCGAGGTACGGGAGTCGCCCACCGAGATGGGGAGCCCCGGCATCTGGGGGGCCACCGAGCCCGCCTCGAATATCGGGATCACGTTCGGGCTGTGCAGCTTCTGGGCGAGCATGGTGGCCGCCATCGGGACACCGGTGCCGACGAACACCGTCGAGTTGTCTTCGATGATGCGCGACCCAACGCACACCAGCAGTTCCAAGGGGTTGTATTCCGCGTACATGCGGTGCTCCTCCTAGCCCTTATCGGCGTAGATCAACTTCTCGATCGCGCGAAGCTCGCGCATCTTCTTCACGCCCCCGATCTTGTCGAGGTACTCCTCGAAGTCCTCCACGCCGTAGATATACTCGTCGTACAGTTCCCGGGTCCCCTCCTCGGTCTTGACCCCCTCGAGGTACATCTTGAAGAAGTCCTCGTCGAACCAGTACTCCCCGGGCATGTTGCCGGGATGGCTGCCGTAGGGGACCTCGACCACCGCGTCGACGCACCAGTAGGGGATCGCGGTAGCCTGGGGGTTGGCTCGAATGTCCTCGTGGGGTATCAACCTCTCCGTGGAGAGGATGACCTTCCTGGACGCGCGGGCCAGGTGCGGGTCGGAGATCCTGATCCCCTCCGTTATCTGGCCGTTGCCGTAGGAGTCGGCCGCGTGGACGTGGATGATCCCCACGTCCGGGTAGAGGGCCGGCAGCGCGCAGAACTTCTTTCCCGTGAAGGGGCAGACGATGGTCTTTGCCGCGCTGTGCTTGAAGGTGTCCGTTCCGAGCATGTTGCGGGACGGCAGGAACGACAGCCCGGCCGCCCCGGCGGCGAACCGCCAGGCAAGGGCACCGTTGGACCAGTCGGTCTTGCGGATGGCCTTGCTCTCGAAGGCGCGACGGGCGCTCGCCGAAAGGCCACGTATCTCGTAGCCGATCACGTAAGAGATGTCGCAACGGTCCAGGCAGCCCGCGGTCGCCAGAAGGTCGCTGTCGTAGATCGAGGTGTGGCCCGCCATGCCCAGGTTCCGCTTCTTCTGTCGGACTATCTCGTAGATCACGGCCGTCGGTATGCGGACGTGGCCGAAGCCGCCGACCGCGATGTAGTCACCGTCATGGATGAGCACGCTGACAGCCTGCTCCACGGTGGTGACCTTGTTCGACAGGGCGCGGCTCTTGCCGCGGAAGTACTCCCTGGCGTTATCGGGGTCCGGATCGACGAAGAGCTCCTCTATCCCCGAATCCAGACCAATCAGGTCTTCATACAAGGTTCTCCTACCTCCTCGTTCTGCAAGCCAAACCTCCCGGGCGGGCGCACCGAAGGCCCCGACGCCGAACCCGGATTCGCGAGCCGGGAATAGACGGTTCCGGCCGATACATAGGCACGGGCGAGCATGAGGTAGCCCGCCCGGTGGTAATACATATCACAGATAAAGCCCAAAATCGAGCATAAAGGAAGCCCCGCCGCAGAGGACGGGGCTGCCCTGGAGTCCGCGGTCGTTACTTTGCGTCTTTGAGGCCCAGCATCTTCCGGGCCTCGGCGGGGGTGGCCACCTCGCGGTCGGCGAGCCTGATGATCTCGGTCGCCTTCTTGACCTGCTCCCATGAGCCCTCCGCGAGCTTTCCTTTGCTCAACCAGATGTTGTCCTCCAGGCCCACCCGGATGTGGCCGCCGTTCACCGCGGCGTGGAAGGCTCCAGAGAACTGGGCCGGTCCGACCCCGCAGGAGCTGAAGGTGGCGTTCCCGGGGATAGTGTCCATGAACATCGCGAAGTTGCGGGTCGAGAATTGCATTCCGCCCAGCACGCCCCAGACGAACTGGAAGTGCAGAGGTTCCACGAAGACGTCCTGCGGCTGGACGAAGAGTACGTTGTACAGGCCGCCCATGTCGTATATCTCCAGCTCCGGCTTGGTGCCCGCCTCCTTCATGGCCTTGGCGTAGCGGACCAGCATCTCGAAGGTGTTCTGGAAGATCATCTCGAACAGGATCGTGTGTTCCTTCCAGTCTCCCACCGCGAAGTTCATGGTGGCGGTGTTCAGCGAGGCCATCTCAGGCTTGAACTCCTCGACCACAGAGATCCTCTGGTCGGGGGTCGCGCCTATGCCGATGGCTGTGGACAGGTTGAGGATGATGTCGGTCTCCTTGCGCGCACCCTCCACTATCCTGCCGAGGATCTCCAGGTCGGCCGTGGGCAGGCCGTTCTCGGGGTCGCGGGCGTGGATGTGGACTATCGAGGCGCCGGCCTCGTGGCACTTCACTATCTCGGTGATGAACTCCTCGGTGGTGTAGGGGACGTTCTCGTTCTGGTGCTTCATGGTTGCCGCCCCGGCCAGCGCAGCGGTGATGATGCACTTGTCATGCGATGCTGGCATTTGAAAACCACCTCCGATTGTAGAGCCTGAGTACCTCATTCCATGAATACGCCTGGTGCGACACCATACCCATGAAATGAGGCACACGAAACAACGTATGTATATATCACCGACTGGCGTAAATCAATACTCCGGACGACAGGTCAATCTGTTGCGGCAGCGGTTCCCGGACGCCCCGGGAAAGGCTCCGGCGGGGTCTCACGGGCGTCGTTTTTATTGTCACACGGTAGGTTTATAATCTGGATAGAAGGTGGGTCGAGTTGTGCATAGAAATCATCGAATGCGCGGGTTGCGGGCGTTGGGCGCGCGGCCCGTCGTTTGCATAGTGTTCCATTTCAGGACCGCGGAGCACAGGGGAGGATTCGATTGGGCTCACGCTTGGACCTTTCAGACAACGCCATAAAGGTCATCGAGAGGCGGTACCTGGCTCGCGACCCCGGGGGCCATCCGGTGGAGACCCCGCTGGAGATGTTCGAGCGAGTCGCGGCGGCGGTGGCCGCGAGCGACCTGCCGTACCGGGGACAGGAGGGCGCCGAGCGCTCCCGGTCTGAGTTCCTGGAGATGATGACCTCGCGCGCGTTCCTGCCGAACTCACCCACCCTGATGAACGCCGGCCGCCCCCTGGGGCAACTGGCCGCGTGCTTCGTGCTGCCGGTGGAGGACAGCATGGAGGGCATCTTCGAGGCGGTCAAGAACATGGCTCTCATCCACAAGTCGGGCGGGGGTACGGGGTTCTCGTTTTCACGCCTGCGGCCGCGCAACGACGTGGTGATGTCTACGAAGGGGATAGCCAGCGGTCCGGTGAGCTTCATGACGGTCTTTGACGCGGCTACGGAGACCGTCAAGCAGGGAGGGACGCGCCGCGGGGCGAACATGGGCGTGCTCCGGGTGGACCACCCGGACATCCTGCGCTTCATACACTCAAAGGAGCATTTCGACCACCTCAACAACTTCAACATCTCGGTGGCGCTCACCAGAGAGTTCATGAGGGCGCTGGAGGAGGGCGACAGCTACGACCTGGTCAACCCCCATGTCGGCGCCATGGCCGGAAGGCTCGACGCCCGCGAGGTCTTCGACGACATAGCCCTGACCGCCTGGAAGACGGGCGATCCCGGGGTGATCTTCCTGGATCGCATGAACGAGCACAACCCTACGCCCGTGCTGGGCGAGATAGAGAGCACCAACCCCTGCGGAGAGCAGCCGTTGCTGCCGTACGAGTCGTGCAACCTCGGCAGCATCAACGTCGGGCTGATGGTGGTGGACGAAGGAGGCACGCCGTCCATCGATTACCCGCGGCTGGACGTCCTGGTCCGTGAGTCGGTCCACTTCCTGGACAACGTCATAGACGCGAGCGTTTACCCGCTCCCCGAGATCTCGGACGTGACACGCGCCAACCGGAAGATCGGCCTCGGGGTGATGGGGTTCGCCGACATGCTCATCAAGCTGGGCATCCCATACGATTCCGAGGAAGCCCTTTCCACGGCCCGGGAGCTGATGTTCTTCATCAGCGGGGTCGCGCGTGAGGCGACCGCGGCGCTGGCGGTGGAACGCGGCCCGTTCCCCAACTTCGAGAGGTCGACGTATGCCAGGGAGGGCTCGCCCCCCCTGCGCAACGCCACCACTACCACCATAGCGCCGACCGGTTCGATCAGCATCATCGCGGGATGCTCCAGCGGCATCGAGCCACTCTTCGCGGTGGCCTACGAGCGCCGGGTGCTCGACGGGGAGAGCCTGGTGGAGTTTCACCCTGAGTTCCTGCGGATCGCGAAGGTCAGGGGGTTGGCCGACGACGGGGTGCTGGCCGTGGTGGCCGCCGAGGGTTGTCTTGGCCGTGTGGAGGGCGTACCAGAGGACCTCAAGCGGTTGTTCGCCAGCGCGCTGGAGGTGGCCCCCGAGTGGCACGTAAGGATGCAGGCGGCCTTCCAGCAGCACACGGACAACGCCGTGAGCAAGACGGTTAACCTGCCCGCGGAGGCGACCGTGGAGGACGTCGAGGCACTGTACGCCCTGGCCCACGAGCTCTGCTGCAAGGGGATCACCATCTACCGCTACGGCTCCCGACCGGCGCAGGTGCTCTACCAGGGTGCCCCCTCGATCGGCGGGGGGCTGCGCCCCAGGGAGCGCCAGAAGGTCACGACGGGCTCCACCGAGAAGGTCAAGATCGGCTGCGGCAACCTCTATGTCACGGTCAACTCGGACGACGAGGGGATATGCGAGGTGTTCACCTCGCTGGGACGCGCCGGTGGCTGCCCCTCGCAGTCCGAGGCGACGAGCCGACTGATATCACTGGGCCTGCGCGCCGGTATCGACATAGACGAGATAACCGAGCAGCTCAAGGGCATCCGGTGCATGTCCTCCATCCGCAGCAAGCAGGCGGAGGTGCTCTCGTGCCCCGACGCCATCGGGAAGGCCATCGAGAAGTACCTGGAGGCGTTCGGGCTGCTCGGGAGCGACGACCTGCAGGCGACCGACTATCACTGCCCCGAGTGCGGCGCGCGGATGGAGCTGGAAGGCGGCTGCAGGGTCTGCCGCTCCTGCGGGTTCTCGCGTTGCGGGCCTTAGCCGGTTTGGTGGTGCTTACAGATGCGTGGTGAGGAAGAGCATGAGTTCGAGGGCCCCGAGGGCGAGGGCTTCGAGTTCGAGCCCTTCGCGCTGCAGCTCCAGTGCCCGTTCTGTGGAAGCCCCAACGTGGCCTCGGCGGCGAACCCCAGTGACTACGAGGACGAGAGCGTCGCGCTGTGTGAGGACTGCCGAAGCGTGTGGTGCGCCGGGTGCGGCTGCAGGCTCGAGATCGGTGAGACCTGCGGGCACTGGGATATCTGCGACAACTGCGGCGAGGAGCGCGATTCGGGGGGGGACTGTGGGATCGAGACGCTCGAGTGTCCGTACGTGCTCGAGTGGGTGAGCGCCCGCATCGCGGAGGCGTTCGAGCGCACCTGCTCCTGGTGCGGAGGGGCGATACCCGAGGGGGGAGAGGTGGTCGCTGTCGGAGCGAAGCTGCGCGGCGGGATCGAGGTTTCGCCGGGCGGGGATGGAGCGGGTTTCTACATCCCCATTGAGCTTGGCGGCAAGCGCCTCGTTGCGATAGTGACCGGCGCCACTTCAGAGGCTCGCAAGGCCGGGAACGACCTGCTCTTCATCACCTGCGGCGAGGAGTGCGCGGGAACCCTCTGCGAGGCGCTGGAGGCCGCACAGGAGCTCATCGAGAGGGCAGAACTCAACTAATGGACTGCCCCTCACCGGACATAGAGGTCCGCAGGCCGCCGATGAGGCGGTTCCGCCGTTTCTTCTACCGGAACCTGGGGCCTCCCAGGATGCCGGGCGCCTTTTCTCTGGGGTGCTTCCTGGTGGAGCGGTTTCCGCGCAGGATACCGTTCACCAAGTTCTCCTCGCCCAGCCACTACACCTTCTACATCCCGCGGTTCGGCACCAGGGCCTACGGCCGCGTGCTGAAGGGCGGGTTGCTCAGGGATTTCCACCTCGGAGGTGGGCCGGCCGCGGTGACGCTGGCGGTCACGTCCAGGTGCCCGTGTTCCTGCTATCATTGCTCGGCCTACAGGCGTTCAAGCGACGGCGAGATGGATACCGCCACCGTCAAGAGGGTCATCTCCGAGTGTGCCGACCTGATGATGGGCAGCATAGTACTCACCGGCGGGGAGCCGATGATGCGCGGCGACCTTCCGGAGCTCGTTGCGCACATTCAGCGGTGTGAGACGACCCCCCAGATCTTCACCAGCGGGTACTTCATGGACCGCGACAGCGTGCGGGAGCTGGCGGACGCGGGCCTGGAGGTTGTGTTCGTGAGCCTGGACAGCCCGTGCGCGGAGGAGCACGACAGCGGGCGCGGAGTGGAGGGGCTGTTCGACAAAGCCTGCCGCGGGCTGCGCTACTCGTCCGAGGCCGGGATACACACCGGGATAAGTACTTTCGCGACGCACGAGGGGGTCGCCGGACGGTACGTGGAGAGGTTCTACAACCTGGGACGCGAGCTGGACGTCAGGGAGATCACGGTCTTCGACGTGACCCCCACAGGAAGGATGATGGACCGCGAGGATCTGCTTCTCACACCAGAGGAGCACCGCCACCTGTCGGGGCTGCAGGAGGGCCAGTTCGCCCGCGAGCGCGGCCCGAAGATCGTCACCATGTCGTACGTCAACGAGACGGACATCATCGGCTGCTTCGGGGCGAAGTACCAGCTCCACATCACGCACGACGGCTTCGTCACTCCCTGTGACTTCACGCCGCTGCACTTCGGCAACGTGAAGGACGAGCCGCTGCGAGCCATCTGGAGCAGGATGAGGGCGCACCCGGAGTACCGCAAGAAGACGGTCACCTGCAGGATGCAGGACCCCGAGTTCCGCCGTCGCTACATCAGGAAGATACCGCCGGACGTGCCCCTCCCGTACCCCATGGAGCGCATCCCCGTGGCGTGACTAGGATCGGGGTCAGGCGGCATTCAAGTCACGCCGGCCAGGTCGTAGTGACGTTCATCTTGGGCCGCACCACGTTACCCTGCCTTGCTCGACCCACATACAAGGTCACGATGTGACTGGTTGAGTAACCTGAAATCGAATGCTTTCTTGAGCGGCCACAAGGTGACTAGGCGAGGGGTCAGGCACAATTCAAGTCACACCACACAGGTCGGGTGGACTTGAAGCTGACATTGAATTGAGCCTGACCCCATTTGATTAGAGGAGGCTGGCGGGGTCGGCGTCCAGGCTTATCCTCACGCCCTTGCCGGCGGGGAAGCTGCGGGCGTAGTCGTAGAAGCGCGACACGCTGTCTTTGATGGGCTCGGCCACCGTGCGCAGGTCTCCGGACTTGACCAGGATGTGCCAGCGGAAGGAGCCGCGCAGCCGGGACAACGGAGCGGGCGCGGGGCCCAGGATTATCGCGCCCGTGCCCTTGAGGTCGGTCTCGAGTATCTCTTTCATGCGAGCCGCGGAGCGCGCGGCCGAGCGCGCGTCCGGCGAGGTGACCAGGACCTTGACCAGCTCCACGAACGGCGGGTAGAGCGCCTGGCGACGCGTAGCCAGCTCGGCCTCGATGAATGGGGCGGTGTCGCCGTACAGGGAGCGGACCGCGGGGTGCTCGGGGTTGAACGTCTGGACGACCACGCGACCCGGGCGCAGGCCCCTTCCCGCGCGGCCGCTGACCTGCGTCAGCAGCTGGTAGGTCCGCTCGCTCGCCCTGAAGTCCGGCAGGGCCAGGGCCGTGTCCGCGTTGATGACGCCGACCAGGGTCACCCCCGGGATGTCCAGCCCCTTTGCTATCATCTGCGTCCCGATGAGAACCTGTGCCTTGCCGGCCCTGAAGTCACCGAGCAGGCGCCAGTGGGCGTCCTTGGTGGCCGTGGTGTCGGCGTCCATGCGGATAGTGGCCACGCCAGGGAGGCGCTCGGCCAGCTCCTCCTCCACACGCTGTGTCCCGGCGCCGTACCCCTTCATGGGTCCCTTGCCGCACTCCGGGCACCGGTCGGGCACAGCAGAGCGCGCGCCGCAGTGGTGGCAGAGCAGCATCCCACCCCTCAGGTGGTAGCAGAGGCTTACCTCGCACGATTTGCAGCCCATGATGTGCCCGCAGGCGCGGCACTGCAGGTAGTTGGAGAACCCTCTCCTGTTGAGGAACAGGATCGCCTGCTCGCCGGCCTGAACGGTGCGGGAGAGCGCGTCCACCATCGGGGCGGAGAGCAGCGGCATCTCACCGGCGCCGCCGGCCTGGCGCATGTCGACGACCTCGACCTGGGGCATGGGCCTGTCGTCTATGCGGCTGGGAAGGACCAGTTCCTCGTAGATGCCGGCCGAGGCGCGCTGGACCGATTCGAGCGACGGGGTGGCACTGCCGAGCAGGACCGGGGCCCCGCACATGCGCGCCCGGGCGATTGCGACCTCACGCGCGTGATAGCGGGGGCTGGTGTCGCTCTTGTAGGACGGTTCGTGCTCCTCGTCAATGGCGATAAGCCCCAGGTCGGCCAGGGGAGCGAACAGCGCCGAGCGCGCTCCTACAACGACCCGGTAGCGCCCCTCCCTTACGCCACGCCACTGGTCGTAGCGCTCGCCGGGTCCGAGCCCGGAGTGCAGCACCGCCACCAGGCCCGGGAACCTGGACTCGAACCGCTCGACCGTCTGGGGGGTGAGGGAGATCTCGGGGACCAGCACGATGGCGCCGCGCCCGTCGGCCAGTACGCGCTCGATGGAACGCAGGTAGACCTCGGTCTTGCCCGATCCGGTGACACCGTTCAGGAGGAAGACCCTGTGCTCGTGAGCGGAGATGCACGGCTCGATGCGCTCGATGGCCTCGCGCTGGTGCAGGTTCGGCTCTGGAGGCTCCCCGGTGTTTGCCCACCCGAGGCGCGGGTTGCGGAGGACCTCCTCGTCCGCGATCTCGACCAGCCCCTTGCGCTCGAGGGACTTGAGGCTGGACTGGCTGGCCCCGGTATCCCGCAGAAGGTCGCTCTGGAACTCGGCGCCGCCGCGCGCAAGGAGGTGATCGACCAGGTCGTGCTGCCGCTCGGGGAGCTTCGCCAGGCCCTCCGGGGTCGGTTCGACGGCGAGCCTGACCAGCAGGCGGGACTTCGGAGTAGCGGCCGGCTCGGAGAGTGCGAACCGGCGCTCTGCGGCTCCCGCCTCCTCCAGAGCCTTCACTCCAAGCGCCGCGGGCCCGGCCCCCAGGTGCTTCTTCAGGGAGATCATGTCCAATGAGCCGCCGGCCGCGGCAAGGACGTCGACCACGTCTACCGCCGAGGGCTCGAGCACGCGGGATATCGCATCGTCCTCGTCGAGGAGGAGCGTCACCTTCTGACGCACCGAGCGGCTGCGCCCGGGAGGGGTCAGTAGCCGGAACGCCTGCGAGAGAGGGGAGAGGTAGCGCCAGGAGATCCAGCGACAGAGCCGTTGGCCGTCGTAGTCGAAGAGAGGGGGCTCGTCCAGCAGCCTCGCGACGGGTTTGAGCTGCGTGACATCGGGGTGGTCCGGAAATCCCACCACGTAGGCCAGCACCAGCCTGTTCGAGAAGGGAACCAGGACCAGCGAGCCGATCTCGGTCTGCTGGCGGAACTCCTCCGGCAGGCTGTAGTGAAAGGGCCTGTCGAGCTCGCCTACCGGCGAGTCGACCACGACCTCGACGTACTCACGGTCGTTCGTGTCACACACCTCCACGACAATTATAGACCGCGAGTGTGAACAACCCTTGGACGACCCGGGGGGTCGGACACTTGCACGCGCTCAATTCCTGGCAACACTGTGATTGGAGTCTACGCGTGAAATTGTCCGATGCCCTTCTTTGCCCGGTACGCGCCACATTCTCGAACAGCATCAGCCAGACCTCGATGACCGTGGGGTCGGACGTTTGCAGTGCCGTTGGAGTACGTCGAATTCTACAAGGACACAACGCAATGAAAACGTCCGACGCCACTGTGTATTTCAGACGGCTACATGAATGCGAAAAGGGGGAGCAAGCTCCCCCTTTTCATTCCTTCAGCGCACAGGCGCGCTAGTCCGCGTAACCCCCGATCGTGTCTGTGCCGGCTCCCCGGTCATTCCAGTACATGGCGCGCTCAACCATTATTCTCATGTTCGAGGTCGTGCAGAGCACGACGACCGCGCCGCGCCCCTGGAAGTTGTCGGCCATGTTGTAGGTCTTGCGCGAGTTCGCGGGTACATTGTCGTTTATGAACACGTTGCCGATGCCGGCCGGGCTCAGGTAAACGATCATCACGTTGACTTCGACGTTGTTGGGGTTCTGCACCAGCGTCCAGGTCTCACGCCCGTCCGAGGACTGGCCGTCGGGCAGGAGGAACCTCGTGTGCGGCTTCTCCATGCCTATCGAGTCGTGGCAGGCCTCACCCAGCCCGTAGTCCCAGTACATGGCACGCTCGGCGATTATGGGAAGGCTCCCATGGACGCGGGTCGAGAGGTCCGTGTTGGACACCGGCCCGATGTCGTTCAGGCGCACCGTCCTGCGCGAGTTGCCGGGCATGGTGAAGGGGGTATGCTCGTAGGGGCCGCCGGACGTATTGAAGGTCATGTTGACCGTGACCTCGGTGGGATTGGGGTTCTGCACCAGCACGTAGGTGGTGAAACCCCAGGCGGTGGCGCCCTCGGCCAGGAAGTAGTCGGACGCGCTCTGGGTGGTCCCGATGGAGTCGTGTCCCTCGCGCCGGTCGTTGCGGTACATCGCGCGCTCGCCGATGACCGGGACGTCGGACTCCACCATTATCGAGGCGTCCCTGGCCCCGATGTCCTCGGCCATGTTGAAGGTGCGTCTCGCGTTTGCGGGCACCTGCTTGGCGAACGTCTGCGCGGGAGCCCCCTCTATCATGTAGGTCACCTGGCAGTTCGCCTGCACCGCATTGGGGTTCTGGATGAGCAGCCAGCACTCGAAGCCCCACTCCGAGGAGCCCTCCGGAAGGTACCAGTTGGTGGAGGGTGCCGTCACCCCCACGCTGTTGTGCCCCTCGGGGGAGACCGCCCCCGGCCCGGTCCAGCTCATGGTCCGGTCCACCGCGATGTCCACACCCTCCAGGCAGGTGACCTGCGTGGAGAAGTCCTGGTCGCCGAGCACGGCCCGGGGATCGACAGTCGCCTGCGATAAGGCGGGGAGGGCTACGTTCGGGGCCGGGACAGGACCGCCAGTGGTCATGTAGGTGACGACCGCCGTGACTGGCGCTCCGTTGGGATTCTCGATGGAGATGTACTCGTCGAACCCCCACGCGGTGCTACCCTCGGCGAGGAACCAGGTGGGATAGAGGGTGTTGTTCTGCCACACCTCCGCGCCGGAGGCGCCGTTCTCGGCGAGCGCCAGCAGGTTGTTGTTGTAGAACGGCAAGTCCCATATGCCCGTGTTGCCGGCGTCACCAAAACCGTCCGTGTTCACCTTGGCCCAGTCGGTGAAGGGAGGCCCACCGGCGCATGCGCTGCGCCAGACCTGGCAGCCGGTGGTGGTGTTCCACGTCCCTGCGTACAGGTATGATCCGTCTGTCTCCAGGGAGACGCAGCCCCAGTTACTGGGGTCGCCAAAGTCGTCGGCGTTGACCTGCACCCAGTCGGTGTAAGGCGGACCGCCGGTCCCGGTGCTCCTGAAGACGCGCGAGACGTTGGCTCCCCAGTAGTCGCCTACCGCGGCGTACAGGTAGGAGCCTTTAACCACCATGCTCTCGACTCCACCGTTCACCGCGGCGCCGAAGCCGTCGGCGTTGACCTGCGCCCAGTCGGTGAAGGGCGGGCCGCCCGCAGCGGCTGTGACCCAGATCTCGGCCCCGGTTGTGCCGTTGCTGGTGGCAACGTGCAGCCGGGAGTCGAACACGGTCATGCCCAGGGTGGAGGTGTTCGTCGCGGCTCCGAAGCCGTCAGCGTTGACCTGCGCCCAGTCCGCGAACGGCGCCGCGCCGCTGCAGGCGCTTCTCCAGACCTCGCAGCCGGTCCCGAAGTTCGTGGTCCCGGCGTAGAGGTAGTTGCCATAAGCGGCCAGGCTGAACACCACGTTGTTGCCCGCGCCCGCGAACCCCGGGACGTTGACCTGGGTCCAGTCTGTGAACGGCGGGCCGCCCACGCCGGCGGTCCTCCACAGCTCACAGCCGGTCACGCCGTTCCACGTGCCCGCGTACAGGAAGCCGCTGAACTCGGCCATTGACATGACGTGCGAGTTGTTCACGTCGCCAAAGCCCGCCGCGTTGACCCTGGTCCAGGTGGATGCGTTCCAGCGCCAGACCGCGCAGCCCGCGGGGGTGTCGTCTACGCCGACGTACAGGTCGCCCTTGTAGACCGCGCTGGCCATGGGCTGGTTGCTCCCCGGATTCCCGAACCCGTCGGTGTTCACCTGTCCCCAGGTTCCCATGTCGGCGACGGCTGGCACTACGGCCACGAGCGGCAGCAGCAGCACGACCAGGACAGCGGATACGATCCCGATCACCTTCGACCTCATACCGACCACCTCCATGGGCGTCGCCGCTCACAATAGCGATTGCCAGTTGCCGAGTCTTATGCCTCGTTCTCATGAGACGTGTGAATCGCCGCATTTCTTACAGGTGATATCGGAGATATGTGCCGGGCACCTTGCACTATTATAATACCCTGATGATGTTGGAGGAACTCCTCGAGTGGTTGCGAAGACACCCGGGCCTGACCCGCAAGGCAGTGGTCGGCCAGTGGGCCTCGCGTTTCTTCTCGAAAGAGGAGGGGCCGGCCGCCGGCGTCGGGGCCGACGCGGGGGCGGTGCCGGTCCCGGGCGGGTTCCTTCTCGTATCGGCTGAAGGCATCTATCCCGGACTGCTGGTGGACCCGGAGTTCGCGGGCCTCTGCGCCGTCACCGTGGCGGTCAACGACATCTACGCGGTGGGAGGCCGCCCCCTCGGTATCGTCGCGGTCGTATTCGCGGGTGATATCGGCGCCGACGATAGGGAGCGGTTCCTGGACGGGTTCGAAGACGGGCTCGCCCATTACGGGATACAGATGCTCGGTGGACACACCAGCCCCGAGGCGGGCCTTCCCAGCATCTCGGTCGCGGCCGTGGGGTACGCCACGGCACTCATAAGGGGCCCATCACCCCGCCCCGGAGACCGCTTGCTACTGGTATGTGACCTCGAGGGCACGGCGCACCTCGATCTCTTCGCGTGGGACGCCGTGACCGGTCACCCGCCGGAGCGCACACGGACGATGCTCGAGGTCCTGCCGCGGCTTGCTGAGGAAGGAGTGCGTGTCATGTGCCGGGACATATCGAATCCCGGCATCCTGGGGACCCTGACGATGATGCTCGAGCCCTTTGCGGCGGGTGCCCGTGTCGATCTCGACGCGGTGCCGGTACCGCCCGGGGTAACGCTCGACTGGTGGCTGGCCGCCCACCCGTCCTTCGGCTTCATCCTGGCTGCGCCGCCGGAGGTCGCGACGTGCGCGAGGGAGGCGTTCGCGGCCGCGGGGGCCTCATGCACCGAGGTGGGGGAGATAACGCCGGGGACGATGATAACCGTCACGCTCGGAGACGAGAGGGCGGACTTCATGGACGTCGCGGGGTGGCCGGTGACCGGCCTCGATCACTGAAGGTGGCAAAGTACTCCAACCCATAATCGCGGTTACGTATTCTCCCGACCATGTTACTACGCTGCCCCTGCCGAGATCACATGGAGGTCGTCGAGGCACCACGCCTGGCGTGCAAACCAGAACCCTTGACTCGAAAAACACCGTGTTGCTTGATATGCTATTGCCTGTTATGCTTGGTCTGGTTCCGACAGAAGACGGGAGTTCATGTACTTTGGGGAGAGAAGCTCGAGCCGACCTCCGACCCGGGGTGTTCCACGTCGCCTCCCACGGTGCGGATGACCGCAGCGTATTCCTGGACGACTTCGACAGGACCTATTTCCTTAGACAGCTCGGATGCGTTGTTTACCGGTTCAGGTGGATATGCTGCGCCTACTGCCTCTTGAGCACTCATTATCACCTGATCGTCGACACGGACCCCAAGAGCCTGTCTGAAGGCCTGCAGGCGCTTCATAGCGTCCACTCACTCAGGTTCAATAACCGCCACAGGCACATGGGAACCTTGTTTCGGGAGCATTGCATGTGTGATCGCATCGATGACGACTACCGGTTCCGCAATGCCCTGAAGTACGTTGCGAGGAATCCGGTGGACGCCGGGATATGCACCCACCCCGGTGAGTGGCCATGGAGCAGCCATAACGCGACCGCCGGGACCGTCCGCGGTCCGGAATTCCTCAGCGTAGGGCCGGCTCTGTCCCTGTTCTCGACCGACGAGAGAAGGGCCCGCAACACATACATCGACTTCGTAAGCGGGTCCTCACCGGAGGTCGAGCGTGACATGAAGTCCAGGTACTACTCGAGCGAGCCCGTCACTTCGTGCAAGGTAAGGCAGCGTACACGACCGACTCTGGCCGAGTTGTTCGAAGGATGCGATTCGATGGTATCCCGGAATCACGCGATCCGACAGGCATACCAGGTCTTCGGGTACACGCTGGCCGAGATCGGGGAGCATGTCGGGTTGACCGCTTCCATGGTCTGCAAGATCTCGCGAGGTGTCGGAGGTTTGAATCACACCAGCAACACCAGTTGACCCGACAGATCAACAATCACAGGAATCGATTAGGAACTGGTCTGGAAGGCGCATATGCTGTTATTCCAGTTGATAGGGTTACTTTTCTGATAATCTAGTCAACTATTGTTAGTCAAACCTCCGACACCAGCATTCCCGCTACCAGGTGGGCTTAATCTGGCCGCGGTTGGCCACGGCCCACAGGGCGACAATCACGGCGGTCATAACGGCGCTGTAAGCGATGAACGCCACGGCCAGCCGGAAGAAGAACACCGCGCGCAGCTGGTGGAACGACAGGTTCTTGGCCAGCTTTTTACTCTTGAAGAACCGCTTGACCGTGCGGTCCTCGAGCTTCTTGAGCGACTTGTTGTCTCTGGGCTCGGTAACGGTCCAGTGGAACACCAGGGTGAAGACGAATACGGACAGGAAGACCCCCAGGACGGCGAACAGCGGCACGTCTATGAGGTAGAAGCTCTTCGCGTTGAACACCCACCAGCGGTTGGCCACGGCGACAGGCTCGATGAGCAGGTAGAAGAGCGTTGCGATCCCACCCGCCAGCGCCGCGCGCCCCCAGGCGCTCCTTGACGGGAGGATGTGCAGCGCTCCGACGTACGAGGTCATCGCCACCATGTACCAGAGAAGGATGACCGACAGCGGCACCACCCCGAGCCAGATGACGTACCCGCCGAGGGGGTAATGCTTGAAGTAGGAGTTGGTGGCGTACCAGTAGAAGTTATCCAGCCCCGAGAGCACGGCTGCGGTCTCGATGGCAAGAGAAAAGAGGACCGCCCCGGCCAGGAACGTCAGGTGCCTGAGCCGGCCCATCGCCCTCGAGCCCCCGATGTAGAAGACGACGAAGAACGCGCCGACGATTATCTCGAAGACGATAGCGTTGCCCTTCATTTCGCCTTCGCCTCCAGGCGGACGCGGCGCAGCGCCACGTACAGCACGATCATCAGCACCACGAAGACCGCCAGAAGGTATATCTCGAAGCCCCTGCCCCCGGCCGAGGTCGCGAGCTTGGAGAGGCTTGCCGCCCCCTTGGTGGTCGTCCCGGGGCCCGTCTTCTTGGGCGCGGAGGAGGACGGGGCGGATGAACCTGGTGCGCTCTCGTCCACGGCCGGGATGTCAACGGTGGGCGTCGTCTCCTGGCCGGGCACCGCCTGGGCGCGTGCCAGTAACGCTCCGTCGGGCGCGTCGAACGGCGTCGCTATCGCGTCACTCGCCGGCAGACGGCTGCCGGGTGACGGGCTGACAGGGACCTGCGGTTGCTCGGTGTCGCTCGGTATCGGTGGGATTCCCTCGGGCAGTTGCTGCTGCGGCACCTGAGGCATCCCCTCGGGGAGCTGCTGTTGCGGAACCTGGGTGTCGCCGGCCGGTGCTTTGGCGGGGGGCTTCTGCATGATGTCGGTCAGGCTGCCCGCGGTATCGTTGGAGAGGAAGCCCAGCACGAAGAACGCCAGCGACATCACCATCGCCGCGATCAACAGGGTGGCCACGCCCCTGCGCGCCTTCTTGCGCGCGGGCTCCTCGACCAGCAGGTCGATATAGTACTTGTACTGCTCGAGCTCGATCCGCTTGTTTGCCAAGATGGCCCCCGTCCGGAAATCACCAGTCCAGAGATTGTAGCACAGTCGGTCGGGCGATTCTCACCCCCCCGCGTGTGGCCCGGGTCACAAGCCGTGCCGTAATACAGAGCCGTTTCACCGTTATTTAACCGGCGGTTCGAAGGCCTTTAATCGCCGGGTGCGATCATCGAAAGTGTAGGTACACGGTAGCAGGGGAGTGAGGTGCATCATGAGTCATGAGATGGGAGAGGGTGGATGTTCGCCCCGCGCCTCGAGGCTGCTCATGGCGGCCCCGGCGGCCTTCATCATCGCCGCAACGCTCTTCGCGGCAGGCTGTGGTGGAACGGTACGGAGCACGCAGGGAGGCGCCGCGGGGTCCACTGCGCCCGCATCGAGCGCATCGGGAGGGGCGGTCGAGGCGGGACCCCTCATGCTCGGCGTGATGGTCCACCTGGAGGGTTACCGGAACGAGGCGCGCAACCAGGCCGTGTTCGCGGAACACGCGGCGATGGTACGCAGCTACGCGGACATCTTCGAGAGGCACGGCCTGAGGCTTACCCTCGAGGCGAGCCCGGAGTTCGTGGAGGGGTGCGCGCGCTGGGGCGACAACGTGCTCGGGGAAATGGCCGGCCGCGGGCACGGCATCGGGGTCCACGCGGACCTCGGCGCGGAACCGGGGCTCACCCAGGAGAGGTTCGTCGAGGGCCTCACCGCGATGAAACGGGACATCGAGGCGCTGGGCGTCCAGGTCAGGCACGTATCGGGCGTCTGCTCCAGCCTGGACTGGGTCGCCGCGGCGCGCGGCGCGGGGTTCGAGTTCGTCACGGGAACGGTCGAGTACGCGCTGAAGTCCATCCCGGCCGAGAGGCTTCCGGTCGAGTACCAGTATATCTGGGGTCTCTCGACGCCAAGCCAGGCCCACGGGAACGTACCCGCCGAGCTGGCCGACAGGCTGCACCCGTGGCGGATGGCGTCCGGCGCCACCTGGCTCTGGGACGACCCGGCGGGCGAGGTGGTCATCCTGCCGGGCGACGGCGGGACCTGCATACAACACATGGCAGAGGACGCGGCCGGCGCGGCCTCCGGCAGGGGGGTCGGCCTCGATTCGCAGGACGTGGCCGCCTTCAGCGCGCAGCTCGACCGCGCTCTCGAGTGCTGCGCGCCGGGCGAGCTGAACATCTACTACGTCGGCTGGTCCATCGGCGCGAAAGCACGGACCGAAGCGGTGGAGGAGTGGGCGCAGGCGATAAAGTCGTACGTAGACGCCGGAAAGGTGCAGTGGAAAACGCTGCCGCAGATGTACGACGCCTATATGGGTACCTGACACAGTCGACCCCCTTTTGTTGACACCTGTCGGAATAATTCGCCCGGTTACATTGACTTGCGCGTGAAAACGCTGATAGGATTGGAAACCGACAAAACTCCTGAGGTTTTGTCAGTTTATCGGATTGAAGCCGGTCACGGGGAGGATCGGGGTGCCCGATTCCAACAGGGACAGGATCACCAGGGCGGCGCGCGGCCTCTTCATCATGCGTGGTTACCGCAACACGACCGTGGATGAGATCGCCCGCGAGGCGGGCATGAGCAAGCGCACCGTCTATGAGAGCTTCAGCGCCAAGAGCGACATAGCGCGCGAGGTCGTGGAGAGCGAGCTGGTCGTCTTCGCCTCCCGGACGGGCGACATCATCAACTCCGACTCCGAGCCGCTGGAGAAGCTGCGCGACCTGTCCCGCTTCTACGTGCAGCTCCCCTATCCCGGAATCACACCAGTCGCTCTCATAGACCTGCAGCGGGAGTTGCCGGAGCTCTGGGCGCGGGTGGAGGAGGTCAAGCAGGGTATCCTCAGCGACCTGCGCGCCGTGATAGAGGCTGGCAAGAGAAAGGGTGTTTTCCGAAGGGACATGAGCTCGAGCGTCACCATCGCCGCGCTGACGGGTGCGCTGGAGAGTACCATGTCACCGGACTTCCTGCAGAACAACAGCCTTTCCCTCGAGGAGGTGTTCTCGGGCCTCTTCGAGCTGATAACACAAGGCATATGCCAGGAGGCCGCGGTCGGCGGTTGAGTCTGCGAGGCAGGGGTGTTCGTGTGGACAAGAAGACGAGGGTGTTCCTGTGTAAGCCGGGTCTGGACGGCCACGACCGCGGGGTCCTCATAGTAGGGCAGGCGCTCAGGGACGCGGGGATGGAGGTCATCTACTCCGGGCTCAAGCAGACACCGGAGAACGTCGTTGAGGCCGCCATACAGGAGGATGTCGACGTGGTTGGCGTGTCCCTGCTGTCCGGCGCGCACATGGCCCTGGTGCCGAGGATAACATCGCTGCTGCGGGAAAACGGGGCGGAAGATATGCTGGTCCTTGTCGGGGGGGTCATACCGCCCGACGATGCCCGGGTCCTGGAGTGCGAGCACGGCGTGGCCCGCGTCTTCGGCCCGGGAAGCGACACCAGGGAGATCGTGAGCTACATTGAGGACTGGAGGGAAAGCCGTTGAGCGACACGGCTGAAGAGCTTTACCGGCGGCTCCTGGAGAAAGACCGCCGCGCCGCGGCGAGGCTGATCACCATGGTGGAGAACGGCCAGCCGGAGGCGAGGGAGGCGCTCCGGCTGCTGCATCGCCACTCCGGCCGCGCGCACATCGTCGGGCTCACCGGGTCCCCGGGGTCCGGCAAGAGCACCCTGACCTGCCGGCTCGCGCAGCACTACCGCTCGCTCGGGAAGTCGGTCGGAATCATCTGCGTCGACCCCACCAGCCCGTTCACCGGGGGAGCGCTCCTGGGGGACCGGGTGAGGATGCAGGAGCTCTCCGGGGATCCCGAGGTGTTCATAAGGAGCATGGGCAGCAGGGGCGCCCTCGGCGGGCTCTCGGTGGCGACCAACGACGTCATAAACATCCTTGACGCGTTCGGCAAGGACTACATCATCGTCGAGACGGTGGGCGCGGGCCAGGTCGAGATAGAGATCGTCAAGTTCGCCCAGACCTGCATAGTCGTCACCATGCCCGGCGCCGGCGACGAGATACAGGCCATAAAGGCCGGGATACTGGAGATTGGCGACATCTTCGTGGTCAACAAGGCTGACCGGGAGGGTGCGCTCAGGACCCTGTCCGATTTGGAGATGATGGTGGAGACCAGGCCGGTCCGCGAGGAGCCGACCTGGACGCCGCCCGTGATGTCCTGCATCGCGCTGGAAGGCGAGGGCGTGGTCGAGCTCGCCGGGGCCATCGAGGAGCACTGGGCTTACCTCCAGGAGAGCGGCCTTTTGGAACAGAAGATAATCGGGCGCATGAAGGCCGAGATGCTGGAGATACTCAACCTGAAGGTGACGCGGGCCGCGGGCGCGGCCCTCGAAGCCGACAGCCGGGGTCAGGACCTCATCAAGAGAATGGTCGCCCGCGAGCTGGACCCGCACAGCGCGGCCGACGAGATGGCGGGACTGCTGGCCGAGCGGGAGATGGATGCATAGTGCATCATTTCATGGACTGAGGAAGCGGCAACAAGGAGGAGTGCCGATGCCTGGACGAAGCGCGACAGACCCGAAGGTCGCCCTGGCCCGATTGCGGGAGATCATGGTTGACCCGAGGCGGTTCACAACCGACGCGGACGTGCTCTCCGGCTACCTGGAGCCCGGTGCCCGGGCCGACGGCCTGGTGGCGGCGGTCTACCCCAGGAGCGCCGAGGACATCCGCCAGGTCCTGGATATCGCCAGGGCGTACGGCCTGGCGGTCTACACCCCCATCCCGTGGGGACTCAAGCCGCCCCGTCCGGGGGTGGTCCTCGACTACGAGTACATGGCGGACGTGAAGGGGGTAGACACCAGGAACCTTTTCCTGGAGGTCGAGCCCGGGGTCACCTGGGAGCAGGTACTACCCGAGCTGGCCGCCGAGGGAGTCAGGGTCGCCCTTCCCGCCGCCGCCCACTCCCCCTACGTCCTCGAGAGTGCGATGGAGCGGGACGTGGTGCTGCCGGCGTGCCGGTTCTCAAACAAGCAGTTCGCGACGTTCCACGCGGTCCTTGCCGACGGTCGCGAGTACCGCAGCGGCTCGGACGCGCTCCCCAACTCGGTGGCGCACTGGCGCGAGGACGGCGGGCCCAATATCAGCCGTGTGTTCACCGGCTCCCGCAACTCATTCGGCCTGCCGACCAGGGGCTTCATCTACCTGTACCCCGAGCCCGAGGAGCGGAAGGTGGTCTGCAGGGGCCTGGCGAACCGCAGGCAGGCCTGCCGGCTTGCCCAGCGAGCCGCGCGCTCGGAGATCGGGACCGAGGTAGTCATCCTCAACAGGCTCAAGGCCAGGGAGACCCTGGGTGAGGATCCGGGCCTGGCTACATGGAACGTGGTGCTCGGCCTGGAGGGTTCCGCCCGGCTGGTGGCGCACCAGGAGAAGCGCCTGGGCGGGCTCGCCTCCGAGCTGAAGCTCACCCCGAAGGCGGGGGGCAAGAAGCTGGCCGAGGCGTTTTCCGAGTCCCTGGGAAGGCCCTGGTACGCACCACCGGTGTCGTTCGGCTTCTACACCGACTTCGACCGGGTGGAGACCCTGTGCGAGAAGGCCGAGGCGGCGCTGGCCGGGGCCAGGACGGCACAGATGCTCATCCCGGTGAAGCGGGGGGCCTCGGTGTACGTGCAGTACGACATCCCGGGAGCGTCGGCCGAGGTAGCGAAGAAGGTAAAGCGCCTACTGCCGCGGCTCGCCGACGCGGGTGCGTTCTTCAACAACCCGACCCTGTCGCTGGCATCGCACATCTTCGCGAAACAGCCGGCTTACCTCGAGCTGGTGAAGGACCTCAAGAGATTCATGGACCCCGAAGATCTGCTCAACTGCGGCCAGGTAGTGGAGGTGTGAGATGTCAGAGCTGACCCGGAGCCCGTACGACCCGCTCCTGCAGGTGCAGAAGGACGCCTACAGGTGCGGCAAGTGCATGCAGTGTAAGTGGATAGACCACAATGAGATCACAGACACCGATTTCATGGCGCTGTGCCCGTCGGGCGCCCGCTTCCGATACGAGGCTTACTACGCCTCCGGACGCCAGGAGATAGCGCGCGGGCTACTGGACGGAACGCTCGAGCCCTCCGAGAGCCTGATGCACATCCTCTTCACCTGCACCGAGTGCGGCGGCTGCCAGGCCATCTGTACCGAGCTGGGTGACAAGAACCCGCTGAAGACCATCGTCGCGCTGCGCGAGCGGATGTTCCGCGACGAGCTGGCGCCGGTGCCGGAGCACGAGACCTTGATCAAGTCCATGGAGAACTACGAGAACCCCTGGCAGCAGCCCCGTGCCCGCAGGGACGCCTGGATGCGGCGCCTGCACCTGCCCGATCCGCGCAAGGAGAAGGTCGACGCCCTGTATTTCGTGGGGTGCACCGCGGCCTACGACCCCAAGCTGCAGGGCATAGCGCGGACCACCGCGGAGATACTGCAGCAGGCGGGAGTCTCCTTCGGGGTGCTGGGCAAGGACGAGCTCTGCTGCGGCAGCACGCTGCTGCGCATCGGGGACTTCGACGCCTACGAGTCCGTGGCGAGAAAGAACCTCGACCTGCTCAACTCCCTCGGTGTGGGCACCGTGGTGACCGCCTGCTCGGGGTGCAACTCGGTTCTGCGGGAGGAGTACCCGGAGATGGGCGGGTTCGAGCCTGAGGTCATGCACGTGCTGGAGATGGTGGACGACCTCATCGAGTGTGGGAAGCTGAAGCTCAAGAAGCCCGTGAAGATGAAGGTCACATACCACGATCCGTGTCACCTCGGGCGATACACCGGAGTGTACGACGCCCCGAGGAGGATCCTGGAGGCCATACCCGGCATCGAGCTGGTGGAGATGCCGCGGAACCGCGCGAACGCGTTCTGTTGCGGTGCCGGGGCCGGAGTGCGCACCGCCTTCCCCGAGTTCGCACGCTGGGTCGCCTCAGAGAGGATGCGCGAGGCGGCAAGCACCGGCGCGACCGCGCTGGTGACCGCCTGCCCGTTCTGCGAGCAGAACCTGGGCGAGGTCAAGAGACAGAAGGTGGGTGTCATAGACATCCTCGAGCTCGTCCGGCAATCGATAGGTTAAGGCTTGGGCCGGGACTTCAGTCCCGGAAGAACAGCCTGATGATTGGGCCGGGACTTCAGTCCCGGATCGTGAAAGGGGTCAAAATGGCGATAAAGGAAGTAGACCTTACGCGCAAAGAGCTCTTCGCCGAGCTCAAGGGCGAGCTCGCGGCCATAGTCGGTGAGGAGTGGGTCACGGACGATCCCGTGGTGCTCATCGGCTACTCGCGCGACCAGAGCCTCGAGACCGCCCACAACCCGAACATAGTGGTCCTTCCCGAGAGCACCGAGCAGGTCGCCAGGATACTGAAGCTCGCCCACAAGCACGGGGTGGCCGTGGTCCCCTGGTCCACTGGCGCCAACACCGGCGGGGCTGCATCCCGCAGCGCGGAGGGATCACCTGCGACATGCGGCGCATGGACCGAATACTGGAGCTCGACGAAGAGAACATGTCGGTGCGAATCCAGCCCGGCGTGACCTTCGGCAAGGTCTACGTCGAGGCGGAGAAGGTGGGCCTGCGAAACGCGGTGCCATCCGCGCCGGCGTCGGTCTCGATGCTCGCCAACTACCTGGACAAGGGAGTCTTCCAGGTCAGCAACAAGTACGGGGTGGGGACTGACTCCATCCTGGGCACGGTCATCGTGCTGCCGGACGGCCAGATCATCCGGACCGGGTGTCTCTTCGACGACCGCTACGGCAGCATCTGCGTTGAGGGACCGGGTCCGGACGTATCGGGCATCTTCCAGGCCTCCATGGGCGTCTACGGCATCTGCACTGAGATGGTGGCGCAGCTCTACCCCCTGATGCCGTGCGAAGATCTGCTGGCCGCCCAGTTCGAGGAGGATGACCTGGAAGGCGTGGCCGAGTTCCTGCGCCAGGTGGCGCGTGAGGACTGCAGCCTGGAGACCATCCTGTTCCAGGACGGTTACATGGCCATGGGCCTCGCACCCAACATGGATGGAAGCGAGGTGATAAGGGGCCAGCTCCCGAGGCAGAACGCGCTCGTCTACTACGGCGGTGAGAGCGACGAGGAGAAAGAAATACGGCGCGAGCAACTTGACGCCGTCCTCGAGCGCACCGGGACCGAGCTGGCGCCCGAGGGTATGCTGGAGCTCTTCAAGGAGCTGATCCCGTGGGAGAGGGTGTTCAAGATAATTCAGCTGACACCGCGGGTGGAGAGGCTCACCGGATGCTTCGAGCTGTTCTGGTTCAACGTTGCGATGGACCAGGTCCCGGACTTCGCCCGGCACTTCATGAAGCTCGCCCGCAAGAACTTCGCCGATACCGATGCTGCGAGGTCCGACCGCCCGTTCCCCGCGGAGGAGACCACCTTCTACCTGCAGCCCCTGGAGTTCGGCCGCAGCGGGATGCTGGAGATGGACGCCTACCCCAACCAGGGGGAGCCGGAGGGGATAAAGCGGGGCATCGCGATGGCGCGCGACGCCATCCCGTACATATGCGAGGCCGGAGGCCAGTTTGACAGGCCCTACGGAGGGGAGCAGTCGGGATTCGGCTGGGTGCAGACCCCGATGCTGGGGACGTACTACGAGCTGTTGAAGGGGATCAAGCGCGAGCTGGACCCGCACAACATCATGAACCCGGGCAGGCTGGGCATGACCGCCGACCCGGCCGGGCTGTAAAGGGACTTTCCCCGGCCGACCCGGGTCGCTGAAGGAGGCACTCATGGGAGTCTGGAACCTGGAGAGGACCGGGCGGGTGGCGGTGCTCAGGATGGAGAAGCCGCCGCTCAACCTGATATTCCACGATGACATGGTCGAGCTGGGAGGACTGCTCGGCGAGCTGAGGATCGACCCGGAGGTGGGTGCGATAATCCTCACCGGCACGGGGAAGTCGTTCGTCGGCGGGGCGGACATCACCCAGTTCACCACGCTCGACCCGGTGACGGCGAAGTTCGGGCTGCAGATCGGGCAGCGGGTGCTCAGGGACATGGAGGAGATGGAGAAGCCAGTGGTAGCCGCGGTGAACGGGTACGCGTTCGGTGGGGGGTGCGAGATCGCGCTCGCTTGTGACATACGCATCGCCAACGAGAAGGCGAAGTTCGGGCAGCTCGAGATCAACTACGGGGTCATTCCGGGTTGGGCGGGCACCCAGAGGCTCACCAAGGTTGTCGGCCTGGGGCGGGCCAAGGACATAGTCCTGACCGGCAGGATAGTCGAGGCGAGCGAGGCTCTGATGATGGGGCTGGTCACCCGGGTGGTGCCCGTCGAATCGCTGATGGACGAGGCGATGGACCTCGCGGAGCGCCTGGCGGCGAAGGCGCCGATCGCCATGGCGTACGCCAAGGAGATGGTGAACGTCGCCGCGGAGGCTTCTATCCCACTGGGGAGCGCCCTCGAGGCGGCGGCGTGCGCGATCACCTTCGGGACCGAGGACGTGCAGGAAGGCGTGCGCTCGTTCCTGGAAAACCGCAAGCCGGAGTTCAAGGGCAAGTAATTCCTCCCTCCCCCTTGAGGGGGGAGGGTCGGGGCGGGGGTGACCGTCTATGTTCTCCTCTCCCCCGGGGGGAGAGGGTCGGGGTGAGGGGGTTGATTTGGCCAGCAGCGAGCACGACCGGCTGAAGAAGCATAAGGAGCGCTGGGAGCGGGAGACGCTCGCGCCGGCGCTCGAGGCCAGGCCCGAGCGCAAGGAGTCCTTCGAGACCGTCTCGGGACGCCCCATCGACGGGCTCTACGGGCCATGGGACCTGCAGGGCTTCGACTACGAGAGCGACCTCGGGTTCCCGGGCGAGTACCCGTTCACCAGGGGCGTGCACTCCACCATGTACCGGGGCCGGCTGTGGACCATCCGGCAGTTCATGGGGTTCGGCGACCCCGACGAGTCCAACAAGCGGCTCAAGTACCTCATCGAGAAGGGGGCGCCGGGCCTCAACGTCGCCTACGACATGCCCACCATCCACGGCCTGAACTCCGACCACCCGCTCTGCCACGGGGAAGTGGGCCGTGACGGTGTGCCATGTGACTCGCTGGAGGACATGGAGCGCCTCTTCGCCGGCATCCCCCTGGACCGGGTGAGCACCTCGCTGGTCATCGCGCACCCTCCGATACCTTCCATGTACTTTGCCCTGGCCCGGAGGCAGGGCGCCGACTGGAAGAAGCTCCAGGGCACCTTCCAGAACGACACCTTCTGCCGCGACGTGGCCGCCAACGTGCGGGTGATCCCGCGCAAGGCCGAGCTGAAGCTCTGCACGGACGTCGTAGAGTTCTGCACCAGGAACACTCCGCGCTGGTACCCGCTCAGCATCGTCGGATACCAGATCAGGGAGAAGGGCTGCACGGCGGCCCAGGAGCTGGCGTTCACCATCTGCGAGGGGCTGGACTTCGTGCGCTCGTTCCTGGAGCGCGGGCTGGACATAGACGAGTTCGGGCCCAGGCTGTCTTTCATGTGGAACGCCCATAACGACTTCTTCGAGGAGATAGCCAAGTACCGTGCCGGGCGGCGCCTGTGGGCGCGGATCATGAAGGAGCGGTTCGGGGCTAAGGATCCGCGCTCGATGATGGTCCGGTTCCACACCCAGACGGCCGGATGCTCGCTGACCGCCCAGCAGCCGCTGAACAACATCGTGAGGGCGACCATACAGGCTCTCGCCGCCGTCCTTGGAGGCACGCAGAGCCTGCACACCGACGCCTTCGACGAGGCGCTGGCGCTGCCCACCGAGGAGTCGCTCAAGATAGCCGTCCGAACCCAGCAGATAATAGCCGAGGAGAGCGGGGTGGCCAACACGGTCGACCCCATGGCCGGCTCCTTCTTCGTGGAGAAGCTCACCAACGACATGGAGGAGGAGGCCGTCGAGTACATCCGCAAGGTGGACGAGATGGGCGGCATGCTGGAGGCGGTGGAGAACGGTTTCATACAGCGGGAGGTGGCGCGCGCGGCGTGGCGCTACCAGAAAGAGGTCGAGAGCGGCCGGCAGGTCATCGTCGGGGTCAACAGGTACGTGGAGGAGACCGAGCCCTGCATCGACATCCTCAAGATAAGCCAGGAGATGGAGGACGCGCAGAAGGAGCGAATCGCCCGCCTGAAAGAGAGGCGGGACGACAAGAAGATGCGTCAGGCCCTCGACCGCCTCCGGGAGGCGGCGGAGAGGGACGAGAACCTGTTCGAGCCGACCATGGATGCGGTCGAGGCCTACGCGACCCTGGAGGAGGTCTGGGACGTGTACCGCGACCGCTGGGGAACCTTCAAAGAGTCGAGCGTCCTGGTAGACTCGGGTTGACCAAACGGGGTCTGAAGTGTAGCAAAAGGGTCAGGCACTTTTGCTACACTGACCTATCGGGAGAAGAACATGCAGTTACTTAGCGACAAGGTAGCCCTCGTCACCGGCTCATCGCGCGGCATAGGCCGGGCTATAGCCTACGAGCTTGCCAGCAGGGGAGCTCGCGTGGCGGTAAACTACCGCTCGCGCAAGGACCTCGCCGTATCGCTCCAGACCGAGATCGAGGAGATGGGCGGCACGGCGCTGGCCATCCAGGCCGACGTGGGGGACTCCGATGAGGCGGCGGAGCTGGTGGGCCAGACGGTGGAATCTCTCGGGCGCCTCGACATCGTGATCAACAACGCGGGCGTCTGGGAGGGCTCGCGGCTCGAGGACGTGGAGCCGGAACGTCTCGAGGCGCTGCTGGCCACCAACCTCAAGAGCGCCTTCTACGTGACCGCCCCCGCGCTGCCGATAATGAAGGAGGCCGGCTGGGGGCGGGTGGTCAATGTCTCCTCGGTGATTGGCGTCACCGGTTACCCGGGCGACACGATGTACGCGGCCACCAAGGCCGGGCTGTTCGGCTTCACCAAGTCGCTGGCGAGGGAACTCGCCCGCTGCGGCGTCACAGTCAACGCGGTGGTGCCGGGCTTCATCGACACCGACATGGCGGACGACACGGGCGATGAGACCCGGGCGAAGATACTCAAGACGATCCCCATGCGGCGCTACGGGACGGCCCTGGACGTGGCCGAGCTGGTGGCCTTCCTGTGCGAGAGCGGGGATTACATAACGGGCCAGCTGTTCACCGTGGATGGGGGCTACACGATCTAGAGGAGGTCGACTTTGAGGGTAAAGGTCAAGCCGATGGACTGCACCGGCTGCGCGCTGTGCGAGCTCGCATGCGGGTTCCACTGGGACGAGGCGTTCTCGCTGATCTCGGCGTCTATCATGCAGTACCGGGCCGATGAGAAGAAGGACTACCTGGGCATCATAGTAAAGACCGAGGAGGACCTCTTCCTGGGCAGGCCGGAGGGCGCCGAGGCGGTCAAGCTGGGTGAGCTTCAGAAGAGCGACGGAGGCGGTGGCGCCTCGGCCAAGCCAATACTGATAAGGGAAGCCTGCGACATGTGCGAGAGCGTCGGCAAGGACCCGCAGTGCGTCGCCATCTGCCCCCACGACGCCCTGTACGTGGAATAGGAGGTAGGCCATGTACTACGGTGATACCCTGCTGGTCAACCTCGACACCGGGACCACGGAGCAGTTCAGCTTCGACGAGGTCGGCGTATTCGGCCCCGGTCTCGCCGCCGGCATCGGCCTCTACGAGAAGTACGGCGACGCCGACCCGCTGGTGATAGGCTCCGGGCTCCTGACCGGCACCACGGCCCCGGCCTCGTGCCTGGGCTTCGTGGTGGGTAAGAGCCCGCTGAGCGGCCAGGTCGCGGTCTCGCCGCTGGGCCTCTACGCCGGGGCGGAGGTCAAGCTGTCGGGCTTCGCCATGATCGTCATCAGGGGGACCTCGGACAAACCCGTCTACCTCTGGCTGCACGACGGGGTGGCGGACATCCAGGACGCGTCCTCGCTGTGGGGCAACGACAGCTGGGAGACGACAGATGCCATCCGGCAGGAGATGGGGGAGGGCCTGATCCAGGTGATATCCGCCGGCCCCGCCTGCGAGGAGGGATCCAGGCTGGCGTCGTTCAGCATCGACTACTGGGGCTCGGGCGATACCGCCGGCCTGGGGGCGGTGATGGGCGCCAGGAAGCTGAAGGCGGTGGCGCTGCGGGGGCTGGGCATGCTCGACCCCGAGGACCCTGAGGCTTACTACGAGGCGACGATGGAGCTGCTGGCCGGGGCTCCGGCCGAGCTGGGGTTCGGACGACTCAGCAAGGGGCTGGGCGCGGGGGACGTGGACGGCTGGCTCAAGCCGATGGTGCACCGCTACCGGTCGTGCTTCGCCTGCCCCGCGGCGTGCAACACCTTCGTGAAGTACAACGAGCCGGCCTCGGTGCTCGCACCCGACGGCGTGGACGAGCCCGGTGTCATGGTGACGTCCGCCGCCGCGGCCCTGTGGCTCATGGGAGGCGGATGGGATGCGGAGCCGGCGTGCCGTGCCATGGAGGCGATGGCGCGGGCCGGGATCGACCAGATGCGGGGCGCGCGCGAGCTCGCGGAGAAACCCTTGAAGGACCCCGCCGGGGCGGCGGCGGCGGTGAGCGCCCTGACGGGCTCGGCCGCCGCCGGCTGGCCGTCCTCCGACCGAGTCGGCTCGGGGCTCTTCGGGCCCTGGGTCCCCCCGCTGGGGAGCCCCGACGAGTGGATGGAGGCCCACCGCCTCGGGTACCTTCTCGGCATATGTCCGACGTACCTGCTGACCTCGGAGCTGGACTGGGGAGCGTTACTGGGACTGTGCGGCCCCGCCTCGGGCGTGGAACTCGACGCCGGCAAGATAGCGGGGATGCTCCCCTGAGGGGCGGAGGAAGGCTTGGCCGCGCCGCGGCCGACCCGGCGTACCTGCGATACCGGAGGGCGTTAGAGGCCGCCGGTGACGCCTACCCCTCGGTTGCCGTATACGTGGGCGCGGGAGCATCTCATTCCTGGATGTGGTTCGCCGACCTGCTGGAGCGTCTCGGCCTCTACGACGTCACCTTTGTGGCCGAGGAAGAGGTGACGCCGGAGGGGCTCTCGAGGTTCGGCGTCCTGATGGTCGGCGGCGGCGACACCTACGCCATGGCTGAGGGGATGGGACCGGGTGGTGCCGGGGCCCTGGAGGGGTTCGTTCGGTCAGGGGGCTTCTACCACGGCTCCTGCGCCGGAGGCTACCTGGTGCTCCGGGGGGTCGACCGCCCGCCTTTCACTCCCTTTGCCCTTGTGGACGGGGAGATGGTCAACGTCATGGGTTCGCCGCCGGAGCCCCGGTGCCTCGAGCACAAGTACCTGGCGCCGTACGGCCCGGACTGGGTCTTCCACCCGGTCTACGGAGAGGTGGTGCTCGGCCCCGGCACCGGGGGTCCAGGGTTCGAATGCTTCGAGGGCGGGGAGATCGCGGCCCCGCTGTTCGGGGGCCCGGTGATCGCCTCGATGAGCTCGGTGGCCGATTTCACGGGGGTGTCAGACCGCGCCGCCTTCCTCTGGCCCCGTGACGAGGCGGAAAGGTTGCTGGAGGGCAGGCGGGCCGTCGTGCGCGCATCGCTCGGCGGGGGGACCGCGGTGGCCTCGGGACCGCACCTGGAGCACCCGCTCTTCGTCGGGGCCAACACGCTGCTCGCGGAGCTGTTGCTGCGGCACCTCAAGGAGGCCCCGGCAGATACGGGGGCGCCGTCAGGGCGCGCGCCGTCGACGACCCCTCCCCATGGCCCGAACCCCACGGCATCCACGGCGCAGGTCGAGACCCTCCTGGCCGAGATCAGGCGCCAGGTCTCCAACGCGCGAATAGTGGGTTTCGGGCTGGAGAAGATGCCGGTCACCTGGCGGATAGGGGTGAAGGTGTGGGAGCCCGAGAAGATCCGTACCTTCCTGGATTACGCGTGGCGCAGGCTGCCTTATCTCTACGCGAGGGCGCTGTACCTGGACCCCGCGGACCTCGAGCCGCTGGCCGCCGGGTATGCTGAGGTGACGCGGCTTGCAAGGTCGCTTAAAATAACGATAGAGTCTGATATCGACTCGCAACCAGAAGCGCAATCGCTGCTGACCAGGCTCAAGGAGCTCACCGCAAGTTTCCTTTCGCTGTACTTCAGGCTACGCCTTGAGGCGAGGGGGAACCACGACTGATCGACGAATCGGGAGAAGGGCTTTATGGCCGGCGGGATAGGCGTATACATCTGTGACTGCGGTACCAACATAGCCGGGGTGGTCGACTGCGCCGCTCTGGCGCGGGAGTCGGCGACGTGGCCGGGCGTGGCGGTGGCCCGGGAGTACCGCTACATGTGTTCCGACCCCGGGCAGGGGCTCATCAAGAGCGACATCGAAGAGCTGGGTCTGGACCGGGTGGTGGTCGCGGCCTGCTCTCCCCGGATGCACGAACCCACCTTCAGGGCCTGCCTGGCCGAGGCCGGCCTCAATCCTTACCTGCTGGAGGTCTGCAACATAAGGGAGCAGTGCTCCTGGGTGCACGCCGAAACCGGAAGCGCCACCGAAAAGGCGCTCTCCCTCCTGAGAGCGGCTGTTCGCAAGGTAAGGCTCCACAGGGAGCTTTCGGCAAGGTCGTTCCCGGTGACCCGGGCGGTGCTCGTGCTCGGGGCTGGGATCGCCGGTATCCATGCGGCCCTCTCGATAGCGGCCTCGGGTAAGAAGGTCTACCTCGTGGAGCGCGGGCCGAGCATCGGCGGCCGCATGGCGCAGCTCGACAAGACCTTCCCCACGCTCGACTGCTCCGCCTGCATCCTCACACCGAAGATGGTGGACGTCGCCCGCTCTCCGAACATCGAGCTTCTCACCTGCACGGAGCTGGAGGAGCTTTCCGGCTTCAATGGCAACTTCACCGCGCGGGTGCGGACACGTTCGCGAAGGGTGGATGTCGACAGGTGCACGGGCTGCGGAGACTGCGTCGAGGCCTGCGTGCTGAAGGGACGCGTGCCCGACGAGTTCGACGCCGGGCTCTCGCGGCGTGGCGCCATCTACATGCCGTTCCCCCAGGCTGTCCCGCTCGCCGCAGTGGTCGATCCGGAGACCTGCCTGTACGTGACGAAGGGCAAGTGCAAGTCGCCCTGCCTGGAGGCGTGCGGGCCGGGGGCCATCGATCTCGATATGCCGGACGAGGTACGCGAGCTGGAAATCGGCGCCGTGGTGGTCGCGACGGGCTTCGACGTGTTCGGGGCCGCGGGGATGCCCCAGTTCGGCTACGGCCGCTATCCCGAGGTTCTGGACGCCCTGCAGTTCGAGCGGATGCTCTCGGCGTCCGGCCCCACCGGGGGAAGGCTCCTGCTGCCCGACGGCACCGAGCCGTCGACGATCGCCTTCCTGCACTGCGTGGGTTCCCGGGACGAGAACGCCAACGAGTACTGCTCGAGGGTCTGTTGCATGTACTCCATGAAGCAGGCGCACCTGGCCCGCGAGAAGACCGGGGCGAAGGTCTACGAGTTCTACATAGACATCACCGCGTTCGGAAAAGGCTACCAGGAGTTCTTCAGGCGGGTGCGCGACGAGGGCGTCTTCTTCATCAGGGGCAAGGCGGCTGACGTGGCGCGCCTGGGTGGCTCGCTCAAGGTGTTCGCGGAGGACACGTTACTCGGCCGGTCCGTGGAGCTGCCCGTGGACATGGTCGTCCTGGCCACGGGGCTCATACCCGCGTCCGGGAGCGCGGACCTCGCCCGGAAGCTGGGCATAGCGCTCAGCCCAGACGGATTCTTCGCCGAGGCGCATCCCAAGCTCAGGCCCGCGGAGTCGCACAGTGACGGCATCTTCCTCGCCGGCTGCTGCCAGGGGCCCAAGGACATACCCGACACCGTGGCGCAGGCGGGAGCGGCCGCGGCCGAGGCCGTGGCGCTGCTCGACAGGGGCACGGTCCAGGTGGACGCCGGCGTGAGCGGGATAGTGGAAGAGCTGTGCCGCGGTTGCGGCATATGCGTGGAGTGCTGCCCGTACGGGGCGGTGGAGCTGACGGCCGACGGGGTGGCCCTGGTCAACGAGGCGCTGTGCAAGGGCTGCGGCCTGTGCGCGGCGGCGTGCCTGGGCGGCGCGGTGGTGATGGAGGCGTACGACGATGGACAGATCCTCGCCTGCATAGAGGGCTTGCTCGAATGACTGAGATAGGGGTCAGGCACGAGTCAAGTCAGCCAAGTCTGCCATGAATAAATTGGTGCCAGGCGGCATTCAATTCAGGCGGCATCTAGACACGTAATACCCGATTGATGCGAACGGGGGGACGGATGAACGGAAAGAGGATGTTGAGAGGGCACGTCATGCTCGTTGTGCTCCTGTTGGCGACGGTCGCCCTGGTGGTCATGCCCGGGTGCGGGGAGCCGGAAAAGGCGAGCGTGCCGGTTCGCTTCGGTATACTGCGCAACGACCTGCACCAGCTCGCTTACTACGTGGCGCGCGAGAAAGGCTACTTCACCGAGGAAGGTCTCGACGTGCGCGAGGGAGGCGCCTTCAACGCCGGGCCCGAGGAGATGAGCGCGTTCGCGGCCGGCGAGCTCGACATGGGCCTGGTGGGCACGGCCCCCATCGTGACCTTCGCCTCCCAGAAGATGGCCGACGTGAAGATAGTCGCCCAGGCCAACACGGAGGGTTCCGCGGTGCTTATCCGCGCCGGCCTGGAGGGCGAGGACATGGCCTCGTTCCGCGGGAGGACCATAGCCGTGCCGGGGTTCTCGACCGTGCAGGACTTCCTGCTGCGCCTCGCGCTGAAGAAGGCCAAGCTCTCCGACACCGACGTCAACATCATCGTGCTCAAGCCGCCCGAGACCCTGGCCGCCTTCTCGTCCTCGCAGATCGACGGGGCGGTGTGCTGGGAGCCGTACCCCTCCATGGCGGTGAACGACAACAAGGCACGTATCATGCTGACCTCGCACCAGATATGGCCGGACCATCCGTGCTGCATGCTGATCGTCGCCTCGGAGTTCCTGCAGAAGAACCCCGAGGTCGTCCGCAAGGTGGTCGCGGCCCACGTCAAGGCGACGGATTTCATAAACAAGAACAAGCTCGAGGCCACCGATATGGCGCGCATGTTCACCGGGCAGGACAAGAAGGTCTGCGCCTCCGCCATGAAGAACGTGAAGTTCGACTACGACCCCGACCCCGGGGAGATACAGCGCTACGTCGACTTCCTGAAGACCGCCGGAGTGGTTAAGATGACCGACACCGGTGACTTCGTGGACGACCTTGTCGATTCCGAGTACCTGCCGCAGAAGTGAGAACAACCGGGAGTGTGGGTGAGCTCGACAAAGTGGAAGGTGATCTCACCAATAGCCGCTATCGTGCTCTGGCAGGTGCTGGCCAGCGCCGGGCTGCTGGGGAAGACGCCTTCCCCCTGGCAGGCGGTCGAGGGGATATGGTACCTGATAGACACGGGGCTTCCCCCCGGGTACCGCCTCTGGGGGCACGCGGGAGCGAGCCTGGCGCGCGTGCTGGCGGGGTTCGCCGCCGCCTGCCTGGTCGCGGTCCCCGTAGGGGTCCTCATGGGGTGGTCGAAGCACCTGGACGCGGTCCTGGACCCGCTGGTGGAGGCGGTCCGTCCCGTGCCGCCGCTGGCCTGGTTGCCGTTCGCCGTGCTGTGGTTCGGGATCGGCCTGGTCTCCTCCTCGTTCATCATCTTCCTGGGGGTGTTCTTCCCGGTGCTGCTCAACACGGTGTCCGGAGTGAAGTCCGTCGACCCGCGCCTGCCGGAGGCGGCGCGCACCCTGGGCGCCTCGGAGGCCACCATACTGGGCCGGGTCCTGGTGCCCGGGGCGAGCCCGTCCATCATCACCGGTATCCGTATCGGCATGGGTATCGGCTGGATGACCCTGGTGGCCGCGGAGATGACCGGGGTGAAGAGCGGGTACGGCCTGGGCTACATGATACTCACCGCGCGGGACTACGCGCGCTACGACCTGGTCGCCTCGGGCATCATAGTCATCGGGCTGCTGGGGTTCGGCATGGACGCCTGCATCAGGCTGGTGGAAAAGAGGTTGCTGAGATGGAGGTGAGGGCGGGCCGGGAGCCGCTGCTGGAGCTCACGAAGCTGTCGAAAAGCTTTAAAGAGGCCAGGACCGGCAAAGTCCTGGAGGTGCTTTCCGGCCTGGACCTGAGCATAGTGCCGGGGACTTTCACCTGCCTGGTCGGCCCGTCCGGCTGCGGCAAGACCACCCTGCTGAGGGTAATCGCCGGGCTGGAGACGGCTACCGCCGGTGAGGTCCTGCTGGAGGGCAGGCCGGTGAAAGGGCCCGGCCCGGACCGCGGCCTGGTGTTCCAGGAGTACGCCCTGTTCCCCTGGCGGACGGTGCTGAAGAACGTGACCTTCGGCCTGGACGTCTCCGGGGAGGCGCGCGCGGACGCCGTCGCCGACGCCCGGGAGCTGCTGGAGACGATGGGGCTATCGGCGCACGAGGACCTCTACCCCCGGGAGCTGTCCGGCGGCATGAAACAGAGGGTCGCCATCGCCCGGACCCTGGCAGTCAGGCCGAAAGTACTGCTGATGGACGAGCCGTTCGCCTCACTGGACGCCCAGGCGCGCAACGCGATGCAGGAGTTCCTGGTCGAACTGTGGCTGCGCACAGGGGTTACCATCGTTTTCGTGACCCACTCGGTGGACGAGGCGGTGTTCCTGGGCCAGGAGGTGCTCGGGCTGTCAAGGCGCCCGGCGAGGATCGTCCAGCGGTTCACCAGCGACCTGGCCTACCCGCGCAACCGGACGGACCCGGGGTTCATCGCGCTGAGGGCGCGCATCCTGGAGTACCTCAAGCAGGAGATGGTCGAGGAGCACGCCTGATGAAGTGAGACTTGGGCCGGGACCCCTGACGATTGGGCCGGGACTTCAGTCCCGGTAGGCGGCGGCGGACTGAAGTCCGCCCCCAAGCGCCACAAGTTTGGGCCGGGACTTCAGTCCCGGAAGGCGTGGACGAGACGGCGGACTGAAGTCCGCCCCCAAGCAGGAGTAGGAGAACAGTCAATTGGCAGAGGAGAAGCAGGCGATAACCGAGATCACCGGCGAGTTCTTCGACTCGCTGGTCGCCGGGAGTGAGGTGGGGGAGAAGGTCCGCTCCTGTCTCCAGTGCGGCACCTGCACCGCCTCGTGCCCGGTCGCCCGATACACCGAGCTATCGCCCCGGGAGATAGTGCGGCTGGTCCTCATCGGCGGGGAGGAGGAGCTGCTGCGCCCCGAGGTGGTCTACTACTGCTCCGCCTGCTACTCCTGTGCGGTCCGCTGCCCGATGGGAGTGCGCCTGACCGAGCTGGTCAACCTGCTCCGAGATCTCATGGTCAACCGGGGGAAGGGTCCCCTGGAGGCCCAGGTGGAGCTGGTGCGCAGCGTCGAGAACTACGACAACCCGTGGCAGCAGCCGCGGGCGCAGCGTGACCGCTGGGCGCGCAAGGTCCCTGGAAAGGTGAAGGTCCTGCCGAAGCAGAAGGCGGACACCCTGTACTACCCCGGGTGCACCGCGGCCTACCTGCCCAACATGCAGAAGGTCGCCCTTGCCACGGCGCAGGTGCTGGCCCGGGCGGGCGTGGATTTCGGCATCATGGGCCGCGAGGAGATCTGCTGCGGGAGCACCGCCATGCGGGTGGGCATGCGCGAGACGTTCGAGGCCCAGGCGTCGCGCAACATCGAGAAGCTCAGCTCGCTGGGGGTCCGGCGGATCATCACGGCATGCGCCGGGTGCTACGGGATCATGAAGCACAACTACCCGGAGGTCGCTCCGTTCGACGTCGAGGTGCTTCACATCTCGGAGGTGCTGGCCGGCCTGGTGGGCGAGGGAGCGCTCGAGCTGAACCCCGTGGAGCGCACGGTCACCTACCACGACCCATGTCATCTTGCGCGCCACGGAGGGGTGGTAGACGCGCCGCGCGCCGTGCTCGAGGCGATACCCGGACTCAACCTGGTCGAGATGTCCCGCATCGGGCTCAACGCTCGCTGCTGCGGCGGCGGGGGAGGCCTGCGAACGGGCCACACCGAGCAGGCGGTCGCGATAGCCTCCGAGAGGCAGTCGGAGGCGTCCGAGACGGGCGCCGGGGCGCTGGTCACCTGCTGCCCGTTCTGCGAGATGAACCTGACCGATGCCCTTGGCCAGTCGGGGGGCCTTCCGGTGATAGACCTGGTGGAGCTGGTGCTGGAGTCGATGGGGGGGGACGAAGGCTGTCAGCCGGATGAGGCCTGACCGACCTTTCGGCTTCCTTGCCATCTACCGGCGCGGGGAATAATATCAGGTCTGTGGCTGGGGAATGTCCGTCGGCAACTGGGTCGCGGGCCACAGGTACTCTGGGGGAGGCGGCGCATGCGGGTCCGGAGCGTAATCACCGCGGTTCTGTTCTTGGTTTTCACGTTTATCTACGTGCCGGTACAACCGTGTATGGCCGCGGATGAAGGCGCTTTCGCCTGGACCGAAGTCGATCTTCCCACGTCCATGTTTCCTTTCTCGACCTATGCCCTGGATGCGAGTCACGTCTGGACGGTCGGGGAATCCGGGAAGGTCTTGTTCTTTAATGGTTCAACATGGACCTCCCAGAACAGCAACGTCACCAATCGCTTGATGGACGTGTTTGCGCTCGACGCCTCACACGTCTGGGCCGTGGGGGCGAGCGGCAAGATCATATTCTATAACGGGTCTCAATGGACCACGCAGCCCACCGGTACAAGCGATATGTTTCAGGGTGTGTGGGCAAGTGCCCCGGACAACGCATGGGCGGTGGGATCGTACAAGAGTTATCACTTCGACGGTAGTGCGTGGAGTCATGAATCTGACCATCCGGGGAACCTGCGCTCTATCGGTGGGATTGACTCCAATCACGTCTGGGCGGGCCGGGAGAACGGCACGATGCGATTCTACGATGGTTCGATTTGGACGACTCAGGACACGGGCTCGAGCAAAGTAGTGATGGGGATCTCGGCACTCGACAACTCGCATGTGTGGGCGGCGGCGCAGAGCGATATTCTATTCTTCAACGGTTCCATATGGGCCATTCAGGAGAGTCTGAGCACCCCCAGCCAGGTCTACTCGATTACCGCCCTGGATTCCCAACATATCTGGGCGGCTGGGTTCGACAGCATCTTCTTCTTCGGAGGATCGACCTGGTCCCTTCA